>DGLB01000016.1 GCA_002387845.1 Stenotrophomonas maltophilia | reverse complement strand
CGCCTTCACCCATGGGGGCTCGTAGAAAACATCCATGTTTTCTAGGGTCCCGCAAACCCACCCCGGCACGCCCAAGCACGCAAACCGATGGCCACCGGTTGTTCGCACAAATCCACCAGCAACAAAAAACCCGGCCGGAGCCGGGTTTTCGCGCAATCAGCGACAGGAAGCGATCAGTCGCCCTGCTGCTTCTGCATGTGCTCCCAACGCTCCTGGGCGTCGATGGTGCGTTCGGCGGTCAGACGCGCTTCGAGGCGGTCCAGGCCGATTTCTTCACCGGTGTCGACGCAGTAGCCGTAGTCGCCGGCTTCCAGACGCTTCAGGGTGCTTTCGATCTTGCCGATCAACTTGCGGTAGCGGTCGCGGGTACGCAGCTCGAGCGAGTTTTCCGTCTCGCGGGTGGCGCGTTCGGCTTCGTCGCCGATGTCGCGGACTTCTTCCTTGAGGTTCTCGATGGTCTGCTTGGACTCTTCGACCAGCTCGGCGCGCCACTGCTGCAGACGCTGGCGGAAATACTCCAGCTGCAGCGTGCTCATGTACTCCTCGTCTGCCGTCGGCTTGTAGCCGGCGGGCAGGATCGGACGGCCGGTGGCCTCGTCGGTCTTGAACTCCACGACCTTGACCTTGGTGCGCGGGGCCGGGGCGGACGAGCGTGCGGCGACGGCCACGGCGACCTTGCCGACAGGACGCTGCACGACAGGCTTGGCAGTGGTCTCGGGCTTGGCGGGGGTTTTTGCAGGCGATTTCGAAACGGGCACGGGATTCTTGTTTTGCGGGGCCTTCGGAGCGGAGGTCGCCGCTGCCGCCTTCGGCGCAGCGGCCGGGGCAGGAGCAGGCTTGGCCGCGGCCTTGGCCGGGACAGACTTGGCCGGAGCCGGCGGAGCCGACTTCGGTGCGGACTTCACTACGGGTGCTGCAGCCGGCTTTGCGGCCGGCTTGGCTGCCACGGGCTTGCTGGCAGCCTTGACCGGTGCCGGCTTGGCAGCGGCCGGCTTGGCCGGCGCGGGCTTGGCCGCCGGCTTTGCGGGTACTTTTGCGGTCTTGACCGGAGCGGCGACCTTCTTCGCAGGGGTCTTGGCCACCGGCTTGGCAGCGGCCTTCTTCGCCACTGCCGGCTTGGCCGCCGGCTTTTTCGCCGGAGCCGCCTTCTTCGGGGCGGCCTTGGCCGGCGCAGCGACCTTCTTGGCCGGAGCCTTCGCGGCCGGCTTTACAGCCGCCTTCTTGGCCACGACCGGTTTGGTCGCCGGCTTCTTGGCAACGGACTTGGCCGCCTTTTTTGCTACAGGCTTGGCGGTTTTCTTGGCGGCCTGGACGGCCTTCTTTGCAGTTTTTTTAGCAGCCACGAAACGCTCTTCCTTGGTTTCCCCCGGGGCCCGGGAAAGCGGGCCTTTATAGCCTACCCGACCCGCAGCAGCAACCACGTGACGGACTCCGTTCATGCGCGGAGCCGCCTGCGGTGACATCGGGCCCCGGATGGGGTGGACCGACGTGCGCAGTTCGGTACCTGACCCGGCACCCACGGCACCGGGGCGGTCCGGCGCACACCCGGTGCGCAGCGGACCAACAGCCCATCCTGCGACAAATGCGGCCTTCATGCCAACTGCTCTAAGATGGGCAGGTGATCTCACGCCTGCTCATCGCCCTGCTCCGCTTCTACAAGCGCTTCATCAGCCCGCTGCTGGGACCGCGCTGTCGCTTCATGCCCAGCTGTTCTGAATACGCCATGCAGGCGATTGCCGTTCATGGCCCCGCGCGCGGTAGCTGGCTGGCCGCCAGGCGCCTGGGGCGTTGCCATCCCTTCCATCCCGGCGGTATCGACGAGGTGCCACCGCGCGCCGATCGCGCCGCCTGTCGCTGCCCAGGAAACCACTGAAATGTCCTCCACGCTCATCGTCAATGCCCGTCTGGTCAATGAAGGCACCATCACCGAAGGTGACCTGCGCATCGAGAATGGCCGCATCGCGCAGATCGGAACCGGCCTGGAGGCACGCCCCGGCGAAACCGTGGTCGATGCAGGCGGGCGTTGGCTGCTGCCCGGCATGATCGATGACCAGGTGCATTTCCGCGAACCGGGCCTGACCCACAAGGGCGACATCGCCACCGAATCGGCCGCGGCCGTGGCCGGCGGGCTGACCAGTTTCATGGACATGCCCAACACCAACCCGCCCACCCTGAACGCCGCCGCGCTGCAGGCCAAGTACGACGCCGCCGCCGGTCGTGCGCGTGCCAATTACGGCTTCTACATGGGGGCCAGCAACGACAATCTGGCCGACATCCAGATTCTCGACCCCAAGACCGCGCCGGGCATCAAGGTGTTCATGGGCGCGTCCACCGGCAACATGCTGGTCGACAACCCGGAAACGCTGGATGCGATCTTCCGCGACGCGCCCACGCCGATCATCACCCACTGCGAAGACACGCCGATGATCGATGCCAAGGCCAAGGAGTACGCCGAGAAGTATGGCGATACCCTCAGCGCCGAACAGCATCCGGACATCCGTTCGCGCGAGGCCTGCCTGAAGTCGTCGCAGCTGGCGGTATCGCTGGCCAGGAAGCATGGCACCCGCCTGCACGTGCTGCACATTTCCACCGCCGACGAACTGGCCCTGTTCGAAAAGGGCCCGCTGATCCGCGCCGATGGCAGCCGCAAGCAGATCACCGCCGAAACCTGCATCCACTTCCTGCGCTTTGACCGCACGGATTACGCCCGCCTGGGCAACCTGATCAAGTGCAACCCGGCGATCAAGGAAGTGAGTGACCGCGAAGCCCTGACCCAGGCCATGGCCGACAACGTGATCGACGTACTGGCCACCGACCACGCCCCGCACACCTGGGAAGAGAAGCAGAAGCCTTACGCCCAGGCACCGTCGGGGCTGCCGCTGGTGCAGTACGCGCTGGTGGCGGCATTGGAACTGGTGCACGAAGGCAAGCTGAGCATCGAACAGGTGGTGCAGAAGTTCGCCCATGCCCCGGCCCAGCTGTTCGACGTGAGCCAGCGCGGCTACCTGCGCGAAGGTTACTTCGCCGACCTGGTGCTGGTGGAAGACGTGCCGTTCACGGTCAAGCGCGAGGACATTCTGTCCAAGTGCGGCTGGTCGCCGTTTGAAGGCATGACCTTCCGCTCGCGCATTGCCTCGACCTGGGTCAACGGCGAGCTGGCCTGGGACGGCACTGCCCTGGTGGGAGCACCGAACGGCCAGCGCCTGAGCTACGACCGCTGATGCGGGCGTGGATGATGGGCCTGGGCCTGCTGGCCCTGGCCCCGCTGGCGGCGACCGCGCTGCTGCCCGCCCCTGCCCTGGCCCAGGCCGACACCCGTGTGGTGTTCCCGGCCAGCGCTTCGCAGGGCGCGATGGTGATCGGCAAGGTACCGCCGGGCAGCACGGTGACCTACGCCGGCCGTACCCTGCGGGTAAGCGGCTATGGCAGCGTGGTGTTTGGCATTGGTCGCGACGAGAAGGGACCGCTGCAGGTGCAGGTGCTGCGGCCGGACGGCAGTGCGGAAACCGCCAGCATCGCGGTGACCCCGCGTGACTGGCCGGTGGAACGGGTGAACGGCGTGCCGCCGAAAACCGTGAACCCGCCCCCGGCAATTGCCGAACGGATCAAGCGTGAGCAGGCCCAGGTCACCGCGGCGCGCGCACGCGACGACAACCGTGCCGACTTCGCCCAGGCCTTCATCTGGCCGGTGCAGGGGCGGATCAGTGGGCGCTTCGGCAATGCACGGGTGTACAACGGCCAACCGGGTGCAGGTCATTCGGGGATGGATATCGCGGTGCCGACCGGTACGCCGGTGAAGGCACCCGCGGCGGGTGTGGTGACGTTCGCGGGGCCGGATCTGTATCTGACCGGCGGCACGTTGCTGCTGGATCATGGGTTCGGCATCAGTTCCAACTTCCTGCACCTGTCGCGGATCGACGTGAAGGTGGGCGACCGGGTGGAACAGGGTCAGGTGATTGCCGCGGTGGGGGCCACCGGGCGTGCAACCGGGCCACACCTGCATTGGGGCATGAACTGGTTTGATACCCGGATTGACCCGCTGCTGGTGTTGGAGCGCGGGAAATGATGCTGACGGACGGCGCGGCACCTGGGCGGTGATGTCGGGGGCTGATGGGGTTGATCGGTGGGGTTGATCGGTGGGGTTGATCGGTAGGGTCGGTCGTCAGACGACTGCCGATAACGGTGATCGGTCCTTTGACGCATGGACTTTCGGCGAAAACGGCGTTCGTTTCGGGTCATGCGTTACCGAACGCAGACCCCCTATCGGCAGTCGTCTGACGACCGACCCTACCGACCCCATGCATCCCGGTCATTCCGGTCATTCCGGCAGTTCCGGCAGTTCCGGCAGTTCCGGCAATTCCGGCAATTCCGGTCATTCCGGTCATTCCGGTCATTCCGGTCATTCCGGTCATTCCGGCAATCCCGGCAATTCCGGTCATTCCGGTCATTCCGGTCATTCCGGTCATTCCGGTCATCCAGGTCATTCCGGCAATCCCGGTCATCTCATCCCGCGCGTCACGGGTTCCGTTGCACCGCGCGCGAGCGGGCTGTCAGCCGCGCCCGGCCCACCACGTGCGCAGCAACGTACGCAATGGCGTGGCCTGTAGAACGCGGCCTTCGGCGACAGCCTGCAGCCGCGTGCGGGCCAGCGAGGCGTACATGCGGCGCGGGCGCGGCCCGGCCACACGTGACGGCCACTGAGCTAACAGATGCGCGGCATAGCGCTGTGGCGCATTGCCGTCATCCTGCGCGAGCAGCGCGCGCGGTACGGCACCGACGCCGGCCTCCTGCAGACGCTGGGACAGGGCCTGCAGCACGATCGGAGTGGCAACGTCGCCGCGGGCGGGCGCGCTGAACATCACCGCCTCCACCGCCGCCACGGCGCTGCCGTAGGCCTGCAGGGCACGCTGTGCCTGCGCGGCGTCCACCGGCACCGCGCGGGCTTCCACCAGGTCCGGCAGCGTCTGCGCCAGCTCTGCCCACGGCGCACGCACCGGCTCCAGCAGGCGGCCCAACGGATGGCGCGAGCGCTGGTTGGACCAGCTGCGCAGCTCTTCCCCCCACCACGCCAGCTTGGCGTCGGCCGGGATGGGGTCGCCGGCGGTGTTGAAGATGTCGTCGAATTCCTGCAGCAACGCGAACCAGGCCACCACGAGGGTGCGCTGGGATTCGGCGATGAACGGTTCGGCCACGGACCATTCCGGCCAGCGGGTACGCCATTTGTCGAGGAAGCTGTCGAGGGCGCTGGAGGTGGTCATGGGATGGGGAGATCCTGGAGCTTGAATGATACGGGGTGTCGGGGGTTCATGATGGCCGGCCAACGGCCGGCGCTACCGGTGGTTTCCGGAGAGGATTCCGGTACCGCCACCCCAGGATTACGGTGCCGAGGCACTCGGCCATGCGCAGGGAGTCTGCAGCTGCGCGGGCTCCTCGACCATCACGTCGGCACCCCACGCCAGCGGGCTGTCGTCGGCCAGGCGGTAGCCCCACAGGGCGGCAACGGAGGGCATGCCCGCGGCGAGGGCAGCCTGGATGTCGCGCTCGTCGTCGCCCACGTATACGCAGGTGGCCGGCTCGATCTGCATGCGTCGCGCGGCTTCCAGCAGCGGCAGCGGATGCGGCTTGCGTTCGCTGAGGGTGTCGCCCCCGATCAGCACGCGGCAGCGCTGCTGCCAGCCGAGCTGCGGCACGATCAGCTGTGCCAGGTATTCGGGCTTGTTGGTGACGATGCCCCACGCGGTGCCGGCCGCGTCCAGCGCGTCCAGCATGCCGGCCACGCCGTCGAACAACACCGCGTGCTGTCCGATCAGCGCTTCATAGCGCTGCAGGAACTCGGGAATGAGCGCATCGCGCGCGGCCGGGTCCAGTTCGGGAAACGCCACCGCCACCATCGCACGCGATCCCTTGGACACCACCGGGCGCAACACGTCCAGCGTGATCGGGCCCCTGCCCCGCGCGGCCAGCATCGCATTGGCGGTGGCCAGCATGTCCGGCGCGCTGTCCAGCAACGTGCCATCCAGGTCGAACAGCACGGCCGGCGGGAAGCCGCCCGTGGAAGCCATCAGTTCAGACACCGGCGCTGTCTTCCGGCTTCACCGCATGGGCGAGGTAGTTGATGTCGGTGCGCTCGCTCAGACGCGCGCGGTTGCGCCACGGCTCATAGGCCATGCCACTGACATCGCGCAGGTTGAAGTCCGCCTCGCGCAGCCACTTGCCCAGCTCGGCCGGCTTGATGAACTCCTGGTAGTGATGCGTGCCCTTGGGCAGCAGCCGCGCCACGTACTCCGCGCCGACGATGGCCACTGCGAACGCCGCCGGGGTGCGGTTGATGGTGGACAGGAACAGCTGGCCGCCGGGCTTGAGCAGGCGGTGGCAGGCCGCGATGATCGCGCCCGGGTCTGGCACGTGCTCCAGCATCTCCATGCAGGTCACCACGTCGAAGCTGCCGGGCTGTTCGGCCGCCAGATCTTCGGCTGCCTGGACGCGGTAGTCGACCTTCACGCCGGACTCCAGCCCGTGCAGGCGGGCCACCTTGACCAGCTCCGGGGCCAGGTCGATGGCGGTCACGTCCGCGCCGGCCTGGGCCAGCGCCTCGCTGAGCAGGCCGCCACCGCAACCGATGTCGAGCACGCGTGCACCGCGCAGCGGGGCGCGGTCGGCAACATACTTCAGGCGCACCGGGTTCAGCGCGTGCAGCGGCTTCTGCGGACCGTCGGCGTCCCACCAGCGATTGGCCAGCGCGGCGAACTTGTCCAGCTCGGCCTGATCGAAATTGGTGGAGGTGTGGGGGCTGTTCATGGGGTTACCTTCTTGAATCCGTGCTGCACGATCACACACGAATGTGTCGAATACGGTCGCGCCACTGCCGCGCATTGGCGACCAGGGCGGCGGTGTCCATGCCGACCAGCTCGCGCTGCACCAGCTTGGGCTGCCCGGCAATCCAGACATCGCTGACCTGGTGGCGGCCGGCGGCATACACCAGCTGCGACAGCACGTGATGCAACGGTTGGGTTTCCAGCGCCGACAGGTCCACGCAGACCAGGTCGGCCTGCTTGCCGACCTCGATGGAACCGATGCGGTCACCGAAGCCCAGCGCGCGTGCGCCGCCCAGGGTGGCCGCACGCAGCGTGGTCGCTGCGTCCAGCGCGGTGGCGTCGTTGGCCACCGCCTTGGCGAGGATGGCCGCGGTGCGGTTCTCGCTGAACATGTCCAGGTCGTTGTTGCTGGCGCAGCCGTCGGTGCCGATTGCCAGGTTGACCCCCGCACGCTGCAGCGCACAGGCCGGGCAGAAGCCCGAGGCCAGTTTCAGGTTCGATTCCGGGCAGTGCACCACGCTGACCCCACGCTCGGCGCACAGGTGGATTTCCGCCTCGGTCAGCTGGGTCATATGCACCGCGATCAGGCGGTCGTTGACCAGACCCAGGCGGTCCAGGCGCGCCAGCGGGCGCTGCCCATGCAGCTTGATCGAATCGCTGATTTCCTGCGCGGTTTCATGGGTGTGCAGGTGCACCTGCATATCCAGCTGGTCGGACAGCATGCGCACGCGTTCGAAGTTGGCGTCGCTCACCGTGTACGGCGCGTGCGGCGCGAACGAGGTGCCGATCAGCGGATCGCCGCGCCACTGGTCGTGCAGGTCACCGGCCTTGGCGAAGTACTCATCGTCGGTTTTGGCCCAGGCGGTGGGGAAATCGATCACCACCGCACCCACCAGCGCACGGAAGCCGTGCTGCTTGTACACGGCCGCCTGCACGTCGGCGAAGAAGTAGTTTTCGTTGGCGCAGGTGGTGCCCCCGCGCAGCATTTCGGCAATCGCCAGGGTGGTGCCGTCGGCGACGAACTCCGGCCCGATCACCGCCGCTTCCACCGGCCAGATGTGCTGCTGCAGCCACACCATCAGCGGCAGGTCGTCGGCGACACCGCGGAGCAGGGTCATCGGGTTGTGGGTATGCGCGTTGACCAGTCCCGGCATCAGTGCCGCGTCGGGGCGCGACACCGTCTGCTTCGGGGCGAAGCGGGCGCGGGCTTCGGCGCGCGGCAGGATCGCCACGATCTCACTGCCACGCACAGCCACGGCATGGTCTTCCAGCACCACCGCATGCGGTTCGATCGGAACGACGTAACCCGCTTCGATCAGCAGGTCGCAGGCTTCGGGGATGCGGGAGGTGTCGGTCATGCGGTCTCGCGGTCTCGATTGGGAATTGAGGTGCGGTAGCGCCGGCCGTTGGCCGGCCCTCATGAACGTTGGATGCATCGTGAGGGCCGGCCAACGGCCGGCGCTACCGGTAATTCGACCTTACGGTCGAATTACTTCACGCGTGCGGAGTATTCGCCCGAACGGGTGTCGACCTTGATGATTTCGTCCTGGTTGACGAACAGCGGCACGCGCACCACGGCACCGGTTTCCAGGGTGGCCGGCTTGCCGCCACCGCCGGAGGTATCGCCACGGACGCCCGGGTCGGTTTCGGTGATTTTCAGCTCGACGAAGTTCGGCGGCTGCACGAAGATCGGGGCACCGTTGAACAGGGTCACGATGCAGGCTTCCTCGCCCTTCAGCCACTTTTCCGCGCCGCCCATGCCGGCCTTGTCGGCCTGGACCTGTTCGAACGATTCCGGGTCCATGAAGTGCCAGTACTCGCCGTCGCTGTACATGAAGTTCATGTCGGTATCGACGACGTCAGCCACTTCCAGGTCGTCGGTGGCCTTCATGGTCAGTTCGACCACGCGGCCGGAACGGATGAAGCGGTACTTGACGCGGGTGAAGGCCTGGCCCTTGCCCGGCTTGACGTATTCGGTGTCCGTGATGACGGCTGGTTCATTGTTGACCAGGATCTTCATCCCGTTCTTGACGTCGTTCATGCCAACAGTGGCCATGCGGTAACTCCTGAATGGGCAAACGCCGCGCAGGCGCGGCGAGCCGGATAGAATGGAAAGCCCCACCGGTACCGGCGGGAAGTCACGTTGTTCTGCCCCCTATGATAACCGCAAGGCCCCCCTTTCATGCAGCTCTCCGCCACGCCCCTGCCCCCTCCCGTCCGCTGGCAGCAGCTGTGGCGTGACGCGGTCCGCGACCCGCGGGTGCTGCTGGCGCAGCTGGGGCTGGATGCAGCCGGGCTGCCGGTCTCGGACGCGGCGCTGGCCCAGTTCGCGCTGCGGGTGCCGCAGGGCTTCATCGCGCGCATGCGCCATGGCGACCCCACCGATCCGCTGCTGCGGCAGGTGCTGCCGATCACCGATGAGCTGCAGCTGGCCCCCGGTTTCACCCTGGACGCGGTCGGTGACGGGCTGGCCCGCAAGGCCACCGGGGTCATCCAGAAGTACCACGGCCGTGCCCTGCTGGTGACCACCGGCAGCTGCGCGATCAACTGCCGCTACTGCTTCCGCCGGCACTTCGACTATGGCACCGAGAACGCGGCCCGCGAGGGCTGGCGCGAGGCCGTGGAGGCGATCGCGCAGGACCCGGGCATCGACGAGGTGATCCTGTCCGGCGGTGATCCGCTGTCGCTGGCCACCCACAAGCTGGTTGAGCTGACCGACGCGCTGAAGCAGATCCCGCACCTGCGCCGCCTGCGCATCCACAGCCGGCTGCCGGTGGTGCTGCCGGAGCGGGTCGACGCCGACCTGGTGCAGTGGATCGCCAGCCTGCCCTGGCCGGTGGCGTTCGTGATCCACGCCAACCATGCCAATGAATTCGATGCCAGCGTGGACGCGGCCATGGCCCGCCTGCGCGATGCCGGCTGCACCCTGCTCAACCAGGCAGTCCTGCTGCGCGGGGTGAACGACAGCCTGCAGGCCCTGCAGGACCTGAGCGAGCGCAGCTTCGCCGGCGGGGTGCTGCCGTACTACCTGTACCAGGTGGACCGGGTGCAGGGCGTGGCCCACTTCGAAGTGGACGACGCCACCGCCAAGTCCCTGCATGCCCAGCTTACCGCCCGGCTTTCGGGCTACCTGGTGCCGAAGCTGGTGCGGGAGATTTCCGGGGATTCGAGCAAACGCCCCGTGTAACGGGGCTCAGCGCCCCGATTCGATCATGTTCACCACGTCGGTCGCGCTGACCGGGTGGCTGAGCCAGTAGCCCTGGGCAAGGTCGCAGCCGCGCTGGGCGAGGAGGTCGAACTGGACTTCCTGTTCGATGCCTTCGGCCACCACGGTGATGCCCAGGGCATGCGCCATCGCGATGATGGCCGTGGTCAGGGCCAGGTCGTCCGGATCGCGCTGCATGTCGGCGACGAAGCTCTTGTCGATCTTCACCCCGTCCACCGGCACCTGGCGCAGGTGGCTGAGCCCGGAGAACCCGGTGCCGAAGTCATCCAGCCATACCTTCACGCCCGTGCGGTGCAGCTTGTCGAGCAGGGCCGCGGCCAGCATTTCGTCGCCGATCACCGCCGTTTCGGTCAGCTCCAGGTGCAGGCGCGAGGCCGGCAGGCCGGTGTCGCGCAGGGATTCGGCCACCAGGGTGGGCAGCTCGCCGCCGCGCAGCTGGCGCGGCGAGACGTTGACCGAAACAAACAGGCCCTCGCCCTCCGCCGTCAGCGGCCACTGCATGGCCTCCCGGCACGCCGCGCGCAGCACCTTGGGCCCGATCACCTCGATCAGGCCACTCTGCTCGGCCACTTCAATGAACACCGACGGGGGAATCGTGCCCAGGGTCGGGTGCTGCCAGCGCAGCAGCACTTCCACGCCGCACAGACGGCGGTCGCGGGTGCGGAAAATGGGCTGGTAGACCAGCCGCAGCTCGCCGCGCTCCCAGGCTCCGCGCAGTTCCTGCTCCATGTGCACGCGGCGCTCGACTGCGTGGTCCATGGCCCGGCTGTAATAGCGATAGCAGTTCTTGCCGGCCATCTTGGCCTGGTACATGGCGATGTCGCCGTTCTTCAGCAGCGTGGTCGCATCGGCCGCGTCATCCGGGAACAGGGTGACGCCAATCGAGGTGCCCAGGAACAGCTCACGGCCCTGCACCACCAGCGGCTTGCCCAGCTCACGCACCAGCAGTTCGGCCAGCTGGCGGGCACCGGCGGCCACGTCACCGTCGCCGATCAGAATCACGAACTCGTCGCCACCAAAGCGCGCCAGCAGGGCTTCGTCGCCGCCGGCCTGGGCCACCGCGGCACTGATGCGCTGCGCGAACTGCAGCAGCGCTTCGTCGCCGGCCTCGTGGCCAAGGGTGTCGTTGACCCGCTTGAAGTCGTCCATGTCGGCGAACAGCAGCGCCAGCCGGTGGTTGGACGCACGCGCGGCCATCAGCCGGTGGTCCAGCGCCTCGCGGAAGGCCAGCCGGTTGGTCAACCCGGTGAGCGCATCGGTGTAGGCCATGTGCCGCACTTCGCGGTCATGGCGCGCAATCGCCTCGCTCATCCGCGCGAATGCGCGCACCAGTTCGCCGACCTCGCCCGGGCTGTTGCTCTGGCCCAGCTGCGGGCGGTAGTCGCCGGCCTCGATCTGGCGCGCGGCCGCGGCCAGCCCGCGAATCGGGGCCACCAGGGTGCGCTGCACGTAGATGATGACCACCACGCCAATGGCCAGCAGCAGCCCCAGCATCAGCAGCAGCCAGCCCAGGTGGCGCTTGCCGACCTGCTGCAGGCGGTCGCCCAGGGTCTGGTTGGCGCGCTGTTCCATGGCCTGCACGTCATCCAGCGCCATGCCGACCCGCACCCCGCCAATGCGCTGGTTGCCGACCATGATCGGCATTGCGTTGTCGAGCACCTTGGGCGACTGCTGCACCACCAGGGTCCGCGCGGCCACGGCTCCCGATGCCAACGGGTCCTGCATCGGCCGGCCGAAGTCAACCACGTCGGTCGAGCCGTCGTGGATCAGCTTGCCGTCCTCGTCGAACACCAGCACATAGCGCACCACCTGCTGCCGCGAGGTGTTGCGCACCAGCGCACCGACCTGCTGCAGGTCGTTGTAGTACAGCGGGTTGGCCAGTGCGTCGGACAGTTCACGGGCCAGGGCTTCACCCCGGCTGCGCACACTGCGGTCGAACAGGTCATGGATGACCGTTCCGCTGAGATGCTTGACCTCGTCCTGCATCGTCGCCTGGCGCCCCAACACCACGGCCACGATCGCCACCACCACCACCATCGCCCCGCCCATTGCCAATACAAAGCGGGACTGCATTCCGGAACCCAACGGCCTCATTCCACTTCCATCCGCACGCGTGTAAGACCCTGTTTCAATTCATCCAACCGGTGTTGCGTCTGCGCATCCACCCGATGGAACCCGGACGTACCAAAAAACTTTTCCAGCGCCCCCTGCGCCTCGGGGTCCGACGCGGCCTGCAGCAGCACCTCCTGCAGGCGCTCGCGCACCTTCGGCTCCAGCCCGGCGCGCACCACCTCGACCGCCCGCGGATACGCCTCGGTGCGGTACAGCACGCGGAAATCGCGTTTGAAACTGGCCGGCACCCGCTGCGGGTCCACCCAGTCCACGCTGCTGACCGCGCCAGCATCGACCAGCCCCTTGTGCACGAAGGTGGCGATATTGGCCTCCGAGCGCGCAAACACATAGCCCACGGTATCCGGCGCGGCCGCGTCGCGCGCGGACAACAGGATTTCGGGGGTCAGGCCCTGCTGCAGCAGGGTCATCACCGGCACCAGGTAGGCGCTGGTGGAGGCCACGTTCTGCAGGGCCAGCGAGTGCCCCTTCAGGTCGGCCAGGGCCCGGATCGGGCTGTCGCGGCGCACGAAGAACACCGTGTGGTAATCACGCACGCCGCTGCGTTCGGTCAGCAGCAGCGGCTGCGCGCCGCTGCGCAGGCCCAGGGCCACCGCCGTACCGGTGGTTTCGGTGACCCAGTCCACGCGCCCACGACGCAGGTAGCTGGCCATCTGCTGGGCATCGGGAGCCATCAGAATGCGGCCTTCGGTGATGCCGACGTCACGCATGCGCGGCACCACGTAGTCGAGCAGCGGCTGCAGTTGCGCATGGTGTGCTTTGGGATTGTCGCTGATCCGGCCCAGTACAAGTACGTGGCCGCCGTCGGCATCTACAGGCCCGGCCTGCGTGGTGCCGGTCATCGCCATGATGCCCAGACACAGCAGTCCCCCCTGCAGCAGCCTCCGCAGCACCGGCAATCCCATCTGCTCCCCCCAAAGGAATCGAGACAGCCTACCCGAAAAAGTGAGACGTGCGTCAGGTCATTGGGGCTTATTTTGGGCCAACCGTGCCATCCGCTGGGCATCCGCCAGAATGCCGCGCAACAACCGTACTTCCTGTTCGCTCAATTCGGTGCGAAGGAACAGGCGGCGCAGCTTGCGCATGGCCGACTCCGGGGCACGGCCCTTGTGGAAGTCGATGTCGTCCAGGGTCTGGCCGAGCTGACCGAACAGGCCTTCCAGCTGGGCGTGGCTGGCGGCCTGTTCGCGCGGTTCGGCGTCGGGGCCGGCGGCGGCCGGGGCGGCGTCCAGGTGGGCCATGCGCAGCTCATAGGCCAGCACCTGCACGGCGGCGGCAAGATTCAGCGAGCTGAACTCCGGATTGGAGGGAATGTGCACGGCCAGGTGGCACAGCTGCAGCTCTTCGTTGGTCAGGCCGGTACGCTCGCGACCAAACACAAAGGCCACCTCACCGGGGTCGGTGGCATCGCCGGCCTTGGCCAAGGCGCGCTGGGCGGCCACCGTGGGCAGCAGCTCTTCCAGCTGCACGCGGCGGGCGCGGGCGGTGCAGCCGAGCACCAGCCGGCAGTCGGCCACGGCCTCGGCCAGGGTGGCGACCACCGGGGCATCGCCGAGCACGTCCTCGGCCCCGGCGGAGCGGCGGAAGGCCTCTTCATCCAGGGGCTTTTCCGGGGCTACCAGCACCAGCCGGCCCAGGCCCATGGTCTTCATGGCGCGGGCGGCCGCGCCCATGTTGCCGGGGTGCTGGGTGCCGACGAGGACGAATCGGATGCGGGTTGGAGCGGTTTGCAGGGACATGAACAGGCCAAACGCGAGAAGAACTGCGACAAATGGTAAACTGTGTCACCGGCCTGTGCGCCGGCACCGCTCTTTTCCCCCGCCAATCCCCCCTCTGCCTTTCCGGGAGCTTTTCGCCATGCAGAAACCCGCCGTCACCGTCATGGTCAAGGCCGCCCGCCTCGCCGGCAACGTTTTGTTGCGCAACATCAACAAGCTGGAAGCACTGAACGTGGTGCAGAAGGGGCGCATGGACTATGCGAGTGAGGTGGATGCAGATGCGGAAAAGGTGATCGTCAAGGAACTCAAGCGCGCCTACCCGGAGTACGGGATCATGGGCGAGGAAGGCGGCGTGCAGGCGGTGAACCGCTACATGTGGGTGATCGACCCGCTGGACGGCACCAGCAATTACCTGCGTGGCTTCCCGCACTACTGCGTATCGATCGCGCTGACCGAGAACGGCGAACCGACCGACGCGGTGATCTTCGACCCACTGCGCAATGAACTGTTCACCGCCAGCCGCGGTGCAGGCGCAGTGCTGAACGACCGCCGCATCCGCGTGGCAGACCGCAAGGACCTGTCGGGCGCGATGATCCACACCGGCTTCGCCCCGCGCGAGCGCAACCGCGCCAGTTCGCAGCTGAAGGCGCTGGACGCGCTGCTGGTCCAGGCCGAAGACGTGCGCCGCACCGGCTCGGCCGCGCTGGACCTGGCCTACGTGGCCTGCGGTCGCGCCGACGCCTACTTCGAAGCCGGCGTGAAAGCCTGGGACATCGCCGCCGGCGTGCTGCTGGTCCGCGAAGCAGGCGGCCGCGTGTGCGACTTCAAGGGGGCCACCCCGGCCCGCATGGACAGCCGCGGCCCGGAAACCCAGCAGATCGTCGCCGGCAACGTGAAGAACAGCGAGATCCTGCAGAAGGTCCTGGTCAACACCGGCTACGCAGCCGAGTTCGACGCCAAGTTCTGAGTTCTGCTCACGCTTCCAAGCACAACGGCACCTGCGGGTGCCGTTGTTGTTTCCGGAGTTGCGCGAACAGCCGGCATTGGCATGCATCTCGTACCGCCGGGCGCTGCCCGGCTGCTGTTGGTTCTGGGCGAACAGCCGGTGGTCATCTGGTTCCGTGTTTGGGCGTGCCGGGGTGGGTTTGCGGGACACGCCGTGAACCCATCCATGGGGGCTCGTAGAAAACATCCATGTTTTCTACGGTCCCGCAAACCCACCCCGGCACGCCCCAGACAGAGAGCCGGTGGCCATCGAAGATCAAAACCCATCCGCACGATCCCATTGCATGA
>DGLB01000060.1:86054-86242 GCA_002387845.1 Stenotrophomonas maltophilia | reverse complement strand
CGCGCCGTTACCGGCACCGCGGCCTGCGCCACGACCGGCACCGTCACGCTGGCCACTACCGCCCTTCGGGCCCGCATGCGCGTGGCGCGGAGCCTCGCTGTGCGGACGGCGGGCGTGGTTCTTGCGCGGTGCGCGCTCGCCACCCGGAATCTCCGCCTTGCCCGGGGCGCTGTTGCCCCAGCGGATCG
>DGLB01000060.1:0-85900 GCA_002387845.1 Stenotrophomonas maltophilia | reverse complement strand
CGGTACGGCCGATGCGGTGCACGTAGTCTTCGGCCACCATCGGCAGGTCATAGTTGATGACCTTCGGCAGTTCGTTGATGTCGATGCCGCGTGCGGCGATGTCGGTCGCCACCAGCACCGTCACCCGGCCGGCCTTGAAGTCGCCCAGTGCACGCAGGCGCTGGCCCTGGCTCTTGTTGCCATGGATGGCCGCGGTCTTGATGCCCGACTTTTCCAGGAACGTGGCCAGCTTGTCGCTGCCGTGCTTGGTGCGGGCAAACACCAGGGTCTGCTCGCGGCTGTCCTGCGCCAGCAGGTGCAGCAGCAGTTCGCGCTTGCGGGCACCGTCCACCGGATGCACCTTGTGGGTGATGGTTTCGGCCACGGTGTTCTTCGGCGTTACCTGGATCTGTTCCGGGTTGCGCATGAACTCCAGCGCCAGCTGGCGGATGTTGTCTTCAAACGTCGCCGAGAACAGCAGGGTCTGGCGGTTCTGGCGCGGCAGCTTGGCCAGGATGCGCTTGATCGACGGCAGGAAGCCCATGTCGAGCATGCGGTCGGCTTCGTCCAGCACCAGCACTTCAATGCCGGACAGGTCCACGCTGCGGCGTTCCAGGTGGTCGATCAGACGACCCGGGCAGGCCACCAGCAGGTCCACGCCACGGCGCAGCACGTCGAACTGGTTGCCCATGCCCACGCCGCCGTAGATGCAGGCGCTGGGGATGCGCAGGTACTTGCTGTAGCCGCGCAGGCTGTCATGCACCTGGGTGGCCAGTTCGCGGGTCGGGGCCAGCACCAGCGCACGCGGCTTGCGCGGGCCGTCAACGGCCTGCGGATTCGTGCCCAGGTGCTGCAGCAGCGGTAAACCAAAGGCAGCGGTCTTGCCGGTACCGGTCTGTGCGCCGGCCAGCAGGTCGCGCCCGGCCAGGGCCAGCGGAATGGCCTGTTCCTGGATCGGGGTCGGGTTTTCATAGCCCTGCTCGGACAACGCGCGCAGCAGGAACGGGGCAAGGCCCAGGTCTTCGAAAGACATCGGTGGAAAGCTCCAAAAGCAAAGTAACGCCAGGCCCGTTGGCCAGACGTGCGGCAGATCGTGTGATCGGCTGACTCGGAGCGTTCCCGTGAACCGCGCTGCGAGGAGTAGGGTGCAGCCAACGCGGTGCGCAGGCTGGACTGCATGACGAATGGCGTCGGAGTGGGGGCGGGCGAGGGGTCGAAACCCGGTTCGCCGGCGATCCCGAAGGGAAACGGACGGCCGCTGCAGACCGGCGGATTCTAACGGGAATGTTGCACCGAAGCAATTTCCCCCATTCAGATTGGCGGTGGACACGCAGGGCCGATGCCAGTTTGTGCACACCCATCGTTTAAGGTGCCATCTGCGGCACTGCACCTTGGCACCCGCACGCATTTGGTTACACTCGAAACCTATTTTTCTGCGTTCGACGGATACCCACCCATGAAGCTTGGTTCTTTGAAGGAAGGCGGTCGCGACGGCACCCTGATCGTGGTCTCGCGCAACCTGCAGCACGGCGTGCGCGCCACCGGCATCGCCGCCACCCTGCAGGCCGCGCTGGAGGACTGGACCCACCTGGCTCCGCGCCTGAACGCCCTGTATGAGTCGCTGAACGACGGCAGCGCCGACGGCGTGTTCGACATCGACCTGCAGGCGCTGGCCGCGCCGCTGCCGCGTGCCTATGAGTTTGTCGACGGCAGCGCCTACCTGCCGCATGTGGAGCGGGTGCGCCGCGCCCGTGGGGCCGAGGTGCCGGAAAGCTTCTACACCGACCCGCTGATGTACCAGGCCACCAGCGCCGGCTTCTACGGCCCGCGCGACGCGGTGAAGGTGGTCAGCGAGGACTACGGCATCGACCTGGAAGCCGAGCTGGTGGTCATCACCGACGACGTGCCGATGGCGGTTACCCCGGAACAGGCCGCCGGCCACATCCAGCTGGTCGGCCTGGTCAACGACGTCTCACTGCGCAACCTGATCCCGGGTGAGCTGGCCAAGGGCTTCGGTTTCCTGCAGTCCAAGCCGCGTTCGGCGTTGTCGCCGGTGTTCGTCACCCCGGACGAGCTGGGCGAGGCCTGGCAGGACAGCAAGGTGCACCTGCCGCTGGTCACCCACATCAACGGCGCATGGTTCGGCGCGCCGGAAGCCGGCGTGGACATGCAGTTCAACTTCGCCCAGCTGGTCGCGCATGCGGCCAAGACCCGTCCGCTGGGCGCGGCGACCATCGTCGGCTCCGGCACCATCGCCAACGAGGACACCGGCAAGGGGGCTTCGTGCTTCGCCGAACAGCGCACCGTGGAAACCCTGCGCGACGGCAAGCCGAGCACGCCGTTCATGTCGTTCGGTGATGTCGTGCGCATCGAGATGTTCGATGCGGCGGGCGACAGCATCTTCGGCGCGATCGAGCAGCGGATCGAACAGGCCGCCAAGCCGTGAATGCCGAACGGCTGGAATTGTTCAGCTACTGGCGCTCCAGCGCGGCGTATCGCGTGCGCATCGGCTTGAACCTCAAGGGCCTGGCGCACGAAATCACCCCCGTGCACCTGATCCGCGATGGCGGCCAGCAGCACAGCGAAGGCTACGCCGCGCTCAACCCGCAGGAACTGGTGCCCACGCTGCGCCATGGCGAGCAGGTGGTGCACCAGTCGATGGCCATCCTGGAGTACCTGGACGAGGTCTTCGGCGGCCCTTTGCTGCTGCCCGACGACGCGGCCGGGCGGGCGCGGGTGCGCGCGCTGGCGCAGCTGGTGGCCTGCGACATCCATCCGCTCAACAACCTGCGGGTGATGCAGTTCTTCAGCGATACCTGGAACGTGCCGCAGTCCGAGCGCGAGGACTGGACCCGGCACTGGATGCAGCTCGGCTTCGAGGCGATGGAGCGGATGCTGGTGGAATCGGTGGACACCGGCCGCTTCTGCCACGGCGACACGCCAACCCTGGCCGACTGCTGCCTGGTGCCGCAGCTGTACAACGCGCGGCGGTTCCATGTGGACCTGGAGCCGTATCCGACGCTGGTGCGGATCGACGCAGCGTGTCTGGCGTTACCGGCATTCGAGGCCGCGCGGCCGGAAGTTCAGGCCGACGCGGCCTGAAAATGTGTACCCACTGGGGTGGGTACCCACGAATTGATACGTGGGTACCCATCATTGCGGTGTCACCCGTGGATCAGAACCCGTGCGTGATGCTGGCCGGGCTGGCCGCGGAATAATCCGCGTACGGATCATGCTCGCCGCTGCCGCCTTCGGACAGGCGGAACTTCAATGCCAGGCCATCGCGCGAATCGGCCGCGCGCAGCGCCTCTTCCTGCTCGATGATGCCGCTCTTGGCCATGCGGAACAGGCACTGGTCGAAGCTTTCCATGCCTTCTTCCAGCGAGCCTTCCATCGCGGCCTTGATCTCGTGCACCTGGCCGCGGCGCAGCAGGTCGCGGATCATCGGCGTGTTGATCAGCACTTCGGTGGCCGGCAGGCGGCGGCCGTCCTGCCCCTTCACCAGACGCTGCGAAATGACCGCCCGCAGGTTCAGCGACAGGTTCATCAGCACGTTGCGGTGCGCGCTTTCCGGGAAGAAGTTCAGGATGCGCTCGATGGTCTGGTCGGCGTTGTTCGAGTGCAGCGTGGCCAGGCACAGGTGACCGGTTTCGGCGAACGCAATGGCCGCCTCCATGGTTTCCGCGTCCAGGATTTCGCCGATCAGGATCACGTCGGGCGCTTCACGCATCGCGTTCTTCAGCGCGTTGTGGAAGGCGTGCGTATCCAGCCCGACCTCGCGCTGGTTCACGATCGACATCTTGTGCTTGTGCAGGTACTCGATCGGATCCTCGATGGTGAGGATGTGACCGGTGGTGGTGCTGTTGCGGTGGTCGATCATCGACGCCAGCGAGGTCGACTTGCCCGAACCGGTCGAGCCGACCACCAGCACCAGCCCGCGCGGGGTCATGATGACGTCCTTCAGCACCTGCGGCAGATTCAGCTCTTCAATGCTGGGAATCTTGCTGCGGATGGCGCGGATGACCATGCCCACTTCGCCGCGCTGCTTGAACACGTTGACGCGGAAGCGCCCGGCGTCGGGCAGGGCGATGGCCATGTTGAGCTCCAGGTCGCGCTCGAACTGCGGCACCTGGCCCTCGTCCATCAACGAATAGGCGATCTTCTTGACCATGCCCGGCGGCAACCCGGTGTTGCCCAGCGGGTACAGCTTGCCCTCGATCTTGATGTACACCGGGGCTCCGGTGGTCAAGAACATGTCCGAGGCGTTCTTTTCGGTCATCAGCTTCAGGAAATAGCCGATATCCATGCGAAATCTTTCCCCAACAAACGGCTTCGTGCCATTGCAAGCACGGCGCAGGCTTCCGACAATGGCCGTGCACAGACAACCTGGCAACGGCCCCCCCAATGAATCGTAGCTTCGCACAAATACGACGTACCCCGGCAGTTTTCATCTCTGGATGCGTGATGGCGTGCGCATTCGCGCTGTCCGGACCGGTCCTGGCCCAGGACGGGGCACTGGAACTGGCCCAGGCCCGGCAGGCGGTGGAGAAGGCCACCCAGGCCGACGCTGACCAGTACGCCCCGGACCTGATCGCCGTTGCGCGGCAAGGCCTGGAGCAGGCCCAGGCGGCCGCCGGCGATCGTCGCGAGCGCAAGAACGTCCCGGTGCTGGCCGCCCGCGCCACCGTCGACGCCGACCTGGCCCGCGCCCGCAGCGAGGAGGCCACCGCCATGGCCCAGCTGCAGCTGCACCGCAATGAGGTGACCCAGCTGGAACGCCAGCTGGCCACCGGGGAGGGCCGTTGATGAAGATCGCCCTGCGCACCCCCGCCGCCCTGCTGCTGGCCGCCGGCCTCGCCCTGCCGCTGTTGGCCAGCGCCGCCGAAGACCCGGCCGTGGCCCAGCTCAACCAGCGCCTGCTGGCCATCCAGGCCAACGCCAACACCGCCGAACTGGCTCCGTACGAGCGCCTGCAGGCCCAGCAGGCCGTGGCCGAGCTGGCCAAGGCCAAGCGCCGTGACCTCGACCAGGCCCGCTACCTGGCCGAGCGCCGGGTCGAAATCGCCGAAACCAGCGTGCGTACCGCCCTGGCCCAGCGCCAGTCGCGCGAGCTGGAGCGCACCCGCAGCGACCTGCTGATCGAGGCCACCCGCCGCGAATCGCAGCGCATCCGCCAGGAGAACGAGCGCCTGCGCGTGCAGGCCCAGATCCAGGCCGAGGAGTCCGAGCGCCTGCGCCTGGCGGCGGAAAGCGAGGCCCTGGCCCGCCAGGACGCCGAGACCGCGCTGACCAGCGTGGCCGGCAAGCAGACCGCCCGCCTCAGTGCCGCCCAGGCCAATGCGGCCAAGCTGGCCCGCGAGGAAGCCGAACTGGTGTCCGGGGCCAAGCTGCCGGGGTCGAAGTTCGACAGCCGCGGCGAGGTGTTCACCTTTGCGGGTGACGCCTTTGCCGGGGGTCAGGCCAGCCTGTCCGGGGGTGCCAAGAGCCAGACCAAGGCCCTGGCCGAGTACCTGAACATCGGCAAGAAGGGCCGGGTACGGATCGAGGCCTACGACGCCGCCGCAGGTGTCGGCCAGAAGCGCGCCGAGGCCCTGCGCGACGCCCTGGTCGCGGCCGGGGTCAGTGCCAGCCGGTTCCAGGTCAGTGGCAAGAAGGCCGCCGCGACCAAGGCCCGTTCGGCCGAGGTCATCGTCGCCCCGTAACGCCGGGCCTGCCCGGCTACACCCTGTCGCAAACGCCTGTTTTCGTTACCTTTTCGTTCAATTGCGCGTTCAGGCTGAACCTCGACTGGCGTGTTTGGCTCTTTTCAAATGAAACCCTTGAACCTGCCCGATGGCAGGCGTAGGGTCGGTTGTCCGGGAAGCGATTTTGCTTCCCGGATGATTGGAGGGCCGGGCCGATGTACCAGGGGCACGCACCACAGCAGTTCGAAGTCCGGATCCCCCGGGCGCTGCGTCAGGGTGCACCTGCGGTTTCGGTTGATGCCGGTTGCTCCTCCCAAAGCCACGCCCCGTGCCGCAAGGCCGGGGCGTCTTTGTTCATGCGATACAAGCGATAGGAGGTTCATCATGTTTGAAGGTCAGCCCCAGAGCGAGATCGATGCACGCCGCGAGCGTGACCCGGAATTCAGAAGGCTCTACGACACGCACAAGAAGTTGAATAAACAGTGCATGGACGCCGAGCTGGGCGTGCTCCCCGTAGGAGATCAGACCCTGGGCCAGATGAAACGCGAGAAACTGCTGGCCAAGCAGAAGCTCGAACGCATGTACGCCTCCCCGCTCCACTGACACCCACGTCCACGCCTACCGCCGCGGGCGGTGTCCGTCACCTCGTCGACGGGCACCGTCCGCGTCGTCTTTTCAGGGGCAGAATGTCGGATAATCGGGGGTCAGGCCGCATTGCGGCGCGAATTGATCTGACCCGATGACCATCCATTCCTCCGTCCTCGAACTCATTGGCAATACCCCCATCGTCAAGGCCCAGCGCCTGGATACCGGGGTGTGCGAGCTGTTCCTGAAGCTCGAAAGCGCCAATCCCGGGGGGTCGATCAAGGACCGCATCGGGCTGTCGATGATCGAGGCGGCGGAAAAGCGCGGCGACCTCAAGCCGGGCGCGACGCTGGTGGAAGGCACCGCCGGCAACACCGGCCTGGGCCTGGCCCTGGTTGCCCAGCAGAAGGGCTACAAGCTCATCCTGGTGGTGCCGGACAAAATGAGCCGCGAGAAGATCTTCAACCTGAAGGCGATGGGGGCCGAAGTCCGCCTGACCCGTTCGGACGTGGCCAAGGGCCACCCCGAGTATTACCAGGACATGGCCCAGCGCGTGGCCGAAGAAACCCCCGGGGCCTACTTCATCAATCAGTTCGGCAACCCGGACAACCCGGCCGCGCACGAATTCGGCACCGGCCCGGAGATCCTCGAGCAGATGGGCGGCGAGCTGGACGCCATCGTGTTCGGCTGCGGCAGCTCGGGCACCATGACGGGCCTGTCGCGCGCCTTCGCCAAGCTGTCGCCGAACACCGAGCTGGTGCTGGCCGACCCGGTCGGGTCGATCCTGGCCGAGTACATCAACGACGGCAATCTGAACGACAAGTCGGGCAGCTGGCTGGTGGAAGGCATCGGCGAAGACTTCCTGCCGTCGATCTCCGATTTCAGCCGGGTCACCAAGGCCTATCCGATCACCGACGCGGAAAGCTTCCACACCGCGCGTGAGCTGCTGGGCAAGGAAGGCGTGCTGGGCGGGTCCTCCACCGGCACCCTGCTGGCCGCCGCGCTGAAGTACTGCCGTGAGCAGACCACCCCGAAGAAGGTGCTGGTGCTGGTGCCCGACACCGGCAACAAGTACCTGTCCAAGATGTACAACGACTACTGGATGCTGGACAACGGCTTCCTGGAGCGCCCGCAGACCGGCGACCTGCGCGACCTGATCCTGCGCCCGTACGGCCAGCGTGACACGGTCGTGATCGGCCCGAACGACCTGCTCACCACCGCCTACCAGCGCATGAAGCTGTATGACGTGTCGCAGCTGCCGGTGATGGACGGCGACCAGCTGGTCGGCATCGTCGACGAAAGCGACGTGCTGCTGCACGTGTATGGCGATGAGGCGCGGTTCCGCGACAAGGTCGCCACCGCCATGGTCAGCAAGCTGGACCGGCTGGACGTGAAGTCGCCGATTGAAGCCCTGCTGCCGGTGTTCGACCGCGGCCAGGTGGCCATCATCATGGACGGCGGCACCTTCCTGGGCCTGATCACCCGGATCGACCTGCTGAACTACCTGCGTCGTCGCGTTCAATAAACGCACGTTGGCCACATTTGGGCCATGAATACGTGTTTATCGGCGTCAAAAGCTGGTTAAGCTCCCGCTGATAGACTTTCGCTCCATTTGATTATGGGAACCTTCGCATGGGGGTTCCCGCGTTGGGAAACCACATGTCCAACTCTGCTTCTTCCGGGCACTCCGATCGCGCGCTGGCGCTGGCCACCCTGGCCATTCACGGCGGCCAGTCGCCGGACCCGAGCACCGGCGCGGTGATGCCGCCGATCTACGCCACCTCGACCTATGCCCAGTCCAGCCCGGGCGAGCACCAGGGTTTTGAGTACTCGCGTACCCACAATCCGACCCGTTTCGCCTACGAGCGCTGCGTGGCCAGCCTGGAAGGCGGCAGCCGCGGCTACGCGTTCGCTTCGGGCATGGCCGCCACCTCCACGGTGATGGAACTGCTGGACGCCGGCAGCCACGTGGTGGCGATGGACGACATCTACGGCGGCACCTTCCGTCTGTTCGAGCGCGTGCGCAAGCGCACCGCCGGCCTGCAGTTCAGCTTCGTCGACCTCACCGACCTGGCCGCGCTGGAAGCGGCGATCACCCCGCAGACCAAGATGGTCTGGATTGAAACCCCGACCAACCCGATGCTGAAGATCGTGGACATTGCCGCGGTGACCGCCATCGCCAAGCGCCATGGCCTGATCGTGGTGGTGGACAACACCTTTGCCTCGCCGATGCTGCAGCGCCCGCTGGAGCTGGGCGCGGACCTGGTGCTGCATTCGGCCACCAAGTACCTCAACGGCCATTCGGACATGGTCGGCGGCATGGTGGTGGTCGGCGACAACGCCGAGCTGGCCGAGCAGATGGCCTTCCTGCAGAACTCCATTGGCGGCGTGCAGGGCCCGTTCGACAGCTTCCTGGCCCTGCGTGGCCTGAAGACCCTGCCGCTGCGCATGAAGGCGCACTGCGCCAACGCGCTGGCCCTGGCCCAGTGGCTGGAAAAGCACCCGGCGGTGGAAAAGGTGATCTACCCCGGCCTGACCTCGCACCCGCAGCACGAGCTGGCCACGCGCCAGATGAACGGCTACGGCGGCATCGTGTCGATCGTGCTGAAGGGCGGGTTCGCGGCGGCCAAGGCGTTCTGCGAGAAGACCGAGCTGTTCACGCTGGCCGAATCGCTGGGTGGGGTGGAAAGCCTGGTGAACCATCCGGCGGTGATGACCCATGCGTCCATTCCGGTGGAGCGCCGCGAGCAGCTGGGCATCAGTGATGCGCTGGTGCGGCTGAGCGTGGGCGTGGAGGAGCTGGGGGATCTGCAGGTGGATCTTGAGCGGGCGTTGGCCGGCTGAACACCGCGGCCGCCGCCATGAACGCAAGTGAATCCCGCCGATCGTCGGCCCAGGTGCGCGTGTTGGCATGGCTGCGCAGCCAGGACTGGCTGCGCCGTGCTTACCGTGCGCTTCCGCGTGCGATGCGCGAAGGGGTACTGCAACTGCTGACCCGGCGGTTGCGGGCGCGCACGCGCTTTTCCCGCACGCCGGCGTGGCAGGCCTGGAGGCCACGGGCAACCGCCACCGCGCAACGTGGGATGACGGCGGATGCCTCGCTCCCTGGAGTCAATATCCTGGGTTACATCCATGGCCAGTTCGGTCTCGCCGAAGCGGCGCGAGGGTACGCCCGCGCGCTGATCGACCACGGTGTGCCCGTAGCCTTGCGGGACATCGACCTGGACCTGCCGCATGCCTGGGATGACCATGCGCTCGATGTCTACATCGACAATGCGATGCCGCATCCGGTCAGCATCATCTTCGTCAATCCGGATTATCTGGAGCACGCACTGGACCATATTGGCCGTGCAAAGCTTCAAGGGCGTTACCTGATCGCGTGCTGGTTCTGGGAACTGGAGACGCTGCCGGACGCCTGGTTGCCTGCGCTTGCGCAGGTGGACGAAGTGCTGGTCGCGACGGGGTTCATCGAACAGGCCGTCAAGCGGGTCACCGACAAGCCGGTGCTTCGGGTGCCGATGCCGCTGGGCATCATCGAGGACAGCGGACTTCAGCGCGCCGACTTCGGGTTGCCAGGGGACGCCTTCGTGTTCCTGGTCACCTTCGACTTCAGTTCGCGCATGGAACGCAAGAACCCCGCCGCCGCCATCCGCGCGTTCCGCGATGCCTTCCCGCCGGAACGTCGCGACGTGCGCCTGCTGGTCAAGAGCAGCAACGGTTACCGTTTCCCGCACTGGATCAGGCAGATGTTCGATCTCATTGAGGGCGACGACCGCATCATCCTTCGGGACGACGTGATCGACCGTGCGCATCTCAACGCGCTGCAGCGCTGCTGCGACGCCTACGTGTCGCTGCACCGTGCCGAAGGCTTCGGCATGGGCCTGGCCGAGTGCATGGCCATCGGCAAGCCGGTCATCGCCACGGCTTGGTCCGGCAACATGGAATTCATGGACGCCGATTCGGCCGCGCTGGTGGATTTCACGCTGGTGCCGGTCGGCGAAGATGACTACCCGGGTGGGCAGGGGCAGCGCTGGGCCAACGTCGACGAGGCGCAGGCAGCGGCGTGGATGCGCCGGCTCGCCGATGACCCCGCCGCTGCCGCGGCACTGGGCCAGGCTGGGCGCGACGCCGTTCAATCCCGGCTGTCTGCGGCCGCCGCCGCCGCACGCATCACCGAACGCCTGCGCGAACTGCATGCACATCCGGAAGCCGACCTCGTGCACCAACAGGACAATGAAGTAAGAGGCATGCAATGAAAGACATGATCCGCTCCGTGTGGGCTTACAGATACTTCATCCTCTCCTCGATCAAGAACGAGCTGAGGGTGCGCTTCATCCGCAGCAAGCTGGGCGCGCTGTGGATGATCATTCACCCGCTGATGCAGGTGCTGATCTTCGCGACGATTCTGTCCGAGGTGCTGTCGGCCAAGCTTCCAGGCATCGACAACAAGTACGCCTACGCGCTGTACCTGATGGCCGGTACGCTGTGCTGGAGCATGTTCGCGGAAACCGTCGGCAAGTGCGTTTCGCTGTTCGTGGACAGCGGAAACCTGATGAAGAAGATGGCGTTCCCCCGCATCTGCCTGCCGCTCATTGCGGGCGGCACGATGCTGGTCAACAACCTGCTGCTGTTGGTGGCCATCTTCGCCGTGTTCGCCGTTCTGGGGCATTACCCGGAAGCGGAGGCGCTGTGGCTGCCCGTCCTGATGTTGCTCACGCTGTTCTTCGCCATGTCGATCGGACTGCTGCTGGGCGTCCTCAACGTGTTCATGCGCGACATCGGGCAGGTGGTGCCCGTGGTGCTGCAGGCGCTGTTCTGGCTCACCCCCATTGTCTACAACATCAGCATCCTGCCCGAGCATGTGCAGAACATTTTCAAGCTGAATCCGCTGTACCCGCTGGTCACCAGCTACCAGAACGTGCTGCTCTACAATCGGCCGCCGGTCTGGGGTGAACTCGTGTGGCTGACCGTTGCGGCGGTTGTGTTGGCATTGGCTTCGCTGGTCATGTTCCGTCGTGCCAGCCCGGAAATGGTGGACGCGCTATGAGCGGCGAAATGCGGGTCGAATCGGTAGGCAAGGCCTACCGTGTCTGGGGTAGCGAGTGGATGCGGGCGCTGAGCTGGTTTGGCGTCCCCACGCGGCCCAGGGAAGAACACTGGGTGTTGCGCGACGTCTCATTCTCCATCGCGCCCGGCGAAGCCGTGGGCGTGATCGGCCAGAACGGCGCGGGCAAGAGCACGCTCCTCAAGCTGATTACCGGAACCGCGCAACCCACCGAAGGGCGGGTGACGCGAACCGGCCGGGTGGCGGCCATTCTCGAACTGGGCATGGGCTTCAATCCGGATCTGACCGGGCGGCAGAATGCCTTCCATTCCGCAGGCCTGATGGGTTACACCCAGGAGCAGATCGAAGCGGCAATGCCCGACATCGAGGCCTTTGCCGAAGTCGGCGACTACTTCGACCAGCCGGTCCGGACCTACTCCAGTGGCATGCAGGTGCGCGTGGCATTCGCGGTCGCGACCGCGTTCACGCCCGACCTTCTGATCGTGGACGAAGCGCTTTCGGTCGGTGACAGCTACTTCCAGCACAAGAGCTTCGATCGCATGCGGCGGTTCCGCGAGGAGGGCACCTCGATCATGCTGGTGTCGCACAGCCCCGGTGACGTCAAGGCGCTCTGTGACCGCGTGATCCTGTTGGACAAGGGACGCGTGCTGAAGGACGGTGCGCCGGATGAGGTCATCGACTACTACAACGCGCTCATCGCCAAGAAGGAAAACGAGCAGCTGGCCGTGCAGCAGCAGCGTAGCAAGTCGGGCTGGGTGACCACGCGCAGCGGCACCGGGCAGGCCAAGGTGGCGGATCTGCAGCTGGTGGACCGGGCCACGGGGTCGAGTGTGGCCATCGCGTCCGTAGGCCAGCCGCTTCGCCTCATTCTCAAGGCGGATGTGCTGTCGGCCATCCCCAATCTGGTGCTGGGCTTCATGCTGCGCGACAAGCAGGGCCACGTCGTCTGGGGCAGCAACACCTGGCACAGCGGCCAGGTGCAGAAGGATCTCGCCGCTGGCGAACAGGTCGTTTTCACACTGGACTTCACCTGCAGCCTGGGCCCGGGTTCCTACTCGGTGTCACCGGCGCTGGTCAGTACGGAAACCCATCTTGTCGACAACTTCGAGTGGGTCGACAACCTGATCGTCTTCGAAGTTCTCAATACGGGCGTTCCGGTGTTCATCGGTTCGAACTGGCTGGATGCCGAATTCTCGGTGGAGCGCGCCATCGGCGCACCGCTCACCGTCCCCGTACAACCGGAGCAGTAACCGCAGCATGAGCACGTTGATTTCCTACGCGCAGAATTTCGAAGACATCATGCTCTGGCGCGCGCTGTCGCGTGTCGAGGGCGGGTGCTACGTGGACATCGGTGCGCAGAGTCCCGACGTCGATTCGGTGAGCCGCCTGTTCTACGAACACGGCTGGCGTGGCACGCACGTTGAGCCGACGCCGCACTATGCGAATCAGCTTCGCCAACGCCGCCCGGAAGAGCTGGTGCTGCAGATGGCGGTCGGAGAGACCGCCGGCATCCTGCACTTCTTCGAGATCGAAGGTACCGGGCTGAGCACGGGTGAGGAATCCATCGCCGCGGAGCATCGCACCTCCGGCTTCAAGGTGAATGAACTGTGCGTGCCTCTGGTCACGCTCGATACCGTATTGGAGCAGGTTGGTACCGGGCCGGTTCACTGGCTCAAGATCGATGTTGAAGGGGCCGAGAAGCAGGTCGTGGAGGGCTGGGTCCACAGTCCCACGCGTCCGTGGGTGCTGGTCATCGAAAGCACGCGGCCGTTGACCGCCGAACAGACTCATCACGAATGGGAGCCCGCTGTTCTGGCAAAGGGCTACACGTTCGCCTACTTCGACGGGCTCAACCGTTTCTACGTCAGCAACGAGCACCCGGAACTGCTGGACGCTCTCGCGATCCCGCCCAACGTGTTCGATGATTTCAGCCTGAGTTCCAGCTCTACGTTCTGCGCGCAGGTCAACGTCGCTTACCACGAGCTGGAACAGCGACGCGTCCACGAGGTGGCGGAAGTCAAAGAAGGACTCGAGGCGCAGTTGCGCGTGTCTCATTCCGACCGCGAGCACCTCGAGGCTCACATCAGGCGTGTCGAGGCGGAGCACGCGGGTATCATCAAGGGGATGGAGCAGGCCCATCGTCAGGCCATCCACGATTTCCAGGAGATCGTGTCACTGGAGGCGCTTTCGCTGCGCGCCGAGATTGCCATCCGCAGCGAAGAGGCCGAGGCAGGCCGGCAGGCGGCTCACCGATGGTGGCTTGCCCACGAGGCGCTGCTTCGCGACATCCAGCAGATCCAGAGCAGCCGTTCCTGGCAGATCACCCGTCCGTTGCGCGCCCTGCGCCGACGCCTGCCATCTGCGGCGCTCACGCGCACGAAGCGCGCCATGCGCCCGTTCGCGGTACGCCTGCTGCGCACGGTGTTGGACACGCCGGGGCTGAAGCGGGTCCTCAAGCCGCTGATCGCACGGGTTCCTTTCCTGTACAAGCGACTCCACGCGCTGGCGGCACACGAAGCCCTGTTTGACAAGGCCCAGAGTAGTCGTGCCGCCCTTGAAGGCCGGGAACACGACCGGACGACGCTGCACATGGACAAACGCGCGCGCGAGGTCTTTGCCGACCTCAAACGTGCTCGCAAGGAAGGGGGTGCGGCATGAGAGTACTGATCGATCTACAGGGCTGCCAGACCGAGAGCCGCTTCCGCGGCATTGGCCGCTACTCGCTGTCATTGGCCCAGGCCATGGCACGCAACGCCGGCGAGCATGAAATCTGGGTGGCGGTGAACGCCAGCTTCCCGGAAGGCATCGAGGAGATCCGCGCGGGCCTCCAGGGTCTCGTCGCGCCGGAGCGCATCCGTGCCTTCCATACGTTGCGGGAGGTCGGTTGGCCACATCGGGAGGACGCCTGGCGTCGTGAGGCATCGGAGCGCATGTGGGAGACCTTCCTGCAGGGACTGCAGCCCGACATCGTCCACGTGTCCAGCCTGTTCGAGGGGTCACAGGGCGGGGCGGTCACCTCGATCGGAAAGCTGGGTACCCACGCGTTCCCGACGGCGGTCACACTGTACGACCTGATTCCGCTGCTGAACCCGGACACCTACCTGGGGTCGGAATGGGTGCGCGCCTGGTACATGGACAAGGTGGAATCGCTCAAGCGCGCGTCCCTGCTGCTGTCCATCTCCGAACATGCCCGGAGCGAAGCGCTGACCGCCATGGACCTGGATCCGGCGAGCATCGTCAACATGTCCTCGGCGATCTCTCCGCACTTCGTTCCCAAGCTCATCGGTGAGGCGGAGCGCACGCTGCTGCAGTCGCGCTTCGGCATCACCGGCGACTATGTGATGTACAGCGGGGCCATGGAGCCCCGCAAGAATGCCGAGCGCCTGCTCGAAGCGTTTGCTTCGCTGGGGCCGGCCCATCTGGCAAAGACGCAGATGGTCATCGCCGGCAAGATCGCACCGCACGACCGGGCGCGTTTCGACGCGCTGGTGGCGCGGCTGGGTATCGCCGATCGCGTGGTGCTGACCGGATACATCACCGACGATGAGCTGATCACCCTTTATAGCGCGACGTCGGCTTACGTGTTCCCGTCCTTACATGAAGGGTTCGGCCTGCCGGCGCTCGAGGCCATGGCGTGCGGCGCGCCGACGATTGGTTCGGCGACGACCAGCGTCCCGGAAGTGATCGGGCGTCCTGACGCGCTGTTCGATCCTGCCGAGACGGGAGACATCGCGCGCGTCATGCGCCGCGTGCTTGAGGATCCCGCTTTCGCCGCCTCGCTCCGCGAGCATGCCGCTGTTCAGTCCACCCGCTTCTCGTGGGACGCCACCGCGATCACCGCGCTGAAAGCGATGGAAGCCGTCGTGGCAGGCCGCGCCGCGCCGGTGCGCGCATGGCCTGCCAGCGGCGAGGCGATTCAGAAGAGCTACACCACGCTCATCGACACACTGGGCCGGCTCTCGGCCGCAGTGGTGCCCACCGACGAGGACCTTCGGGATGTCGCCGTCGCCATCGCCGAGGGCGTGCACGCCAACGAACAGGTTGCCCGCTCGGGCCCGCTGCCCGACACGCTCAAGTGGCGCCTGGAAGGACCCTTCGACAGCACCTACAGCCTCGCACTCGTCAACCGCACCCTGGCAGAAGCGCTGGCTGCCCGCGGGCATCAGGTTGTTCTGCACTCCACGGAAGGACCCGGGGACTTTGCTGCGTCGCCGGATTTCCTGAAGGCCAACCCCGCGGTTGCACGCCTGCACCAGGGGGAACCGCTGCTTCCGCCGGCGCAGGCCGATGTCAGCAGCCGCCTGCTGTATCCGCCCCGGGTGGCAGACATGCAGTCGCGCGTCAATGCGCTGCATCTCTATCCCTGGGAGGAAAGCGGATTCCCGCAGCCCTGGATGGAAGACTTCAACGCGCACCTGCAGGGCCTGTCCTGCGTGTCTCATCACGTGCGCAAGATCATGATCGACAACGGGGCCGGCATCCCGCTGACCGTGTGCTGGAATGGCGTGGATCACTGGGAACAGGTGGATGCCGCCGCGGACTATGTGGTCCCCGGCAAGGCACGTCGATTCCTGCATGTCTCCTCGTGCTTCCCGCGCAAGGGTGTTGATGTCCTGCTGAAGGCATACGGGCAGGCGTTCACGGCCGATGATGACGTCAGCCTGATCATCAAGACGTTCGCGAACCCGCACAATGAGGTCTATCGCTGGTTGGAAGAGGCCAAGCGGGACCATCCGGCGTATCCGGACGTGATCATCATCGAAGGTGACATCAGCGACGGCCAGTTGAAGCGGTTGTACGCAGACTGCCACGCGCTTGTCGCACCAAGCCGCGCCGAAGGTTTTGGCCTGCCAATGGCTGAGGCCATGCTGATGGGCTTGCCGGTGATCACCACCGCGTGGGGTGGGCAGATGGATTTCTGCACACCCGAAACCGCCTGGCTGGTTGACTACACCTACGTCGCTGCCGATACGCATTTCAATCTTTACAATTCGGTGTGGGCCGAGCCCGATGCCGGATCCCTGGCGACCGCGCTGCGCGAGGTGCATGAGGCCACTCCGGCGCAGGTCAGGCTCCGCACCGACGCAGCGCGGAATCTCCTCATGGACCGTTTCAAATGGTCCGATGTCGCGGCGACGCTGGAACACGACGTGCGTCACTTTGCACGCGCACCGATGCTGCCCAAGGGCAAGGTTGGCTGGGTGACCACCTGGAACACGCGCTGCGGCGTGGCCAGCTACACGGCCAATCTGGTGGCCTGCCTGGCGGAGCCGGGCACGATTCTTGCCGGACATGCGCGTGACCGCACCTTCCTGGACGACGACAACGTGATCCGCTGCTGGCAGCAGGGCGAGGGCGACATGCTGGAGGAGCTGAGCCAGGCCGTCGACCGGCTGGACCTGGACGTCCTCATCATCCAGTTCCAGTATGCGTTCTTCGATTTCCCTGCTTTCTCGCCCTTCCTGGATGCGCAGAAGGCTGCCGGTCGCGTCGTCATCGTGATGATGCACGCGACCGTCGATGCGGCCGAAAACCCCCGCAAGAAGCTGCGTTACATCGCACCGGCACTGGCACGCTGCGACCGCATCCTCGTACACACCGTCCACGACCTTAACCGGTTGAAGGCGGTGGGCGTGGATGGAAATACGGCGCTGTTCCCGCACGGCATCATGGACACGCAGGCCAACGCGGCAGTTAGCCAGGGCACCGCCGTGCACGTGGCGTCCTACGGCTTCTTCCTGCCGCACAAGGGATTGCTGGAACTTATCGATGCCGTGGACCTGCTCGTCAGGCAGGGCGTCGACGTCCGCCTGTCCATGATCAACGCGGAATACCCGGTTGACGTGTCGAGCGACCAGATCGCGCAGGCCCGCGCCAGGATCGCGTCACTGGGGCTCACCGGGCGCGTGCGCATGGTGACCGATTTCCTGCGCGAAGAGGACAGCCTGGCCGAACTGGTCAAGGCCGATGTCGTAGTCTTCCCCTATCAGGGCACGGGCGAATCGTCCAGCGCGGCCGTTCGCTACGGTCTGGCGTCCGGTCGTCCGGTGGCCGTCACCCCGTTGGCCATATTTGACGACGTGGGTGAAATTGTTCATCGTCTGCCCGGTACGGCACCTGCCGACCTGGCTGCGGGTCTGTCGGCACTGGTCTCGGCCGTGCGCGGCAACGACCCGCGCGTCGCCGAAACCCAGCAGCGTGCTGCGCGCTGGCGGGCCGAGCACAGCTATCCTGCGCTGTCGCGGCGACTAGATAACATGGCGCGCCAGCTGCTGCAGGATGTGCAGCTGGTATCGCCGTCCCATTCCGTTTCCATCATTCAAGAAGAACGCACACCATGAAGAAGGCAATCATCACGGGTATTACGGGTCAGGATGGCGCATACCTGACCGAGTTGCTGCTGAACAAGGGGTACAAGGTGTACGGCACCTACCGCCGTACCAGTTCGGTCAACTTCTGGCGCCTGGATGAAGTGGGCGTCAGCAACCACCCCAACCTGGAACTGGTCGAGTATGACCTGACCGACCTGGGCACCACGCTTGCAATGGTGCAGAAGATCCAGCCGGATGAAATCTACAATCTGGCGGCGCAGAGCTTTGTGGGCGTCAGCTTCGACCAGCCCACTACTACCGCGCAGATTACCGGCGTCGGTGCACTGAACCTGCTGGAGGCCATCCGCCTGGTCAATCCGAAGATCCGCTTCTACCAGGCGTCGACTTCGGAGATGTTCGGCAAGGTGCAGGCGGTACCGCAGGTGGAAGATACCCCGTTCTACCCGCGCAGCCCTTACGGCGTTGCCAAGCTGTACGCACACTGGATCACGGTCAATTACCGTGAGAGCTACGGCATCTTCGGTTCCAGTGGCATCCTGTTCAACCACGAAAGCCCGCTGCGTGGTCGCGAGTTTGTGACCCGCAAGATCACCGACTCGGTGGCCAAGATCAAGCTGGGTCAGCTGGACTGTCTGGAGCTCGGCAACCTCGATGCCAAGCGTGACTGGGGCTTCGCCAAGGAGTACGTCGAAGGCATGTGGCGCATGCTGCAGGCCGATGAGCCGGATACCTTCGTGCTGGCGACCAACCGTACTGAAACCGTTCGCGATTTCGTCCGGATGGCATTCAAGGGTGCCGGCATTGACGTCGAATTCAAAGGCAAGGATGTGGAAGAGGTTGCCATCGATACGGCGACCGGCAAGACCGTAATGCGCATCAACCAGAAGTTCCACCGTCCGGCTGAAGTGGACCTGCTGATCGGCAACCCCGAGAAGGCCGAGCGCATTCTGGGCTGGAAGCCGCAGACCACCCTTGAACAGCTGTGCCAGATGATGGTTGAAGCCGACCTCAAGAGGAACGAGCGTGGCTTCTCCTTCTGACCTTGCTGGCCAGCGGGTCCTGGTAACGGGGGCGACCGGGTTCACCGGTCGCTATGCCGTGGCTCAGCTTCGTGCTGCTGGTTGTGACGTTCACGACCTGCGCAACGAGGACGGTGCCCAGGCCAACCTGCTTGACCGCGAGGCATTGAAGGCGCACGTCGCCCGGGTGGCACCCCACCGCGTGCTGCACCTCGCTGCGATCTCCTTTGTTGCTCACGGCGATGCTGAAGAGATCTACAAGGTCAACATCGTTGGCACCCGCAACCTGCTGGAAGCGCTGTCGGCGCTGTCGCAGCCTCCCGCAAACACGTTGCTTGCCAGCAGTGCGAATGTCTACGGCAATGCCAGCGGCACGTTGACGGAGGGCGCGCCGCTGGCACCGCAGAACGATTACGCGGTGAGCAAGATGGCGATGGAGGCGATGGCCTCGCTCTGGCAGGAAAAGTTGCCGCTCACCATCGTCAGGCCGTTCAATTACACCGGCGTGGGTCAGGATGAAAAATTCCTCATTCCCAAGATCGTCTCTCATTTCAGACGCCGTGCGTCGGTAATGGAACTCGGTAACACCGATGTGTCGCGTGACTTCTACGACGTGCGCTGCGTCGCGGAAGCCTATCGCCGGTTGCTCGAACTACCTGGTAGCGGAGAGGTCTATAACATCAGCTCCGGCGAAGAGTATTCGCTTCAGCAGGTTATTGACATGATGCGAGCCATCTCCGGGCAGGACATCACGGTCCGGGTAAACCCTGATTTCGTCCGTGCAAACGAGATCAAGTCGCTCCGGGGCGATAACGCCAAGCTGCGGCATCGAATCGGTGAACTGCCAGCTTTCGAACTCGCCCAGACGCTGCGCTGGATGTACGAAACCGAACCCAATGGGTGATTTCAAGCGGGGCGGCTAGACGCCGCCCCGCTTTCTTGTATGGGAGAGGGATCGATGCACTACTTGTGGCAGCTGCTTGCGCCTGGACTGGCGACCTGTCTGGTAATGGTTGGCACAGCGGGGTTGCTGGCGTTCGCCGGCGAGCGCTTCGCCCGGCACGGGGCAGGCTTGGCTCCGGTGCAGCGCCTGGCCGTGGCATTCGTTTGTGTGCTGGCCTTGTTGCTCAATGCAAATGCATGGATCCCGGGCCAACTTGTGTTCTATGGGCTGGCCGCTGCTGGTCTCGCAGGTCTGGGTCTCGCCATGAAGCGCGGCCGGCATGATCCGTTGGCACATGCCGTGATCTGGACGTTTACCGCAGGGTGTACGGCTTCTGCACTTCTGGTGGGCGTGCTCGACCTGTTGTTTGCTTCGCGGCACTTCTGGATGCTTGAAGGGACCAACCATGATCTGGTCTTCTTCTACGGCGGCGCAAAATGGGCGATGCAGTATCCGCTCGCGGTCGACCAGGCGGTCGTCGACGCGCGCTGGGGCATCGGCCAATGCGGTCAGGGCATGCAGTTCATCGGCAACGGCTGCGCCGTCCAACGTAATGGTGGCTACAGCCTGCTGGCTCTTGCATCGGCATTTGCACCGGGTGCCGGGCCGAACCAGATCCGCTCGATGGTCGGTGCATCGGTGTTGTTCCCCATCATGGGACTTCTGCCCAGTCTGGCGGGGCGGTTCGGGACCGGTCGACTGCTTCCGCGCCGGGGCATGTTGGTCCTGCTGCTGGCGCTGGTGTGCGCGACCAGCACGGGCGTCATGCTCTCGATCGTCAATGAGAACGTTGGTACAGCCATCGCCGCCATGATGCTCATGATGGTGGTGCTGTGGGGCCTGACGCCAATGGCGTCTTTGCCCGGAAAGTGGGTGATGCTCGGCGGTGCGGCTGGCTGCATCGGCATCGTCTATGGCGAAGCTGCCGTACATGCCTGCCTGCTTGCCGCTTTGGCGGTCGCCGTCACCGCCCGGTGGAAGCGCTCCTGGAAGGTCTTTGTTGTCGGCGGCGCGCTTTCCATGCTGGCATTCGCACTGGTGCTCAATCGCCTGCTCCCGGAGCTGATCTCCTCGTACCTTCAAGTCAGTAACCTGGTCGCGCAGTCCTCCTGGCCCAGTTGGTACATACAGAATCGCTTGTGGTGGTGGTTGGCTGCGCCCTTTGCCGGATTGCTCATGACAGGCCAGCCTCCGGTGAATCCGGAAGCGCTGGTGATGGGCATGTTCCTGATGCTTGCCACTGCGGTGCTCGCCTGGCGCGAGCAACGGTGGCGGTACTTCATCGGCTTGATCCTGCTCAGCGGCGCACTTGTTGGCTATGTGCAGTCCAGCGGCTACCAGTACGGAGAGCACAAGCTCCTGCAACTGCTGGGTCCGGCGTGGACGGCACTCCTTGCCTGGCTGCTGGTTCGCAGAGGGAATCGTCGAGGCAAGTGGGAGGCCTGCATGCTGGTGGTCGCGATGCTCGTGTCCCTGTCTGCAGCGTACCTGCTGCGTGCGAGGCCGATCATTCTGTCGCACATGCCATCAGCGATCTCTCACACGATGGCTGAAGCACTTCAGATGCCTGCCCCCGGCGACGAAGTAGTCATTGACCCATCTGCCGTCAGCGGTGCAGAGCGCTACATCAAGCAGGACTTCACAATCCTGGAACTGCATCAGCGCGGAGTGCGGGTCCGCAGTGCCGATACCGGGCAGCCGACAGTGGGCTACAGCACCGCACTGTTCGACGGCAGCCTGTCCAGGTCCGGCTCACCAGACTGGCTACTGGTGTTCAAGCAGGAAGGTACTGATTCGGTCACCCACGGAGGGGATACCCCTGTTCTGGAAGACGCTACCTTCGCCCTTTACTCCCTGAAGAACGGGGCTCTTCCGGTCGTGGTGGCTGGGCGAGGCTGGCACCGCTGTGAGCAGGAGCACTGCTGGACCCAGGGCGCGTTCAGTCTGGAGGCGTTCGTGCCCGATGGATGCCGCGGCGCGCTGCTGCATATCGATATGGCGGCCTTCAGCCCACCGCCAGGGGCGACCATCGCGGTGCGTATGGATGACGAACTGCTGCCTGACCCTGTATCCGCTGATTCGGGCAGTCTGGAGGTTGCGCTGCGTCCGGGCGTATCCGTGGTGACGCTGGAGCCCCAGTGGCCGGTAACATCTCCCTTGGCGCTGGGGCTGTCCGGAGATGCGCGGCCCCTGTTTGCCAGTGTGCACGCAGCAGACATACGTTGTGCAGTGCCCACTCCCTAGTAGTACGTCGCACTTTTTGTTGTTGAATCAAACTGGACGCCGCGCAAGCTGCGCGGCCAATGAGGTAACAATGCAACTCCTGCTCGTCTTCGGACTCGTGATTCTGGGTGCCTGCGGCACGCTCCTTCTCAAAATAGGTGCCGGACGCGTCGTCTATGCTGACGGTATTGCGCCGATGCTGATGTCGGCGTTGAAGAACCCACCGCTCGTGGCGGGTTTTACATTGCAGATGATTCCGCTGGTGGCGTGGGTCGTGCTGCTCAAGTACATGCCGTTGACAAAGCTGCAGCCAATGATCGCATTGACCTACGTCGTCACTCCGGTTCTGGCGGTTCTGTTCCTGGGTGAGCAGGTGGGTGCACTGCGTGCCACGGGTATCGGCCTTATTGTGGTGGGCGTGGTTCTGGTGAGCGCGAGCTAAGCATGAAAATTCTGATCGTACTGACGTACTACACCCCATACATGAGCGGTGTCACCGAGGTTGCTCGAATGCTGGCGGAGGACCTCGCCAATCGGCACGACGTGACCGTGCTGACCACCCAGCACGATCCACAGCTGCCAACCGAAGATGTGATGAATGGCGTGCGTGTCTTGCGGGCGCCTGTGTTCGCACGTCTGCACAAGGGGGTGCTTAGCTGGAAGTTCGTGACATGGTTCCGGCGCCTTGCGCGCGAAAGTGACGTCGTCAATCTGCATACGCCCATGCTGGAGGCGGGTTTGCTCTCGCTGCTCGTGCCCAAGCGAAAACTGGTGCTTAACTACCAGTGCGACATGGCCGTGGTGGGCGGGGCTCTGGACAAGCTGGCAGTCAACGTCACCCGCTGGTCTTGCTGGTTGGCGACCCGCAGGGCTCGCGACGTCGGCGTCTTGACGCACGACTATGCTTCCTCGTCACCCTGGCTTACTGGCATTGATGACAAACGGCATGAAGTGCTTGCGCCCATGAAGCCCATTCCCTGGCGCGAATCGACCGCAACGGATGACGGCGTGTTCCGCTTCGGTTTTGTTGGTCGGTTTGTTGCGGAGAAAGGTCTTCCGGTCCTGTTGGACGCATTCTCCCAGGTCCATCAGCGGCACGGCGACAGGGTTCGGCTGGTACTCGTGGGAGATACCCATAACGTAGCCGGCGGGAGCATCCTCGACGCCATCCACGCCCGTATCACCGAGCTGGGAGCGGCCGTAGAGGTGCGCGGCAGGGTGAGCGAAGAACAGCTTGCTGAGTTCTACTACGGGATCGACGCGCTGGTGCTACCCAGCGTCAACCGCTACGAAGCGTTCGGTATGGTGCAACTGGAGGCAATGCAAAGCGGTGCTCGTGTGTTGGCATCCAATCTGCCTGGTGTCAGGACGATCGTCCAGAACACCGGAAATGGTGAGGTCGTGCCACTGGGCGACGCGGTTGCGTTGGCGCAGGCCATGGAAAGAATGATCCAGACCCGAAACGCGATGAGTCGCGCCGAGGTGCGGGAACGTGCATTGGAAGCCTACCCGCTGCGGCGCTTCTATGATCTCGAGGAGCGGATGCTACTGAAAGATGCCGCCGCTGACTGAAGCGGCCAGGGCGTTCACGCCGCGTGAGCGCCTCATTCGCTAGCCTCCCCAAGGCAATTCGCTGCCCGTGAACGACTGCGGGCCCGGCTTCGGTTCGAAGACTGAGGGAGGGTGAGCTGGCATGACAGAAGCGTCTGTTCAGTATGACAAGGACTACTACAGCGGTAATGGGCAGGACGGTGATCGCCCTGCGCTCAAGCTGTTCACGCGGTTGGCCCGACACTACCTCGGGCAGGGGCGCATCGTGGATTTTGGGTGCGGGCCCGGCTTCCTGCTGACGCACCTGCGCCGCCACTTCGAAGCCTGTGGCATCGAACAGAGCGAGTGGGCCAGTGCCGCCGCACGTGAACGCGCAGGGGTGCCTGTTCACAATGCACTGTCTTCATTGGAGGACGGCAGCAAGGACGCGCTGATCTCCATACACGTAGTGGAGCACATACCGGATCCACAGCTGATCGAGGTGCTGGCGGAATGGCGCCGGATACTCCGACCGGGGGCGCGCGCGTTGGTCGTGACGCCGGATGCGCACGGATACGCGCATCGTAAGAAGGGGGACAATTGGATCGCGTTCACTGATCCCACCCACATCAACCTGAAGTCACACGAGCAGTGGGCAACTTTGTTCACCTCCGCGGGCTTCGAGGTCAAACATCGTTTTGCCGATGGACTCTGGGATTTTCCTTACGTGTTCAAGGGACTGGGCAAGCGGGAAGTGTTCATTCTGGGCTGGCCGACCCTGCTTCAGTTCATCGTCGCGAGACCGTTGCTGCCTGCAGGCAGTGGTGAATCGGTGATCATGGTGCTTGAGCGAACATAGAGCATGACGAGGAGGGCGACGCACAGCGCCGCCCATCCCAGCCTAGATGGCTGCGACAACCGCCAGCGCACCGACCATCACGGTAACCAGGCTGCCCGGATCCTTGACCGCAAAGACGACAGGGTCGTCGTGCATCTCGCCACGGTGGGCCAATAGCCACGCTCTGCAGATCCAGTACAGCAATACCGGGCAGAGCAGCCACAGGAACACCGGGTTGGTATACAGGGACTGGCTTTCCGGGGCATTGATGTAAAGGCACAGCACCAGCACCGAGACCAGGCCAGACGCCGTTCCCAAGGTCTGTACCAGACCCACGTCGCCCACATGATATCCGCGGCCGCTGGGCTTCAGCTTGCCGCTGGCCGCGGTCAACTGCAGCTCCGTATAGCGCTTGAGCATGGCAAGGCTCAAGAAGATGAACATCGAGAACGTGAGCAGCCAGAACGACAACGTCACATCAATCGCTGCCGCGCCACCTACGATCCGGATGGTGTACAACGCAGCCAGCATGACCACGTCCACCATCACCACCTGCTTCAGACGAAGCGAGTAAGCGAGGGTCAGAACGAAGTACGCGGTCAGCACCAACAGGAAGGCGGGTGCGACGTACCACGCCAAAAGGAAGCCGGCTGCGGTGAGCGCTGGCGTGGCCAGCAGGCCCGAACGAAGTTCCAGCCGGCCACAGGCGAATGGACGGTTGCGCTTGCGGGGATGATGGCGGTCCGATTCCAGATCAAGCAGATCATTGAACAGGTACACGCCCGATGCGCATAGACCAAACGCCACGAAGGCGAGTGCCGCCTGCATCACCATGTCCGGTTCCAGGAACCGGTGGCTTGCAAGAAGGGGAACGAACACCAGCAGGTTCTTCAGCCACTGGTGAACCCGTGCTGCCTTGAGCCATGCACGTACGCCCCCACCCTGGTGGGGCCAATGCGCGACCAGTTGCGAACAGCTTGCGGCGGCGCGCGCCACCCCTTTGCCGCCGTTGACCACCCACGACGAGTGGGCGTGCTTCCAGATTGCGACGTCCACGCGCGCATTGGCGACGTAGTCGAAACCACGCTCGCCGAACTTTTCCACAAGCAGCGCGGCCTTGCGGCTCCCTGCGAGATTGCGCTGTCCATCGCTGCAGTAGACGGCATCGAAAAGTCCCAGATGTCGCGCAATAGGCTCGACCAAGGTGGCGTCTGATGCAGTACACAGTACGCGTTGGCGGTGGCTGCTCTGCTGCAGCAACTCCAATACCCGAGCGTCGTAGGGGAGCAGTGCGGGATCGCCCACGCCCTCACGGGCAAGGCGTTGTTTGAGATGCGCCTTGCCTCGCAGCAGCCAGAGCGGCAACAGGAACAGCAACCACGGCCGGCGCGCCAGCATTCTGAGGAACGATTCGTACAGGAGATCTGAACGCAACAGCGTTCCGTCCAGATCTACACACAAGGGCCTTGGCTGGCCGTCATCGAAAGCAGCCAAGAATCATGCCCCTGCGCGGCCGTACTGATCTTCGAAGCGCACGATGTCGTCTTCGCCCAGATAACTGCCCGACTGGACTTCGATCAGCTCCAGCGGCAGCTTGCCCGGATTCTTCAGGCGATGGGTCACGCCCAGCGGAATGTAGGTGCTCTGGTTCTCGGTGAGCAGAATCACTTCATCGCCACGGGTTACTTCCGCCGTGCCGCTGACCACAATCCAGTGCTCGGCGCGGTGGTGATGCATCTGCAGGCTCAGGGTCGCGCCCGGCTTGACGGTAATGCGCTTGACCTGGAAGCGGCTGCCGTTGTCGATGGAGTCGTAGGCACCCCACGGGCGGTAGACCTTGCGGTGGGCGGCGGCTTCGCTGCGGCCGTCACGCTTGATCTGCGCCACCACCGACTTCACGTCCTGCACGCGGTCCTTATGGCCCACGAACACGGCGTCATCGGTTTCCACCACCACCACATCGTCCAGGCCGACCATGGCAATCAGGCGGCTGCCGTAGGCATAGCTGTTGCGGGTATCCACCGCAATCACGTCACCGTGGCAGGCATTGCCATTCTCGTCCTTGTCCGACACTTCCCACAGCGCCGACCACGAGCCGACGTCATTCCATTCGGCGTCCAGCGGCACGACGGCCGCATCGGCGGTCTTTTCCATCACTGCGTAGTCGATGGAGTCATTCGGGCTGGCGGCGAAGGCCTCTTCATCCAGGCGGATGAAGTCGTTGTCGCGCGCGGCATTCTCCAGGGCCTTGCGGCTGGCGGCCAGGATCGCCGGCTGCAGCTTTTCCAGTTCCTGCAGGTAGCGAGAGGCCTTGAACAGGAACATGCCGCTGTTCCAGAAGTACTCGCCGGACGCCACATACTGCTCGGCAGTAGCCAGGTCGGGCTTTTCGACGAAGCGGTCCACGGCGCGCACGCCGTCGCCCTTTGCCGCCTTGATGTAGCCGTAGCCCGTTTCCGGAGCGGTCGGGACGATGCCGAAGGTGACCAGCTTGCCGGCTTCAGCAGCGGCTGCCGCCTGCGCCACAGCCTGGTGGAAGGCCTTTTCGTTGCGCACCACGTGGTCCGAAGGCAGCACCAGCAACAGGCCGTCATCGCCGGCAGCCAGCGCCTGCAGGGCGGCAATGGCAATGGCGGGTGCGGTATTGCGGCCAATCGGCTCCAGAATCAGCGCCTGCGGGGTGACCTTGCACTCGCGCAGCTGTTCGGCCGCCATGAAGCGGTGTTCCTGGTTGGCCACCACGATCGGAGCCGCACCGGCGATGGAGGCCACGCGCTTCCAGGTCGCCTGCAGCATGGTGTCCTTGCCTACCAGCGGCAGGAACTGCTTTGGGTACGCCTCGCGCGACACCGGCCACAGGCGGGTGCCGGAGCCACCGGAAAGAATGACGGGAATGATCGGCAACATGGTTACGTCCTGAATCAGTGTTGGGCCGTGCTGCCGCCAATCAGGGCGGTCAGCTCATCGGTTTTGGCGCGCAGCAGGGCCGCGTCGCCTCGGGTTTCTACATTGAGCCGCAGCAGCGGCTCGGTATTGGAACTGCGCAGATTGAAACGCCACTGCGGGAACTCGGCGCTGACACCGTCGGTGTGGTCCAGCGTGGGGTTCTGGTCGGCATAGTGCGCCATCACCCGCGCGACCGTTGCCTTGGCGTTGTCCACGCGGAAGTTGATCTCGCCGCTGCACGGGAACGCTTGCATGCGGTCTGCCACCAGATCACCCAGCGAGGTGCCCGTGGTGGAAACCAGCTCGGCAATCAACAGCCACGGAATCATGCCGGAATCGCAATAGGCGAAATCGCGGAAATAATGATGGGCACTCATTTCGCCACCGTAGATCGCGTCTTCGGCGCGCATGCGCTCCTTGATGAACGCATGGCCGGTCTTGCTCATGATCGGCACGCCGCCAGCCTGTTCCACCATTTCAATGGTGTTCCAGGTCAGGCGCGGGTCGTGGATGATCTTGCCGCCCGGTTGGCGCTTGAGCAGCGCGGTGGCCAGCAGCCCGACCAGGTAATAGCCTTCAATGAACCCGCCTTCGGCGTCGAAGAAGAAGCAGCGGTCGAAGTCGCCATCCCACGCAATGCCGAAGTCCGCCTTGTGCTCGCGCACCGCATTGGCGGTGGCGTCGCGGTTTTCCGGCAGCAGCGGGTTGGGAATGCCGTTCGGGAAATTGCCATCCGGCTCATGCTGGATGCGGATGAACTCGAACGGCAGGTGCGGGGCGAGCTGGTCGATCACCAGGCCAGCACCGCCATTGCCGGCGTTGACCACGATCTTCAGCGGCTTCAGCGCGCTGCGGTCGACATAGCCCAGCAGGTGCTCGATATAGGCGGATTTGTCAGTGTCCTGGCGCAGCGTGCCTTCCCCCGAGGGCAGCGCTGAATCGCCGGCGGCGAAGGCGCGAACGTCGAACAGGCCGGTGTCGCCGCTGATCGGACGCGACTGCTCGCGGACCAGCTTCATGCCGTTGTAATCCATGGGGTTATGGCTGGCGGTCACCATCACGCCGCCAGCGGCCTGGCGGTGGAACGTCTGGAAATAGACCTCTTCGGTACCGCACAGACCAATGTCGATCACGTCACGGCCGGCAGCACGGAAACCAGCGGCCAGGGCCTGGTGGAGTTCCGGGCTGCTCAAGCGGATGTCATACCCCAGCACGACCGGGCCGGGGCCCAGCAGGCCGGCGGTACCCACGCCAATGCGCTTGGCCAGCGGCGGGTTGAGCTCTTCGGGAACCCGGCCACGGATGTCATAGGCTTTGAAGCAGGGGAGCGTCATCAATCCAGTCCATTCGGGGGTGACCAGCGATTATAGCGGCCAGTTCTGAACGCGGTGTCGCCTCGCGTGCCATTAACTCGGCAGGGGCACAAAAAAGCCGCGCCACCAGTGGTGACACGGCTTCGTTGACGCAGGAAGAGGCTTACAGCGCCGCTTCCAGCTCCGGCAGCAAGGTGAACAGGTCGCCCACCAGCCCGATATCGGCAATCTCGAAGATCGGCGAGTCCGGGTCCTTGTTGATCGCCACGATGGTGCCGGCGTCCTTGATCCCGGTCAGGTGCTGGATGGCACCGCTGATGCCCACGGCCACATACAGCTCAGGCGCGATGATCTTGCCGGTCTGGCCGACCTGCAGGTCGCTGGGCACGTAGCCTGCGTCCACGGCGGCGCGCGAGGCACCGACGGCCGCCCCGAGCTTGTCGGCCAGCTGGAAGATGATCTTGAAGTTCTCTTCCGAGCCGACGCCGCGGCCACCGGAGACCACGCGCTTGGCGCTCTGCAGGTCCGGGCGGTCGCTGGCACCGGCGGCCAGGCCGATGAAGCGGGTGTGGGTCGGCAGGGCCGCATCCACGCTCGCTGCTTCAACGGCGGCACTGCCGCCCTGGGCGGCTTCCGGCCAGGAGGCGGCGCGCACGGTAGCCACCACGATCTGGTCGGACGGCACCTCAACGGTGATGATGGCGTTGCCGGCGTAGATCGGACGTTTGAAGGTGTGCGGGCCTTCCACGGTCATCAGGTCCGAAACCTGGTTCACGCCCAGCAGGGCGGCCACGCAGGGCATCAGGTCCTTGCCGAAGGTGGTCGACGGGCCGAACACATGGGTGTAACCCTTGGCCAGCTGCGCGATCTGCGGGGCCTGCACCTGGGCCAGGGCCTGCGCGTTGGCGGCGTTGGCCACGGTCAGCACCTTGGCCACGCCGGCCAGCTGTGCGGCCTGGGCGGCCACGGCGGCCGGGTCGGCGGCCAGCACCACCACGTCGATGCGGGCACCGCTGATCGCAGCGGCGGCGCTGACGGTCTTGGCGGTGGCCGGGTTGAGCTTGCCGTCGTGGTGTTCGGCAACAACAAGAATATTGCTCATTACAGCAACCCCTTCTGCTTGAGTGCGGCCACCAGCTCGGCGGCATCCTTGACCATCACGCCCTTGCTGCGCTTGCCCGGGGCGGCGTAGTGGGTGGTGTTGAAGGTATCGGCGGCGTCCACGCCCAGGTCAGCCAGCGGCAGGCTTTCCAGCGGCTTGGCCTTGGCCTTCATGATGTCCGGCAGCTTGATGAAGCGCGGCTCGTTCAGGCGCAGGTCGGTGGTGACCACGGCCGGCAGGTCCACTTCCAGCGTTTCCAGGCCGGCGTCGACCTCACGGGTGACCGTGGCCTTGCCGTCGGCAATCTCCAGCTTGCTGGCGAAGGTCGCCTGCGGGCGACCCCACAGCGTGGCCAGCATCTGGCCGGTCTGGTTGGCATCGTCGTCAATGGCCTGCTTGCCCAGGATCACCAGGTCAGGCTGTTCCTTCTCGATCAGCTTGAGCAGGGTGCGGGCGGCGGTCAGCGGCTGGATCGCCTGGTCGGTGACCACATGGATGGCGCGGTTCGCGCCCATGGCCAGGCCGTTGCGCAGGTGCGCCTGGGCGTCGGCCGGGGCGATGGTGGCGACCACGACTTCGGTGGCGATGCCCTTGTCGCGCAGGCGCAGGGCTTCTTCCAGGGCGATTTCGTCAAAGGGGTTGGGCGACAGCTTGACGCCGTCGGTGACCACGCCGGAGCCGTCCGGCTTGACCTGAATGCGGACGTTGTAGTCCACCACGCGCTTGTACGCGACGAGGATTTTCATCTGGTGCTCGATCCTTCACTAACTGGGGAACGTCCGGAGCCGGAATGGGCCGCCGGGGCGGGGGTGGGATCTGGATTCTAACTGTCATCGCGCTACCATGCGAATGCGTATGGTTATGCTGCGGTGCGGCATCGCACGCGCTCCGGTGATTGCACATTCATGATCCCCGTACCGACGTGAAGAGGCCTCGGGGTATGCTGTACAGCTGAATCGGAACGGCCTCGCGGTCGACCAGAATCCATATGTAACAAGGAGTACCGGCTGTGCCCACATGGCTTGTCACCGGAGGTGCCGGTTTCATTGGTGGCAACTTTGTCCTGGACGCCGTCTCGCAGGGCGTCCGCGTCGTCAATCTGGACATGCTCACCTATGCCGGCAACCTCAAGACCCTGGCCGCGCTTGAGGGCAACCCGGACCACGTATTCGTGCATGGAGACATTGGCGACCACTCGCTGGTGACACGCCTGCTGAACGAGTTCCATCCCGATGCGGTTTTGAACTTCGCTGCCGAGAGCCACGTGGACCGCTCCATCGACGGCCCCGGTGCCTTCATCCAGACCAACGTGGTAGGTACTCTGGCTCTGCTCGAAGCTGTGCGTGACTACTGGAGGGCGTTGCCGGCCGACAAGGGCGAGGCGTTCCGCTTCCTGCATGTGTCCACCGACGAGGTGTACGGCACCCTGGGCGAGACCGGCAAGTTCAGCGAGACCACCCCGTACGCCCCCAACTCCCCCTATTCGGCGTCCAAAGCGGCCTCGGACCACCTGGTGCGCGCGTTCCACCACACCTATGGGCTGCCGGTGCTGACCACCAACTGCTCGAACAACTATGGCCCGTACCACTTCCCGGAAAAGCTCATCCCGCTGGTGATCGCCAAGGCGCTGGCCGGCGAGCCGCTGCCGGTGTACGGCGACGGCAAGCAGGTCCGCGACTGGCTGTTCGTCAGCGACCACTGCGAAGCCATCCGCACCGTGCTGGCCAAGGGCCAGGTCGGCGAAACCTACAACGTGGGCGGCAATTCGGAAAAGCAGAACATCGAAGTGGTGCAGACCATCTGCGCCCTGCTCGACGCGCGCCGCCCGCGCCAGGACGGCCAGCCGCGCAGCCGCCAGATCACCCATGTAGCCGACCGCCCGGGGCACGACCGCCGCTACGCGATCGACGCCAGCAAATTGAAGGACCAGCTGGGCTGGGAACCGAAGCACACCTTCGAACAAGGCATCGCCTTCACCGTGGACTGGTACCTGGACAACCAGGAATGGGTCAACGGCGTGCTGGATGGCAGTTACCGCCTGCAGCGCATCGGCACCAGCGCCTGAGGAACCGACATGACGCAACGCAAGGGCATCATTCTGGCCGGGGGCTCCGGCACCCGGCTTTATCCGATCACCAAGGGTGTCAGCAAGCAGTTGCTGCCGGTGTACGACAAGCCGATGATCTATTACCCGCTCAGCGTGCTGATGCTGGCGGGCATCCGTGATGTGCTGATCATCAATACCCCGCATGAGCAGGCCCTGTTCCAGCAGCTGCTGGGCGATGGATCGCAGTGGGGCATGAACATCGAGTACGCGGTGCAGCCCAGCCCGGACGGCCTGGCCCAGGCCTACCTGATCGGCCGCGACTTCGTCGGCGGCAAACCGAGCTGCCTGGTGCTTGGCGACAACATCTTCCATGGCCACGGCCTGCGCGAAGTACTGCGCAATGCCGATGCGCGTGAAGCCGGTGCCACCGTCTTCGGTTACTGGGTGAACGACCCGGAGCGCTATGGCGTGGCCGAGTTCGACAAGGCCGGCAAGGTTGTCGACCTGGTCGAGAAGCCGGCCAACCCGCGTTCCAACTATGCGGTCACCGGCCTGTACTTCTACGACGGCAACGCGTGTGACTACGCCGCCGAGTTGAGACCTTCGGGGCGTGGGGAGCTGGAGATTACTGACCTGAATCGTCGCTACCTGCTGGATGGGCAGTTGCATCTGCAGGCGTTGGGTCGTGGATTCGCGTGGCTTGATACCGGCACACACAGATCATTGCTGGAAGCATCCAACTTCATTGAGACAATTCAGACGAGACAGGGTCTCCAGGTGTGCTGTCCCGAAGAAGTGGCATTTGGCAAGGGCTGGATCAGCGCGGAGCAGCTGCTCGCGTTGGCCGCCCCGTTGCAGAAGAATGGATATGGTCAGTATCTGGTCAAGCTCGCGGAGCGAGGAGTAGTGCCGTGAAAGTAATTCAGACGGCACTGCCGGGTTGCGCAGTGATCGAGCCTAAAGTGTTCGGGGATGAACGTGGTTTCTTCTTCGAATCCTGGAATGCGGAGCGGTTCCAACTGCTCGGATTGCCAACTTCGTTCGTACAGAGCAATGTGTCTTCGTCGAGTCGAGGCGTCCTGCGTGGCCTTCATTACCAATGGCCGCGTCCTCAAGGAAAGCTCGTAAGCGTGCTCGAGGGCGAGGTCTATGACGTGGCGGTTGACATCAGACGCGGTTCGCCCACGTTTGGTCGCTGGGAAGCGGTGGTGCTGAGTGCGGAAAACAAGCGTCAATTCTGGATCCCGGAAGGCTTCGCGCACGGCTTCGCGGTGCTGTCAGAAACCGCGCTGTTCAGCTACCTCTGTACTGACGTCTACGTAAAGGAAGCCGACGCCGGCATCCGCTGGAATGACGCCGACATCGCGGTGGACTGGCCCATCAGCCAACCGCAGCTGTCGGCCAAAGACGAGCAGGCACCGTTCCTCAAGGATGTGCCCGAGGACCGGTTGCCGGTCTACCTGCCATGACGTTTCTCGTCCTTGGTGCAGGCGGGCAGGTGGGACAGGTGCTGCTGCGTGCCCTGGCTCCCCATGGTGCAGTGCTGGGCGCGACCCGTAGTGGTCATCTGGCCGACGGGCGGCCCTGCGAGGTGGCGAATCTCGACCAGCCAGAGCATCTGCCCATGCTGCTGGATCGCGTGCGCCCCACGGCAGTGATCAATGCCGCGGCCTACACCGCCGTTGATGCCGCCGAGCAGGATGCAGCGGGCGCGCGCCGGGTCAACACCGATGCACCAGGCGTGATCGCGCGTTGGTGCGCGGACCATGCAGTGCCGTTCGTGCACTATTCCACGGATTACGTGTTCGACGGCAAGGGTAGCGAGCCCTACACCGAGGAGGATCCGACCGCGCCGCTGAACGTCTACGGCGTCACCAAGTGCGACGGTGAGCAGGCGGTGCGCGAAGCCGGCGGCCGTTATCTGATTTTCAGGACCGCCTGGGTCTATGCCGCGCACGGCAGGAACTTCCTGCGCACCATGCTGCGGTTGGCAGCCGATCATGACAGCGTGCGGGTGGTGTCCGACCAGATCGGCACGCCGACCAGCGCCCAGCTGATTGCCGACATCACCGCGCTCGCCTTAATCCACCCGGCCAGGCACAGCGGCACCTGGCACCTGACAGCCTCCGGCCAGACCAGCTGGGCAGGCTTCGCGGAGGCGATCTTTGCCGAGGCCCACCGGCAGGGCGTGCTGCAGAAGACGCCGCAGGTGATCCCCATTTCCAGCGCCGAGTACCCCGCACGCGTGCAGCGCCCGGCGTGGTCCGTGCTGGACAATCACCGCCTTCAGCGCGAGATGGGGTTGACCCTCCCGCCCTGGCGGGAGGGGCTGCAGCAGGTCATCGGGGAACTGGCCCAGGACGTTTCGCATACAATTGGCTGAATCCGAGCCAGCCCCCGGCAACAAGGGGCGGCCCGTCCAGCGCCATGCCGATACGCCGAGGAATGCCTTGAAGTTCACCCCCGATCAGAATCGCGTGCTTGTAACCGGCGGTGCCGGTTTCCTGGGCTCCCATCTGTGCGACCGCCTGATCGAGGCGGGTCACGACGTCTTGTGCGTTGACAACTTCTACACCGGCAGCAAGGCCAATGTCGAAGGACTGCTGGGGCATTCCCGCTTCGAGCTGATGCGCCACGATGTCACCTTCCCGCTGTACGTGGAGGTAGACCGCATTTTCAACCTGGCGTGCCCGGCCTCGCCGATCCACTACCAGCACGACCCGGTGCAGACCACCAAGACCAGCGTGCACGGGGCGATCAACATGCTCGGCCTGGCCAAACGCACTGGCGCGCGCATCCTGCAGGCCAGCACCAGCGAAGTCTATGGTGATCCGGAGATCCACCCGCAGGTGGAAGGCTACTGGGGCCGGGTCAATCCCATCGGCATCCGCAGCTGCTATGACGAAGGCAAGCGCTGCGCCGAGACCCTGTTCTTCGACTACTGGCGCCAGCATCAGCTGGAGGTCAAGGTCATGCGCATCTTCAACACTTATGGCCCGCGCATGCACCCCAACGATGGCCGCGTGGTCAGCAACTTCATCGTGCAGGCGCTGCGCGGTGAGCCGATCACCATCTACGGGGATGGCCAGCAGACCCGCAGCTTCTGTTATGTGGACGACCTCATTGAGGGCATGTTGCGCCTGATGGACACGCCGGCCGAGTTCACCGGCCCGGTCAACATCGGCAATCCGACCGAGTTCACCATGCTGCAGCTGGCTGAAACCGTGGTCCGTCTGGTCGGCGGCAAATCGAAAATCGAGTTCCGGCCCTTGCCCTCTGACGATCCGCGCCAGCGCCAGCCGGACATCAGCCTGGCCAAGGCCACGTTCGACTGGGAGCCCAAGGTGGCACTGGAAGACGGGCTGAAGGAAACCATCGCCTATTTCCGTCACCGGCTGCAGGCGTAAGGAGAACGCGCATGCGGAAAGTCGTGGTGATGCCGGTCTATGAAGACCTTGAAGCGTCCTCGAAGCTGTTTGTCGAGTTGGCCCGCACGCAGGGCAGCGACACCTTCATCGTCGCGGTTGACGATGGCTCGGTTCGCCAGCCCTTGCCGGTAACGGCCATCGAGGCGTCCGGGCTGGAAGGCGTGGTCATCAAGCTGCGCCGCAACGTCGGCCACCAGCGCGCCATTGCCATTGGCCTGAGCTACGTGGCCGAACAGTTCGGCGACGACGTGGTCGTCGTGACCATGGACTCCGATGGCGAAGACACGCCGGAAAGCATCACCGAGCTGGTCAAAGGGCTGGCCAGCGACGATGTCGATGTGGTGGTGGCCAGCCGCCGCAGCCGGGTGGAATCAGTGAAGTTCAAAGCGTTCTACATCGTCTACAAGCTGCTGTTCTCGCTGCTCAGCGGTCGCCGAATCAGCTTCGGCAACTTCATGGCGGCCAAGATGCCGGCAGTGCGTCGTCTGGCCTCCATGCAGGAGCTGTGGATCCACGTCGCCGCCTGCGTGCTCGGCTCCAAGCTGCGGGTCGGCAGCTGTCTGCTCGACCGTGGCCCGCGCTACGCCGGACGCAGCAAGATGAACTTCGTCGGCCTGGCGCTGCACGGCTTCCGCGCGCTGATGGTGTTTGCCGAAGACGTGCTGGTGCGGGTGGGTATTGCCTGCACGATCGTGGCAGCCTTCTCCATCACCGGCGGCATCATCGCCACCGTGCTGAAGATGCTGGGCTTTGCCACGCCGGGCTGGTTCTCGCTGGCCGCCGGCATCCTGCTGCTGGTGTTCCTGCAGACGGCGGCGCTGACGCTGATCACCCTGATGCTGTCGGGCATGATCCGCAGCGGGGGCGTCCTGGGCGTCGGCAGCTACCGCGAGTTCGTCGAAGAAGTGCAGCATGCCGGCCGCCGCAGCGCGTAAGGGCCTGAGCGGCCAGCTGGTCCGCTTCCTGATCAACGGACTGGTGGCCACCGCCGTGCATTTCAGTGTGCTGCACGTGTGCATCGAGGTGCTGCACGTGCCGCTGGCCGCCGTCGCCAACGGCATTGCTGCGGTGTTTGGCATTACCGCCTCGTTCCTGGGCAATCGTTACTTCGTTTTCCCGGGTCGCCCGGGGAGCGCGTTCAAGCAGGGTTCGTTGTTTGTGCTGGTGTATGCCAGCATCGCGCTGCTGCACGCGCTGCTGATGTTTGCCTGGGCCGATTGGCTCGGACTGGATTACCGGATCGGCTTCCTGCTCATCACCGGATTGCAGATGGTGTGCAGCTTCCTCATCAACAAATTCGTGGTGTTCAAATGAACAAGTTCCTGCGCGCCGGGCTGGCGACGGTGCTCTTCATCGTTGCCCTGCTGCTGGTGTACTACGTGCATATGCGTCACTTCCGGGTGAATGTAGTGCTGTATGCCAGCATCCTCGATGCGGTGATCGCCACGGTCGGTGTGTTCGGCACGCTGTACCTGTTGAAGTGGTTCCGTGACTTCAGCCGGCTGGAGCTGATCCAGCTGGTGGTGATCTGGATGCTGGGCGGCTACGTATTCGCCATTTCCCTCCCCACCGTCATTGACCGCTCGCTGTCGTTCTACATCCTGGAGAAGCTGCAGCAGCGTGGCGGCGGCATCCGCGAGGACGCCTTCCGGCAGGTCTTCACCGAAGAGTACGTGCGCGAACACCATCTGGTGGAAGTGCGCCTGACCGAGCAGCTGCAGTCGGGCACGGTGGAGATCCACAACGGCTGCGTCACGCTTACTGCGCGCGGTGAGCGTCTGGCGTCGTTCAGTCGCTTCTACCGGCAGAACCTGCTGCCGACGCACCGCCTGTTGATGGGCGAATACACCGACGCGCTCACCGATCCCTTCCGCGACAGCCGCATGCCGGTGGATTACCGGTGCGGCCCGAACTGACCGATGGGCACGCTTCAACGCTGGCTCCCCCCCCTGGCGGTCGCGCTGCTTGGCCTGTGGTTGATGCCAATGCAACACACCTGTCTGCTGGCCTGTATTCCCGGCGACCTCGGTGATGCGCGGTTCAATGGCGCCGTGCTGGAGCACTTCCATCGCTGGCTGAGCGGGCATGAAGGGTGGCTGCTGAGCCCGACGTTCTTCCAGCCCATGCCGGGGGTGTTGACGTTTTCTGACAATCACTGGGGCAGCGCCTGGCTGTACGCGGGGTTCCGCGCGCTGGGAGCCGATCGTTACCAGGCGTTCGACCTCTGGTACCTGGCCGGATTCACGGCGAACTTTGCGGTGACGCATCTGGTTTTCCGGCGGATGCAGTTCTCGCCCTGGGCCAGCGCCATTGGCGCGTTTGCCTTCACCTTCGCGCTGCCGGCCATCAGCAAGCACGGTCACGCGCAGCTGACGTATCGCTTCCTGGTGCCAGTGGGGCTGCTGCTGTGGCAGCGTTGCATTCAGGACGGACGCTGGCGCTGGTTCGCTGCGCTTTCGCTGGTTGTCACGCTGCAGCTTTATCTCTCCATCTATCTGGGCTGGTTTCTGATCCTGCTGCTGGCAGCCTGGGCCATGGCGGCGATGCTGCTGGATCGTTCCTGGCCCAGCACCTGGCTGGCGGACTGGCAGCAGCGCCGCCGACCCTCCTGTCCGCGCGAGCGTGCCCTGTCACTGGTGCTGATGGCGGCGGCGGCGGTGGCAGTGGCGCTGCTGATGTATCCCTACCTGCACTACGCCAAGCTCTATCACTTCGGGCGGGGACTGGGTGAGGTTTCCACGTTGACGCCGCGACTGCAGAGCTACTTGCTGGCGGATCTTTCCGGCCTGTGGGGTGGATTCAGCCAGCAGCTGGGCAGTACCTTGCCCGCGCGGCAGGAGCATCAGCTGTTCTTCGGCGTGGGTACCTTGGGGCTGGCGCTGTTCGCGGCAGTCCGGGTACGCAGCCGGTTGGCGGCCCTCTCGCTGTTGTCGCTGTTACTGCTGTTCCTGCTTACCCTGACCATCGACCGCTATTCGTTGTACCTGGCACTGGCCGCCCTGCCGGGCGTAGGAGCGGTGCGGGCAGTGTCGCGTATTGCGCTTGTCATGGCGTTGCCGCTGGCACTGCTGGTGGCCATGGCGGTGGACGCAGTGCCGCGTCGGCGCTGGGGCATGGCGGTGTTGATCACGGGGCTGGTGGGGTTGATGGCCGTCGAGGCGGCCACCTATGACACCAACTACGTTCGGCGAGCAGATGCGCTTGAACGCACGGCCGCGTTGCAGCGGCAAATGCCTGCCACGCTCCCACCAGGTACCGTGCTGTTCAATCCGCTGCGCGAAGAGGAGCCGTACTACGTGACCGAGTTGGATGGCGTCATTCTGGCTCAGGAACGCAATCTGCCCACGCTCAACGGCTACTCCGGCAACTACCCGCCCGGGTATGCGCCGCAACCCACGCTTCCGGCGTGCGAGCAGGCACAAGTCCGTCTGCAGGCCGCCACCGCTTTTGCCGCACGTCATCCGAAGGTATTGATGAACGGCTCGGCGACCGCTCCGGTCTGGGTACTGGGGCAGGGGGCCTGCGCTACCCCTGCTTCCGCCGACCCGCCGCCACCCCCGGCAACGGCGCCAGCAATGCCTGCAGATCCTCGTCGCTGAAGCGCGGGCCGGTGCTGCCGCCGTCATCCAGGATGGTTTCAGCCAGCGCCGCCTTGCGCTCCTGCATCTCGGCAATCCGCTCCTCGATGCTGCCGGCCGCGATCAACTTGTAGACGAACACCGGCTGCTCCTGCCCGATGCGGTGTGCACGGTCGGTCGCCTGGTTCTCGGCCGCCGGGTTCCACCACGGGTCGAAATGGATCACGGTGTCGGCCCGGGTCAGGTTCAGGCCCACGCCGCCGGCCTTCAGGCTGATCAGGAAAATCGGTACTTCGCCCTGCATGAACCGCTGCACCGGGGTCTGCCGGTCGCGGGTCTGCCCGGTCAACATCGCATACCCCAGCCCGAGTTCATCCAGCAGCTGTGCCAGCAGGTCCAGCATGCTGGTGAACTGCGAGAACAGCAGGATGCGGCGGCCTTCCTCGACCATTTCCGGCAGCATTTCGCGCAACAGGTCCAGCTTGGCCGATGCTGCGGTGCCCGCACGCGTGCCGGGCAGCAGGCGGGGGTCACAGCACACCTGGCGCAGCTTCAGCAGCGCGTCCAGCACCACGATGTGGCTTCGGGCCAGACCCTGCTGCGCAACCGCGTGGCGCACCTTCTCCTCCATGGTGGCGCGCACGGTTTCGTACATGTCGCGCTGCGCGCCTTCCAGCACCACGCTGCGGGTGATCAGCGTCTTCTCCGGCAGTTCGGCCGCGACCTCGTCCTTGCGCCGGCGCAGCAGGAACGGGCGCATCCGTTGCGCCAGCCATTGCGCGCGCCGGGTGTCGGCATGGCGCTCGATGGGGTGACGCCACTGCTGGTTGAACACTTTTTCGCTGCCCAGCAGGCCTGGCAGCAGGAAATCAAACTGGGTCCACAACTCGCCCAGATGGTTCTCCATCGGCGTGCCGGTCAGGCACAGGCGGTGATTCGCCTTCAACGCACGCAGCGCCATGGCCGCGCGCGAGCGCGGGTTCTTGGCCTGCTGTGCCTCGTCCAGCACCAGCAGATGCCAGGTCTGCTCCCGCAGTACCTCTTCATCGCGCCACAGCAGCGCGTAGGTGGTCAGCACCAGGTCATGTCGCGGAATCTGCGCGAAGCTTTCCGCGCGCGAGGGGCCGTGCAGCACCAGCACGCGCAGGTCGGGGGTGAACCGCTCTGCCTCGGCCTGCCAGTTGTGCAGCAGCGAGGTCGGCACCACCACCAGCACCGGCTGGCGCAGACGCCCGGCCTCCTTCTCCAATTGGATGTGGGCCAGGGTCTGCAGGGTTTTGCCCAGGCCCATGTCGTCGGCCAGCACGCCGCCCAGACCATGCTGGCGCAGGTGCTGCAGCCAGCTCAGGCCATCCAGCTGGTAAGGGCGCAAGGCGGCCTGCAGGCCTGCAGGTGGCTGCGCCGGCGTCATCGCCGGGCCATCCAGCAGGCGCTGGGCCACGCTGCGCGCCGTCGCGTCGTCCTTGAGCCGCAGCCCGGCGGTGTCCTGCAGCGTGCGCACACGGGCATGGTCGTGCAGCGGAATGCGCAGGCGCGAGCGGCGCGGACCGAACAGGTCGCCCAGCAGCGCAACCAGCGGCTTGAGCCGGGCAGCGCGCAGTGCCAGCCGGCGTGGGCCCGTGGAGGGCAACAGCACCAGCTCATCGTCGGCAATGACGGATGCCGCGCCGCGCGACCAGCGTGGGTCGGTGCTCAGCACCTGCTGCAGCAGCGGAGCCAGCGCCAGGGTCTGGCCGTCCACCTCGATGTCCAGGCCGATCTCGAACCAGCCGGGCACGTCGCGGTCGGCCTGCACATCCAGGGTGATCGCTTCGACCTCGGTCACCCGGTGGCGGAACGCGTCATCCGGTTCCACCCGCCAGCCCAGCGCCTCCAGCTGTGGCACCTCGTTCTGCAGGAACTGCGCCCAGTCGCCACTGCGTGGCAGGAACTGCGGCCCCGTGGCGGGCTGGACCTCCACCGGTCGCGGGTCGCGGTACAGGCCCGCCGACTGCAGTTCGCGCTCGCGCAGATGCTCCTCGGCCGCATCCCGGGCCAGCAGGCTCAGCTGGCCCAGATCGTCCTGCACGAAGACCGACGGGTCATCCAGATGCCGGCTGTTGGTTCCGTATACGAACGTGGCGGTGGCGAAATCGCGCCATTCGGAGGGGGCGTGCTGGGGCAGCCACATGGGGCGATGCTCCACGCTGTGCAGGCGCAGGACCGGGACCACCGGCACGGCATCCAGCACCGGCAATGCATCGTCGTTGCCCGGGTGGGGCAGGGCCGGGTTGATCTGCTGCAGGGCCTGGCTGACCAGCGCGGTCTCTTCGGGAAACACCCCGGGCAGGTCCAGAAAGGCACCGGCATCTTCGGCTGCCATCGCCAGCTGCAGTGCCCCCACCTCGCCGGTGTTGATGTCCAGGTAGCAGGCCGAGCGGCCGTGCACGCTGCCCTCGCCACCGCCTTCCACCTGCAGCGAAGGCATTGCGCGCAGGCGACCGTTGTACTCGCTGGCCTTCCAGTGCAGCGTGCCCGTTCGCGTCTGCGCCCAGCGCGCCGGCACCGGCGCAGCTGCGTGGGCAATGAAGGCGCGGCCGGTGGCGACGATCTGCCGCAGCAGGGCCACGATGTCGATCCGGTCACGATTGTCGTGATGGTGCTGCAGCAGCCACAGCTGCGACAACACGGCGATGTCGTCCTGGGTGAGGTAGCCGGCCGGAGCCAGGAACAGGTCGGGAGCCAGGCTGAGCAGCTTCTCGCGCTTGACGGTGCCATCCGCGGCCCGCTTGGTGCGCTGCACGTGCACGGCGAGGCGATGCTGGAACGCGGAGAGGTCGTAGCAGATGCCGCGCGTTGGCTTGGCGGGCGTGGCCGGGCCGCTCGCGCCGCTGTGACGCGCATGCCAGCGCGACAGCGCCTGCAGCAGTTCCGTGCGCGGTGGCTGCTGCAGGGTCAGCGGCGCGGCCGGCAGCTCCAGCGGGGGGCTCACCTGCACCAGGTCCAGCCCCTGTGCCATGACCGCGGCCAGATGCTTGCAGTTCTGGCCGACCGGGCAGCTGCATTCAGCGACCAGTCGGCTGCGCGCGGTGCGGGTGCTGGCTTTCAGGTCGGCCCACACGTGGTAAGGACGACGTGCGCTGCCCTGCACCAGCGCGGTGATCTGGTCGTTTTCATGGCGCAGCTGCCGCACCGCGAACAGATAGTTGGCGCTTTTCTCCAATGTCCACGGGTCGAACCAGCGCTGGACGTCGTCCAGGGTATAGGTGGCGGTCATGAGGGGTCTCCTGCTTTGTTGCGCCGCACTCAGACGCGTCATCCGGTATCGCTAGAATGGGGCATTATCCCCGAGCAAGGTAATTGGAATGGAACGACCTACGTCCAAAAGCAAGCGCTACGCCAGCGCTGCCGAGGCCCTGCAGGGCGTGGTGGCCGATGGCCAGACCCTGGCGGTTGGCGGTTTCGGCCTGTGCGGCATTCCCGAGGCGCTGATTGCGGCCTTGCGCGACACCGGGGTGAAGGGCCTGACGGTGATTTCCAACAATGCCGGCGTGGATGGCTTCGGGCTCGGCCAGTTGCTGGAAACGCGCCAGATCAAGAAGATGATTTCGTCCTATGTGGGCGAGAACAAGGAATTCGAACGTCAGTTCCTGGCCGGTGAGCTGGAGCTTGAGTTCAATCCGCAGGGCACCCTGGCCGAGCGCCTGCGCGCCGGTGGGGCCGGCATTCCGGCCTTCTTCACCGCCACCGGCTACGGCACCGTGGTTGCCGACGGCAAGGAAACCCGCGAGTTCGACGGCAAGCACTACGTGATGGAAACCGCGCTGCGCGCCGACGTGGCGCTGGTGAAGGCATGGAAGGCCGACGAAGCCGGCAACCTGGTGTTCCGTAAAACCGCGCGCAACTTCAATCCGGCGTGTGCGATGGCCGGCAAGCTGTGCGTCGTGGAGGTGGAAGAGGTGGTGCCGGTCGGCAGCATCGATCCGGACCAGGTGCACCTGCCGGGCATCTACGTGCACCGCATCGTGCACAACCCCACCCCGGAAAAGCGGATCGAACAGCGCACCGTGCGTGCGGAGGGCAACTGAGATGGCATGGACCCGCGATGAAATGGCGCAGCGCGCCGCCCGTGAGCTTACCGACGGTGCTTACGTGAACCTGGGCATCGGCCTGCCGACCCTGGTGGCCAACCATATTCCCGATGGCGTGGACGTGTGGCTGCAGTCGGAAAACGGCCTGCTCGGTATCGGCCCGTTCCCGACCGAAGCCGAAGTGGACGCCGACCTGATCAACGCCGGCAAGCAGACCGTGACCGCGCGCGCCGGGGCCAGCTACTTTGGCAGCCACGACAGCTTCGCGATGATCCGCGGCGGCCACGTCAACCTGGCCATACTGGGTGCGATGCAGGTCACCGACAAGGGCGACCTGGCCAACTGGATGGTGCCCGGCAAGATGGTCAAGGGTATGGGCGGCGCGATGGATCTGGTGGCCGGCGTGCAGCGCGTGGTGGTGCTGATGGAGCACACCGCCAAGAACGGCGAACACAAGATCCTGCCCGAATGCACGCTGCCGCTGACCGGCGTGGGCGTGGTGGATCGCATCATCACGGATCTGGCCGTGTTCGACGTCACCGACAAGGGCCTGGTACTGGTGGAAGCCGCGCCGGGCGTGGATACGGCCGAGCTGAAGGAAAAAACCGGGGTCGCCTTCACCGGGTGACCCGCCGGGGCGCGGCTGCTAAGCTGCCGCGCTTCGGGTTGGCGGAACGCTGCTGTGAACAGAGTCGGGACGACAGGCGTGGCGGTGTTGATCGCGCTTGGTATTGCGGTGTCGCTGCGCGGCATCGCCAAGGATGTGCATTTCGAGCGGCCGCTGCTTGCCCAGGCGTTCAAGGCCGATGCGGGCTTCGCTGCCTCGGTGCCCGTGGAAGTGGCCGAATCCCGTGCGTTGCTTCAGGCGCATCCGTCTGAAGCGCCGCTGGCGCTGGGCGGTGGATTGAGCGATGACCCGTTGCTGCAGCAGCGCCATTGGGAGGCGCTGTACCCCGCACGCCTGCATGAAGCCCAGAGCGGCCGCATGCTGTGGAAGGCACCGGGTCCGGACCGCACCGATTGCACTGAACTTGGAAGGAGCGACCGTGTTGTCCTCGTTGACTGCCCCTGACGCGATGCGGCGTCCTGCCGTGGCCATGTTGTGCTGTGTGATGGCCGCCTACGTGCTGGCGGCGCTCGGCGGCGTTGGCCTTCCCACCTTGCTGGCGTTCGTCGCGCTGCTGGCGGCTGTCGTGTGGGCGGTGTCCACCGTCCGCGACCCGCGCGCCGCGTGGATGGTGGCCGTCGTGCTGGCGCTGCTGGTGATTTCACTGGGCAGCCCGACGGATGAGTGGGACCCGCGCTCGATCTGGCTGTTCCATGCTCGCCGCATTTTCGAGGATGGCTCGCTGTACGCCATGTTGGATGGGTACGCAGGCTTCAGCCATAACGACTACCCGGCACTGGTGCCGCTGCTGTCCGCCAGTTCAGCACAGCTGGTCGGGCACTGGAACGAGCTGTTCCCCAAGGCGGCCGGCACCTTGCTGCTGCTGCCGGCGTTGTTGCTGATCGCGCGCAGCCTGCGTTCCTGGTGGATGGCGGGGTTGTTTGCGGTGGTTACGCTGCAGGTTGGAGGCCGCTATCTGGCCGATGGCTACATGGATGCGTTGCTGGCGGTGTATGCGGTCGCCGCGCTGGCTTGCGCGGCGCGCTGCACGGAGCGTACGGAGCGCATCGCCTGGGGCGAGTTGCTGCCGTTCGTGCTCAGCACGGCGGTGCTGTCGCTGATCAAGAATGAAGGCATGGTGCTGGCTGCGGTGATCACAGCGGCCACCGCTGCTGCGGTCCTGCTGCGCGAGCGGCGGGTGCCATGGGCGCTGTTGATCGCGTTCGTGGTGGGCATGCTGCCGCTGCTGGCGTGGAAGTTGGCGGTGGCCAGTGCGCAGCTGACCAATGACCTGGCCTCGAGCGACATGAAGGGGCAGTTGCTGGCACGCCTGCCGGAGCTGTCCAACAGCACGCTGATTCTGAAGAAGCTGTTCCGTGAGTGGGCGCTGGTGCCGCTGCTGGTGCTGGCGGTGCTGTGGCGGCGCACCTGGGCGAACCCGGTGGTGCTGGCGGGCGCAGTGGCGGGCCTGGTGTATGCCGGCGTGCTGTATGCGGTGTACCTGGGTACGCCGCATGACCTGGAATGGCACCTGGCCACCAGCGTCAAGCGCGTGGTGCTGCCGGTGTTCCTGCTGCTGACCTACGCATTGCTGGTAACGCTGGACCGTTGGAAGCAGACGCAGGGTGCCTCACCTCACCTCAGGTGAGGCCCTGTTGACGTCTGCCGATGCATGCGTCGCTCGGCTCAGGCTCCCGGGCGAATGACCCTGCTCACATCGATACTGTTGATTCCCGCTACCTGCTCTCTGATACGAGGGACCAGATCGACCAGATGCCGATAGAGTCGATGGGAATTGATGATTCCGGTGATGCGAACCGCGCCGTGCAGCGTCACCGATTTCAGGCTGACCGTTTCTCCCTGAGCGATGTGGCCGCTGAGTTGATGAAGAATGAAGTCACCCGTCTCAATGGTGATCAAGCTGTCAGCGCGGGTGCGATTCATTGCGACGTCCACGGACGTCGGTGGCGAAAGACTCTCGATGCTCTCCACTTGGATCATGGCGTCCACCCCGAATTTCATGATGCATGCGCCCCCGCAAGATGGATTTCTGCAAGAACTGCGTGAACATTGTGTGAGGGGGTGTGGAGGGCAAAACGCCTCGGCAATGCAGTAGCGCCCGGTTGCGCTTCTGGGCGCTACCGCTGTCGTAAGTTCATCGGCTCACCACCAACGGCGCAGCCGCGCCATGGTGCGTACGGCGTCCTTGTCGGTGCTGAGCAGGATCGTGCCGGGATTGACGCCCAGATAGATGCGGCGGCCTTCGTCGAACTGGGCCCGCTGCATCCACATGCCGCGCATATCCAGCCAGGGAACCATCAGGCCGGTGGTGCCGTGTTGAACGTAGTGCAGACCGCCAACGACCAGGCTGCGGGGGATGTTCCAGTGCAGCGTGCTGGTGGCGAGGGCGCGGTTGTAGGGGTCGAAACGGTTGAAGCGCATGGTGCAGGTCTCCGGAAAACTCCCTCGCCGGGCTGGCGAGGGATGTCGGGAGGCTGAAAACCGTACGAGTACCAACCGGTGCGACGTATTTCCGCGAGGGTGTTGTATTCCGTCACCCTCCCGACGCAGGCCGTGCAACTTCAGGTACTCGTGGAGTTTTCAGACTCCTTGTGTCCACCATGCAGGACGGGCGAACGATAGCGGAATTGGTTTTCCTCCGGGACCTGACGTAGTTGGACCGAACGCGATCGGCGCGATGTCGCGAATGAATTCAGGAATCGCGGAACACCTGCTGTTCCAATCGGTTCGGCGAATGTGACGGCCGTCCCGTCGCGTGTGCGGATGCACAATTTTCAGGCAGAACGGCGTCATCGCGCCGCGTCGTGTTTGGCATGCATTGCGTGGACACGCAGGGCCCGTCCCCACGCGATAATGTTCCCCCATGGACCTCCACCTTCCCGACGCCCGCGTGCATTGGCACCGCCACTGGATGGCGGCACCCGCCGCCGACGCCCTGCAGCGCACGCTGCGTGAGGAGGTGCCGTGGGAAGTGCACAAGATCCGCATGTTCGGCCGCCAGGTGGATTCGCCGCGGCTGAGCTGCTGGATGGGCGACCCGACGGCGCGCTACCGCTATTCGGGCACCGACTTCGTGCCGCACCCGTGGCATCCGTCACTGCTGCCGCTGTGCGCGCAGCTGGCCACGTTCTGTGGCGCGCGCTTCAACAGCGTGCTGCTCAACCGGTACCGCGACGGCGATGACGGCATGGGCTGGCACAGCGACAACGAGCCGGAGCTGGGGCCGGAGCCGGTGATCGCGTCATTGAGCTTGGGCGCAGGGCGGCGGTTTGCGCTGCGGCGGCGGGAAGATCACAACCGCAAGGCGGAGGTGACCCTGGGGCATGGGGATCTGCTGGTGATGGCGGGGCAGACGCAGCGGTTGTACCAGCATGCGTTGCCGAAGAGTGCGCGGGCGATGGGGGAACGGATCAATTTGACGTTCCGGTGGATCAATCGGGGGGCGTGATCGTTGGGTGTGGTGCGAACGGCAGCCGGGCAAGCCCGGCTCTACGTGGCTTCGATCGGGAACAACGGATCGGTCAGCGCCGCAACGGGGGCACCACCGGGGATTTCTGGGCATCCGCCTGCCCCGTCACCAGCGTCCAACCCACCACATCATGCGTCACGGCCTTCAAGGCCTGCTCCATCGCCTGCGCCACCTGCGCGGTGTCGGTGCTGCCTACCGGCTGCTCCTGGCGGAACGTGCGATCCGCGACCACGCGCTGGTCGACCACATGGATCAGCTTGGCGTTGAGCTCGATCAGCGCATTCGGCGTGGCCTGGCCGTTGTAATCGGCTTCAAACCGCCGCACGTCCAGCGCCAGCTTGTAATCGGCGCGAATGCCGGTGGTGGCCCGTGCCACGCCGGAAATCCGACCGGAATCCTCGAAGCCGCGCACCAGTGCGTCGTCGACCATGTCCGTGGCCGGCTGTGCCCAGCTCACGCCTTTGTACACCTGCAGCTCGGAAGGCTCCGGGCGCACGTTGATGCGCGGGCTGTCGACCACGCGTGCGGCGGTCGGCTTGACCAGGATCAGCTGCCAGTCGACCTTCGGCCACGCGGCATCGGGTTCAATGCGTACCACCGGCGAATAGATGGTGACCTTGCTGCGTTCGCCGCCGCCCAGCAGCGAACAGGCCCCCAGCGCGAAAATCAGCGCCACCGGGGTGAGCAGGCGGAAGGGGCGGGCGGGAAGAAGAGGGATGTGGCTCATTTGGGTTCAAACTCCTTCGGCGCGTCGCGGCCCAGCAGGTAGCGGGCAGGGTTGTTGTCCAGGCGGTCGCTGACCCGGCGCAGGTCGCGGATAAGCCCACGCAGTTCGGTCAGGGTCGGGCCCAGCTGGCCCAGGCCGTCATTGGCGAAGCTGTTGATGGCCGCGCGGTTCTCGCCCAGGATTGAATCGGCATTGCCGGCGGCCGAATCCAGCTTGGTCAGCGTGGTTTCCAGCTTGTCGAGGATCGGCGGCAGCTGCTGTACCAGGTTGGTGTCCAGGCGCTGGATGGTCCCGTTGGTGGTCTTCAGGGTCTGGTCCAGACTGCGCGCGGCGTCACGGGCGCTCAGCAGCAGCGCCTGGGTGCCCTGGTCGCGGTCGGCCAGGCCACCGCTGATCGTTTCCAGGTTGGCCAGGGTCGAATTGATCGCGGCCACGTTTCGGTCGCTCAATATCTGGTCCATGCGCTCGACGATGCGGTTGGCCACGTCGGTGATGTTCTGCAGCGCCGACGGCGTGGTCGGAATGATCGGGGCCGGGTCCTTGTTCACCGCGGTCAGTGCCTGCGCCTGCGGGGTGCCGCCGGTGAGCTGGATGATCGACGGACCGGTCAGGCTGGTGATGGCCAGCTTGGCGCGGGTGTCGGTCTTGATCGGGGTGTTGGAGTTCAGGCGGATGCGCGCCACCACCTGGCGCGGGTCATCCGGCACCAGGTTGAGTTCGGTGATCGAGCCGACCGCGATGCCGTTGTACTGCACCGGGCTGCCCACCGAAAGACCGGTTACGGCCTCGCGGAACACCACGCGGTACTCGGTCCAGGTGCGGTCGGAGGAATACTTGGCCGCCCACAGCCCGAAGGCCAGCAGGGCCAGCCCCACGATCAGGGTGAACGCGCCGATCAGTACGTAGTTGGCTTTGGTTTCCATGGGTTACTCACTCTTTGGCCGCGCGGGCAGCGCGTGCACGGGGGCCGTGGAAGTACTCCTGGATCCACGGGTGCTCCAGTTGTTCAATCTCGTGCAGCGGGGCATTGGCAATCACCTGCTTGTCGGCCAGAACCGCCACGCGGTCGCAGATCGCGTAGAGGGTGTCCAGGTCATGCGTGATCAACATGACGGTCAGCCCCAGCGCTTCCTGCAGGGTCTTGATCAGGCGGTCGAAGGCGGCCGCGCCAATCGGATCCAGCCCGGCGGTGGGCTCGTCCAGGAACAGCAGCGGCGGGTCCAGTGCCAGGGCGCGGGCCAGGCCGGCGCGCTTGCGCATGCCGCCGGACAGCTGCGAGGGCAGCTTGTTGATCGCATCGGCCGGCAGGCCGGCCAGTTTCACCTTCAGCAGCGCCAGCTCGTAGTGCCAGCGCTCGGGCAGCTCGCGGTGGTGTTCCTTCAGCGGCACCTGCACGTTCTCGCCCACGGTCAGCGACGAGAACAGCGCGCCGTCCTGGAACAGCACGCCGGTGTTGCGTTCGATGTGAAGGCGATCGTCCGGCTTCTCAGAGCGCGCATCCACGCCCAGCACTTCAATCTGCCCGGCGTCGGGATGGCGCAGGCCGAGAATGCTGCGCATCAGCACCGACTTGCCGGTACCGGAACCGCCGACCACGCCGAGGATCTCACCGCGGCGTACGTCCAGGTCCAGGTTGTCATGCACGGTCTGGCTGCCGAAACGGTTGGTCAGCCCGCGCACGCGGATCGCCAGCCCGTCGGAATCCTGCAGGCGGTCAATGTGGTCGGTTTCGATCAGGGCGGGGTCAGTACTCATCACCAATCCATGTGCATGAACCACAACGCGGCGAACGCGTCGATGATGATCACCAGCGAGATGGTCTGCACCACGCTGGAGGTGGTGCGCTCGCCCACCGACTGCGCGGTGCCTTCCACCTTCAGCCCTTCCAGGCAGCCGATCAGGCCGATCACCGCGGCAAACACCGGGGCCTTGGCCAGGCCCACCAGCATGTGGCGCACTTCGATGGTGTCGTGCAGGCGGGCCAGGTACATCTGCGGGGGAATATCCAGATCGAAGGCACCGACGGTGACGCCGCCGGCCAGGCCGGCGACCATCGCCACGAAGGTCAGCAGCGGCAGGGTGATCATCAACGCGATCAGCCGCGGCAGCACCAGCAGATCCACCGGATCCAGCCCCAGCGTCTTGATCGCGTCGATCTCCTCGCGTGCCTTCATCGAGCCGATCTGCGCGGTGAACGCGCTGGCGGTGCGGCCGGCCAGCACGATGGCCGTCAGCAACACGGCGAACTCGCGCAGGAAGGCGATGCTGACCAGTTCCACCACGTAGATCTCCGCGCCGAAGTCGCGCAGGATGGTCGAGCCCAGGAACGCGATCACCGCGCCCACCAGGTAGGACAGCAGCGCCACCAGCGGCACCGCGTCCAGCCCGACCTGCTCCATGTGGTGCACGGTGGCGGTCAGGCGCAGGCGGCGCGGCTGGCGCAGCAGGCGGCCGGCCTTGACCAGGTTTTCGCCGAGGAAGCTGGCCAGGGCGATGATGTTCTGGCCCACGCCGTGCATGCTGCGGCCCAGGCGCTCCAGCGCGGCCAGCACGCCGAAGTCACGTTTGGGCTTGGGCCGGTCGTCGGCCACTTCCTCGATGGTGCAGACCAGTGCCTGGTGCTCGGCGCGGAACTGCAGGGCGTCTTCGCCCAGGTTGGCGCGGTGGGCCACGCGCAGCACCTGCAGCACGCCCGCCGAGTCGAGCTGGGTGATGCCGTTGGCGTCAATGCCGGTCACCTGTTCGGGCACGCCACGCAGCGCTTCGGCCGCGTCCAGCGCGGTGCGCAATGTCCACTGGCCGGACAGCCGGATAAGCCCGGGGTCCTGTGGATCCTGTTCGAGTCGGGGAGGTTGGTTTGGCGTCATCGGGGCGTCCTGCATCCAGCATAACCTGTCTGCGTGCAGGCCAAGTGTGTGCAAGGCATGACGGCATGGTTCAGCCGGGCTCCGCTTCGGGTAATACTACGGCGCATGTCTGCCGACGCACCCGCCATTGCCACCCCACCCGCCACCTACGCACAGCGGGTGGCCTTCGTTTCCGAAATTGCCGGGCGCCTGCACAGCTATGGCACCACCGCACAGCGCCTGGAAGCGGCGGTGGTGGCGCTGTCGCAGCAGCTGGACCTGGACTGCGAGCCGTGGTCGAACCCGACCGGCTTGATCCTCAGCTTCAGCGACCCGACCAAGGCGATTGGTTCGTCGGACATCACCCGGGTGATCCGCCTGGCACCGGGCGAGAATGATCTGCACAAGCTCAGCATCGCCGACCGCATCGCCGATTCGGTGGCCAACGGCACCATGAGCATTGCCCAGGGGCACACCGCGCTGCGCCAGTTGGACAAGGATCCCGGCCGCGCCGGCAAGATCCGCATGATGCTGTCCTACAGCCTGGGCGCGGCAGGCGTTGCGGGCTTGTGGAAACTGCCGTGGCTGGACATCGCCACGGCCGGGGTGATCGGCCTGTTGATCGGGCTGATGTCGCTGCTCACCGACAGACGCCCGGCCACGCGCGAGGCCAGCGAAGCGCTGGCGGCGCTGCTGGCGGGCACGGTGGCGGCGCTGGTGGCGTCCTTCATTGGTCCGCTCAACCTCAATACCGTCATCATCGCCTCGCTGGTGGTGATGCTGCCGGGCATGTCGCTGACCAATGCGGTCAACGAGCTGGCCAGCCAGCACTGGGTATCGGGCACGGCGCGGTTTGCCGGTGCGGTGACCACCATTCTGAAGCTGACGGTGGGCGCGGTGATCGCGGTGACATTGTCGGGGATCATCGGGCTGGACCCGCTGGTGCGTGCGTCGCGCCCACAGTCCGATTGGGTGGAATGGGCGGCGCTGCTGCTGGCGGCCTTTGCGTTCGCGATGCTGTTCAAGGCCAACCGCCGCGATTATCCGTGGGTGATTGCGGCCTCGATTGCCGGCTATGCCATTTCAAAATTCGCCGGGCAGGCGTGGGGACTGCCGGCCGGCATTTTCCTGTCCGCCATGGTGATGACCGGTGCGGGCAATCTGTTCGGCCGGCTGGTGCAGCGGCCCGGGGCGATCATCCGCCTGCCGGGCATCATCATGCTGGTGCCCGGCAGTACCAGTCTGCGTGGGGTGCTGACCCTGGTGCAGCAGCAGGACGTCAGTGCCGGGCAGTTGGTATTGATGACGGTGTTGAATGTCGTGATGGCGCTGGTGGCGGGGTTGTTGTTCGGAAACCTGCTGATACCCGCGCGCAAGAATCTGTGAGTTTCTGTAATTTTGCGTTTGACGCGCATGGCGGGTCACGACGCAAACAAAAACGCCGGCTTTCCAGCCGGCGTTCTTACACAGGTGTTTCCTTGATCACGCTTACTTCTTGATCAGGAAGTCTTCCAGCTTCTTGCCCTTGGTGGTGTGGGCAGCCAGCCAGCGCGGCTGCTTGCCACGACCGGTCCAGGTTTCCTTCGGATTGGCCGGATTACGGTACTTCGGGGCCACCTTGCCGAGCTTGCGCACGGCCTTTTTTGCGGGGGCTTTGGCGGCTTTTGCGACGCGGCCGCGGGCCGGTGCTTCAGTGCCGAACACTTCTTCAACGGTGTAGCCGCTGCTCTTGAGCAGTTTGTTCAACTGCGCGCGTACCTTGGTGATGGCGGGACGCTTGGCAACAACAGTCTGGCGTTTCTTTGCATTCTTGATCAGGGTGCCCAGCTCTTTTGCGGACAACCCACTCAGGTCAATACTCATCAACTACTACTCCGGAATTCAAACGAAGGACGGGGGCCGCCGGTCCGTGGCGAGTCCTGAGGATACATTCTCATTTGAATCGTGCACAGTAAGGGGTATTACCCATTCTGGCGGGATAATGAAAAAAGCCGGGGTGGTGCCCCGGCTTTGTGATCACTTCGACAGTTTTGCCAGCAGCGCGCCCCGGTCGAGGCTTTCGGCCTCGCTGGCCGAGCGGGCGCGGTACTCGAACGTGCCGGCGGCCAGGCCGCGTTCGGACACCACCACCCGGTGCGGAATGCCGATCAGTTCCATGTCGGCAAACATCGCGCCCGGGCGCAGGCCGCGGTCGTCCAGTGCGGCATCCAATCCGGCGGCCTGCAGTTCGGCCAGCAGTTCAGCGGCGGCGGCACTGACGCTTTCGTCCTGTTTCGGATTGATGACACACACCACCACCTGCCACGGAGCCATCGCGTCGGGCCAGACGATGCCGGCGTCGTCGTGGTTCTGTTCGATGGCGGCAGCCACGATGCGGGAAATACCAATGCCGTAGCAGCCCATCGCCATCACTGCGGCCTTGCCGTTTTCGTCCAGCACGGTGGCATTCAACGCCTGGGCATACTGACGGCCGAGCTGGAACACGTGGCCCACTTCGATGCCGCGTGCGATCTTCAGCTCACCGCCGTCGGCCGCGCGGTCGCCTTCCTTGACGTTACGGATGTCGACCACTTCCGGTTCCGGCAGATCGCGGCCCCAGTTGACGCCGGCAAGGTGGAAGCCCGCTTCATTGGCACCCACCACGAAGTCGGCCAGCGCGGCGACCTCGCGGTCGGCAATGATGCGGATCGGCTGGGCCGGATTGAGCGGCCCCAGGAAGCCGGGCTCGCTGCCCAGGTGGGCCTGGATCTCGGCTTCGCCGGCCATGCGGTAGCCCTGCAGGCCGTCCACCTTCGCCAGCTTGATTTCATTGACCTCATGGTCGCCACGAACCAGCGCCAGCACGAAGCCGGCCTCGCTCATGATCGCCACCGACTTCACCGTGCGCGCCAGGGCCAGGCCCAACAGCTCGGCGACGGCTTCGCAGGTTTTCTGGGTGGGGGTTTCCACCTTGCGCAGGGCTTCGCTGGCGGCAGCGCGTGCCGCCGGCTCGGCCGCCACGGCCGCTTCCATGTTCGCGGCATAGTCGGAGCCGGTGGAGAACACCAGCGCGTCTTCGCCGGAATCGGCGATCACGTGGAATTCCTGCGAGGCATCGCCGCCGATCGCGCCGGAATCGGCCTGCACCATGCGGAAGTCCAGGCCCAGGCGGGTGAACACGCGCGCATAGGCGCGCTTCATGTTCTCGTATTCCGCTACCAGGCTTTCATCGTCCAGGTGGAACGAGTAAGCGTCCTTCATCAGGAACTCGCGCGCACGCATCACACCGAAGCGCGGACGGATCTCGTCGCGGAACTTGGTTTGAATCTGGAAGAAGTTGACCGGCAGCTGCTTGTAGCTGGACAGCTCCTGGCGCGCGAAGTCGGCCGCGGCCTCTTCAGCGGTGGGGCTGTAGCAGAACACCTGCTCCTTGCGGTCCTTGATTTTCAGCAACTGCGGGCCGAACTTTTCCCAGCGCCCGGTGGCTTCCCACAGTTCCTTGGGCTGGATGGTCGGCACCTGGAATTCCACGGCACCGGCGCGCTCCATTTCCTCGCGCACGATGCGTTCGACCTTGCGCAGCACGCGCAGGCCCAGCGGCGACCAGGTGTACAGCCCCGAGGCCAGCTTGCGGATCATGCCCGCGCGCAGCATCAGGCGGTGGCTGGTCAGCTCCGCGTCGCTGGGGGTTTCCTTGGTGGTGTGCAGGTGGAACTGGGAGAGGCGCATCGTCGGCTTCGCTGAACGGCGGAAACCGATATTCTGCCAGCCCGGCGGGCAGGCGGCCAACGGCCCAGCTGCCGTGGAACCTTACGCCGCGGGCGGGCAGTACGCCTGGATGCCGGACTCGGCCATGCTCTTCTGGGCCTTGCGCTGTTCAGCGCTGAGCGGGGTGTCCGGCTTGCCGTCGCCGTTGGTGTCGTACATGACCTCGCCCTGGCCATTGAGCAGGGCCAGGTTCTTGCGGCTCTGGGTGCAGTCGGCCGATTCGGCCGCGGCGTCGGCCTTGGGCGTGCCGGTGTTGACCGGGTCGCGGGTGGTGATCCGGCGCTGTTCGGCCTTCTGGTTGGCCGGCGGCTTTTCCGAGTACTGGGTCACGCCGTTGGCGTCCTTCCACTTGTACACGTTCTGGGCGCTGGCCGAGGCGCTGGCAAGCAGCAGGCAGCACAACAGGGGCAGGACACGCATGGCAACTCCAGTTACTCAGGGTCAGGGCCGCGATTGCAGCATTCCAGGCCGGGGCTGGCAAGCGCGGTGGCGACAGGCGGGGCGGGCAGGGGTGGCAGCGGTCGTCCGGCAAACGCCCCAAACCCGGCGGCAGCCACTAAACTGGCCGGCATGGATCAGATGAAACCCCCGCCGCGCTCGCGCAGCATCTACCTGCTGCCCAACCTGTTCACCACCGCCGGCCTGTTTGCCGGGTTCTACGCGATCATCGCCGCGGCCAATGGCGATTTCGTCAATGCCGCCATCGCGGTGTTCGTGGCCGCGATCATGGACGGCCTGGATGGCCGCGTGGCGCGCCTGACCGGCACCAGCAGCGAATTCGGCGTGCAGTACGACTCGCTGGCCGACCTGGTCAGCTTCGGCATGGCCCCGGCGCTGGTGATGTACCACTGGTCGCTGTCGTGGCTGAAATTCGACGACCCGGTGCTGGGCCGGGTGGGCTGGGCGGTGGCGTTCCTGTACGCCGCCTGCGCGGCGCTGCGGCTGGCCCGTTTCAACACCCAGGTCACGGTGGTCGACAAGCGCTGGTTCATCGGCCTGGCCAGCCCGGCGGCCGCCGGGCTGATGATGTCCTTTGTCTGGGCCTTTGCTGACGGCAACCTGGGCTGGGACGGCAACGAACTGCGCTACGTGGCGCTGGGCGTGACCCTGGTGGCGGCCTTGCTGATGGTCAGCCGGATCCGGTTCTGGAGCTTCAAAGGCAGCGGTGAGAAAGGGCCGCGCGCCGACCGGGTGCCGTTCGTGGCGCTGGCGGTGCTGCCGATCGTGATTGCCATCATGGTCATCGACCTGCCGCGCGTGCTGTTCGCGGTGGGCATCGTGTATGCCCTGTCCGGGCCGGCGATGTGGCTGTGGCAGCGTACCCGCAAGACGGCCGGGCCAGGCGCGTGAGCACGCCGGCCACGCCGCCGTTGTGGACCCCGGCCCAGCAGTCCTGGCTGCAGGCCATGGGCTACACGGTGTTCGTGGATGGCAGTGTGGAGGCGGCTGCGCCGGAACCGGCGATTGAATTGACGGCGGTGCCGGCGGATGCCCGGGCAGCCCGTGACCCTGGGACGCGCGATCACGTAGAGCCGGGCTCTGCCCGGCTTGCGTCACCGTCCGATCGAACGGCCAGCCGGGCAGAGCCCGGCTCTACGGGGCTTGCGTCACCGTCCGATCGAACGGCCAGCCGGGCAGAGCCCGGCTCTACAAGGGCGGTGCCGCCGTCGGCCGATGCCGAGCCCGCCGCACCGCGTGCCGGCCCCCGCCGCGCGGCCGTGCGCCTGCCCGATCGCCTGCAGATCGCGCTGCTGCGCGCGTCAGGGTGCAACCCCAACGACCCGGAAACGCAGGCCTTGATGGCCAGCTGGAACCTGGACGAACTGCGCCGCAGTGCCGCCGCCAAACGCGCGCTGTGGCCGCAGCTGCGTGCCCTGCGCAAGCGGGCGCGTTCATGAGTGCGGTCAGTTCACCGCGTCCACCGTCACTGCGCGCGCTGCGCGAGGACGACCTGGACGCGGTGATGGACATCGAGGAGCGCGGTTATCCGTTCCCGTGGACGCGCGGCATCTTCGTCGACTGCCTGCGTGCGGGGTATCCGTCGCTGGCACTGGAAGATGAGGGCGACCTGGTGGGCTATGGCGTGCTCAGCGTGGCAGCCGATGAAGGCCACATCCTCAACGTCTGCGTCGACCCGCAGCTGCAGTCACGCGGGCTGGGACGGTTCCTGTTCCGCGCGCTGGTGCAGCTGGCGCGCGACCATGCCGCGCACCGCGTGTTTCTGGAAGTGCGCCCGTCCAACGCGCCGGCGCTGGCGCTGTACCACAGCGAAGGCTTCAACGAGATCGGCCGCCGCCCGCGCTACTACCCCGCACACGGCGGGCGCGAGGACGCGCTGGTGATGGCGATGGAGCTGGTAAGCGACGACATCGAGACGATGCCGCCGCTGTAATGGCGTGTCCCGCGGGACGCACCAACGCGCGAATTACAGCTTCGCGCGCTGCTCGCGCAGACCGGCCAGCTGGGTGGTCCAGTCGGCCAGGCGCACGCGCTCCTGCTCGACCACGGCGGCCGGCACCTTGTCGGTGAACTTGGCCAGCTTGGTCTCGCTCTTCTCGTACTCACCCTGCACGCGCGCGATTTCCTTGTCCAGGCGCGCGCGTTCGGCGTCCAGATCGACCAGGCCTTCCAGCGGCACCAGCAGCTTCAGCTCACCGACAATGGCGGCAGCGGCCGGCGGCGTGGTTGCGCCGTCCTCCAGCCACTGGATGCTGTCCAGCTTCAACAGGAACGCCATCGACGCGCTGAAGCGTTCGATCCGCGCACGATCCTGCGCCACACCGGCCTGCAGGCGCAGCGGCACCAGCTTGGACGGGGCCACGTTCAACTCGCTGCGCACGCGACGCACCGCGCTGATCACCGCCTTCAGCCATTCCACGTCGGCCTCGGCCTGGGTGAAATCACCTTCAAATTCCGCGGCCGTGGGGTAGGGGCGCAGCGACAGCGTGGCCTCGCCCAGGCCCAGGCGCGGAGCCAGCTGCTGCCACAGCTGCTCGGTGATGAACGGGGTCAGCGGGTGCAGCAGGCGCAGCAACGCTTCCAGCACGTACAGCAGGGTGTGGCGGGTGCTTTCGGCATCGGCGGCATCGCTGCCGTTCAAGGCCGGCTTGCTCAGTTCCAGGAACCAGTCGCAGAACGCATTCCACACGAACTCGTACAGGCACTGCGCCAGCAGATCGAAGCGGTACGCGGCGAAATGCCCCTGTGCTTCGGCGGTGGTGGCGGCCAGGCGTGCCAGGATCCAGCGCTCGGCATCGGTGCGCGGGGTCGGCGCGCCGCTGAACTGGGCCCCTTCGGTGTTCATCAGTGCGAAACGGCTGGCGTTCCACAGCTTGTTGCAGAAGTTCTTGTAGCCTTCCGCACGGTTCATGTCGAACTTGATGTCGCGCCCGTGGGTGGCCAGTGCGGCGATGGTGAAACGCAGCGCGTCGGCCCCGTGCGCGGCGATGCCGTCGGGGAACTCCTTGCGGGTCTTGCGCTCGATCTTCTCGGCGGTCTTGGGCTGCATCAGCCCGCCGGTGCGCTTGGCGACCAGGTCGTCGATGCTGATGCCGTCGATGATGTCCAGCGGATCAAGCACGTTGCCCTTGGACTTGGACATCTTCTGGCCTTCGCCGTCGCGGATCAGGCCGGTGAAGTACACGTCCTTGAACGGGATCTTCCCGGTCAGGTTGTCGGTGGCCATGATCATGCGCGCCACCCAGAAGAAGATGATGTCGAAGCCGGTGATCAGCACCGACGACGGCAGGTAGCGGTCGAAGCCGCGCTCGGCCATGGCCTGCGGGTTCGGCCAGCCCAGCGTCGAGAACGGCCACAGCTGCGACGAGAACCAGGTTTCCAGCACGTCGCTTTCCTGGGTCAGCAGCACGTCGCTGCCCAATCCGTTCTTCTCGCGCACTTCGGCTTCGCTGCGACCGACATAGCAGATGCCGGTGGCGACGTCGAACCACGCCGGAATGCGGTGGCCCCACCACAGCTGGCGGCTGATGCACCAGTCCTGGATGTTGGTCATCCAGTGGCGATAGGTATTGATCCAGTTCGGCGGCACGAAGCCGATCGCGCCGCTCTCCACCAGCTCCAGGCCACGACGGCCGAGCTCGTCCATCTTCACGAACCACTGGTCGGTGAGGTACGGCTCGATCACCTGGCCGGTACGGTCGCCGCGCGGCACCTGCAGCTTGTGCGCCTTGGTTTCCACCAGGATGCCCAGGTCTTCCAGTTCGGCCAGCACGGCCTTGCGCGCGTCGTAGCGGTCCAGCCCCTGGAAGCGCGCAGGCGCGTTCTCGTTCACCGAGGCGGTCGGGGTGAACAGGTTGATCATCGGCAGGTTGTGGCGCACGCCGACCTGGTAGTCGTTGAAGTCGTGCGCCGGAGTGACCTTGACCACGCCGGTACCGAACGCACGGTCGACATAGTCGTCGGCGATCACCGGCACGCGGCGGCCGGTCAGCGGCAGCACCACCTGCTTGCCGATCAGGTGCGCGTAGCGTTCGTCTTCCGGGTGCACCATCACCGCGGTGTCGCCAAGCAGCGTTTCCGGACGGGTGGTGGCGACCACGAGGTAATCGCGGGTTTCGCGCAGCGTTTCCACGCCGTCGGCATCACGCTCGACGTGTTCGTAGCTCAGACCCTCGTCGAGGGTGTAGGCGATCGACCACAGGAAGCCATCTTCTTCGGAGGCTTCCACCTCCAGGTCGGAAATGGCGGTCTTCAGCACCGGATCCCAGTTGACCAGGCGCTGGCCCCGGTAGATCAGGCCCTGCTCATGCCAGCGAACGAAGGCTTCGACCACCGCTTCGGACGGTTGCGGGTCCATGGTGAAGGTGCTGCGCGACCAGTCGGCCGAGGTACCCAGGCGACGCATCTGGCGTTCAATGATGTCGCCCGACTGCGCCTTCCATTCCCACACCTTGCTGATGAAGCCGTCGCGGCCCAGCGAATCACGGGTTTCGCCGTTGCCTTCCAGCGCCAGGTTGCGGCTGACCACCATTTCGGTGGCGATGCCGGCATGGTCGGTGCCCACCTGCCACAGCGTGTCGTAGCCGCGCATGCGGTGGTAGCGCACCAGCGCGTCCATCAGGGTCTGCTGGAAGGCATGGCCCATGTGCAGCGTGCCGGTAACGTTCGGCGGCGGCAGCAGGATGGTGTACGGCTCGCCCTGGCCGGACGGCTTGAAATGGCCGGCCTTCTCCCAGGCGTCGTACAGCGCCGTTTCGAAGGTTTTGGGATCGTAGCTGGAGGCGAGTTGGGTCATGCGGGGCAACCGGGAAAGGCAATCGGATAAGAATCAGGGCAGCGAAGCGCCCCATCAAGGGGCGCTGCCGTCAGTTACATGTCGTACTTGTTCAGGTCAAAGCCCAGCGCCTTGTACTGGCGCCAGCGCTCGCGCAGCGGTTCACGCGCTTCGGGGTCGGCCGGGACCACTTCCAGCACGCGGTCGCAGGCCCCCAGATAGGGATCGTCGCGCAGGTTGATCACCAGTGGCCGCGCCGGGGCTTCGCCGCCGGGCACGGCAATCAGCACCAGGGCCTCTTCCTCGTCCATGTCCTCACCGGCGATCTGGTGCGGAATGTAGGCGTCGTCGTCGAACGACCACAGCAGTTCGTCCAGCGCCTCGGCCTGGGCCTGGTCACGGGCCAGCACCAGGGTGGGCAACTGGGCGTCATTGGCCTTGCGGGCCAGCTCGCAGACCAGGCGCAGCGGTTCGGTGAGGAACCGCGGCTTGGCGATCAGATAGAAGTCGGCCCGCGACATGTCAGCGGGCGGCCTGGTCCAGCAGCCACTGGCTCAGCAGGCCGACCGGACGGCCGGTGGCCATGCCGCGCTTGCCTTCATCGCTGGCCACGCCGGCGATGTCCAGGTGTGCCCAGCGCTGGCCTTCGGTGAAGCGCGACAGGAAGCAGCCGGCGGTGATCGCACCGGCCCAGCGGCCGCCGATGTTGTAGACGTCGGCGAAACTGGAATCCAGCATCGGCTGGTACTCGTCCCACAGCGGCAGGCGCCAGGCGCGGTCGAACACGTGTTCGCCGGCGGCCAGCAGTTCGTTGGCCAGGTCGTCGTGCTTGGACATCAGGCCGGCGGTCTGGTGGCCCAGTGCGACCATGCAGGCCCCGGTCAGGGTGGCCACGTCCACCAGTGCCTGCGGCTCGAAGCGCTGCGCGTAGGTCAGCGCGTCGCACAGGATCAGGCGGCCTTCGGCGTCGGTGTTGCCCACTTCAATGGTCTTGCCCGACATCGAGGTGATCACGTCGGACGGGCGGTAGGCGTTGCCGTCGATGGCGTTTTCCACCGCCGGCACCACCACCACCAGGTTCAGCGGCAGCTGGGCGGTGACCGCGGCGACGAAGGTGCCGATCACGTTGGCCGCGCCACACATGTCGTACTTCATTTCCTCGATGCCGCCCTGGGTCTTCAGGTTCACGCCACCGGTGTCGAAGGTGATGCCCTTGCCGACCAGCACGTAGGGCTTGGCGTCGCCGCCGTTGCTCCACTTCAGCACCACCAGGCGCGGGCGGTTGGCCGAGCCACGGGCCACGGCCAGCAGCGAGCCCATGCCCAGCGCTTCCATGCCGGCTTCGTCAAGGATCTCGGCTTCGGCCCCCGCATGCTTCTGGGCGAAGGCCACCGAGGACTCGGCCAGGTAGGCCGGGGTGCACAGGTTCGGCGGCAGGTTGCCCAGTTCGCGGGCGTACTGCACGCCGGCGGCAATGGCCTGGCCCTGGGCCAGCGCCTGGGCGTCGGTGCCGGCAATGGCCAGGGTGGCCAGGCCCGGGGCTTCCGGCTTCCGGGTGCCCAGGGTGGCGGTATAGCGGTAGGCCGCGTGGTCGGCGGTGATCACTGCCTGGCGGATGTTCCAGGCGGCGTCGCGACCGGTGACCGTAATTTCCGAGAGGGTGAACAGCGCATGGCCGTTCACGCCACTCTTCAGGGCGCGGCTGGCGTCGCCGACTGCCTTCAGGTACTGCGGCACGCCGAACTTGGCCGGTTCGCCCAGGCCGATGACCAGCACGCGGGGGGCTTTCACGCCGGCCACGTCATGCAGCAGGGTGGTGGCACCGGTCTTGCCGGCGACATCGCCGCGGTTGACCAGGGTGGTCAGACGGCCGCCGCTGGCGGCATCCAGGGCTTGAGCGGCGGGGCTCAGGGACTTGTCGGCAAAGACGCCGACGATGACGCAGTCGACCTCGGCGGCAGCCGGGGCAGCGTGGTTCAGGGTGAATTCCAGGGCCATTGATCAGATTCCGTTGGCAAATCCGTACAATCGCGAGCTGTTTACGCCGGGTCGGTAGACTGGGCAGCACCGCGAACGAATCCGAGAGTTTAAACCACCGCCCCATGTCGAAGCTCGATCGCTACCTCCTGCGTGATTTCGTCCAGAGTTTCCTGGCCACCCTGATTGTCCTGCTGGTGGTCAGCGTGGGGGGCGTGCTGGTGGACATCCTGGGCAACATCGCTGACGGCCGCCTGCCGGCCCGGCTGCTGTTCTCCCAGCTGGGCCTGCAGTTCATCGTGTACATGCCGCTGATCCTGCCGCTGGCGCTGATGCTGGGCCTGCTGCTGGCCACCGCGCGCCTGTACCGCGACTCGGAAATGGCGGTGCTGACCGCCATCGGCGTCGGCCCCCGGCGGCTGCTGCGGCCGGTGCTGATGATCGTGCTGCCGGTGGTGGGGGTGATCGGCCTGTGCTCGCTGTGGCTGGGGCCGTGGGCCGACCGCACCGGCGAGAAGATGATCGAGGACGCCAACCGCAGCCTGGTGATGGCCGGGCTGGAAGCGGGGCGGTTCACCCCCCTGCCCAACGGCGGCGTGGTCTATCTGAGTTCGGTGTCTCCGGACGGGACCCGCCTGGGCCGGGTGTTCCTGCAGCGCGAGCGTGAAGGCGAGGGGCGGATCGAGGTGATGTCGGCCGAGCGCGGCCGCATGTTCTTCGAAGGCGACCGCCAGCGCTACCTGGAGCTGGAGGACGGCCACCAGATCGAAGGCCCGCTGGACGCCGGCCTGGACTACAAGCTGATGACCTTCGCCCGCAATGACGTCGCCCTGCCGGACGGGGCCGTCACCCGCGACCAGGATGACCCCGAACTGTTGCCCACCACCCAGCTGTTGGGTGATGAGCGCCCCGAGGCCCAGGCCCAGCTGCACTCGCGGATTACCCCGCCGCTGATCGCCCTGGCCTTCGCCCTGATGACCCTGCCACTGGCGCGAAGTTCACCGCGACAGCAGCGCTACGGTCGCATGATGCTGGCCTTCCTGGCCTACCTTGTGGGCATGAACCTGATGTTCATCGGTACCGGCTGGATCGCCGATGGCAAAGTGCCGGGCAGCCTCGGCCTGTGGTGGTTGAGCCTGCCCCTGCTGGGCCTGGCCCTTTGGATGTACTTCCGCGACGGCAAGCTGTCGCGCCCACGGAGGACCGCATGAAGTTCCGCCCGATGCGGTTTGATCTGTACCTGGGCCGCGCCGTGTTCGGCACGGTGCTGCTGACCTGGGCCGTGCTGGTCGGCCTGGACGTGGTGATGGCCTTCTCCGGCGAGTTCAAGGACGTCGGCAAGGGCAATTACACCCTGGGCCATGCGGCGGCCTGGGTGCTGTACACCGTGCCGCGGCGTGCCTACACCTTCTTCCCGACGGCGGCGGTGATTGGTTCGCTGATGGGGCTGGGCCAGCTGGCCGCCACCTCCGAGCTGACCGCACTGCGCGCGCTGGGCCTGTCGCGCCGCCGCCTGAGCGTGTCGGTGGCGATCGCGCTGTCGCTGTTGACCGCGGTGATGGTGCTCAGCGGTGAAACGCTGGGCCCGTGGGGGCAGAGCCGCGCCGACGCGGTTCGGGCCAGCGCCAAGGGGGGCAACAGCGTGGCGCAGTCGCGCTATTCCGGTGTGTGGGCGCGCGAGGGGAATACCTTCCTCAACGCCATCAGCGGCGACGAGCAGCTGCTGCCAGGCACTGGCACCCGCCTGGTTCTACGCGACGTGCGCATGTACACCATCGGCGACGACGGCAACATTGCGTCGTTCACCCGGGCCGGGTCGGCCGAGCACGACGCCAACGGCTGGGTGCTCAAGGATGTGCGTCGCGACACCTTCGGCGAGCGTTCGGCCACGCGTGAGACCAAGGCATCCGAGCCGTGGGATTCGCAGCTGGACGCGGCCGCGCTGGCCAGCGGCCTGTCCAAGCCGCGCAACCTCAGCGCATCCGACCTGCGCACCAGCATCGAGTACCGCAAGCGCAATGGGCTGGACGCGCGCGACTACGAAGACATCTACTGGAGCCGCTGGTTCTACCCGCTGAACGTGCTGGCGCTGTGTCTGGCCGCGGTGCCGTTCGCCTTCGGTTCGCTGCGCAGCGGCGGCATGGGCAAGCGCCTGTTCCTGGGCATCCTGTTCGCGCTGGGCTTCTGGCTGCTGCAGCTGTTCTTCGGCCGCATGGCCGGTGCGCTCAAGTTCGATTACCGCATTGCGTATGCGCTGCCGCCGATTGTGATGCTCGGGGTGTCGATGCTGCTGTTCCGGCGCAAATCCGGATGATCGGGCGTTGAGGGTGGACGCGCATGGCGCGTCCCCTCATCAACGTTTCGGCAACCGGATCACCCGCGTCCCGCTGGCGCGGTCGTGCCAGGTCAAGCGCTGCCGGTCCACGAGCGCCCACCACAACCCCAGCCCGCCCAGCAGCACCGACAGCGTGCCCACCGCGTAGCGCAGCCACAGCTGCCCCAGCCGCGGCGCGGCACCCTCGGCACCCACCACCTGCAACCGCCACGGGCGCATGCCCAGCGTCTGCCCGCCACGTCGCCAGCTGAGCGTGGCGTACAGCCCGGTCACTGCCCAGCAGCACACCCACAGCACCCACTGCAGCGCGCTGAACGGCGCGATGTTCTCGCGCGCGGCGTGGCCCACCGCATATCCGGCGGTAAACAGCGCGCCGAGCAGCATCCACAACGCCAGCGCCGGAAAGAAGTCGTACAGCAGCGCCAGCAGCCGCCACAGCAGCAGCGAAGCAGGGCGGTCGGCGGCGGTAGCGTCGGCGGGCGAGGTGACCATGCGCCGAGCATACCCGGGCGCGCCGCCGTATGCTGTACGCATGCCTGACACTTCCACGCCCGCGCAGCGCCGCCAGCGGGTCCAGCAGCTTCCCGACCTGCGCGACGACGACAACGCCCTGATCCAGCGTTTCCTGGATGCGGTGTGGGCCGAACAGGGCCTGGCCCGGGCCAGCCTGGACAGCTACCGGCGCGACCTGGAAGGCCTGGCACGCTGGCGCGACGGGGTTGGGCAGGGCCTGGCCGGCATCGACCGCAAGGGGTTGTTCGATTACCTGGAATGGCGTGCCCGCCACGGCTGGTCGGCGCGCAGCAACGCCCGCCTGCTGTCCGCACTGCGCGCATTCTTTGCGGACGCGGTACGTCGCGGCCAGCGCAGCGAAGATCCCAGTGCGCTGATTGACCCGCCGCACCTGCCCCGCCTGCTGCCCAAGGCGTTGGCCGAAAGCCAGATTGACGCGCTGCTGGCCGCGCCGGACGTGGACCAGCCGCTGGGCCTGCGCGACCGCGCGATGCTTGAACTGATGTACGCCGCCGGCCTGCGTGTGAGCGAACTGGTGGAGCTGCCGGCCAACGCGGTCAACCTGCGCCAGGGCGTGCTGCGGGTGACCGGCAAGGGCAGCAAGGAGCGGCTGGTGCCACTGGGCGAGGAATCCCAGCACTGGCTGGAGCGCTACCTCGCCGAGGCACGACCACAACTGGCCGGCAAGCGCGCGGTACCGGCCAGTCGCGATGGCGCGGTGCCCCTGTTTCTGGAGCCGTCCCTGCACCCGCTGAGCCGCCAGCAGTTCTGGGCCCTGGTGAAGAAGTACGCGGTACTGGCCGGGATCGACCCCGCCCGGATCAGCCCGCACGGCCTGCGCCACAGCTTCGCCACCCACCTGCTGAACCGCGGCGCGGACCTGCGCGCGCTGCAGATGCTGTTGGGCCACAGTTCGCTGAGCACGACCCAGATCTACACCCTGGTGGCGCGCGAACACCTGCAGAAGCTGCACGCGCGACATCACCCCCGCGGGTAGCAACGCGTCAGCGGTGGTGCCGTGCGTAGTGAACCGAGGCCAGCAGCGTGGGGCTGGCCTGCCAGCTGTGCGCTTTGGCGTCAGCCGCCCGCAACTGCGGCAGTATGTAGCTGCGAGCAAGCGAATCCAGTTCCGTCTGAAGCTCCCGGCGGCTGCATGTCAGCGGTTGCCCGGTGACCAGCGTGTTGCGCAGCGACATCAGCTGCCGCATTTCGCGGACCAGTGAGGTCTGGGAGCGGTTTCCGCGCGCGTATGCGCGGAAAGCAGCCACTTTGTGGTTCTCGATGCGGATCAGGGCGTCAGCGAAATGTGCGCTGCGGACACGCGCCAACGCCACCTTGGCCGGCAGACTGCGAAGCACCTCGGCCTTGAGATAGAGGGACACGGTACGGGGAAGAATGTGCATGTTCGAGGCCAGGAAGAAACCGGGATCGCCCAATGCGACGGGCGGGCAGGGCAGTACGAATGCAGTGCTGCAGGGTCGCCGCTCCGGGGGCTGTTCACTTCCAGGTTTCAATCCCTTCTGGGCCGGATGCCGCCGCGCCTTCATGAACCCTGTGCGAGAATCGCCCCAATTCCTGTTGCATGGACCCCCTGATGCTCCGAGTTACCGTCGTCGCCCTGCTGGGCGCGCTCAGCCTCACTGCCTGCGCCCAGCCGTCGGCCCCGGCCGCCCGTTCCAGCACTGCCGCGCCCGCCGCTGCTGCGGCCGGCCCGGTGTCTGCGGAGCAGGCTGAAAAGACCGTCCGCACCGCGCTGCTGGGGCTGAACCCCAAGTTCAAGCCGGACTTCATTGGTGCCGCCCCGTTCCCCGGCTTCCGCGAAGTGCTGGTGAGTGGGCAGGTGCTGTACGTGTCCGATGACGGCCGTTTCCTGATCCAGGACCAGCCCTATGACATCCAGGCACGGCGCCCGGCCAGCAGCACCGCGCTGCTGCAGCACCGCAAGGAAAAGCTGGACAGCATCCAGCGCGGCGACCGCATCGTCTTTGCCGCTGCCAACCCCAAGCACACGGTGACCGTGTTCACCGACATCGAGTGCGGGTATTGCCGCAAGCTGCACCAGGATGTGCCCGAGCTCAACCGCATGGGCATCAGCGTGGAGTATGTGGCCTTCCCGCGCATGGGCCTGGGCAGCCAGGACTACACCGACATGATCTCGGTCTGGTGCGCGGTGGACCGCCGCAAGGCGCTCACCTCGGCGAAGGAAGGCCAGCCGGTCACCCCGAAGAACTGCACCAACCCGGTGGCCATGCAGTACACGCTGGGCCAGCAGATCGGCGTCAGCGGCACCCCGGCCATCTTCGCCGCCGACGGCACCCAGCTGGGCGGCTACATCACCCCGGCCCAGATGAAGGCCGCGCTGGACAAGCTGGCCCCGTAACCCACCGGCCCGGTGCGCTGCTGCGCACCGGGCCTGCGTCATTGCACCGCGGCACCGGGCTCTGCCCGGCAACGTGGCATCAGGCTGCGGGATCCGCCAGGGCCTTCTTCTGGGTCAAGGCAAACAGCTTGTTCTGTAGTTCACGCTGCAAATCCATCTGCGCTTGCGTGTCCTTCACCTGGGAAGCGGGCGTGTAGCTCCACGAGTCCGCGCTTTTCACCGAGTTCGGAATCGATTCGCTGGAGCTGGACAGGCTGCTTTTTCCGCTGTCGGATGACGACACCGAGGCCACACTGCCCGCCTTTTCCATCTTCGGCCGTTCGGGAATCGCGGGACTTTGCCCGCGCGCCGCCAGCCGGGCACGCAGTTCATCCGCCGCGTGGCCCAGCATGTTGACGCCAACTGCCTGGACCCGATCGCGGGCCGCCAGCGAGGGCTTCGCCGCCGGCCCGCCGGCCGTGGCCGTGCCGACGGAGGTCAGTTCGACGGTCTTCTGCTTCAGCGCCCCCACGCCGCCATGATTGCGTATCGCCTCCAGCAGGTTCGATCGACCGGCAAGCGCGCTGTCCTCCGACTGCGCGCGTGCCAGTGGCAGCGTCGGGCGCTGCGTCTTCGTCGCACTGTCCAGCGAACCTCCTCGCGCCAACGGCGGCTTCGAGGCTTTCGTCTGCGCACTCACTGTGGGCATCGGCGGCGGCGGCGGCGCGGCCACCGGGCGATCTGTCTTCCGTTCTGACGGCACGGCGGGTACGCGATCCTGTGCCGGCGGTGCATTGCGGGCCGCCATTCGCTCCCGCATCAGGGCAGTCAGGCCCTCCGGCTTATGCGGAACCTCCGGTGGCCTTGCGGGCTGTCCGCTCACCTGAGCGGGCGACGGATTGCGGATGGACGTGAATGCCGTCGCCAGTTTCTGGCTGATCGCAGGCACAACCGCTGCTTGGCGCGGGAATGCCGCCTTGCCTGCCGCGCTGGCAGTCCAGCCTTGATGCAGCCACCCGCCGGGGGCGATGGCCTTGGCGGTCACCTGTACAAGCGTGGGGGCCTTGATCGGCTTCTCAGTCGGCTGTGCGTTCAACGGCGTTGATTTCGTCTGAGTCCGTTGGGCCAGAGATCGGATGTGCTGGATTGCAGGGGGTTTGTAGAGCGTACCTATCACGTGACTAACTCTCTTTCTTATCGGGTTGGAACGTCGAATGCAGCAGCGAGGTGGCCGTTGGAACCGTAGTAGGTGACAACTGCGATGCCGGTCGCTGGCGGGGTGGCGGCGGTGGGGGATTGCTGGAGGCGGGCGCGAAACGGACGGTGCTCCACTCAATCTCGCGCAGGGCGATCTGGCGGGTATGCAGATCGAAGGTGCCATCGGAGTCCGTGTCAGATGCTTCCGTGTCGAAGTCGCTTCCCCAGTCCCAGCTCTCGCTGTCGGAGATGGGATCATCGACAACCATGGGTTGCGCGCGTGTGCCGTTGACACACGTCGCAGGCGCGGAGAACACACCCAGGGAAGGCGGGCGAACTGACTCGAGCACTGCACAGTTGGCGATGATCTTCACCGGCATTTGTTTCAACTGCGCTCGAGGAAGTGACGACTGCCGCCTCACGTGCGTACGCCAGGACTGCGAGATGGCTTCGGAAAAGGTCAGCGGGTGATGTTTCGGCATGGGTTCCTCAGCACCAGGGGAAGGCAGCATCAGATCAGCCCCGCGTGATCGTGGGGACTTCGACGAAAGTTTCCGTGGCGTCCCGCGGCAGTTCGTCATAGCCGATCAACGCGTCAACATGCGCGTCCGCATCCCGCAACAGCTTCGCGCGGATGCTCTCCACCTGAAACTCTGGGAGTTGGCCCTTGCTCGACACGAACGGTGAGAATGCCGGCGCATCCTTGTCTGCGCGATGCCGCCACGCGACCTCGGCCAATCTCACCTGTGTGCCCTCACGTCGGAAGGTCTTATCTGCTTCGCGCAGCTCTTCGGGTGTCAGTTCGGGTTCATCGTCGAAGTCACTGTCGGCGTCGACGTCCCAGTCGCTGTCGCCCGGACCGTAGCCACTGTCCGTTGCCGACGTAGACGCCCACCGATTGTTGGCGGCATTCAGCAGGGCACCGGGTTCTTCGATCAGATCGGGGTGGATAGGCATGAAGTCATCTACCAGGGCTCCCAACCGTGCAATCGACGCCAGTAGCGGGGCGGCAGTATCGGTCTCCGCGATGGGGGGCAGCGACTTGACGGGCGGGTCGCGCGGAACGTCCGTTGCCGGCATCAGCATGAGCGGATGCAGTTCGCGTGCCCGGGGGGCAATACGGGGGGCGAAATCGCCGCAGCTCAACGGATTACGCAGTGTGCGGAGTTGCTGGGAAACACGTGGGGCGTCTGCAGGCGTGCTCGACCGGAACGAGCTCCCGGCGAAACGCCAGGTGCCCGTCGCGCCCTGCGCGTTGCTGATCTTCTCGACCGGCAGCGTGTAGCTCCGCGTCCTGCCACTGCGGAGTGCGCCAGAAACAGTTCGGAACAGCGTGTTGGCCAGGGAGGCAATGGACGGCACGGGCATGTGGGCACGGTCGGTGAGGAATCGCGATGTTCACGCCCCCGCTGCCACCCGGCCATCAAATAAGTTGCATCCGGCAGCTCACAGCGCCGCCGGATGCACCATTCACGCTACAACAGGGGTCATTTCAGACCATTGCTGACGGTATTGACCAAAGTTCCCTGTGCATCGTCACCGCTGAACTCCCAGAAGAACGCGCCGCCGAAGCCCTGCGTCTTCACGTAGCCCATCTTCTCGGTGATCAGCGCCGGGGTATCGAAGCTCCAGAAGGTGGTGCCGTTGTAGCTCCAGGTCGCCCGTGCGTTGGCATCGGTATAGATCGGATGGTTGAGGTTCTTCAGCACCTTCCAGTCTTCAATGCCGGCCTCGTAGGTGCCCGGGGCGGCACTGCCGCTCTGGTACAGGCCGTTGTTGACGTTGGGCACATTGGTCCAGCCGCGCCCATAGAAGCCGATGCCCAGGTTGAGCTTGCTGGCCGGCACGCCGCGGGCCAGGAAGGCTTCCATCGCATCGTTGCTGTTGTACAGCTTCACGTCACCGGTGGAGGGGTCGTTCGGCGAATCGAACAGTGCCGAGTGATGGCCGGTGATCGGGTCGAAGGCCCCGTGGAAGTCATACGTCATCACATTGATGTAATCGAGGTACTGGTGGTACGTGGCCGGGTCGGTGACGCGGATCTTGTCGATGCCCGCGCCCACCGCCACGGTCAGCAGCAGACCCGGGCGTACCGCATCGAGCTGGCGGCGGAACTCGGCCAGCAGCGCGGTGAAGTTGGCATTGTCGGCCGGGGTACCACAGGCCAGGCCGCACGCCACCGGGTACTCCCAGTCGATGTCGATGCCGTCGAACACGCCGGCTGCCGCGCCCACGCCACCGGCCCCGTCGGTCACCGGCAGGTTGCCCTTGATGTAGGCGTCGATGCACGAGGCCACGAAGGCCTGGCGGTTGGCCGGCTGTGCCGCGCTGGAGAAGCCACGCGACCAGGTCCAGCCGCCCAGCGAGATCAGCACCTTCAGGTTCGGGTTCTTCGCCTTCAGCTGCTTGAGCTGGTTCCAGTTGCCGCGCAGCGGCTGGTCCCAGGTATCGGCCGCCCCGCTGACGCTTTCACCGGCCTGGAAGGCCTTGGTGTAGTCGGCGAAGGCGTCGCCACCGGCCCCGGTGTTGGGGTCGGAGGGGATGGTGACCCCCACTTCGCAGCGGTTGTTGCGCACGTTGCCGAACGCGTAGTTGATGTGGGTGAGCTTGCTCGCCGAGCCGCTGGTGTCGATGTTCTTGACCCGGTAGTTGCGTCCATAGATGCCCCACTGGGTGAAGTAGCCGATCACCCGCTTGTTGCCGCCATTGCCGCCACCCGTCGAGGTGGTGACGCTGATCGACGCGCTCTGCGCCGAGGCATTGCCGGCGTTGTCGCGGGCGCGCACGGTGTAGGTGTACGCGGTGCTGGCGGCCAGGCCGCCGTCGGTATAACTGGTGGCGCTGGGCGAGCCGACCAGGCTGCCGTTGCGGTACACGTCATAGCCGGCCACGCCGCTGCCGCCGCTGTTGTCGGTGGCCGCGTTCCAGGCCAGGCTGACTGTGCTGGCGGTCTTGGACGGCGCGTTCAGGCCGCCGGGCACGCTGGGCGGGGTGGTGTCGTTGCTGGGCGCGTTGACGGTCACGGTGACCGTGCTGGAGGAGGTCACCGCATTGTTGTTGTCGGTGGCGACCGCCTTGAAGGTGTGGCTGCCGGCGCTGGCATTGGTCCAGCTGACGCTGTAGGGCGCACTGGTGTCCACGCCCAGCGAGGTGCCGCCGCGGAAGAACTCGACCTTGCTGACCGAGCCGTCGCTGTCGCTGGCATTGGCGCTGACCGTGATGGTGCTGCCGGCAGTGAAGGTGGCCCCGTTGGAGGGCGAGGTCAGGCTGACGCTGGGTGGCTGGTTGCTGCCGGAGCCGTCACAGGCCCCCAGGTTGGTGTAGTAGTGCGCGCCGGCCGGGTGGTCCGGCGGGGCATTCCAGATGTCGATGTTGGCCCGGTAAAGCACGCCGCCTTTCTGCAGGGTGGTGCCGGCCAGATAGATCACCGAGGCGTTCCATTCCGGTGCCCCGGTACAGTTCGCGGCCTGGGCCAGCGCCGGGGTGAGGGTGGCCGAGGCCAGGGCAAGGGCCAGCAGCCAGCGTCGATGGCGGGCGGCGGGGCGGAAGGATATCGATGTCACCGTACTGCGCAGAATCGGGTCCGTCATGGTCATTCTCCGATCAGGTCAGGGGCGCGGGGCGGCAGGCTGCCGCCCCGCGTTGCAGCAGGTCCGGGGCCGGTGAGAGAGGGCCGGCAACAGCTAGAGGGGGCGGACGGTAGCCCGCCTGGCATGCACACCGGGCGGGTCGTGGCAACGTTGTCATGGAATCGCCCCCGGAACCTTGCGCTGGCGCACGGTTCAGGCGACCGCCCGTCGGAGATCGACGGGCCGCGTACCGCCGGGCGCTGCCCGGCTGCTGTGGGTTTTTGGCGAACAGCCGGTGCGCAGCGGTTCCCGTGTTTGGCGGGACGGTGCGAGTTCGCGGGGGACGCCGTGAACCCATCCATGGGGGCTTGTCAAAAACATCCATGTTTTTGACACCCCCGCGAACCCGCACCGACCCACCTTCGACAGGAGGTCGGTGGCCACAGGAAGGGCGGTAGCGCCGGCCGTTGGCCGGCCCACGGACCGCCTGGGTCGGCCAACGGCTGGCGCTACCCATCGACGCTCCATGACCGGACTTTGATTTCCCATGGCGACCGACCCACTGTCGGAGGGCCGGCGGGGGTGGGTTGGCGGGGGTGTGAGCCGCATGGATGCGGCGACCAAGCCCCCATGGATGGGTTTACGGCGTCCCCCGCAAACCTACCCCCGACGGGCCTCGGCTCGTAGAGCGGCAGTCGAGGGCTCTTCGCCGCGACCCTGACCGGAGTCCAGACCCCGGCTTTGGGTACAATAGTGGGCCCCGTTCCCAACCACGGTTCCCCGGACATGATGGTCCTCGAGGGCGCATCCGCCCTTTCGCCGTTCCGCCGCGAACGTCTTGAATCCCGCCTGCAGGCCCTTTCCGCCGATCTGCGTATCACCGGTGCCTGGCATGTCTACTTCATCCAGACCGAAGGCGAGGCCGCGCCGGACCCGGTGATCCTGAGCCGGATCCTGGAAGCGCAGCCGCAGCAGGCCACGCTGGAGGCCGGGGCGGTTTCGCACTTCGTCGTTCCGCGGTTGGGCACGCTCTCGCCGTGGTCCAGCAAGGCCACTGAACTGGTGCGCGGAGCCGGGCAGCCGATCCGCCGCGTCGAACGCGGCCTGCGCATCGACCTGGCCGGCTGGCCCGCCGATGCCGCCCAGCGTGCCGCTGTCATCGGCGCGCTGCACGATCCCATGACCCAGTCCGTGCTCACCGCCACCGACCAGGCCCAGGCGCTGTTCACCGCGCCGGCGCGTGGCGAGCTGGAGCGTGTGGCGCTGGACGACCTGGAAGGGGCCAACCGCCGCCTTGGCCTGGCCATGGCCCAGGACGAGATCGACTACCTGCGCCAGCGCTTCGGCGAACTCGGCCGCAAGCCGTCCGACGTGGAACTGATGATGTTCGCGCAGGCGAACTCCGAGCACTGCCGGCACAAGATCTTCAACGCCAGCTGGACCATCGATGGGGCCGAACAGCCGCACTCGCTGTTCCGGATGATCAAGAACACCCACCAGCAGACCCCGCAGCACACGCTCAGCGCCTACAGCGACAACGCCGCCGTCGTCGCCGGCCTGCCGGCCGCGCGCTACCGTCCGGACCCCGCCACCGGCGAGTACCGCAGCGAAGCGGTGGTGGATTCGGCGTTCTGCATCAAGGTCGAAACGCACAACCATCCCACCGCCATCGCCCCGTTCCCCGGTGCCTCCACCGGTGCCGGTGGTGAAATCCGCGACGAAGGTGCCACCGGCCGTGGCGGCAAGCCCAAGGCCGGCCTGACCGGGTTCTCGGTCTCGCACCTGCGCATCCCGACCCTGCCGCAGCCGTGGGAAGCGCCGCGCGCGCTGAACCCGCGCATGGCCCCGGCGCTGGACATCATGCTGGAAGGCCCGCTCGGCGGCGCCGCGTTCAACAACGAGTTCGGCCGTCCCAACCTGCTGGGCTACTTCCGCAGCTTCGAGCTGCCGGAAGGCGAGGGCCTGACCCGCGCCTATGACAAGCCGATCATGCTGGCCGGCGGCCTCGGTGCGATTGATCGCGTGCAGGTGGAGAAGATCAGGCTGCAGCCGGGCGATGCCGTCATCGTGCTTGGCGGCCCGGCCATGCTGATCGGGCTGGGCGGCGGTGCCGCCAGTTCGGTGGCCTCCGGTGAAAGTGCGGAAGACCTCGACTTCGCCAGCGTGCAGCGCGACAACCCGGAAATGGAGCGTCGCTGCCAGGAAGTGATCGACCGCTGCGTCGCGCTCGGCCTGGACAACCCGATCCGCTGGTTCCACGACGTGGGCGCGGGCGGCCTGTCCAACGCGATTCCTGAACTGCTGCACGACTCCGGCGTGGGCGGCGTGATCGATCTGGGCAAGGTGCCCACCGATGACCCGTCGTTGTCGCCGATGCAGCTGTGGTGCAACGAATCGCAGGAACGCTACGTGCTCGGCGTGCCGCAGGAGCGGCTGGCCGAGTTCGCCGCGCTGTGCGCGCGTGAGCGCTGCCCGTTCGCCGCCGTCGGCGTGGCTACCGCGGAAGAGCGTCTGGTGGTGGCCTACGGTGCGACCGTGGGCAACATTCCGGCCGACGCCCCGATCGACCTGCCGATGGACGTGCTGTTCGGCAAGCCGCCGAAGATGCACCGCGACACGGCGCACCCGGCGGCCCCGAAGTGGCCGGCGCTGAAGACCGGCGGCCTGGACCTGCACGAAGCCGGCCTGCGTGTGCTGGCGCACCCGTCGGTGGCCTCGAAGAGCTTCCTGGTCACCATCGGTGACCGCAGCGTGGGCGGCCTGACCGCGCGCGAGCAGATGATCGGTCCGTGGCAGCTGCCGATGGCCGACGTCGCCATCACCCTGGCCGGGTTCGACACCGTGGCCGGCGAAGCCATGGCGATTGGTGAACGCACCCCGCTGGCCCTGTTGGATGCCGCGGCGTCCGCGCGCATGGCGGTCGGCGAAGCCATCACCAACCTGTGCGCCGCCCCGGTGGACGCACTGGAGACGGTGAAGCTGTCCGCCAACTGGATGGCGGCCGCTGGCCACGCCGGCGAAGACGCGTTGCTGTACGACGCGGTGCGCGCAGTGGGCATGGAGCTGTGCCCGCAGCTGGACCTGAGCATTCCGGTCGGCAAGGACTCGCTGTCGATGCAGGCGCAGTGGCACGACCAGGGCGAAGCACACAAGTCGGTGTCGCCGGTGTCGCTGGTGATCTCGGCCTTTGCGCCGGTCGCCGACGCCAGCACCCAGCTGACCCCGCTGCTGGACCGCGAGACCGACAGCGAGCTGTGGCTGATCGGCCTGGGGGCCGGCAAGCAGCGCCTCGGTGGTTCGATCCTGGCCCAGGTGCACGCCGACCACAGCCCGCTGCCGGCGTTCGCCGGTGCCGTGCCGGACCTGGACGATCCGCAGCGCCTGCGTGCGTTCTTTGAACTGATCCGTGACGCGCGCCAGGCCGGCCTGCTGCTGGCGTACCACGACCGCAGCGACGGTGGCGCGTTCGCCGCGCTGTGCGAAATGGCGTTCGCCTCGCGCCAGGGCCTGGACATTGCACTGGATGCGTGGGGCGATGATCCGTTCCGCAGCCTGTTCAATGAAGAACTGGGTGCGGTGGTGCAGATCGCGCGCGAAGATCGCGCCGCCTTTGCCGACCTGGTCGAGCGCCATGCGCTCACCGAATGTGCGCAGCGAATTGCCAAGCCCACCACGGCGCCGGTGGTGCGGGTTTCGCTGCAGGGCGAAAACCTCGCCGAATGGCGCTGGGAGGCGCTGTTCGATGCCTGGTGGTCGGTCACCCACGCCATGCAGAAGCTGCGTGACAACCCCGAAGCGGCGGACGAAGAGCGTGTTGTCGCGCGCAACTTCAATGCACCGGGCCTGAAGCCCAAGCTCACCTTCGACATCAATGAAGACGTGGCAGCGCCCTTTATCAGCACCGGCGCACGTCCGCGCGTGGCGGTGCTGCGCGAGCAGGGCGTCAACGGCCAGATCGAGATGGCCAACATCTTCGAGCGTGCCGGTTTCAGCACCTTCGACGTGCACATGAGTGACCTGATCGAAGGCCGCACCCAGCTGGCCGATTTCACCGGCCTGGTGGCCTGTGGCGGCTTCAGCTACGGCGACGTGCTGGGTGCCGGCCGCGGCTGGGCCACCTCGGTGCTGGAGCGCAGCGCGCTGCGTGAGGCCTTCGCGGCGTTCTTCGCCCGCGAGGACAGCTTCTCGCTGGGCGTGTGCAACGGCTGCCAGATGCTGAGCCAGCTCAAGGACATCATCCCGGGTGCCGAACACTGGCCGCAGTTCCGCCGCAACGCCAGCGAGCAGTTCGAAGCCCGCACCGCGTTGCTGGAAGTGGTGGAATCGCCGTCGATCCTGCTGCGCGGCATGGCCGGTTCGCGCCTGCCGGTGGCCGTGGCGCACGGCGAAGGCCGTGCGGTGTTCGCCAGCCCGGTGGACCAGGCCGCCGCCCGCGTCTCGCTGCGCTACATCGATGGCGACGGCAACGTGGCCAGCCAGTACCCGCTGAATCCGAACGGTTCGCCGGACGGCATCACCGGCCTGACCAGCACCGACGGCCGCGTCACCATCATGATGCCGCACCCGGAACGCACCCCGCGTGCGCTCAACCTGAGCTGGCGTCCGGCCGAGTGGCAGGGCGACTCGCCGTGGCTGCGCATGTTCCGCAATGCGCGGGTGTGGGTGGGCTGAGGACCGTATCGAGGTGGTGACGCGCAGGGCGCGTCACCACCGGACAGACACGCCGATCCTGGCAAGGATCGGTAGAGTCGCGCGACAGCCGACTGCCGTGAACACCCCCGCATCCGGTAGCGCATTGCAACCATCGACCCCGCTCCTACCGGCCAGCGTCATGCATGCCATCAATCATCAGGCATCGCCTCCACCAGCACCTGCACGGCCTTTCCATACGCACCGATTCCCAGCGCCTTCTTCACTGCGTTGAAGCTCTCGCCCATGCGAACACGCGGGGCACCGATTTTCTCTGCGGCAAACATCGCCAGGCTGTGGAGGTCGGGTTCCGCCCGGATGCTGAAATGCGCAGCCGCTTCAGCAAGGCTCCTCCCCGAAAGAAGTGCATGCCTCGCGGACCCCATGGCCTGGTCATGCAGCGCCTTGAACTCGGTGCATTCGCTCCTGGCGCGAGAGAACGCGTCCTCGGACGCGACGTCGGCGTCAGCGTCCTGCATCAGGTGGTCATGTTCTTCGATGATCTGTTGATAGTCGGCACCCCCTGCCACCTTCCTGCACATTTCGGTCAACCAGGCTTCGCCTTCGGGTGACCGATAGCGATGCGGCTCACGTGGCACCATGTAGACAGGAAACGGAAGCAGGTCCGGCACCGGGCTTGGCGCAGCATCGCAGTTGTGCGTGCTGGCGCTCGAGCCGGAACAAACGGGACCGGGTGGCTTCTGTCCACAATGCGCGTACAGGACGCGCTCGGCAGAGGTGCCTGGATCGATTCCCAGCGCCTGCCTGACCGCAGCCACCGAATCGCCGCCGTCGATCAGGTAGCAGCCCTTCTCGACTGCGAGGCTGAACATGCGCGTCTGGGCGGCCTTGTCCTCGGTGGTGGCCGGCTTGAAGGCGCTGTCTCGATTCTCAACCGTCTGCGGCTGCGCGGATCGCGGCGTTGTTTCGACTTCCGCGGCCCGGTGGGTGGAGACCACCGTGGGGACGTTGAGTGCGCTCGACGCGCGTGCAGGGGAGAGCGGCATGCAGGATCAAATCGGAATGGGGCGCGCGATTCTGCGTTGCCGCACCCCGTAACGCTTCCAGATTTTCATCCCTGTGCAGGGGCGGCTCGCCGGGTGGCCTCCACCCTGTGCTCCAGTGTCCTGTAGGCGTCACTGCCTTGTCGAATGCCGTACCTGCTGGCGATGTCCGGTGCTGACAACCCCTGCTCGATGGCCCAGCTGACTTCCCTTCCTTCGAGGATCACCCTCCCCATCTCATCCATCCTGGCCAGGAACGCATTGGCACCCTGGGCGGTTTCGGTGTGTGCGGGGTGAATGGAGGGCCGTGCAGCCTGGGTCGACCGCGCTTCGTTGCGCACCGTTTCCGGTGGGGGGCGGCGGGAATGGTCTCCGATGGTTGGCGTCGCCGGTGTGGAGCGGCGTGGTGCGTCCGTGATGGGTGCTGGTGCGGCCACGGCAAAGGTGGTCATGACGTGTTTGCCATTGAGTGAGGGGGAGGGGGGCGAACAATAGTGAGGGGCAGCGTTGGGTGCTTTAAGAAAGTTTGCATTGCGGCGGGGCGGCGGGGATCGAATTCGCGCAGTTGCCACTTCCGCATCGCGCTGTTGCTGCCGCACCGCGACATGACCCGCATGCGCACCGCACTCGACGCCAGCGTATGGATTCGATGCGTCATGCGCTCTATTTCAGTGAAAGCGACGTGAAAATTCACCGCACGCGCGCGGCGCGTTTCAATGCCCGCCAATGAGTTACATCGCGTTTCACACGCACGATCGCGTGATGACAAACGCTCACATGCAGCTAACAAATTCGCTGCATGAATAGTCAAATGTGTGACGCTTCTCGCGTTAGAACAATTTCTGCTGTCAAAGTCTTGACGTTCTGAAAACCCTGCGTTAACACTGAGTTCTCAGTTTGCAAGTGTTCAGTTCGGAAGCAACCGCAAGGATGGCGAGTTCTCTGTTCGTCGATCGCGCCGAGCGCGCGCCATCCGGCACAACGCAGTAAATCAAGCGGAAAACGCCCTCAGGGGACGTTGGGCCACGCGGCCTGGCGTTGGCGTCGCTTTGCCTAAAACCAGCCAACCAGGAGTCGCATCGATGAATCGGATTTATCGCAAGGTCTGGAACAAAGCACTGGGGCAGATGGTGGTTGCCTCTGAGTTGGCCAGCAGCCAGTCACCTGGCGTGGTCATTGACCAGCGACGATCCGACGGCGCGCGCAGCAGCTCGCTGCTCAGCGCTGCCATTGCGTTGACGCTTGGAGTCGGGTTGGCCGGCGCGGCCCAGAACGTGCGCGCGCAGTCGGTCGAGATTGGCGGCAACGCGAACTGCGTGGTGCTCAACAGCTCGGTGATCGACAGCTGCCTTGTCGACGGCAATGCCACCGCTTCCGGCGCGAACTCGGTCGCCATCGGCAGCAACAGCACGGCGTCGGCCGCCAACAGCGTGGCACTCGGCGCAGGCTCGAAGGCCACGCGTGCCAACTCGGTGTCGGTCGGTGACGCGGGCAAGGAACGGCAGGTGACCCATGTCGCGGCCGGCACCGCCGCGACCGACGCGGTGAACAAGTCGCAGCTGGACAAGGTCGCCGCGACGGCCGAGAGCGCCACGCGCTACTTCAAGGCCGATGGCGAGAACAACAGCAGCGATGCGGCCAGCATTGACGGTGACGGCGCGCTCGCGGCGGGTGCCAGCGCCAACGCAGACGGTAACGGTGCCGTCGCCGTGGGAAACCGCAGCCAGGCGTTGCAGAACGCCACCACCGCCGTGGGTACCGACGCCATCGCGGCCGGCCTTGGCGGCAGTGCTTTCGGTCAGAACAGTCTTGCGCTGGGGGATGCCAGCACCGCCGTCGGCCAGAGTGCGGCGGCGATTGGTCTGGGCGATGTGGCACTGGGTGCGTCGTCGTTTGCCGCCAGCGAGAACGGTGCAGCCACCGCCATCGGCGGTCTCGCCGAGGCCAGTGCCGACGGCGCAACCGCGGTGGGCGGCGGCTCGCTCGCCATCGGTGCCGGCAGCACCTCGCTGGGCCGTGGTGCGGGCAGTGGCGGCGAAGCGTCGATCGCGGTCGGTGCCTTCAGCACTGCCGTGGCCGATTTCAGTGCCGCGCTCGGTTCCAATTCCGCCGCTGTGGCGGTGGGCAGCGTGGCACTCGGTGCCGGTTCCTATGCCGACCGCATTGACACCGTGTCGGTCGGCAACAACAACGGCCTGCAGCGCCAGATCACGCACGTGGCGGATGGCACCGAAGCCAACGATGCCGTGAACAAGTCGCAGCTGGACGCGGTCAGCGATGTCGCCGAAACCACGGCAAAGTACTTCCAGGCGACCGGCAGCGCGGACAGTGACGCCGGCGCGCTGGCTGACGGCGACAACGCCACCGCCATCGGTGAGGCCAGCACCGCACTCGGCAATGGCACCACCGCACTGGGCAGTGGCGCAGTCGCGGTGGCGCAGAATGCGACTGCGGTCGGCAACAATGCATTGGCCAGTGGCCAGAACAGTGCGGCCTTCGGCCACAACGCGCAGGCCGCAGGCCCAGGCAGCGTCGCTGTGGGCGGTGCCGCCGTGGATGAAAACGGCGACCCGCTGATCACCAATGGCGGCGTACCGGTCGATACCGGTGCCACCAGCGCCGGCGTCGGCGGCACCGCCGTCGGTGCCAGCGCGGAGGCCTCCGGCTTTGCGGCCTCGTCGTATGGCGTGGGTGCGTATGCGGCTGGTGCGCAGGCCTCGGCATTCGGTGCCGTCGCCAACGCCACCGGTGACTACGCCACCGCCGTGGGTACGCAGACCGCCGCCACCGGCACCAGCAGCACCGCGGTCGGTGGGCCGGTGGATCTGATTCCGGGGCTGGGCTTCTTCGTCCAGACCCAGGCGACCGGCGAAGCGGCAACGGCCGTGGGTGCCGGCGCGATTGCCAGCGGCGATTACGCCGTTGCCAACGGCACCTTGAGCGAAGCCTCGGGCACGGAAGCCACCGCGCTGGGCTACTTCGCTTATGCGCCGGGCGACGGTGCGTCCGCGCTGGGCGCGGAAAGCTGGGCCAGCGGTGAGCTGAGCACCGCAGTAGGCTTCTACAGCACCGCACGCGGTGCCAACAGCGTTGCACTGGGCGCGAACTCCACCGCTGTGCGTGACAACACCGTATCCGTGGGCGACGTTGGCAGCGAGCGCCAGATCACCAATGTGGCGGCCGGTACCGAAGCGACTGACGCGGTAAACAAGGCGCAACTGGACGCCGTGGCCGATACCGCTGACGCCACCGCGCTGCGCTTCAAGGCCAATGCCTCGGCTGACAGCGATGTGGGTGCCTTTGCCGATGGCGACGGTGCCCTGGCAGCGGGCGAGGCCAGCAATGCGCTGGGTGCGGGTGCCACCGCTGTGGGAATCGGGGCAACCGCAGCGGGTGACAACACCGTGGCCGTGGGCAGCAACGTGGCCGCCACCGGCCCCGGTGGTGTCGCCATCGGCGGCCAGGGCCAGGCCTACGACCAATACAACCAGCCGATTGTCGACGGCGACGGCAACGCCGTGCTGATCGGCACCACGGCGGCGCAGGACGCGGTGGCGGTCGGTTCCGGTGCACAGGCCACCGGTGCACTCAGCAACGCCTTCGGCACGGGTGCCCAGGCCACTGCTGACAACAGCCTGGCGCAGGGCTACAAGGCGCGCGCCTCAGGCGATTACAGCATCGCGCAGGGCGACAACGCCTGGGCCAGCGGCGTGGAAAGCACCGCCACTGGTGCCTACGCCTGGGCCACTGCGGAAAGCGCAACGGCGTTTGGTGCCAGTGCATGGGCCACCGAAGCCAACGCCACGGCACTCGGTTACGCCGCGTGGGCCGATGGCGCAGGCGCGACCTCGGTCGGCTACAACAGCTGGGCACGCGGCACCAGCTCCACGGCCGTGGGGCGCGGTGCCTTCGCCTATGCCAACAACAGCGTCGCGCTGGGCTACCAGGCGCTGGGCAACAGCATCAACAGCATCGCCATCGGCACCAATGTGGTGGCCGGGGGTGAAAGCGCGATCGGCATCGGTGCCGGCAGCAATGCCAGCGCGTCCAATGCGGTGGCGCTGGGTGCGGGCTCCACCGCGGATCGCGCCTACACCGTCTCGGTCGGCAACGATGACCAGCAGCGTCAGATCACCCAGGTGGCCGCCGGTACCGAGGGCACCGATGCGGTCAATGTGGATCAGCTGACCGCCGCCACCGACAAGTTCCAGGCCAGCGGCGACGGCGTCGCCGTGGCAGGTGGCGAAGACAGTGTGGCGGCCGGCTCCAATGCGGCCACCGACGGCGACTACGCCACCGCGGTGGGTTCGAGCAGCTTCGCCAGCGGTACCGGTGCATCGGCCGTGGGCAGTGGGGCCTTCGCACTGGATGCTGGCGCAACCGCCGTCGGCCTGAATGCACTGGCCAGCGCCGCCAACGCGTCGGCGGTGGGTGCCAACGCACAGGCTACCGGTGAGTACGCCACCGCCAGCGGTGCGGAAAGTGAAGCGTCGGGCGAGCAGAGCACCGCCGTCGGCGCGGCGAGCGTCGCCTCCGGCGCTGGCAGCTTCGCCGGCGGCACGCTGTCGGAAGCCTCCGGCGAAGAAGCGGTAGCGCTCGGTTACTACACCGAAGCCAGTGGCCGTGGTGCCACCGCCGTCGGCAGCGAAAGCGTGGCTTCGGGAACGCTGTCGGCCAGCTACGGCTTCAACGCACAGGCCGCAGGCAACTACAGCACCGCCATCGGCGGCTACGCGGTCGCGTCCGCATTCAACGCCACGGCACTGGGCAACTTCGCCGAAGCCAGCGGCTCCAACAGCGTGGCGCTCGGCGGCGATGCGGTGGCCTCAGGCGCGTACAGCACCGCCACCGGCCAGAACGCACTGGCTAGCGGCACCAACAGTGTGGCCGTCGGTGGTGCGCTGTTCGGCCTGCTGCCGACCGAAGCGTCGGGCAACTACTCCACCGCCGTTGGCGGTGGTGCGTGGTCGCCCGGCCTGAACAGCACCGCGCTCGGCAATGCCGCTACCTCCGAAGGCGTGAACAGCGTGGCGCTGGGTGCCGATTCGATTGCCGACCGCGATGACAGTGTGTCGGTCGGCAGCGCCGGCAGCGAACGCCAGGTCACCAACGTCGCCGCCGGTACCGAAGGCACCGATGCGGTGAACCTCAACCAGCTCAATGCAGTGGCCGATGCCGCCGCTGCCACCAGCAAGTACTTCCAGGCCAGTGGCAGCGATGCCAGTGACGCCGGTGCCTATGTCGATGGCGACAATGCCTTGGCCGCTGGCGAAGCAGCCAGCGCGATCGGCAATGGCGCCACGGCACTCGGCAGCGGTGCCAATGCGCTGGCGACCAACGCCACCGCCGTCGGCACGGATGCACTCGCCGCAGGCGAGGACGCCTCGGCACTGGGCACCAACGCGCAGGCCACCGGGGAAGACAGCGTCGCGGTGGGCAGCGGTGCCTCGGCTTCGGAAATCGGAGCCAGCGCCACCGGTGCCGGTGCTGCGGCCAGCGGTGCCTACAGCACCGCCAATGGCAGCGAATCCGTCGCCTCCGGCCAGCAGGCCATCGCCAGCGGCTTCCGCAGCACCGCCTCCGAAGCCGGCGCTTCGGCGTTCGGCAGCTACAGCGAAGCCACCGGCGAACTGTCCACTGCACTGGGCTATGGCTCTGTCGCGTCCAACGTCTACAGCACCGCCGTCGGTGCCGCGGCAACTGCGACCGGTGCAAGTTCGGTTGCGGTGGGCGAGTTCAGCGAAGCCACCGGCGATGAAAGCGTCGCCATCGGCGGCAGCACCTTCTTCGGCTTCATTCCGGCGCGCGCCTCGGGCACCGGTGCCTCGGCGTTCGGTGCCGGTGCCTGGGCCACGGATGATTACGCCACCGCAGTGGGCTGGAATTCCTGGGCCGATGCCGCCGGTGCTACGGCACTCGGCGAAAGCGCCACCGCCAACGGCCTCAACAGCGTCGCACTGGGTGCCGGCTCGCGCGCGGACCGCGACAACAGCGTCTCGGTCGGCACGGCCACTTCGCAGCGCCAGATCACCAACGTCGCCGCCGGTACCGAGGGCAGTGACGCAGTGAACCTGGACCAGCTCAACGCCGTGGCCGACGTGGCTGAAAACACCAGCAGGTACTTCCAGGCCACGGGCAGCGATGCCAGCGACGCCGGTGCCTACGTCGATGGCGACAACGCCGTCGCTGCGGGTGAAGCCGCCAGCGCAATCGGCGATGGTGCCACCGCGCTCGGCAGCGGGGCCAATGCATTGGCCAGCAATGCCACCGCCGTAGGTACCGATGCACTCGCAACGGGCGTCAATGCCGCTGCACTGGGCACCAACGCGCAGGCGACCGGCGAAGACAGCATTGCCGTCGGTAACGGTGCTTCCGCTTCCGAGATCGGAGCCAGCGCGACCGGTGCCGGTGCCGCCGCCAGCGGTGCCTACAGCACCGCCAATGGCAGCGAATCCGTGGCGTCCGGCCAGCAGGCCATCGCCAGCGGCTTCCGCAGCACCGCCTCCGAAGCCGGCGCTTCGGCGTTCGGCAGCTACAGCGAAGCCACCGGCGAACTGTCTACCGCACTCGGTTACGGTTCCGTTGCCTCCAACGTCTACAGCACCGCCGTCGGTGCCGCGGCAACTGCGACCGGTGCAAGTTCGGTTGCAGTGGGCGAGTTCAGCGAAGCCACCGGCGATGAAAGCGTCGCCATCGGCGGCAGCACCTTCTTCGGCTTCATTCCGGCGCGCGCGTCGGGCACCGGTGCCTCGGCCTTCGGTGCCGGAGCCTGGGCCACCGATGACTACGCTACCGCAGTGGGCTGGAACTCCTGGGCCGATGCCGTGGGGGCTACGGCGCTCGGCGAAAGCGCCACCGCCAACGGCCTCAACAGCGTCGCACTGGGTGCCGGCTCGCGCGCGGACCGCGACAACAGCGTCTCGGTCGGCACGGCCACCTCGCAGCGCCAGATCACCAACGTCGCCGCCGGTACCGAGGGCAGCGATGCAGTGAACCTGGACCAGCTCAACGCAGTTGCGGACGTCGCCGAGAACACCAGCCGGTTCTTCCAGGCCAGTGGCAGCGGCGACGGCAATGACGTTGGCAGCTTCGTTGACGGTGCCTACGCCACTGCGGCCGGCGAGGCATCCAACGCCTTCGGCACCGGTGCGTCGGCGTATGGCAGCGGCTCGCTGGCCAGCGGCCGCAACGCCTCGGCGTCGGGCTTCAACGCGTCGGCCACCGCCGATTCGGCCACCGCGATCGGCGGCGCGCTGTACTACGAGGATGCCAACGGCAACGTGCTGCTGGATCGCGCCACCAGCGCCAGCGGAACCGGCGCGACGGCGCTGGGTGCCGGTGCGCAGGCCGACGGGGTGTTCAGCACCGCCAGCGGTGCCAACGCCACCTCGGCCGGACTGCAATCTTCGGCCGTCGGCTACAGCGCCGAAGCCGGCAGTGACTACAGCACGGCCGTGGGTGCCTTCAGTGCCGCCACCGGCGTACGCACCACCGCGCTGGGCTACGGTGCGGAAGCCAGCGGCGACTACGCGTCGGCCTTCGGCTGGGGCAGCACCGCGTCGGGGGCGTACGGCATCGCCGTCGGCCACAGCGCGCAGGCCAGCGGGGCCAACAGCTTCGCTGGCGGTGCCAGCGCCTGGGCCACGGCGGCGCAGACCACCGCCGTCGGTCAACTGGCCTGGGCGACCTCGGCCGGCTCCACCGCCATCGGCCAGGACAGCTATGCCTACAGTGGCATCAACGCCACCGCACTGGGCAAGAGCGCCTGGGCCAACGGCACCGGCAGCGTCGCACTGGGTGCCGGTTCGCGTGCCACCGAAGCCAACGTGGTCTCGGTCGGTGGTGGCAACGGCACCACCGGCCCGGCCACGCGGCGCATCACCAACGTCGGCGCGGCGACCAACGCCACGGATGCCGTGAACAAGGCCCAGCTGGACAGCGTGGCGGCCACCGCGGATGCCGCAACCCGCTACTTCAAGGCCAGCGGCAGTGGCGTGGCCACCGCCAGCGGCACCGACGCGCTGGCGTCGGGTTCGGCAGCCACCGCCAGCGGCAACCGCAGCACCGCGCTGGGCACCACCTCCACGGCGTCGGCCACCGGAGCCACCGCGGTCGGTGCAGATGCCTCCGCGCGCGGCGACAACAGCACCGTGGTCGGCCGCCTGGCCTCCACCAATGCAACCAACGCGGTCGCCGTGGGTAACGGTGCCTTTGTCAGCAACGGGGCCAACAGCGTGGCGATCGGCTCGGCGTCCGGTGTGTCGGCAGCGAACTCGGTGGCCCTGGGCTCCGGCGCGCGCGCTGTCGAAGCCAACGTGGTCTCGGTGGGGGGCGGCAACGGTACCGACGGTCCGGCTACGCGCCGCATCGTCAACGTGGCAGCCGGTCGGATTGCGGCGGGCAGCACCGATGCGGTGACCGGCGGGCAGCTCAACACCACCAACCAGCGCGTGACCTCGGTGGAAACCCGCGTCGGCGACATCGACGACCGCATCGGTTCGGTGGAAACCAGCACCGCCAATGCACTGAGCTATGACGACAGCAGCCGCGACACGGTCACCCTGTCGGGCCTGCAGGGCACTACCGTCGACAACGTCGCGGCCGGGTCCATCGCCAGCGGCAGCCGCCAGGCCGTCAACGGCGGGCAGCTGTTCCAGGCCTTGACCGACACCGCCAGCTTCCTCGGCGGCGGGGCCAGCGTGGGTATGCAGGGCGTGTTCGTGGCCCCCAACTACGTGATCCAGGGCAGCAGCTACAGCAATGTGGGGGATGCACTGGGTGCCCTGGACGCCAAGGTCACCGAGATCGACCAGCGCACGGCAGGTACCAGCAGCAATGCACGGGCCCGCAGCGCGTCGGTGTCCAGCGCCAGCGTCGCCGCCGCGCCGGAAGCAGCAGTGGCCGCCGCGCCCGCCGCGGCGGACG
>DGLB01000010.1:4015-4273 GCA_002387845.1 Stenotrophomonas maltophilia | reverse complement strand
GGGAGTAGAGCCGGGCTTGCCCCGCTGCTTTTGCATCGGCCGTGGCCAGGCCGGGGAAACCCGCCCCCCCCCCCCCCCCCCCCCCCCCCCCCCCCCCCCCGCCAGCCCGGCATGTGCATCGGCGGTGGGGCAAGCCCTGTTCCCGGCCGTTCGGATTTCCCGTAGAGCCGGGCTCTGCCCGGCTGCTCGCCCGTCCCGCCACGTAAACGGGAGGCGCTGAAAATCTGTCGAGGGCAGGGGCGGGGGGGGGGGCGGGGG
>DGLB01000010.1:0-3963 GCA_002387845.1 Stenotrophomonas maltophilia | reverse complement strand
CCGTAGAAAACATGGATGTTTTCTACGAGCCCCCATGGATGGGTTCACGGCGTGTCCCGTGACCCCCACCGTCCCTGCCCAACACGGTGGACTCAACCGCCGCTCTAAATAGCTGAGCGTCAGGCCGCCAAAGCCACCTTCCGCAGGCGCTCCAGCACCAGATCCGCCAGCTCGTGGGCGGAGTACTTGGCGACGAAGGCGTTGGCACCCACGCGTTCCACCATGGCGTTGTTGAACACGCCGGAGAGGGAGGTGTGAAGGAGGACGTACAGGCCGGCCAGGCCGGGGTGGCGACGGATTTCCGTCGTCAGGGTGTAGCCGTCCATCGCCGGCATTTCAATGTCGGAGATGACCATGGCGTAGCGGTCGGCGGGATTTTCGCCCGACGCGTGGATCTGCAGCAGGTGGTCCAGCGCCTGCTTGCCGTCCGAGAGCAGGGTGGCCCCCACGCCCAGCTGATCCAGCACGCTGCGGATCTGCTGGCGCGCCACGCGCGAGTCGTCCACGACCAGCACCTGCAGCTGCGGGGCGTCGGCAGGCAGGGCCATCGACGGGTCCAGCACCGCCTCGCCCCGGATCTGGGCGATGTCGGCCAGCACGCTTTCCACGTCGATCACCTGGATCAGTTCGCCCTGGAAACGCGTGACCGCCGTGAGGTAGCTGGATTCGGCCCCCAGCTCCGGTGGTGGGTGGATGTCCTCGACCGCGATGTTGACGATGCGCTCGACGCCGCTGACCAGGAAGCCCTGGATGGAGCGGTTGAACTCGGTCACCACCAGGTAGCCGGGGGCCTTGTCCGCGTCCGGCTCGCGCTCGGGGTGGCCAATGGCCAGGCCCAGGTCCAGCACCGGCACCGAGCGGCCGCGCACGTCGGCCACGCCGGCGAACTGGCTCGGCAGGCCCGGGACCTGGAACAGGTCGGGCCGGCGCAGCACTTCCTGCACCTTGAAGACGTTGACGCCAAAAAGCTGACGTCCGCCCAGGCGGAACAGCAGCAGGGCAAGGCGGTTGTGGCCAGCCAGACGCGTCCGCTGGTCGATGCGATTGAGCAGGTCATGTGACATGGAGGGGGTATCGGCGTGCCCGGCGATCCCTTGAGCGCCGATTGCGGCACGCCACTTGCATCACCTGGGCCATGTGTCCCATCCCCGGAGTCGCCATGCGTACTCTTCTTGTCAGTCTCATGTTCGCCGTCGCCAGCCTGGGCAGTTCCGCCGCCCTGGCTGCGGGGGCCTGGCAGCCCGTGGAAGCCATCCGTGCCGCGGCGCTGTCGACCCTGCCTGCGGGCAGCGAGGGCGACACCACCCTGGACTCGGCCCTGCGCCTGCCGGCCTGTGGCCAGGCGCTGGTTGCGCAGCCGACGGCCAGCAGCACGGTCGAGGTCAGCTGCCCGGATGCAGGGGGCTGGCGGCTGTTCGTTCCTGTAAAGGTGCGCCGCAACCAGACCGTGCTCATCCTCAACCGTGGCATTGCCGCTGGAGAAACGGTGGGGGCGGCCGATATCACCACTGCCCAGCGTGATGCTGCCCGGATCGCCGGGGCCGCACTGGCTGATCCGGCCGCCGCGGTAGGCCGGGTGGCACGGCGGACGCTGGCCGCTGGCAGCCTGCTGTCCGCCAACGACCTGGTCGCGCAGCGGCTGATCCGCCGGGGCGACAGCGTCTCGCTGGTGTCGCGGCGGGGCGGGGTGGAGGTCAGGGTGGCGGGCAAGGCCCTGGCTGACGCCGGTGAAAATGAACGGGTGTCGGTGGAGAACCTGTCTTCACGCAAGATCGTGCAGGGTACGGTCGCGGCCACCGGCGACGTTTTTGTGACGCGGTGAGCAGAAAACTGAATCCGGGGCTGAAAGTGGAAAAAAACCGCAAAAGCCCCTAAAGATGGCGGTCTCCGTGCCGTTATCCCTTGTGAACGCAATTCCCCAGGACAAACCCATGAGCCAGAAAATCGACGGCAACCTGCAGGCCACCGCCCATCTGCGCAGTATTGCGCCGGGCAACAAGCCCAGCGTCAGCACCGATTCCCCGGCGCGCCCGGTGGACGCCGCCGCCAGCCTGAAGCTGACCGGCGAGGCCACCAGCCTGCAGGCGCTGCAGCGTGAGCTGAGCACGGCCCCGGCGGTGGACGCCAGCCGCGTGCAGGCGGTGCGCGAGTCGTTGCAGAACGGCACCTACAAGATCAACCCGGACGCGATTGCCTCGCGCATGCTTGAGCTGGACCAGCAGCTGCAGGGATGAAAGCGGCGATGAGCGAGCCATTGCAGCGCCTGAGCGATGCCTTGGACGTCGAGCGCCAGGCATTGGTGGACCATGATGTGCAGGCCCTGATCCGCGCCACCAGCGCCAAGCTGGAGGCACTACGGGCCCTGGAAGGCACGCCGCCGCTGGGTCATGCCGAGCGGCTGCAGGAACTGGCCGAGCGCAACCGCGCCAACGGCGTGCTGCTGTCGCGGCGCCGCCGCGAAGTGAACTGGGCGCTGCGCCAGTTGGGCCGCAGTGAGGAGTCCTCGGCTTACGACGCCAAGGGCCAGTCGAACACGTTGCACCCGCGCCGCCCGCTGGCGGTGGCCTGAGCGTACGCGGGTGCGGGACACCCGCCGCTTCTGAACACGGTTATATTGGGCACCGGATTCAACTGCCCCCACTGACCGTGCCCACACCTCAAACGTTTGTCACCGCGGCGCTGCCGCCGCAGCCGGTGCTGCTGGCCCTGTTCGAGCAGATCAACGAAGGCGTGCTGCTGTTCCGCGAGGACGGCAGCATTGCGTTGGCCAATGCCGCGGTGCGCGGCATGCTGGCCCCGGCCGAGCGGGAAGCCGGCTTGAACCCGGCCCACTGGCTGCGCCAGCTGCTGCCGCCGGATGCGCTGGAGCATGCGCGCAGCCACGGGCACTGGAATGGCAGCCTGCCAGTGGGCGAGCGGATGGTGATCGCACACGTGTACCACCATGATGACGCCGGCCAGCGCCACTATCTGGCGTTGTTCCGCCGGATCGAGGGCCAGGAGGACTACGAACGCGAGCTGCAGCAACGCCAGGCGGAGCTGCGCCAGGCCTACCTGCGTTTGAACGGCACGCAGGAAAAGCTGCTGCAGTCGGAAAAGATGGCCTCCATCGGCCAGCTGGCGGCGGGCGTGGCGCATGAGATCAACAACCCGATCGGCTACGTGCACTCCAACCTGGGCAGCCTGCAGGAATATCTGCGCAGCCTGTTCACGGTGATCGAGGCCTACGAACGTGCGCTTCGCGCGCCGGACCCGAAGGCGTTGATTCCTGAAATCGATGACATCCGCAACCGCTTCGACATCGACTTCATCAGCCGCGACCTGCCGCAGCTGATGGCGGAGTCGCGCGAGGGGATCGAGCGTGTGACGCGGATCGTGCGCGATCTGAAAGACTTCTCGTACTCGGGCCGCGATGAATCGTGGAAGCTGGTGGACCTGCACGCAGGTCTGGAATCGACGATCAACATCATCTGGAACGAGCTGAAGTACAAGGTCGATCTGAAGCGCGAGTTCGGCCAGCTGCCGCTGGTGGAATGCCTGCCTTCAGAGTTGAACCAGGTGTACATGAACCTGCTGCTCAACGCGGGTCATGCGATTGCCGAGCGCGGCACGATCACGGTGCGCACCGGCGTGGACGGCGAGACGGTCTGGGTGGAGTTCGAAGACACCGGCGGCGGCATTTCCCCGGAACTGCGCCAGCGCATCTTCGATCCGTTCTTCACCACCAAACCGGTGGGCAGCGGCACCGGCCTGGGCCTGTCGATCTCCTACAGCATCGTCAACAAGCACCACGGCCGCATCGACCTGGACAGCACCCCGGGCGTAGGCTCGAAGTTCCGCCTGGTGCTGCCGATCAAGCAGCCTAGGTAATCGCGAACTGCTGCAATTGCACCGGCTGCTGTTGGTTTTGGGCGAACAGCCCTCGGCTGCCGGCGTACGTGCCTGGGGCCATCGGATGGGGGG
>DGLB01000048.1 GCA_002387845.1 Stenotrophomonas maltophilia | reverse complement strand
GGCCGCGGCAGCAGCAGCGGCGGCCGCGGCCTGCTGACGCTGTTCGGCTTCACGACGGGCAGCGGCTGCACGCTCGGCTTCCTGGCGCTCGCCATCACGGCGGGCGGCGTCCTGCTGGGCGGCGATGTTACGGGCGGCTTCGGCTTCGGCCGCCTGCTGCTGGCGCTGCTGGTCGGCCAGCTGCTTGGCGCGGGCTTCAGCGTCCTTCTTGACCTTGTCGGTCTCTTCCTGGGTGCGCTTCAGCGCGGTCTGCATGCCGCCGGTGACACCCTGCTTCAGGCGGGCCAGTGCCGGTGCGGCCGGGTCCACCTTCTCCACCAGGGCCACCAGGCGCTGGGCCTCGGTGAAGTCTTCGCGGGTCAGGTTCTGCTCGGCGGCAATGACGGTGTAGGGCAGCAGGTCGGTCAGCGCGCTCTTCACCGAGGCGTCGTCCGGGGTCTTGTCGCGCAGCGCCAGGTAGTACTCGATGGCGTTGTCGCCGGCAGGGGCGTACATGCGGTTCTCGCGCAGCGCCTTGCTGGCCGAATCGCGCAGGTCTTCGGTGCCCATCGACTGCACCTGGGCCGAAACGGCCGGTGCCGGCGCAGGAGCCGCAGCGGGGGCAGCCGCCGGAGCGGTCGCGGTGCCAGCAGCCGGAGCCGCCGGTTCATCCTTGCCCGAGCAGGCGGCCAGAGCCACCGCCAGGGTCAGCGGCACCCACAGGCGCGCCTTGGCGAAAGTGTTGACGTGCGACATCCAACTCCCCTTTGAAGAACGACGATACGTAAGGCCTGAGACGGCAGGCCGGCCGGACCCCGGCGCGTTTCCCGACGCACCGGGCCGTGCCACCGGGCGGTGCCCGGCGGCCAGAACCTTCAATCTACCATCACATGGCGTTGATGTGGGTGACCCGGACCGGGCTTAATGCGACAGCGACTTGCTCGGCGCGTGCGACATCAGCTTGTCGGTGTAGGCGATGCCGATGGCCGACAGAATGAATGCGCCATGGATCACCGTCTGCCAGATCACGCCGCTGGTGGTCATGGTGGCGCACTTCAGGCGACCGGCTGCTTCCGGGCCGGCCATGGCGGTCACGGCACTGACGGCCTCATAGAACGCCTGGGTGTCGCACAGCGGCAGGCCATCCAGCGAGCCCGCGCCGATGAAGGTCTTCAGCAGGTGGATCGAGGAGATGCCGATGATCGACAGGGCCAGTTTCACCTTCAGCACGCTGGCGTTGACGTGGCTCAGCCACTCCGGCTGGTCCGGGTGGTTTTCCAGGCGCAGGCGCGAGACGAAGGTCTCATAGCCGCCCACGATCACCATCACCAGCAGGTTGGAGATCATCACCACGTCGATCAGGCCCAGCACCAGCAGCATGATTTCCTGCTCGCCCATGGCGTTGGCCTTGTGGACCAGGTGCCACAGCTCCTTGCCGAACAGAAACACGTAGACGCACTGCGCCAGGATCAGGCCCAGGTACAGCGGCAGCTGCAGCCAGCGCGAGGCGAAGATCAGGGACGAAAGCGGGCTGATGCCGGTAGACGGGGACGAGCTCATGGGGCTGAATGGAGGGCTGCGGGGTTGCCGAAGGGTACCCGGAGCGGGTGACGGTGCCAAGGCAGGGCGCATCCATCGGCACGCCACCACCTGGGAATTCGTGGGACTAACTGTTCCCCACCTGCTGACAGCGCTGTGACGCTTGCGACATACACTCGCCCTTTCCCAACCCGAAGGTGCCGTCATGCTCGACCTGTATTACTGGCCCACTCCCAACGGCCACAAAGTCACCCTGCTGCTGGAAGAGCTGGGGCTGCCGTACCAGATCAAGCCGGTGAACATCGGGTCGGGCGACCAGTTCAAGCCCGAATTCCTGGCCATCTCGCCGAACAACAAGATGCCGGCGCTGGTGGACCACGCCCCGACCGATGGCGGCGCGCCGCAGAGCGTGTTCGAGTCCGGCGCGATCCTGCTGTACCTGGCCGAGAAAACCGGCAAATTCCTGCCGGCCGACACCCGTGGCCGGGTTGCGGTGCTGGAGTGGCTGTTCTGGCAGATGGCCGGGCTGGGCCCGATGAGCGGGCAGATGGGCCACTTCACTGTGTATGCGCCGGAGCAGATTCCGTACGCCATCGAGCGCTACGGCAACGAGGTGCGCCGCCTGCACGGGGTGATGGACAAGCGCCTGGCGCAGAGCGCCTACCTGGCCGGGGACGAATACACGATTGCCGACATGGCCAGTTACCCGTGGATTGGCGCGTACGACAAGCTGCCGCCGGATTTCGCGGCGTTCCCGAACCTGAAACGCTGGCATGAGGCGATTGCCGCGCGCCCGGCGACCCAGCGGGCGTATGCGTTGAAGGAGAAGGTGAACCCGAATGCGGGCAAGCCGTTGAGCGAGGAAGAGCGCAAGCATCTGTTCGGGCAGCGGTAAAAGCCGGTTCGCGCAGGTTGATCGGACAACCCGCGGCAAACGTCGGTTCGCACGGGTTGATCGGCCAATGCGCGGCAAACGTCGGTTCGCGCGGGTTGATCGGCCAATGCGCGGCAAACGTCGGTTCGCACGGGTTGATCGCGCAAGCGACCGTAGAGCCGGGCTTGCCCGGCTGCTCTTGGTGCGATGCCAGAAGCAGCCGGGCAAGCCCGGCTCTACGGGATTGCGGGCGCCCAATGCAATCCAGGCGAGGCCCGGCCGAATCCAGGCCGAGCCCAGCGGTGCGGTACGATTGAGGTCTGACGTCGCCGGAACCCTCCATGCGCCACCTCGTTGCCAGCCTTGCCCTGATGATTGCCTCCACCTCGATGGCCCACGCCGAAAAACTCACGCTTGAAGCCATCACCGGCCCGCTGCCGCTGTCCGGCCCGACCCTGATGAAGCCCAAGGTGGCTCCTGATGGCTCGCAGGTAAGCTTCCTGCGCGGCAAGGAGGCCGACCGCAACCAGCTGGACCTGTGGACCTACGATATCGCCAGCGGCCAGACCCGCATGCTGGTGGACTCCAAGGTGGTGCTGCCGGGCGAGGAAACCCTGAGCGACGCCGAAAAGGCCCGCCGCGAGCGCCAGCGCATCGCGGCCATGACCGGCATCGTCGACTACCAGTGGTCGCCGGACGCCCACACCCTGCTGTTCCCGCTGGGCGGCGAACTGTATCTGTACGACCTGTCCAAGCAGGGCAAGGTGGCGGTGCGCCAGCTGACCCACGGCGAAGGTTTCGCCACCGACGCCAAGCTGTCGCCCAAGGGCGGCTTCGTCAGCTTCGTGCGCGCCCGCAACCTGTGGGTGATCGACCTTGCCAGCGGCAAGCAGATCCAGCTCACCACCGACGGCAGCGACACCATCGGCAACGGTGTGGCGGAATTCGTCGCCGACGAGGAAATGGACCGCCACACCGGTTACTGGTGGGCCCCGGATGACTCGGCCATTGCCTTCGCCCGCATCGACGAATCGCCGGTGCCGGTGCAGAAGCGCTATGAGATGTACGCCGACCGCGTGGAGATGATCGAGCAGCGCTACCCGGCCGCCGGCGACCACAACGTGACCGTGAAGCTGGGCGTGGTTGCGCCCAAGGCCGCGGCCGCCGCGCGCTGGGTGGACCTGGGCTCCAACCCGGACATCTACCTGGCCCGTGTGGACTGGCGCAGCCCGCAGCAGCTCACCTTCCAGCGCCAGTCGCGTGACCAGAAAAAGCTGGAGCTGATCCAGGCCGACCTGGCCAGCGGCAAGCAGCAGACCCTGGCCACCGAAACCTCCAGGACCTGGGTGCCGCTGCACAACAGCCTGCACTTCCTGAAGGACGGCGGCTTTGTGTGGTCGTCCGAGCGCACCGGTTTCCAGCACCTGTACCGCGTGGCCGCCGACGGCAAAACGGTCACCGCGCTGACCGCCGGCGCGTGGCCGGTGGACGAACTGCTGGCGGTGGATGAGGACGCCGGCACGGTGTACTTCCGCGCCGGGGTGGATTCGGCCCGCGAAAGCCAGATCTACGCCGTGCCGCTGGCCGGCGGCGCGATCAAGCGCCTGTCGCAGGCCGATGGCATGCACACCGCCAGCTTCGCCCGCAACGCCAGCGTGTATGTGGACAGCTGGTCGAACACCACCACGCCGCCGCAGATTTCGCTGCACCGTGCCAATGGCGAGAAGATCGCCACGCTGGTGGAAAACAACCTGGCCGACCCGCAGCATCCGTATGCGCGCTACCTGGAGGCGCAGCGCCCGGTGGAGTTCGGCACGCTGACCGCCGCCGACGGCCGCACCGAACTGAACTACAGCCTGATCAAGCCGGCCGGCTTCGACCCGTCCAAGCGCTACCCGGTGGCGGTGTACGTGTATGGCGGCCCGGCCAGCCAGACCGTGACCAACAGCTGGCCCGGCCGTGGCGACCATCTGTTCAACCAGTACCTGGCGCAGCGCGGCTACGTGGTGTTCTCGCTGGACAACCGTGGCACCCCGCGGCGTGGCCGCGATTTTGGCGGCGCACTGTACGGCGTGCAGGGCACGGTGGAAGTGGCTGACCAGCTCAAGGGCGTGGAATGGCTGAAGCAGCAGCCGTGGGTGGACCCGGCGCGCATTGGCGTGCAGGGCTGGTCCAACGGCGGTTACATGACCCTGATGCTGCTGGCCAAGGCCTCCAACCAGTACGCCTGTGGCGTGGCTGGTGCGCCGGTGACCGACTGGGGGCTGTATGACACCCATTACACCGAACGCTACATGGACCTGCCGGCCAACAACCCGAAGGGCTACGAAGAAGCCCGCGTGCTGGCCCACGTGGACGGGCTGCGCTCGCGCCTGCTGCTGATTCACGGCATGGCCGACGACAACGTGCTGTTCACCAACTCCACCGAACTGATGAGCGCGCTGCAGAAGCGTGGCCAGCCGTTCGAGCTGATGACCTACCCGGGAGCCAAGCACGGCTTGTCCGGAAGCAACGCCTTGCACCGTTATCGTCTGGCCGAGGACTTCCTGGGTCGCTGCCTGACCCCGTAAGCCCACTCACCTGGCTCAAGGAGGACGCCGATGACCCCACCCCCTGCACTGCCCCAGGCTCCATCCAACGGCTGGTGGAGCCGCCACTGGCGCTGGGCCATGCCGCTGGGCGTGCTGGCCTGCATTGCCGCGCTGGTGGGGGTGGTGTGGCTTGCGCTGGCGCAGTGGTCGCACTGGAGCCGCAGCAGCGAGCCGTACCAGGAGGCCATGCGCCGCGCGCGCTGCAGCATCGAGCTGCGGCATGTGCTGGGCGAACCCATCCAGGACGGCTACCTGCCCAGCGGCAACATGCAGCGCAGCGCCGACGGCACCGGCTACAGCGAGTTCGTGGTGGATGTGAGGGGGTCGAAGGGCACCGGCCAGCTGTTCCTGGAGGCGCGCCGCGAAGACGGGCGCTGGGATTACCCGCGGATGTATGTGCTGACCGAGACGTCCGAGGCGATTGATCTGACCGCATTGGATGACGCCGAGGCAGCGAAGGTGTGTGCACTGCAGGAGTGCCGCGAGCAGAACCATTGCCTGCCGGCTCCGCCGCAACCGTTGGATTGACAGGCCCCATGACCTCCGGCCGATTGCCGTAACCCGCCCCAATGGGTACGTTCGCAATCACCCAACACCCCGGAGTTCCGCATGAAGCCGCTCGCCCTTGCCGTCGCGCTGGTCCTTTCCGTTCCGGCCGCGCTCAGCGCGCCGCCGGCTGCCCTGGCCGCCGCGCCGGCTGCCAGCAAGGCACCGGCCAGCCCGGCCTGGGTGACCCGCAGCAACCAGCTGGCGCAGATCCTGCTGGATGCACAGGGCCCGTTCCAGCCGGAGGAAACCGGCTTCTTCGGCGTGCCCGGCTACGACGACAAGGTGGCCGACTTCGGCCCGGACAACGCCGCGCGCTACCGCGCTGCCATGGCCAAGGCGCGCAGCGAGCTGCAGTCCAAGCTGGCCACCGAGCGTGACCCGAACGTGCGCCAGGATCTGGCGATCATGATTGCCGCCGCCACCCAGAACATCGAAGGCAGCGAGCTCAATGAAAAGTACCTGCTGCCGTGGACCGATACCCCGCAGCTGGTCTTCAGCGGCATCAACCTGCTGCTCTCCGACCAGGTGCCCGAAGCCCGCCGCGCCAAGGCGCTGGACCGCCTGAAGGCGTACGCCGGGCTGGCCCCGGGCAGCACCGCGGTGACCACCCTGTCGCGCCAGCGCTATGAAGAAGCACTGGCCAACAAGAGCCTGCTGCAGCCGACCCGAATTGAAGTCGAGCAGTCGCTGGCGAATGTAGACACCTACATCACCGGCATCGAGAAGCTGTTCGGCAAGTACAAGATCGCCGGTGCCGACGAAGCGCTGAAGACCATCGCCACCCAGCTGCGCGAGTACCGGGACTGGACCCGCGCCGAAGTGCTGCCGAAGGCGCGCGCCGATGCACAGCTGCCCGAACCGCTGTACGCGTTCCAGCTCAAGCGCGTGGGCATCGACATCGATCCCAAGCTGCTGATGCAGCGTGCCCAGCTGGAGTTCATGGAAACCCGTTCGGCAATGCGCCAGCTCGCCCCGCTGGTGGTGCAGGCCAAGGGCCTGAAGGTCGCTGACCCCACCGACGTGGTGGCGGTGATCCGCGCGCTGAAGAACGACAAGATCGCCAACGACCAGCTCGAGCACCACTACCGCGGTGTGATCGACCAGATCGACCCGATCATCCGCGCACAGAAGATCGTGGACGTGCCGCAGCGGCCGATGCAGATGCGCCTGGGTTCGGAGGCGGAAAGCGCCGCTTCGCCGGCCCCGCATTTCCTGCCGGCTCCGCTGGTGGGCAACACCGGCCAACAGGGCACGTTCGTGCTGCCGCTGGGCAACCCGGCCGCGGGCGATAAATCCGCGCAGTACGACGACTTCAACTTCGGTTCGGCGGCGTGGACGCTGAGCGCGCACGAAGGCCGCCCGGGCCATGAACTGCAGTTCACCGCGATGGTGGAGCGCGGCATTTCGCTGGCGCGCACCATGTTCGCGTTCAACTCGGTCAACGTGGAAGGCTGGGCGCTGTATGCCGAAGCCGAAATGGTGCCGTACGAGCCGCTGGACGGGCAGCTGATCGCGCTGCAGTTCCGCCTGCTGCGCGCGGCCCGCGCCATGCTGGACCCGATGCTCAACCTGGGCCTGATCGACCGTGCCAATGCCGAGCGCATGCTGATCGAAGAGGTCGGGCTGTCCAAGGCCATGGCCACCCAGGAACTGGACCGCTACATGGTGCGCTCGCCCGGCCAGGCCGGCAGCTACTTCTACGGCTACACCCGGATCATGGAGCTGCGCATGCAGACCGAGCTGGCCCTGGGGCCGAAGTTCGATCGCCTGGCGTTCAACAACTTCCTGCTTGACCAGGGCCTGCTGCCGCCGGACCAGCTGGCGCAGGCGGTGAACGAGGTGTTCATTCCGAAGCACCGATAAGCGCGAGCTTCGCTCGGAACCCTGGTAGCGCCGGGCTTGCCCGGCCCTCATGAACGTGGGAATCGTTCCGTGGGCCGGCCGTTGGCCGGCCCTGCCGTCACTTTTCCGGAGTAATGGTCTGCACGGGCAGGCGCTCTGCCGGCGGCACCCAGATCGCCACGCCGGCCGCGCGCTTCTGCGTGGTCGGAATACCGATGCCCACGCCACCGCCCACATGCGAGCCGTAACTGCCGGCACCGACCGACATGCCCACCGGCGAGCCGCTGGAACCGACGCCCATCAGGATCACACCATTGGCACCGAGTGCGGCGGCTTCCTTCTTCAAGCGGGCCACGGCCGCATCGGTCTGGCCCTGGGTGCCGAAGCCCACCGCGCTGGAGGATTCCAGCTGGGCGATCTCCTGCGACCCCGGCGGCGGGGTGGAATAGATCTGCACCAGCGCCGGGTCAGTCGGCGGCCGGGTCTGGCCCAGCATCACCCGCGAGGTGCTGGCACAGCCGGCTACGGCCAGCAGCACACCCAGCACGGTCAAGGTTCGAATGTTCATGGGCTCACCCCCGTTGGTGGGCCGGGTACGGCCCGCGCTTGGATCATCCGCGCCGGCCACTGAATCGGGGCCAACGTTCCCGTACCAACGTAGCACCGCCCGGGTGAAGCCAGGGCGGGCGGCCCCGGCATCCGCCCCTCACGCGCACGTGGCGGCTGAAGCATTAAGGTGCGCGCAGCATTTCTGGAGAGAACGTGTCATGGGCCTGATCAGTCTGCTGTGGGGTGTGTTTGCGGTGTTGTGGATGATCCTGGCGCTGATCCCGCTGCTGGGGTGGGGCAACTGGTTCCTGATTCCGTTCGCGGCGGTAGGTGCGGTGATCGGCGCGCTGGGCATTCTGTTCACCCACCCGAGCAAGCGCGGCCGGGCCTGGACCGGGCTGCTGCTCAACGCGGTGGTGGTGGTCGTCGGCATCGTGCGCCTGTCGCTGGGCGGCGGCATCATCTGAAAGCCACCCTCCCGTAGAGCGGGGCTTGCCCCGCTGGAGCCGGGCAAGCCCGGCTCTACATGACGACGCCTGCGACCCACCGTCGCAGGCGTCAAAGCGCCGCAGCCACAGGCGTAGAATGCCCGCCCATGATCATTCGCCCCCGTCCCCACGGCTGGCAGCTGCTGTACATCCTGCGCGGCTCCATTGTTCCGGCCATCGCGCCCAAGGTGGCGGCGATCCTGGTGCTGTCCATCGCCGTGGCCGCGTTCACCGAGCTGGCGCATCCCCCCGGCATCGAGCGGGTCTCCGTGGCCCCGTTCACCCTGCTGGGCCTGGTGCTCTCCATCTTCCTGAGCTTCCGTAACAACGCCTGCTTCGACCGCTGGTGGGAAGGGCGCAAGCTGTGGGGCCAGCTCATCTATGAGTCGCGCAGTCTGGCCCGGTTGTGCAGCACGCTGCTGGCCGATCACCCGCAACGCGCCGATCGCATCTGCCGCCTCGGCATCGGTTTCGCCCACGCATTGGCCGCACGCCTGCGCGGGCAGGACGCGGTGGCCGCGGCGCAGCCCTGGGTACCGGCGGCCGACCCCGCGCACCTGGGCCAGCGCCAGAACGTGCCGGACCAGCTGCTGGCGCTGATCGCGGCCGAGACCGCGGCCGCCCTGCGCGCGGGGGAGATCGACTCGATCCTGTACGCCCAGTTCGAAACCCGGCTGCATGCGCTGTCCAGCATCCAGGCCGGCTGCGAGCGCATCCTGCTCACCCCGCTGCCCTTCGCCTACACCCTGCTGCTGCACCGCTGCGCATGGATGTTCTGCGTGCTGCTGCCGTTCGGCCTGGCCAGCTCGCTGGGCTGGGCCACGCCGGTGCTGTCGGCCGTGCTGGCCTATGCCTTCTTCGGCCTGGACCAGCTGGGCGAAGAGATGGAGGAGCCGTTCGGTCTGGAGCCCAACGACCTGCCGCTGGATGCGATGGTGCGCACCGTGGAGATCGACCTGCTCGACAGCCTCGGCGTGCGGCCGCTGCCCGCGCCGCTGCAGCCACACCGCTACCTGCTGCAGTGATGCGGCACCCCTGATTACCTGTTACGGAGCATCCCCATGGCCCACCCCGACTACCGCCCCCGCCGCATGCGCCACGACGAGTTCTCGCGCCGGCTGATGCGCGAAAACACGTTGACCACCGACGACCTGATCTACCCGGTGTTCGTGCATGAACTGTCCGGGCGCGCACCGGTGGCGTCGATGCCGGGCGTGGAACGGCTGTCCATTGACGAGCTGCTGAAGGTGGCCGAAGAGGCGCTGGAACTGGGCATTCCGGTGATTGACCTGTTCCCGGTGATCGACCCGGCCGGCAAGTCGCTGGACGCCGCTGCCGCGTGGGACGAGAACGGCCTGGCGCAGCGTGCGGTGCGCGCGCTGAAGTCGCGCTTCCCGGAACTGGGGGTGATGACCGACGTGGCGCTGGACCCGTACACCACCCACGGTCAGGACGGGATCATTGATGACAAGGGCTATGTGCTCAACGACATCACCGTGCAGGCGCTGATCAAGCAGTCGATCTCGCACGCTGAAGCCGGCGTGGACATCGTCTCGCCGTCGGACATGATGGACGGTCGCATTGGTGCGATCCGCCGCGCGCTCGATGCCAACAGCCACATCAACGTGCGCATCATGGCCTATTCGGCCAAGTACGCCTCGGCCTTCTACGGCCCGTTCCGCGACGCGGTGGGCAGTTCGGCCAGCCTGGGCAAGGCCGACAAGAAGACCTACCAGATGGACCCGGCCAACGGCGACGAGGCCATGCGTGAGATCGCGCTGGACCTGGAGGAGGGCGCGGACATGGTGATGGTCAAGCCGGGCATGCCCTACCTGGACCTGGTGCGCCGGGTGAAGCAGCAGTTCGGGGTGCCGACCTTTGCGTATCAGGTGAGCGGCGAGTACGCGATGCTCAAGGCCGCGGTGGGCAACGGCTGGCTGGATGAACGTGCCTGCGTGATGGAGTCGCTGATGTGTTTCAAACGCGCCGGGGCCGATGGCGTGTTGACCTATTTCGCACCGCAGGTGGCGCGCTGGCTGCGTGAGCGCTGACAATAGGCGCTACTGGAATACAGGACGACGACGATGCAGCAGACAATGGGATGGGTGCAGTGGCTGACCTGGGGCACCGGCGTGACGGTGTTCGCGGTGGTGATCGGCCTGATCATCCGCAGCGTGCTGCGTGCGGCCCGGCGCGCCCCCGAGCAGCCGTCGGCGGCTGCGGCGCTGGCGCGTGAGAGCAATCTGGCCCCTCAGGTGCAGGCTGAGCTGGCGGCGTTGAATCACCGCAAAGACGAAGGCCAGATCACCGAGGCGCAGTACGAACAGCAGCGTGAGGAGTTGTTGCGCCGGCGGTGAAAAGCGGCAACGCCCGCGACTTGGCGTAGTGCCGGGCTTGCCCGGCAGCGGGCGGTGCGGCGCGAAAGGCAGCGCGTAGTGCCGGGCTTGCCCGGCAGCGGGCAGCACGGCGCGAAAGGCAGCGGGGCAAGCCCCGCTCTACGGGGTACCGGTGCAGGCGGGGGCGGGCTTCTTCAACCGATACAGGTCCAAGCCACCCGCGCGCGGCGCCTTTGCCTGCCCACTCACCACCAGCTCCCCGGGCTTGTTCCAGTCCACCACCGGTGAACCGGTCTGCCCGTCCGCCGTGTTGAACGACAACGCCAACGGCACGGCAGCCTGCGCGTAATCACACCCCACCACCCACACCTGCGACGTCCCGTCCGCCAGCCGGGTAAACGCCAGCGCACCCCGGTTGTCCAGCCACGTCGCGCCCAGCTCGTCGGCAGCCGTGTTCAACGGCTTCGGCAGCGCCTGCGCCGTCCCGAACCCCTCCGCCCGCACGTCAGCCCGGTACAGATCGAACCCACCCTGGCCCTGTTTCCCGTTGCGAGCGAACAGCAGCATCAAACCGTCCGGCCGTAATGCCGGGCTGCGCTCGTCATCCCGGGTATTGAGCCCGGCCAGCGGCTCAGGCCTGCCGACGCCGCCATCAGCGGCCACCGCCGCCCGGTACAGGTCAAATCCACCACGTCCACCACTGCGGTCGGAGGCGAAGTACAGCCAGCGCCCGTCCGGGCTGAAGGCCGGGTCGCGCTCATCGCGTGCGCTGTTGAGGGCCAGCGGCTGCGGATCCTGCCAGCGCCCCTCGATCAGCCGCGCCTGCCACAGGTCCCAGCCGCCCGCGCCGCCGGGGCGGTCACTGGCCCAGACGATGTGCTGGCCGTCCGGGCTGATCGTGGCCTGGCTTTCGTTGGCCTTCGTCGACACCACGCCCATGCCCTCGATGCCAAACTCGGAAAGCGCCATCGCTGCAGGCGTGAAGAGTAAACTCAGGCTCAGCGCGAGCCATGTCGTGGGAGGTCGCATGCGGTCTTCCATCCGGGTTTGCAGTCAATCCAGTTCCGGAGTCTAGAACACCCATGAGCCCCCGTTACGCCGTCTTCGGTCAGCCCATCGCCCATTCGCTGTCGCCGCACATCCATGCCGCGTTCGCGCGCCAGGAAGGCATCGAGCTGGACTACACCGCCATCGAATCCTCGCCGGAAGGCTTTGCCGCCGCGCTGGAAAGCTTCGCCGCCAGCGGCGGGGCTGGGGCCAATGTCACCGCGCCGCTGAAGGAAACCGCGTTCGCGCTGTGCAAGACGTTCACGTCGCGCGCCAAGCTGGCCGGCTCGGTCAACACGCTGCTGCGCAAGGGCGACTACTGGCACGGCGACACCACCGACGGCGTTGGCCTGGTGCGTGACCTCACCGAACGGAATGAGCTGGATCTGCGCGGCCGCCGCGTGCTGCTGCTGGGCGCAGGCGGTTCGGCACGCAGCGTGGCCCCGGCCCTGCTGGATGCCGGCATCCGCGAGCTGGTGGTGGTCAACCGCACCCCGGAACGCGCCGATGAGCTGGTCGACGCCGTCGGCGAGCCGGGTCGCGCGCTCAGCCGCTACTGGGACGACCTGCGCGACCTGGGCGACTTCGAGCTGATCGTCAATGCGACCTCGGCCGGCCGCGACCGCGACGCGAAGTTCGAACTGCCGCTGTCGCTGGTCAACAGCATGACCACGGCAGTGGACCTGAACTACGGCACCGCCGCCATTGCCTTCCTGGCCTGGGCGCGCGCGGCCAGCTGCCGCAACATCGTGGACGGGTTGGGCATGCTGGTGGAGCAGGCCGCCGCCAGCTTCCAGCAGTGGCATGAGGTGCGTCCGGACACCAACCCGGTGTACGCCGAGCTGCGGGCGAAGAACGCGCTGGCGGGTGAGGAGTGAACGGCTCCATCGCCGACCTGTTCCTGTCGGTACTGAGCTCGGCGGCCATGCGGTTGCCGATCCTGATCGCGGTCGCGGTGTCGGTGGTCTGGGTGCTGGGCAGCCCGCGCAGCCAGATCCGCACCGTGGCGTTGTGGGGCCTGGGGCTGATGGCGTTGAGCAGCCTGCTCGGCATGCTGGCCAATGCGGTGCCCCAGGTGCTGGTCTACCAGGGCAACTTCGATGCCATGCGTGGGATCGGCATGCTGATGGGGTTCGTCCATTTCGGGCTCAACCTGCTCATGGCGCTGTCGGTGGTGCTGGTGGTCTGGGCAATGACCCGCGCGCTGCGCGACCGCACGCCAGCGGGCGGACCTCCGTCACGCACCTGAACCATCGCGGCAAATCCCGACGGCCCCGGGCCGTCGGGTCGTGAGAAAATGCCGGCCATGAATCATGGCAGGACCCCGCCGGCGTGACCGAAAAAGTTGAAGCCCCGCGCGCGCTGAACGACGAACTCAAAACCGTCATCCGTGACGCCTACGCCAAGCTGCAGGCCAATACCCCCGGCTTCAGCACCCGGCGTTCGCAGAGCCAGATGATCGGCGTGGTCTCGCGCGCGCTCTCGCACAGCGGCGGCGTGGGCGTGGTCGAAGCCCCCACCGGCGTGGGCAAGAGCCTGGGCTACCTCACCGCCGGCGTGCCGATCGCGCTGGCCACGAAAAAGAAGCTGGTGATCAGCACCGGCACCGTGGCCCTGCAGTCGCAGCTGGTGGAACGCGACATTCCCAACTTCCTCAAGGCCACCGGCTTGGACGCCACGGTGGCGCTGGCCAAGGGCCGCACCCGCTACCTGTGCACCCGCAACGCCGCTGAGGCGCACGGCGAAGGCGCGCAGGAAGGCATGTTCGAGGACGAACAGCCGCTGTTCGACCGCCCGCTGGCCCCCATCGAGATGGATCTGGCGCAGAAGCTGAGCAAGGAGTTCGTCGAGGGCCGCTGGAACGGCGACCTGGACAACGCGCCGGAAACCATCAGTCCCTCGCTGCGCTCGCGCATCACCACCCCGGCGTCCGGCTGCGCCGGTCGCAAGTGCGCGTACTCCTCGCAGTGCGCGGTGCTGCGTGCGCGCAACACCGTGCGCGATGCGCAGATCGTGGTCACCAACCACGCGCTGCTGCTGTCGGCGCTGTCCATTGGCGAGAGCGACAACGGCCAGCCGTTGATCGCGCCACCGTCGGACATGCTGCTGGTGCTGGACGAAGGCCATCACATCGGCAATGTGGCCATCGACCAGGGGGCGGCCAGCCTTGCCCTGGATGAAATGGCCAAGCGCACCGGCCGCCTGCAGGTGCTGATCGCAGCCGCCTACCGCGCGGTGGACAAGGACAAGCTGGGCAACCTGCTGCCGAACGAGGCCATCGAGATCGCGGCCAAGGTCAGCAAGCAGCTGCGCGCCTTCCACGATGTGATCAACCGAGGCTGGCAGCCGGACCCGACCGCGCAGGAGCCGATGTGGCGCGCGCCCAACGGCCGCCTGCCGGACATCTGGATGGCCGACATCGAAGCGCTGGCCGACGACACCCGTTCGCTGTTCAACTGGGCGCATGCGGCCACGGCGCAGGTCGCCAAGGGCAAGCCGGAAGATGCCGCGCGTGAGCGCCTGCAGCGCAACCTGGGCATGGCCCTGGAAATGGTGGAACAGCAGCACAACCTGTGGACCACCTGGCGGCGCGAGGACAAGGACGGCCAGCCGCCCACCGCGCGCTGGGTCACTCTGTCGCGCGATGGCGACCTGGTCCTGCACGGCTCGCCGGTGTCGGCCGCGAATGTGCTGCGCAAGCTGCTGTGGGACGAAGTGGATTCGGTGGTGATGACCTCGGCCACGCTGACCGGCGGTGGCGATTTCCAGGCGTTGGCGATCGACAACGGCATTCCGGCCGAGGCCGAAATGGTTTCGCTGGCCTCGCCGTTCGACCTGCCCAACCAGGCCGAACTGATCGTGCCGGCGTTCCCGGTGACGCCCGACGACCGCGAGCGTCATCCCAAGGAAGTGGCCAAGTACCTGGTCAGCGAGCTGGACTGGAGCAAGGGCAGCATCGTGCTGTTTACCTCGCGCTGGAAGATGGAGAAGGTGGCGGAACTGATGCCGGCTGCGCAGCGCAAACAGGTGCTGGTGCAGGGCGAGACGGCCAAGCAGAAGATGATTGACGAGCACCTGCGCCGGACCGCGGCGGGCGAGGGCTCGGTGCTGTTCGGATTGAACTCGTTCGGCGAAGGCCTGGACCTGCCCGGTGAGGCGTGCACGACGGTGGTGATCACCCAGGTGCCGTTCGCGGTGCCGACCGATCCGCAGACGTCCACGTTGAGCGAGTGGATGGAAAGCCGGGGGTTGAACGCGTTCAACCTGATCGCCATTCCGCATGCCCTGCGCACGCTGACCCAGTTCGCCGGGCGCCTGATTCGCACGTCGACCGATACCGGTCGCGTGATCATTCTGGATTCGCGGTTGCTGAGCCGGCGCTATGGCAAGCGCATCATCGATGCGCTGCCGCCGTTCAAGCGGGTGATCGGGTGATGTGAGGTGGCGCTGGACACGCATGGCGTGTCCCTACGCCAGCCGTGTAGTGACACGCCATGCGTGTCCCCGCGATCTCACACCTTGCTCAGATCCCGCACCGCGCCCTTGTCGGCACTGGTCGCCAGCAACGCGTACGCCTTCAACGCCCCGGTCACCTTGCGCGGCCGCGCCTCACGGGGCTTCCACCCCAGCGCGTCCTGTTCCGCGCGCCGCGCGGCCAGCGTCGTCTCATCCACCAGCAGATCAATCCGCCGGGCCGGAATATCAATGCGGATGCGGTCACCATCGCGCACCAGCCCGATGGCACCGCCCGCCGCCGCCTCCGGCGAGGCATGCCCGATCGACAGCCCGGACGTACCGCCGGAAAAGCGCCCGTCGGTGAGCAGCGCACACGACTTCCCCAGCCCCTTCGACTTCAGGTAGCTGGTCGGGTACAGCATTTCCTGCATGCCGGGCCCACCGCGTGGCCCTTCGTAGCGGATCACCACCACGTCACCGGCCACCACTTCGTCGGCCAGAATGCCCTGCACGGCGGCGTCCTGGCTTTCAAACACGCGCGCGTTGCCTTCGAACACATGGATGGACTCATCCACGCCGGCGGTCTTCACCACGCAGCCGTCCTCGGCCAGATTGCCGCGCAGCACCGCCAGGCCGCCCTCGGCCGAATAGGCATGAGCAACATCGCGGATGCAGCCGTCCGCGCGGTCCAGATCCAGCGAGGGCCACCGCGTGGACTGGCTGAAAGCCACCTGGGTGGGGATGCCGGCCGGGCCGGCACTGAAGAATTCATGCACGCGTGCATCGTCCGTGGCGGTCACGTCCCAGCGCGCAATCGCATCCGCCAGGGTGCGGCTGTGCACCGTGGGCACCTGGTCGTGCAGCAGCCCGCCGCGTGCCAGCGCGCCCAGAATGGCGAACACGCCACCGGCGCGGTGGACATCCTCCATGTGGTACTTCGGCGTGTTCGGGGCCACCTTGCACAGCTGCGGCACGCGTCGCGACAGCGCGTCGATTGCATGCAGGTCGAAGTCGACCTCGGCCTCCTGCGCGGCGGCCAGCAGGTGCAGGATGGTGTTGGTGGACCCGCCCATGGCGATGTCCAGCGTCATCGCGTTCTCGAACGCCTGCCGGGTGGCGATGCCGCGCGGCAGCGCGGCGGGATCCTCACCGCCATACCAGCGGTGGCACAGTTCCACCACCAGCCGCCCGGCGCGGCGGAACAGCTGCTCGCGGTCGGCATGCGTGGCCAGGGTGGAGCCGTTGCCCGGCAGCGACAGCCCGAGCGCCTCGGTCAGGCAGTTCATCGAGTTGGCGGTGAACATGCCCGAGCACGAGCCACAGGTCGGGCAGGCGCTGCGTTCGTATTCGGCCACCTTCTCGTCCGGCGCGCTGGCATCGGCGGCGATCACCATCGCGTCCACCAGGTCCAGCTTGTGCTCGGACAAGCCGGGTCTTGCCGGCTTCCATCGGTCCGCCGGACACGAACACCACCGGAATGTTCAGGCGCAACGCGGCCATCAGCATGCCGGGGGTGATCTTGTCGCAGTTGGAAATGCACACCAGCGCATCGGCGCAGTGCGCGTTGACCATGTACTCCACCGAGTCGGCGATGATCTCGCGGCTGGGCAGCGAATACAGCATGCCGTCGTGGCCCATGGCGATGCCGTCATCCACCGCGATGGTGTTGAACTCCTTGGCCACGCCGCCGACCTGCTCGATCTCGCGCGCCACCAGCTGCCCCAGGTCCTTGAGGTGCACGTGGCCGGGCACGAACTGGGTGAATGAATTGGCGATGGCGATGATCGGCTTGTGGAAGTCGGCGTCGGTCATGCCGGTGGCGCGCCACAGGGCGCGGGCCCCGGCCATGTTGCGGCCGGCGGTGGAGGTGCGGGAGCGGTATTCAGGCATGGGGCTGGCAGCGATCTGGCGGGCCGTACGGCGGGGTTTTTCCCGATTCTGCCCAAAAAAAAGGGTTGCGTTTGCAACTGCCGGCACGCCGATTCCTGAAATGCCGTTCACTTTCCGGGCTTTGCCGATTTTGGTTGCAGCCCCCGATCAGGCATCATTGGGGAGTTAACCGAAAAGGGGGGCATGACGCCATGAAACGTTCCAGGACCACCGCGCTGCTGCTGATGAGCGCCGCACCGCTGCTGTTCACCGCCTGCTCCAAGGATGAGGCCGTGCAGGTGCAGGAAGGGCTGTACACCTCGGTGCAGGCCTGTACCGACGCCACTGGCGACCCGTCGGCGTGCCGCACCGCCTTTGCCGAAGCGCAGAAGCAGTCGGCCGATGCCGCCCCCAAGTACGCCTCGCGTGCCGAATGCGAAGCCGATTACAACGCCGAACAGTGCGTGGAACAGAAGACCAGCACCGGCCATTCGTTCATCGGGCCGATGATGATGGGCTTCTTCATGTCGCAGATGCTCAGCAACCGCGGTGCCGGCCTGGCCCAGGCCCCGGCAGCCAGCCCGGCCTACCAGGACAAAGCCAAGGGCTGGGCGCGTCCGGCTCCGGGCGGTACCGGCGGGCTGAACACCGCCAGCGGCATCGGCGCAGGCAAGGCCGGCCTGGCCCCGGTCACCAGCACCCCGAACCGTGCCGTTACTGCCAGCCGTGGTGGTTTTGGCAGCACCAGCAGCAGCCGCAGCAGTTTCGGCGGCTGATCGATGCAGCGCGTGCGTATTGCCGAGCGCAGCCAGTGGCGCGCCCGGGCCGAGGAATCCGGTTTCAGGTTCCACACCATCGACGGTCTGCCGTATTGGGATGAAACCGCGTATTACGCCTTCACCCTGCGCCAGGTCGAACAGGACATCGAAGACCCCAGCGCCGAGCTGCACGCGATGGCGCTGGACCTGGTTGATGAGGTGGTGCGCAGCGAACAGCTGATGGACCAGCTGGCCATTCCGCCGGCGTTCCGCGACTGGATCGCCGGCAGCTGGCAGCGGCGCGAGCCGCACCTGTATGGCCGGCTGGACTTCGCGTATGACGGTTCCGGCCCTGCCAAGCTCTATGAGCTCAATTACGACACGCCGACCTCGCTGTTCGAGGCGTCGTTCTTCCAGTGGCAATGGTTGGAAGACCAGCGCAACCAAGGCCGCCTGCCGGCCCATGCCGACCAGTTCAACGCGATCCACGAAGCGTTGGTGGAACGCTTCGGCGCGCTGGCCGCGCAGCTGCCGCCGCCGCTGTACTTCAGCGCCGTAGGCAGCTCGGAAGAAGACCAGGGCACCGTGGCCTACCTGCGCGACTGTGCGGCCCAGGCCGGGCTGCGCGGCGAGGCGATCGCCATTGAGGACATCGGCCTGTCCGAAGATGGCCGCTTCACCGCGCTGGATGACACCGTCATCGGCAGCCTGTTCAAGCTGTACCCGCTGGAAGACCTGATGAATGAATCGTTTGGTCAGGCGCTGCCGGCTTCGGGCGTGCAGCTGCTGGAACCGGCGTGGAAAGCAGTGTTGAGCAACAAGGGCGTGCTGCCGTTGCTGTGGCAGCGTCATCGCGGCCATCCGAACCTGCTGGAAGCGCACTTTGACGATGGCAGTGCCTTGCCGGCCGGCTGGGTGCGCAAGCCGCTGTTCTCACGCGAGGGCGCGAACATTGCCCTGCACCTGGCCGATGGCAGCTGGCAGGAGAGCGAAGGTCCGTACACCGGTCCCGCCATCCGCCAGGCCGCGCATCCGCTCACCGCGTTCGACGGCGGCTACCCGCTGATCGGCAGCTGGGTGGTGGGTGACCACGCCTGTGGCATGGGCATCCGCGAAGACAACAGCCGCATCACCCGCGACAGCGCCCGCTTCGTGCCGCACGCGATCATCGACGAAGCGCCCACCCGAATTTTCGTCTGATATCCGCGCCGCCGCACCCGGACACGCCCTGCGTGTCCTGGTGGCGCCGGCCACGCGCGCGCGGTCACAACAACCCGTCGCGCTTCACCGCCAGATACCGCTCCACCAGCGCGCCCGGCAGCGCATCGGCGGTCACGTCCAGCACCATCACCTTGTGGCTGCGCAGCGCCTCATGCGCATCACTGCGCTGCTGCAGATAGCGCGCGATCGCACCGGCCTGCGCGGCGTCCTGCAGGGTGTCCACCTCGGCTTCCAATGCGGTATCCAGCTCGCGCTCGCGCAGGCTGGCCACGCACACCAGGTGCTGGCGCTGCAGCAGGCGCACCGCCACCAGCAGGTCTTCAATGTCCTCATCGCGCACATTGGTGACCAGCATCACCAGCGAACGGCGGCGCTGGCGCAGGCTCAGTTCGGTGGCGGCGGCCAGGTAATCGGTGGCCACCGGCTGTGCCTGCAGGTCGTAGCTGGCACGCAGCAGGGCATCAATCGCGCCCATGCCACGCTGCGGGGCGACCCAGCGGCTGTCGCCGCCGGTCGCGAACAGGCCGACGCCGTCGCCCTGGCGCAGCGCCAGGTAGGACACCACCAGCGCGGCATTGAGCACATGGTCGAAATGCGAAAGCCCGCTCTCGCTGGCCATCATGCGTCGACCGGTGTCGATCATCAGCACCAGCTGCTGGTTCTTCTCGTCCTGGTACTCGCGCGAGATCAGCTTGCGCGCGCGCGAGGTGGCTTTCCAGTCGATCTGGCGCAGGCTGTCGCCCAGCCGGTACTCGCGCATCTGATGGAAGTCGGTGCCCTCGCCACGCCGGCGCTTGAGGTGCGCACCGACCAGCCGCGAAGCCTGTTCGGCACTGAACAATGCAAACCGCGTGAGCGGCGCGAAGTTCGGATACACCCGCACGGTAAGTGCCGGTGGCAGCACGCGGCGTTGTCGCCACAGCCGCCACGGCGCATGCAGGCGCAGATGCACGCCCTCAAAGGTGAAGCGGCCGCGCGCGGTGGGCGTCAATCGATATTCGACGCTGCTGGTGACCAACGGCTTCAGTGCCAGCGTACGCGGCAACCCCTGCAGGGCCCATTCGCCCGGCACCAGGTCGAACAGCTCCACGCGCTGGCGCAGGCTGGATTCCAGCCGCACGGTGACCTTGCGCTCCACGTTCAACGCCAGCGCCTCTGGCAATTCACGCTGCACCGTCGGCGAGGGCTGCGCCCGCAGGCGCAGTGCATCGACCAGCGCCAGCAGCACGATGCCGCCGCCGGTGGCCCACCAGACCCATGTGGGTACAAAGGCGAACGCGACCGCCAGGCCGAGCAGCGCCCAGCCCACCAGCAACGCCAGCAGTAGCGGCGCTGGCCTCACTTGCGTGGCGCTTCCACCTTGGCCAGCAGGGCGGCCAAGGCATCGTCGGCCGACTGGCCTTCAATCTGCAGTTCCGGAGCCAGTGCAATGCGGTGGCGCAGGGCAGGGCGGGCCACTTCGCGCACGTCATCCGGGGTGACGAAGTCACGGCCGGACAGCACGGCCTGCGCGCGCGCGGCACGCACCAGCGCGATGCTGCCGCGCGGACCGGCACCGAGTGCGATACCCGGGAAACGGCGGGTGGCGGCGACAATGCGCACGGCGTAGTCGATCACTTCCGGGTCCACCGTGATGGCAGCGGTGGCCTGCTGCAGCGCCACCACCTCGGCCGCGTTGAGCACGCGCGGCACCTGCGACAGGTCGAAATCCGACGCACTGCGGCCGGTGGTGATCGCATCGACCATGCGCTTTTCATCTTCCAGCTGCGGGTAGTCGATCAGCACCTTCAGCAGGAAGCGGTCCAGCTGCGCTTCCGGCAACGGATAGGTGCCTTCCTGCTCGACCGGATTCTGCGTGGCCAGCGCCAGGAACGGCGGAGTCAACGCGAACGACTTGCCTTCAATGGTGACCTGGCCTTCCTGCATCACTTCCAGCAGCGCCGACTGGGTCTTGGCGGGTGCACGGTTGATTTCATCGGCCAGCAGCAGGTTGGTGAACACCGGGCCACGGCGGATCTTGAAGCTCTCCGATTTCGGGTCGTACACCGCATGCCCGCTGACGTCGCTGGGCATCAGGTCAGGGGTGAACTGCACGCGGCCGTAATCGAGCTCCAGGGCCTGCGCCAGCGCACGCACCAGCAGGGTCTTGCCCAGCCCGGGCACGCCCTCGATCAACACATGGCCGCCGGCCAGCAGCGCGATCAGGATCTGGTCCAGCACCTCGGCCTGGCCGATGAAGGCGCGGCCCACGGCTTCACGGATGGCATCCACGCGTTCGACCAGGGTTTGGCCGGACAGCGCGGGCGAGGACAGCGGCGGCGGAGTGTTCGGCTCGGTCATAGCAGGTTTCTCATCTGGATCAGCAGGCGGATGCGTTCACGCAGCGCTTTGGTGTCCTGGGACGCCGGCGACTGCAACGCGGTCTGTACACGGGAAACGGGCCACTGCAGCAAGGTGGCAATGGCATGTGCCTGGGCGTCGCCACTGAGCGCGGCGGCGGTGGGGGCGCGACGGCGCAGGCGGGCCAGGAAGGCGCGGCGCACGGCGTCGTACAGCAGCGGGGCCTTGCCATGGCGTAGCAGATGCTCGCCACTGGCGCGCACGTGCTCCAGCAGCGAGCGGCGGTCGCCGGCCGGGGCGGGCAGCACGCTGCCCATGCGTTGCGCGCGCTGCCACAGCCAGCCCAGCAGGGCCAGCATCAGCGGCACCCACACCGGCCAGCCCTGGTAGAAGATGCGGTGCCACAGCGTGGGCGGGCGCGAGCCGTACACCAGCCACATCGTGCCCTTGCCGTAGTTGGGGGCCAGCAGGTAGCGGGTGAGATCGCGATGCGAGATATCGTGCAGGCCATCGGCCAGGCTGCCCTTCGGGTCTTCGGCATTGAAATGGCGCGGCGTGCCTTCCAGGAAGGTCATGTCCGCCACCACATCGACCGTGCCCTGGCCCTTGCGCAGGCGTGCGAACACCAGGCCATCGTCGTCGCCCCAGCGCCGTTCCACGCGCACACCGTCCACGTCGTCCAGTTCGAAGCGGCGGCCACGGCAGAACTCGCTGTGCCCCGGATCGTCAGCCACATGGAACGCCTTGCACGCGCTGTCGAAGAACTCGCTGTACACGCCCAGTTCGTCCAGCAGGGTGCCCTGGGGGGCTTCGTCTTTGAAGGTCGGTGGGGTGCGCAGCAGCAGGTGGCCGCCGCGATCCACCCAGTCCAGCAGGGCGTGTGCGGTGCTGGGGGGCACGTCGACACTGTCTTTGAGCAGCACCACGGTGTCGCCCGGCTGCAGCGGCATGCGTCCCAGGTCCACGCGCGGGAACGACTGCGCCGGAATGCCATCGGCCTGCAACGCCTTGCCCAGCGCATACAACGGGTTGTAGCTGGCCTCGCCCTGCGGCGGCAGGTGCTCGGTGCGGGTGACGCGTTCGTGGTTGCGCAGGAACAGGATCGCCAGCGGTATGCCCAACACCAGCAACCCCAGCGTGATCAGCGCCCAGCGCAGACGGGTACTCATGCGCGCCACCGGAACTGCTGCTGCAGGGTGGTGGCCAGTTCATCGAACTCGTCGGCTTCAGGCAGGCGGCCGGCGTAGGCGGCGTACTGCCACACCCGCACGATGCGGGCAAACAAGCTGCGGTCCGCCTCTTCGGGCATGCGGCGCGACGCCCGCAGGCACTGCGATTCGGTCGCGCCGGGCGGCAGCACCACGTCGGCGCGTTCGCTCATGCTGTCCACGCTGGCGCGGTACAGCAGGGCCAGGGCGGCACGTGGCCGCCCCTGCTGCCACAGGTCGCGTGCGCGTGCGGCGGGATCGGGCGGCACCACGTCCGGAATGCGCACGGCCTCTTCGTGGACCGCGGCGGCGCTCTGGGCGCGGCGACTGCCGCTGCCGCGCAACCAGCGGATCCACCAGGGGGACGTTGCCAGCAGGATCACCACCAGCACGCCAACCACGCCCCACAGCAGCCATTCGGCAATCTGTGCCGGCAGCTTGGGGCCCTTGCGGTTCTGTTCTGCGTTGCTGTCCTGCCTGTCCTTTTCCTTCTTTTCCTTGTCCTTTTCCTGGGTCGGTTCCCAGGTGGTGACCTCGCGCGTGGGCGTGATCAGCGGATCCTCGTAGGCGCGCTGCACGGCCTGTCGGAAGCCGGCGGTGTCCGGCTTGGGGCCGCCGAAGATGACCTCGGCGGTGTTGGACGGGTCATCCGCAGGCACCGCGTCGCTGTCCTCGTCCTCTTCCTCGTAGGCTTCGTCGTCATCGCTGTGTGAATCGGGCGCGGCGCACTGCGGCGCCCGCTCCGGCTCCGGCGACTCCTGTGCATGCAGCCCACCCAGCGGCCACACCAGCACCAGCGCAAGCACCAGCAGCGGCGCGGCCTGCTGCAGGCGCTCACGCAGCCGGCGGAACGCGATCTCGACGTCCCAGGCTTCCATCTCGGTGCGGCGGTTGAGGTACAGCGCGAATCCGGCCCCGGCATAGAACGGGCTGATCAGGAGGGCCGCCATCCAGAAGAACAGGTTCACCCCCAGCTTCGCCCACGGCGGCATCAGCTCGGTGACCATGTCCCATGCCGCGCGCCAGGAGTCGGACAGCAGGTCGAACGGAACGAACATGAAGATGCAGGCAATCAACCCGGCCACGATCACCAGCTCGAACACCAGGCATACCGTGCTCAGCAGGGTGGCATGGCTGAAGGCGCTGCTCAGGATCGCGCGGCGGCGCTGGCTGCGGTGGGTGATGTCGCTGCCTTCAAGCAGGTTCACCGGCAGCAGCAGCGAACGGAACGGGCTGAAGCGTCGCCAGCCGAGGTAGCCCCAGAAGCCACTCCAGCCCCAGTGGCGCTGCGCGCGCAGGGTCTGCCCCGGCGTGGGTTCGTCGCCGAACACCCCGCGCGAGATCACATACAGGGCCAGGCGGTCGGACACCGGCTTCAGCCACCACATCACCAGCCAGGCCAGGAAGAAGGCATCGGCCCACCACGCCACGGCATTGACCAGGGCGAACAGGGGCAGCCCCACGTACAGCAGCGGCAGCCAGATCGCGCGCGCATGCCGGCGTACCAGCGCGGTGCCCAGCTCCATCGCTTCCCATTCCGAGCGGGCGCGCAGAGTGACGTTGAGCTGGTCAATGCGCATGGCCGCTCCCGCGTCCACCGCGCCACAGCCACACGAACACCAGGGCCCACAGCACGCCGGCCACGCTGTACTTGCCCCACGCCGGCACTTCGGCAATGGACGACCAGAACGCCTCGATGAATGCCGCCACCAGCAGCATGAAGGCCACGCCCAGGCACAGCTTCGCGCCGATCACGCCGCCCTCCACCAGCGCATCGATGCGTCGGCGTCTGCCCGGTGCCAGCAGTTTCATGCCCAGCTGCAGGCCGGCCCCGCCGGCAATGACAATCGCGGTGAGCTCGAACGAGCCGTGCCCGCAGACGAAACGCCAGAACGGATCACCGTGGCCAATGTGCTGCAGGTGGCCGGCGACCGCGCCGATGGTCAGCCCGTTGTAGAGCAGCACGAACACCGTGCCGACCCCGGCCAGCAGGCCACTGGCAAAGGTGCGCAGGCCGATGCTGATGTTGTTCATGATGTAGTAGCCGAACATCATCCAGTCGGTGCCGCTGTCGCGCCCCAGTCGCGGCGCGCTGGGGTCGTACATGCGTTCCATCTCGCCGATCTGCACCGGGTCCATCAGCATGTGGATCACGTCCGGGTGCCATTGGATCAGCGCGAAGCTGCCGGCCAACGGCAGCACGAACAGCGCGGTGGCCACCCACATGCTGCGCGCCTGGCTGCGCACCAGCTGCGGGAAATCGGCCAGCAGGAATTCCAGTGCCCGTCGCCAGCGCGCCGGTGGGGTGCGATAGAGCAGGCCATGGCCTTGCTGCATCAGCTGCTGCAGGCGCGCCACCAGCTGCGGGCTGTAGCCGCGCTTGCGCGCCAGCGCCAGCTGCTGGCACAGCCGCCGGTAACGCTGCGGAATGTCTTCGTCGTTCAACAGCGCCGGGTCGGGGATGCGCCGCGCGCGCGGCCCCGCGCTGCCACGCAGCGCCAGCCAGCGCTCCAGCGCCTGCCATTCTTCCTGGTAACGGGCGACGAACTGTTCCTGCCTCATCGCCGCCCCAGCAGCCAGTTGGCCATGGCGTACAGCCGCAGCACGCCGACCTGGCCGTGCCCGCCGCTGAGTTCGCCGGCAATGTCCGCCAGTTCCTGCTGGCGTGCGCCGGACAGGCGCGGCGCGCGCTCGGCGAAGGCGACCACGGCGGCCTGCTCGGCCGGCTGCAGCGGTTGTGGCGGAGCCAGCACGGTGTCGATGGCCACGGTGGCCGCGAACGGTTGCACCACGTCGTGCACCACCACGGTGCCGGCGACCAGGTCGCCGAGGCGGCGGCCATGCGGGTCGAACAGGCTGGACAGCAGGCCCAGCGCGTAGCCGAACGGCAGCATGTCCACGGTGCGCAGCAGGTTGCGGGTGATCGAGGCCATCCAGCCGATCGGTGCGCCATCCTGGGCGACAACGCGCAGGCTGAGCACGCGCTTGCCCAGGGTGCGGCCCCAGATGGCCTCCTGCACGATGGTGTAGGCCCACATGGTCAGGAACATCAGGCAGGCGTAAATGCCCTGGCCGAATTCGCCCAGGAAGGCCAGCGGAATGCTCATCATCAGCAGACCCGCTGCGCGGATCACGAAGTCGATGGCCCAGGCCAGCGCCCGCGGAATGGGACCGGCTGCCGGCAGGTGCAGCGGCACGCCTTCCGGCGTGATCACCTCACGGTAGGTGTCCAGCATCGGTGCGCTCATGCGCACCTGTTGGAGTTGGGGTGCCGGAATCCTCTCCGGACGGCGGCCAACGGCATGGGGGTCTCGACAGCTTCCTGGTCGGACACCGACTTTACCATGGGTCGCGCCGGTCTCCGACCGGCCTGCACGGGTCGCGCTGGTCTCCGTCCGACCTGCATGGATCGCGCTGGTCTTCGACCGGCCTGCGATGTAGAGCCGGGCTTGCCCGGCTGCTCTTTCCGCGGATGCCGCTAAAGGCAGCCGGGCAAGCCCGGCTCTACGTTGAACGTGTCACATCCCCAGGTACTTGTCCTTCAACCGCACGTAATGATCCGCCGAGTAATGCAGCGACTCGATCTCCTTGTCGCTCAGGGTCCGCGCCGGCCGTGCGGGATTGCCCACCCACAACTCGCCTTCGCCCACCACCTTGCCCGGCCCGACCACCGCACCGGCCCCGATGAAGGCATGCCGGCTCACCGTGGCACCGTCCAGGATGCAGGCCCCCATGCCGATCAGGCTGTAATCGCCGATCGTGCAGGCATGGATGATGGTGCCGTGGCCCACGGTCACGCCCTCGCCGATCAACGTCGGGTGCCCGGCCTTGTTGTAGGGGCTGTGGTGGCTGACATGGATGATGGTGCCGTCCTGGATGTTGCTGCGCGCGCCGATGCGCACGTGGTTCACATCACCGCGGATGACGCAGCCCGGCCACACCGAGACGTCGTCCCCCAGCACCACGTCACCGATGATGGTGCAGGCGGGGTCCACGTAGCAGCGCTCGCCGACGGTGGGGAAGGTGTCGAGGAAAGGGCGCAGGGGGGACATGGGGGACTCCGGAAAAGGCAGACCCGCATGATACCGCCGGGGCGCGCAGGGACACGCCATGCGTGTCCACGACCCGCCGTCAGGCGACGCGGCTTCCGCGTCGCGCGCGCTCCAGATGCACCAGCAGCAGCGAGATCGCCGCCGGGGTCATGCCGGGAATGCGCTGCGCCTGGCCGATGGTCTGCGGGCGTACGCGTTCCAGCTTCTGCTGCACTTCGGCAGACAGCCCGCGCACGCCGGCATAGTCGAACGCAGCATCGATGACGGTGTTCTCATGCCGCTGCTGGCGCTCGATCTCCTCGCGCTGGCGGTCCAGGTAGCCGGCGTACTTGACCCCGATCTCCACCTGCTCGGCCACCTTCGCATCGGCCACGCCGGGACCCAGTGAGGGCACCTGCATCAGCTTGGCGTAATCCAGCTCGGGGCGCTTGATCAGGTCCAGCACGTTGGTTTCGCGGCTGACCGCCACGCCCAGCGTGGCTTCCACTTCGCGGCCCAGCGCATTGCCCGGGGTGGCCCACAGTGCCTTCAAACGCGCCGATTCGGCGGCCACTGCGTCCTGCTTGGCCTGGAATGCGTTCCAGCGACGGTCGTCGACCACGCCCAGCTCGCGACCCTTGCCGGTCAGGCGCACGTCGGCGTTGTCCTCGCGCAGCTGCAGCCGGTACTCGGCGCGGCTGGTGAACATGCGGTAAGGCTCGGTGGTGCCGTGGGTGATCAGGTCATCCACCAGCACGCCCAGGTAGGCTTCGTCGCGGCGCGGGCACCAGCCGGCTTCGTCGCGGACGCGCCGCGCGGCGTTGATCCCGGCCAGCAGGCCCTGCGCGGCGGCCTCTTCATAGCCGGTCGTGCCATTGATCTGGCCGGCGAAGAACAGGCCGGACACGGACTTGGTCTCCAGCGTGTTGTTCAGCCCACGCGGATCGAAGAAGTCGTACTCGATCGCATAGCCGGGACGGGTGATGTGTGCGTTCTCGAAACCACGGATGCTGCGCACCAGATCCAGCTGCACATCGAACGGCAACGAGGTGGAAATGCCGTTCGGGTAGATCTCGATCACGTCCAGCCCTTCGGGCTCGACAAAGATCTGATGGCTGGCCTTTTCGGCGAAGCGCACCACTTTGTCTTCGATCGACGGGCAGTAACGCGGGCCGATGCCTTCGATCTGTCCGCTGTACAGCGGCGAGCGATGCAGCGCGCTGCGGATGATCTCGTGGGTACGTTCGCTGGTGTGGGTGATCCAGCAGTTCACCTGTGCCGGATGCTCGGATACATCGCCCAGGAACGACATCACCGGGCGCGGGTCGTCACCGGGCTGCGCTTCCATCACGCTGTAGTCCAGCGAGCGGCCGTCGATGCGCGGCGGCGTGCCGGTCTTCAGCCGGTCGATGGCGAACGGGCGCTCGCGCAGGCGCGCGGCCAGCGTGGTCGCCGGCGGGTCACCCATGCGACCGGCCGCGTACTGGGTCTGGCCGACATGGATCTTGCCGGCCAGGAAGGTGCCGGCGGTCAGCACCACCGCTGGCGCATTGAACTGCAGGCCGGTCTGGGTGATCACGCCGCGCACGGCGTCGCCGTCGATGACCAGGTCATCCACCGCGGCCTGGAACACGGTCAGGTTGGGCTGCGCCTCGACCATGCCACGGATGGCCATCCGGTACAGGTTGCGGTCGGCCTGGCAGCGGGTGGCACGCACCGCCGGCCCCTTGGAGGCATTGAGCGTGCGCCACTGGATGCCGGCGCGGTCGGCGGCATGCGCCATCGCGCCCCCCAGGGCGTCGATCTCCTTGACCAGATGGCCCTTGCCGATGCCGCCGATGGCCGGGTTGCAGCTCATCGCGCCGATGGTTTCCACGTTGTGGGTCAGCAGCAGCGTGCGCACGCCGGTGCGGGCCGCAGCCAGCGCAGCTTCGGTACCGGCATGGCCGCCACCGATGACGATGACGTCGTAGTCGTAGAAGGAATCGGTCATGTATGGCTCGGACGGGGCCAGCGGCGGCCCGGGTCAGCCCTGGAATAGGGCGAGGGCGTTGATTTTACAGCCGAATGCGTCGCGTACGTTAACGGCCAGCCGGGCAACCGGTCAGCCGGGCAAGCGGTCAGCCGGGCAAGCCCGGCTCTACGGGGCGCATTCATAAAAAAAACTGAAATCCACCCTCAAGTTGGCACGCAAAGTGCAGATAACCCAATAGCACCCAGGGTGGCAGGCGCCGAAAAGCGCTACGAACCGGAATTGGAACAGGGGCCGGTTCTTGCGCATCCCGGGGAAGCGAAGGGGCCGACAGTCGGGGGACTGTCGGCCCCGTTTTTAAGGCGGACCTTCCCCCGGCCGTACCCAAAACAAAAGGCCCCGCCATTGGCGGGGCCTTTTGTTCTAGAGGTGCCGACATCCGACAGGGCCGGAACAGGGGGGATCCAGATGTTCCTGTCGGATATCGACGTAGAGCTCGATGTGACGCCCCGTGTCGCTTTTGTCACTTTGTGACCGGGGCGGTCACTGCCTGCGTAGATTGAACCTGCGAGAGGGTGAAAATCAAGCGGCAATCATCTCTCTTGTGTGCGCTGGTTCAACTTATTCATGTTTCGCCACGGCGCCCCGCCGCTGGGGCGCGACTGTGCCGGGCGCGGCGGCGGGGCAGGGCGCGACTGCGGAGCCGGTGCCGGACGCGACTGCGGCGGGCGGCCGACCGAGTCCATGTTCCGCCACGGCGAGCCGCCGTTGTACGACGGGCGCGGGCGATCCGGGCGATCCGGCCGCACCGGCGGATTGCCCCCGTTGCCCGGACGCGGCGGCGGGCGGTGGTTGTGCGGCGGGCGATAGTTCGGATACGGGCGATAGATGGGGTAGTTGTTGTAGTAGCCACCGCCATAGCCGTAGTAGCCGCCACCGTAGTAGCCGCTGCCATAGCCATAGGGGTAGCCGTACGGGTAGCGGTACTCCACCGACGGCGCACCGTGGTAATAGCCGCTGCCACCACCGCCGCCGCCGCCGACATAGTCGTAGGTGGCGCAGCCGGACAGGGCCAACAACAGGCCACCGGCGAACATCAGGCGCATTTTCATGATCGGGTCCCCCCAAGGGTATGGCCCCAGCTTCGGGCCGGGGCATTGAATACGCCCTTAACTCAGCCCGATCTGGATGAATGCAGGCCATCGTCGCACGTCGCGCGCAGGCGGTGCACGGCGAGGCGTTACGTTAATCTTGCGTCATGAACGATTCACTCCTGCCCCGCGTGGATGATCTGCTGGCCGCCGCTGCGCGGATCGCCCCGCATGCCCATGTCACGCCGGTGCTGCAGTCGCAGGCGTTGGACCAGCTGACCGGCGCACACCTGGCATTCAAGGCCGAACACCTGCAGCGCGGTGGCGCGTTCAAGTTCCGTGGAGCCTGCAACGCGGTCTGGGCCCTGCCGGAAAGCGTGGCAACACGCGGGGTGGTCACGCATTCGTCCGGCAACCACGGGGCCGCGCTGGCGCTGGCTGCGCGCACCCGCGGCATCGCCTGCCATGTGGTGGTACCCGAGGGCGCGGTGGCGGCCAAGCTGGCCAACATCGAGCGCCACGGCGCAACACTGTGGCGCTGCGCCCCGACCATCGCCGCGCGCGAGGCGATGTGTGCCCAGGTACAGGCCGACACCGGAGCGACCCTGGTGCACCCGTATGCCGACGCCCAGGTGATGGCCGGGCAGGGCACTGCCGCGCTGGAGCTGATGCACAGCCATGGGCCGTTCGACCTGCTGGTGGTGCCGGTGGGCGGGGGTGGGCTGGCGGCGGGAACGCAGCTGGCCATCGAGGCGGCGGCCCCGCAGGCGCGGTTGGTCCTGGCCGAGCCGGCCGGGGCGGCTGACACCGCGCGTTCGCTGGCAGCCGGTTCGCTGCAGCTGGACTTCACCCCGGACACGATCTGCGACGGCCTGCGCGGCACCCTGGGCGCACCGAACTTCGCCCTGCTGCACGGCCAGGCCGAGGTCATCACGGTGGACGATGCCGCTACCGTGCAGGCCATGCGGCTGCTCTGGCAGGTGCTCAAGCAGGTGGTGGAGCCTTCTTCGGCGATCGCGCTGGCGGCTGTCCTGGCCGAACCGGCGCGTTTTGCCGGCCAGCGGGTAGGCGTGGTGCTGTCCGGCGGCAATGTCGATCTGGACGCCCTGCCGTGGGGGCGTGCATGACCCGGCGGGCCCGAGTTGGCGTGTGGGGCTGGATGTGGCGGCTGCTGGTGGCACTGCTGGCCTGGTTGCTGTGCGTCACCGCGTGGATCGTGTGGGTGGGCGAGCGTGACCAGGCGGCCAAGGCCGACGCCATCATCGTGCTGGGGGCAGCGGCGTATGACGCCAAGCCGTCACCGGTGTTTGAAGAACGCATCCGTCACGGGCTGGATCTTTACCGGCAGGGGTATGCACCGCTGTTGATCTTCACTGGCGGCTACGGCGGCAGCGGTGCGCGTTTTTCCGAATCGCAGGTGGCGCGTCGTTATGCGATCAAGCAGGGCGTCCCGGATGAGGCGATCCTGATCGAGACCGCCTCGCGCACGACCCGGCAGAACCTGGTTGAAGCACGACGTTTGATGGAACAGCGCCAGCTGCACCGTGTGATCATCGTCAGCGACCCGTTGCACATGGCCCGCGCGCTGCGCCTGGCACATGAGCTGGGCATTGACGCGCTGGCGTCATCAACGCCGAGCACCCGCTTCCGCAGTTTCCACACCAGCTGGAAGTTCCTGGTACAGGAAGTCTATTTCTTCCACCGTGACCTGGTGACCACCGGGGCGTAGGTGGTCGGGGCTGCAGCGGATGCGCAGGAAATGTCGACCGGCATGGGGACGCAACGAATGCGCGGCAAATGTCGATCCGCACGTGGACGCAACGAATACGCGGGAAATGTCGACCGGCACGTGGACGCAACGAATGCGTGGGAAATGACGACCGACACCTGACGCAACGAATGTGCGGGATACACCCGACGGTAGAGTCGGTCGCCAGACGACTGCCGATGACGGTGATCGGCCCTTTAACGCAGGACATTTGAGCGCAGAAGCGCCTCCCCGTTCGCAGGTCATGCGTCCCAGCGGCGATTGTTGCCATCGGCAGTCGTCTGACGACCGACTCTTATCTGTTCGGAATCTGGCACCGTGGGTGTCGAGAGCCGGCGTGGGCCGCCGGTCAGGTCTTACGTCGGATCGGAATCGCCGACACCGGCACGCTGGCCACGTCATGCCCACGCTCTCGGATCGGCGCGCCGTGCTCCGGTGCCCAGGCATGCGCGTAGATCACTTCCCAGCTGCTTGGCAGCTTGCCGTCTTCGCGCCGCAGCGGTTCATAGGCAGCGCGCGCGGCTGCAAAGCGCCCGCGTCCGGTCAGCGTGTGCCGCCGGTCCTGGCGCGCATTGGTCGCGCCGATCGCCCGCAGTTCGCGCATCAGCGCATCCATGTCCGCATAGGTAAGCGTGAACAGATCACGGTCCAGCACCGGGTCGCGGAAGCCTGACATCATCAGTGCGTCGCCAAACTGCGCGATAGGCGCGAAGCGGCTGACGTGCGGCGTGCTGTCTGCGGCGGCGAATGCATCGCGCAGTTCGATCAGGGTTTCCGGCCCGAAGGTGGAACACACCAGCAGCCCACCCGGCTTGAGCACCCGCCTGAAACCGGCAAACACGGCGGGCAGGTCCTCCACCCACTGCAGGCACAGGTTGCTGAAAATCACATCCACGCTCTGGTCCGCCAAGGGCAGCGCCTGTGCGTCACCACAGACGCGGGTGAACGGTTTCCACCAGCCGGCCTGCTTCTTTGCTTCGGCCAGCATCGGCGTGGCCAGGTCCAGCGCGATCACCTGCGCTTTCGGCCAGCGCTTCTTCATTGCCGCGCTGGCGTGGCCGGTGCCGCTGCCCACGTCCAGTACCACCTGTGGCTGGCGGTTCTCCAGGTAGTCCAGCGACTCCAGCAGGCGCTTCTCCACTTCGCGCTGCAACGCGGCCGCCGCATCGTAGCTGTGGGCGGCACGCGAGAACGCGCGACGGACGTGGTGCGGATCGAAACTGCTGGTCATGTAAGGCTCACTGCGGAAATCAGAACGTACCCGGGTAGGCCCCGCCATCGATCAGCAGGTTCTGCCCGGTAATGTAGCCGGCGTGCGCGCTGCACAGGAACGCGCAGGCGGCACCGAACTCGTCGGCATTGCCGAAGCGCCCAGCCGGAATATGCGTGCGCTTGCGCTCGGCGATCTGTCCGGCATCCACGCCCTGCTGCTGCGCCACGTAAGCGAAGTTGCCGCGCAGGCGGTCGGTGTCGAACTGGCCCGGCAGCAGGTTGTTGATGGTCACGTTGTGCGCCACCGTGCGCCGCGCCAGCCCGGCCACGAAGCCGGTCAGGCCGGAGCGTGCACCGTTGGACAGACCCAGGATGTCGATCGGGGCTTTGACCGAGGACGAGGTGATGTTGACGATGCGGCCAAAGCCGCGCTCGATCATGCCGTCCACCGTGGCGCGGATCAGTTCGATCGGGCTGAGCATGTTGGCGTCCAGCGCGGCGATCCAGTCGGCCCGCTCGAACTGGCGGAAGTCCCCGGCGGGCGGACCGCCTGCGTTGTTGACCAGGATGTCCACCTGCGGGCAGGCGGCCAGGGCCAAGGCGCGTCCTGCCGCGGTGGTGACATCGGCGACCACGCTGCGGACCTCACCGGCACCCGTCAGCGCCCGCAGCTCGGCTGCCGTACGCATCAGTGCCTCCTCGCCGCGCGCGGCGATCACCACGTTCACGCCTTCGCGCACCAGTGCACGCGCGCAGCCCAGACCCAGACCTTTGCTGGCAGCGCACACCAAGGCCCAGCGGCCAGCAATTCCAAGATCCATAGTGTTCCTACCGGGTGGAGTCGACCGACAGTCGACTGCTCTCAACAACGAATTGTCGCAGCTGAGCGGCCACGATATCGGCATGCCCAAGGAACGGTGCGTGTCCGCCGTGCTCGATAACCTGTGCCTGCGCACCCGGCGACAACGCGGCCGCCGCCTGCATGCCACGCGCATTCACCAGCCGGTCGCGCTGGCCGGCCAGCCACAGGCTGGGTTTGCCCAGCGCTGGCAGCGCACCCCGCAGGTCGGTGTTCTCGAGCAGGGCCAGGCCCTCCTGCAGCGCCCGCGGAGCCGGTTCACCGCGCTCCACCAGCGCCGCGCGCAGGGTGCGCAGCTCCTGCCGGGCATGTTCGGAACCCATCGCGTCCAGGGCCAGGAAGCGCTCCAGCGTGCCCCGGTAATCCTGGGCCAGGTCCTGGCCGAACTGCGCGAACACCGCGGGCTCAACCGCATGCGACCAGTCCTCGCCGCGCACGAAGCGCGGGGTGGCCGCAATCATCACCAGGCCGCGCACCTTGGGTACCACGGCGGCACCGTGCAGGGCGAACAAGCCGCCCAGCGACCACCCGCACCAGACAGCGGGCGGCGTGGCGGCGGCAATCGCGTTGACCACCTGCGGCAGGCGCAGGGCGGTGGAATCTTCACGGCTGTGGCCATGGCCGGGCAGGTCGACCAGATGCAGTTCGAACTGGTCCTGCAGGCGCTCCACCAACGGGGCGAACACCCCGCCATGCAGCGCCCAGCCGTGAATCAGTACCAGCGCCGGGCCGCGCCCTGCCACCTCGATGTGCATGCTCAGCCGGCCTGCATCACGCGCTCAGCGCATCCAGCGACTGCTGGCGCAGGACCTTGTCGCGCGCGTCGGCAATGGCATCGGTCAGCGCCCGGACCTGCGCCGGCGTGTGCAGTGCGGACAAGGTCACGCGCAGCCGCGCCTTGCCTTCCGGCACCGTCGGCGGGCGGATCGCGCTGACCAGGAACCCGGCGCTTTCCAGCGCCGCTGAAAGCGCCACCACAGTGGCTTCCGAACCGCACAGCAGCGGCTGGATCGGCGTATCCGACGGCATCAGTTCCAGCCCGTGCTGGCGTGCGCCGGCACGGAACACGCCGACCAGTTCGGTCAGCTTCTCGCGCCGCCAGTCGTCGCGACGGGCCAGCTTCACGGCGGCCAGCGATGCCGCCGCCTGGGCGGGCGAAATCGCGGTGGTATAGATGTACGGGCGTGCGGTTTCGGCCAGATGCTGGATCAGCGCGTCATCGCCGAGTACCACCGCACCACTGCTGCCTAATGCTTTGCCCAGCGTGGCAAGCTGCAACGGCACGTCGGTCACGCCCAGACCGGCGTCGGCCACGCAGCCGCGGCCGTGTTCGCCGACCACGCCGATGCCGTGCGCGTCATCCACGTACAACAGCGCTTCCTGCAGGCGCGCCACCAGCGACAGCGAGCGCAGCGGCGCGATGTCGCCATCCATGCTGAACACCCCATCGGTCACCAGCATCGCGGCACCTTCCGGCGCATGCTTGAGCTGGCGCATCGCGCCTTCGCTGTCCAGGTGCGGGTAGCGGCGCAGGCGGCAACCGGCCAGCCGGGTAGCGTCGAGCAGGCTGGCGTGGTTCAGGCGGTCCTGCACGCAGACGTCGTCTTCCTCGCTGAGCAACGCCTGCTGCACCGCAAGATTGGCGGCGAAGCCGCTGCCGAACAGCAGCGCACGCGGGTAGCCCAGCCAATCGGCCATTTCCTGTTCCAGCGCCTCGTGCAGCGCGTGGTGGCCGCAGATCAGGTGCGAGGCCGTCGCCCCAGCGCCTTCGCGTGCGGCGGCGTCCTGCAGCGCACTGACCACGCCGAACTGCTGGGACAGGCCCAGGTAGTCGTTGCTGCAGAAGCCGGTCAGCCACTGCCCGTCCACTTCCAGACGCACGCCGTCGCGGCGGGTCACGGTGCGGCGCACACGGATGCGGCCCTGCGCCTGGCGAAGCTTGCGCTGGGACTGAAGTCGTTCCTGCAGGTCAGGGCGGGCCATGGTCGTCATAAGCATGGTCGGGGAGGGCAGCTAGCGTACCCGGTTGGCGGCTTGGGCGCCGCACCCCCGGTCGGAGGGTCAGGCCGCCTGTCCGCAGTGGCCGCCGCAGCCGGCGCTTGGCGCGGTGATATCGGCATGCACGGTGCCGGGGTGGTCATGCCCGGGTGCGTCCACCTGCACCGGCATCGGCTGCAGGCCGAGGCGTTCAAACAGGGCCTGGTCGCGGGCAGTGTCAGGGTTGCCGGTGGTGAGCAGCTTCTCGCCGTAGAAGATCGAATTGGCCCCGGCCAGGAAGCACAGCGCCTGCAGTTCGTCACTCATGGCTTCGCGCCCGGCCGACAGCCGCACCATGGAACGCGGCATCACGATGCGCGCCACCGCGATCATGCGCACGAACTCGAACGGATCCAGCTCCGCACTGCCATGCAGCGGCGTGCCGGCGACCTGCACCAGGCGGTTGATCGGGACCGAATCGGGATGGCTGGGCAGGTTGGCCAGCGCCAGCAGCAGGCCGGCGCGGTGCTGGCGGGTCTCACCCATGCCGACAATGCCCCCGCAGCAGGTCTTCAGGCCCGCATCGCGCACATGTTCCAGCGTATCCAGGCGGTCCTGGTACTGGCGGGTGTGGATGATGGAGTCGTAGTAATCCGGCGCGGTGTCCAGATTGTGGTTGTAGTAGTCCAGCCCGGCGGCACGCAGCGCATCAGCCTGGCCGCGGTCGAGCATGCCCAGCGTGGCGCAGGTTTCCAGGCCCAGCGCTTTCACCTCGCGGATCATCGCCGCCACCTTCGGGATGTCGCGGTCCTTGGGCGATCGCCACGCCGCGCCCATGCAGAAGCGGGAGGCACCGGCCGCCTTGGCCTGGCGTGCCCGCGCGACCACCTCTTCGGTGGCCATCAGCTTCTGCGCCGCCACGCCGGTGTCGTAACGCTGCGCCTGCGGGCAGTACGCGCAGTCTTCCGGGCAGCCGCCGGTTTTCACCGACAGCAGTGTGGATACCTGCACCTGGGCCGGGTCGAAGTGCTCGCGATGCACCGCCGCGGCGCGGAACAGCAACTCCGGGAAGGGCAGGTCGAACAGCTGCAGCAGTTCCTGCGGCTGCCAGTCGTGGCGGAGGGCGGTGGACATGAGCGGCCTGCCGGGTGCAGTGAAAGGGCGGCAGTGTGGGGATTGGGGTGAACTCCTGTCAACCTTTCTGTTGTTGCCGTGGTTTACATTGCAGGGTTAGCCCAGCACGCATGAGTGTTGAATAAAAGCATCATTAAAAGGAGTTGTGTTGCTTTAATCCAACACTGGAGGCACTTAAACCCTCAACGAATTGATGTAAGATAAAAACAACATTCCCGCCGGAAATGATGGGTAAATCCAACATGGCCAAGCGCACTCCTCCCGCAAGACCCTTTCATGCTCGTCGGATCGAAGCCTTGGGGCAGCGGTTGCGCACGGCGCGACTGGCGCGAGGCATGACTCAGTCGCATCTGGCTGAGCGGGTCGGCGTGGATCGCACCACGATCGGCAAGCTGGAGTCTGGAGACCCGGCGACCAGCCTCTCGACTGTGCTCCGTGTGCTGTCCGCATTGGGACTCGATCACGACATCGACCAGATCGCTGCGACGGACCCGGTTGGGACGCAGTTGGCCGCCAGTCAGCTGAAGCGTCCATCGTCCCGCCCCGCCGCCCCCTCCCGGGACGCTGGGAGCGTCTCCCAACACACAACACAGCCACAGTCGGTGGCTGAGCCTCCACCTGATCGCTATGCGTTGAGGGCTTCCCAAAAGCCACCGCCGATGAGTGGTGGCCCCGTTCCCACGCCCAGATCACGTGGTGCACGCTGATGGCAGCGACCGCACAGGTTGATCGGGAAGTGTGGTTGGATGCACCGGCACTGTGCGAGCCCGTGCAACTGGGTTGGATCAGCAAACGCCCCAGCCGCAACGGCGACGTCGTTGCCTTTGCCTATACCGATCTGTGGCTGAGTGGCGCAATGGGGATCGCGCCCTTCGCGCTCGACCATGAGTTGCCGCTGGTCGAGGGCTGGCAGTATGCACGGCGCGACACCAGCAACGTCACGGCCGCCTTCCAGGATAGCTCACCGGATCGGTGGGGCCGCGTGCTGATGGATAGACGGGAGGCTACCCAGGCACGCGTCGAAGGCAGAAGCGTCAAGGGGCTGCGGGCTTGGGACTATCTGCTGGGTGTCGACGATTTCTCACGCATGGGCGCGTTGCGATTCAGGGATCCAGAGACCGATACCTGGCTGGCTGACGGGTTTCCTTCGGCCCCCCCGATCACCGAGCTGCGCAAGCTTGAAAGTGTGGCGGTAAAGGTGGACGCGGGCGTGGCGCTGAGCCGGGACGAGGAAGCGCGCTGGCTGATGCAACTGGTTGCACCGGGCGCATCGCTGGGGGGCGCGCGTCCGAAGGCGAGCTATCAGGACACAGACGGTACCTTGTGGCTGGCGAAGTTTCCGGGGCGGGAGGATACCCATGACGTTGGCCTATGGGAGTACATCACCCACACCATCGCTCTCAGCGCAGGCGTGGATATGCCAGAAGCGTCGCTGCTCGATCTTTCGTCGCGTGGCCACACCTTCGCGGTGAAACGGTTTGATCGAAGTGAGGGGGATCGCTGCCACTTTGCTTCCGCGCATACGCTGCTGGCCGCCGAGCAAAGCGAGGACCACAGCTACCTGGACCTGGCCCATCTTATCGAGGACATGGGTACCCAAGGGCGCATCACCCAGGAGCTTGAGCAGCTGTTCCGACGCGTACTGTTCAACGTGCTGATGGCAAATCGAGATGATCACCTGCGTAACCACGGGTTCCTCCGCACTGCATCGGGCTGGACGCTGTCTCCCGCGTATGACATCAATCCCAATACCGCGCGAGACGCACATGTACTTGCCCTCGATGCAGGGGATCCCTCAGCAATGACCGCACATGTACTCCAAACGGCAGCCTACTACCAGCTGTCTGCCGAGCGCGCGAATGAAATCGCCGCGGAGGTTCGCAGGGCCGTGAGCGACTGGGAAACGGTTGCGCGCGCACAGGGGGCTCGACGGGATGAGATTGATCGCATGAGGGCCGTGATAGACCCGCAGCGTTGACGTTGATCTCGTTCGCCTGCCAAGACAGCCTGGAAGACCTCCAGGGTGCGCAGCAGATGTACGCGGAAATCGCCGGCCAGCATCCGTGATCGGATGACGCCTGCAGGCGGTGTCGCCTGATGGCGGCGAAGGGGATGCGTCGCCACGCTGGATGCCGATTCCCTGACCGGTACCCAGCATGTTCCATGCGCTCACCCACGCCCTGTCCTGGCTTGCCCTGCAGGCCCTGCCCCTGCGTTGTCTGGTGTGTTCCGAGCCCGGTGCGGACGGACTGGACCTGTGCCGCGCCTGCCACGCTGCGCTGCCGTGGAATGATCATGCCTGCCCGGTGTGTGCCTTGCCGTTGCCGCAGAACGAACCGGCTGCCTGCTGCGGCGCGTGCCTGCGCGACCCTCCGCTGCAGGCGGGGGCCGCGGCCACCTTCGTCTACGCCCCGCCAGTTGACCAGCTGATCCTGCGCTTCAAGTTCCATTCGGATCTGGCCGCAGGTCGCCTGCTGTCCCAGTTGATGCTTCAACGGGTGCCCGCGTTTCTCACTGAGCCGCTGTTGCCGATGCCATTGCACCGCAAGCGCCTGCGCCAACGCGGTTACGACCAGGCGCTGGAACTGACCCGGCCGTTGGCACGGGAAATGTGCCTGCCACTGTGGCCGGGCCTGGTGCGGCAGCGGGCAACAGTCGCGCAGTCGGAACTGGATGCGCAGGCCCGTCAACGGAACATGCGCGATGCCTTCGCCGTGCGGCTCACCCCACCCAGGGCGCTTACCCTGGTGGACGACGTCATGACCACCGGCGCGACGCTGCAGGCCGCGGTGCATGCACTGCACAGTCACGGCCTGCGCCGCGCTACGCTGTGGGTGTGTGCCAGAACGCCTTGATCGCCCGATGAACTTGAGCGATTCAAAGAAGCCTTGCTTTCGTGGACGATGCAGCGCTGGAGCGTCTGGTGGCGCTGACCCAGGCCACGTAGAGACGCGCCATGCGCGTCTGCGCAGGGTTTCGGGCCAGCGCGAAGAGCAGCCGGGCGAGCCCGGCTCTACGTAGTCCCCGGAGGCGTCGCAGGGCCTTGCCCAGCCCATGCCCGCGTTAGCGGAACCGGGCTTCGATCTCTTCCAGTGTCTTGCCCTTGGTCTCCGGCAGCCAGAACGCCGCGACCAGGAAGTACAGCAGCGTGCAGCCGGCCCAGAAGAAGAACATGCTGGCATAGCCGTAATGGCCGACCGTGGGCAGGAACAGCGCGGCGATCACGGTGGACACGAACTGGTTGATCAGCAAGGCGATGCTCATGCCATTGGAACGGATGCGGGTGGGCATCAGTTCCGACAGCGCCAGCCACACGCATACGCCCGGGCCGACGGCGAAGAAGGCCACGAACAGCAGGATGCAGCCGGCCACCAGCCAGCCGTGGGTGGGCGAGGGTACCGGGCCGACGCTGGCGCGTTCGATCACCAGCGGGGCGTTGGCGGCCTGCGCAGGGTCGGGGAAGGGATTCAGGTGCAGGCTGCGGAAGAAGCGCCCGATCACGCTGTCGGCCGAAACGGCATCTTCGCGACGGATCTGCAGCGTGCCATCGGTGAGGCTGTCGCTGCGCAGCGAGCGGACGTTGCTGAAATCTCCGTAGGCGTAGGACACGGTCAGCTGCTGTGGGCCCGGACCGGCGTGGCGATCCAGCTGTGCCCATTGCGCCGCATCCAGGGTCAGGTCGAGCGCTTCGCCGCCGACCTGCTGCTGCAGGATGGGCTGCACATCCACGCGGCCCTGTTCGCCGCGCACGAACAGCAGCGCCGCACACAACAGCGCCACGGTGATGCCACCCGTCCCCAGCATCAGCAGGAACTTGCGCCCCTTGCGGTCCACCAGCACCAGCGCGACCACGGTCATCAGTGCGTTGAGCAGCTTGATCGCCACGTCCGCCCAGTTCGCGACCGCGCCCGGCAGGCCGGCCTGGTTGAGAATGTTCACCGCATACGCCAGCACCGAGTTGATGCCGGTAGCCTGGGTAAAGGCCAGCACCAGACAGGCCAGCACGAACGGCCACACATAGCGCCGGCTGAGCAGCGGATCGCGCGCACGCGCGCCACGCGCCTGTGCCTGGGTCTGTTCCGGTGCCTGCATGCTCTGCAGGGTGGGCTCGACCTCGCTCGGCGCGACGGTGCGTTGCAGCGCGGCGCGGGCTTTGTCGAGCTGCCCACGCCGGGCCAGCCAGCGCGGTGATTCACTGATGAACAGTGCGCCAAACGTAAACACCAGCCCCGGCAGCAGGCAGCTCCAGAAAATGGTGCGCCACGCATGATCTTTCACTTCAAACAACAATCGTTGCTGCTCGACTGCGGGCAGGTGCCGCACGCTCTCGGCGGCGGCATCCACCGCATGCGCCTGGTACAGGCCGATCACCGCAGCCAGCACCAGGCCGATGGTCAGCAGCAGCTGGAACAGCCCCGCGCCGCGCCCGCGCCGCTCCGGACTGAGTACTTCGGCCAGGTACAGCGGCACCACCACGCCGATCAGGCCGCCGCTGATGCCCTGCAGCAGTCGCCCGAGCAGCAATGCGGCGTAGCCTTCCGAGAGCGCCATCACCGGAATGCTCAGGGTGAACAATGCACCGGCCAATACCAGGGTGTTGCGCCGCCCGATCAGGTCGGCGATGGCTCCGGCAAACAGCGAGGAGAGCACGCTGCCCAGCAGCACCGCCGCGACCACGAAGCCCAACTGCTGGCTGGTGAGATGCCAGCTGGCCGTGGCCGTGGCTTCCAGATAAGGCAGCGCGCCGGCGATGATGCCGATGTCGATGCCGTACAACAGTCCGCCCATGCCACCAATGAACAACAGGTAGCGCACCGGCCAACGGGGGCCTTCTGCGCGGGAGTTCGGGGTGGCGTGCGAGGCGGCGGCTGATGTCATGCAGGGGTCTCGGCGATGATCACTTCGATGCCCAGCCGTTGCAGCCCTTCCAGATACTCGGCGTCAATGCTGGCGTCGGTGATGATGGTATGGACCTGTTCCAGTCGCGCGATGCGATGCAGGCTGACCCGTCCGAACTTGGACGCGTCGGTCAGCACCACCACCCGCCGTGCCCGCTCCACCATGCGGTGGTTGAGGCTGGCTTCGGCTTCATGATGGGTGGTCAGACCAAACTGCAGGTCCAGGCCATCCACGCCCAGGAACAGGGTGTCGAAACTGTAGGTGTTGAGGCTGGCTTCGGCCTGGCTGCCCTGCAGCGACAATGACTGCTTGCGCAGCAGGCCACCGGTGAGCAGCAGTTCCACGCCGGGTGCGTTGGCCAGTTCCCAGGCGATGTTCAGGCCGTTGGTCATCACCGTCACGTCGCGGTGCGCACGTAAGTGGCGCGCCAGGGTCATGGTGGTGGACCCGGAGTCGATGATGATGTTGTCGCCGGGGCGCACCTGCTGCGCGGCATGCGCGCCGATGCTGTCCTTCAGTGGCAGATTGAGCGTGTCCTTCTCATGGATGTCCTGCTCCAGCGGCGGGGTGCGCATCAAGGTGGCACCGCCGTGGGTACGGGTGGCCAGGCCCTGTGCTTCGACGTGGGTGAGGTCGGTGCGGATGGTCACCGCGGACACCCCGAAACGCTCCACCAGTTCGCTGACCTGGACACTGCCGTGCTCCACCAGCATCTGCATGATCTGTTGGCGCCGCTGCCGGGTGTTTCGCATGGTCGTGAAGTCCCTTTCAGAAGGAAAGCCGAAGCTTACTCTTCCGAAAGCCCGGTTGCCGATAAGGTTTCGAATGGGCCTTGTGCACCGCAGGCGCGGGCGTACTCGGCCAGCCGCAACGCCACCTTGTGCTGGATCAGGGCGAGCGGTGCGTTGCTGAGCGTGCCGGCCTGTACCGCAGCACGCTGTTCCGGCAGGAACTGGCTCAGCAGCATCAGCGGCGGGCGCTGCCGGGTGAGGTTGTCCACCAGCGTGGCCAGCGCAACCTGCACGGCCGGCTCACCCCAGTAATAGCGGCTGCGGTCGCTGAGTGAGTAGCGGCGCAGCCGCTGCTGTTCCGCCGCGGTGCCGGTGTAGTAGCTGCGCCAGTAGCCCGGCTTCTCGCACATGACGCGGTCCAGCACCGCGATCAGCTGCGAGCACTGCGCCGCCGGCAGCAGCTCGTTCTCGATCATCGCCAAGGCGAACACGGCCTCGCGGAATGCATGGGTCGCGGCCGGGCCGACCTTGAGAATGGCGAAATGATCGCGCACCAGGGCGTGCAGCCCGGCTTCGGTCTGATAGTCGGTGGAATGGGCCTCGAACACGATGCGCGGCTGCGCCTCGACGAACGCCGACAGCGCCTTGGCTTTGTCGGGGGCGTAGTAATGCACGCTGCTGTGGTCGAAATCCACCCCGGGCTGCACCACCATCGCCAGCACCCGCTCCCAGGCCGGCAGCAGGTCGGGCGTGGAGAATGCGTGGCGGTGGATGGCCAGGGTGGTGGCCGCCGCCTCCGGCGTGGTGACGGCAAGACCGCTCTCAAGCGAGGCTTCGCCGCCCGGCACCGGCACTTCGGTGCCGATCACGTACACCGGCGGGGGCAGTCGGTGTTCGGCGGCGGTGCGCTCGGCGACCCGCGCCAGTTCCGCCGAGCGCGTCGCGACCGTTGCATCGGGCAAGGGAATCGGGTCATCGGCGCAGGACATGCTGCAGTCCAGATGGATCTTGTGGAAACCGGCGGCCACGTAGGCGGCGATGAGCGCGCGTGCATGCGCCATGGCTGCGTCGGCAGGCCCCTTCTGCCAGGCATTCGGACCGAGGTGATCACCGCCCAGTACCAGCCGTTCGCGCGGGAAGCCCTGTTCGTCTGCCAGCGCATGCACATAGTCGCGGTACTGCACCGGGGTCATGCCGGTGTAACCGCCGAACTGATCCACCTGGTTGGACGTCGCCTCGATCAGCAGCAGGGTTTGGTAGCGCTGCGCCACCTGCATCGCGGCCCGCAGCACCTGCTCATTGCTGCAGCAGACGCTGTACAGCCCGACCGGCTGGCCCTGGCGATGGGCGGCAATCAAGGCGTGCACGGCGGACATGGCGGTTCTCCAGGGTGACGGAAGCAACGCGCGCGGATCAGCGCGCAGGGTGCTGCTGGCAGGCCAGCAGGGCCGCGCCACGCGCGCCGCCCGCATCGCCGAACACCGGCGGCAGGATCGGTGGCACGCGCACGCCGGCAAACAGATAAGGGGCGATGGCGGCAGGCAGGTCGCGATACAGGGGTTCCAGCTTGGACAACCCGCCGCCCAGCACGATGACGTGCGGATCCAGCGCCAGGATCAGGCTGGCGAAGCAGTAACCGAGCAGATCACGGTGGATGCCCAGCGCGCGCTGGGCGATGGCATCGCCGCCGTTGGCGCGCTCCACCACCTGCTGCGCGTCGAGCGCATCACCGCCCTGGCGGGCATGGATCAGCGCCAGCCCACTGCCGGACACGTAGCGCTCCAGGCAGCCGCGCAGCCCACAGCCACAGTCGAGCAAGGGCAGGTCATGGCGCAGCTGCAGGGTGGCGGGCAGGCTCCAGTGGCCCCATTCGCCGGCCATGCCGTTGTTGCCGGCCACCAGCCGGCCGTCCTTGCAGTAGCCGCCGCCGGCACCGGTGCCGAGAATCACCCCGAACATGCTCGGGTAGCCTTCGGCCGCGCCGCCCTGCGCTTCGGACAGTGCAAAGCATTGCAGGTCGTTGCCCAGCGCCAATGGACGCTGCAGGCGCGCCTGCAGATCCGCGCCCACCGTGCGCCCGGTCAGCGCCGGCACGTTGGCGCTGAGCTGGCGCCCGCTGTCGGCGTCGCGTACCCCGGGCAGCGCCAGGCCGATGGCCTGGCTGGCCGTGCCCAGTGTCTGGTCGGCCTGGGCCACCAGCGTGGTCACGCTGTCCAGGAACGCGGCGTAGTCATGGCACGGCGTGGCCACGCGCTGGCGGTGCTGGACCGTGCCGTGCGCGTCGCAGGCCGCCAGTTCAATCTTGGTGCCGCCGATGTCGATGCCGTACCAGGTCTGCATGTGCGGATTCCGCTCAGCCGTGGGAATGAATGGTCACACCCTGTACCACGCGGTTGACCGTGCCGTCGGGGAAGGGGTTGTCCGGGGTGTATCCCATCGCGGCCGAGCGCTGCAGCGCATAGCCCTGAGCCATCAGCAGCCACAGCGGAGCCAGCCAGCTATCGGAAAAATCGGGGACATCGAGTGCAAAGTCGCCTTCGGCACGGTCTGCGCTGGATGGGCCGACGGAAATGACCCTTCCGGCGATGCCGTCGCCACGCAGTTCGTCCAGCAGGTCCTGCTCGTAGCGGCGGGCCAGGGGCTGTGCGCTGCGCAGCATCACCACCAGGGTGTCGCCATCAAGCGTGGATTTGGGACCGTGGCGGAAGCCCAGCGGTGTATTGGACAGCGCCAGTACCCGCCCGGCGGTCAGTTCCAGCACCTTCAGGGCCGCTTCGCGCGCGCTGGCTTCCAGCGGGCCGCTGCCCAGGTAGATGACCCGTGCACACGGCCACTGCGCCAGCGCCGCGATCGCCGTATCCCACTGCTGCAGGGCAGCGCGGCCGTGTTCGGCCAAGGTGCGCAGCCGCGCCGTGCGTTCTGCCCAGGGCGCGCGATCAAACACCGCCATGGCCGCCAGCAGCATGCAGCTGAGGCTGCTGGTCATGGCGAAGGCGCGGTCGCAACTGGCCGCCGGCATCAGCAGCGAGCAGGTGTCCTGCCTGCCGCTGCCATGCTGGGCCAGCGCGCCGTTGGCATTGCAGGTGATGTGCAGGAAGCGCGCCTGCGGCACGGACGCCTTCACCTGCTCGACCACGGCCACGCTTTCCGGGCTGGAGCCACTCCGGCCGAAGCTGACCAGCAGGGTGGGGCGGTCGGCCTTCAGGTACAGCTGGGGGTGGGTGAGCAGGCTGGTGGTGTGAACGGCACGGATGTCGGCCGGCCATTGCGCGTTGATCGCGTCAGCAACCATCTCGGCAATGAAGCCTGAGCTACCGGCACCGGTGAAGATCACCCGCTGTTCCGTGTGCGTCAGGGCCGAACCCAGGAAGGCTTCCAGCGTGGGCTGGGCGGCCTCCAACAGGTCGGCTACGGCAGTCCACAGCGCCGGTTGCTGTGCGATTTCCTCGGCAGTGTGGGCACCGCCACGGGACTGCCAGGCGGCAAGGTCGAAGAGCGGGGGCAGTTCCATGGGGACTTCCTGTTGGACGGAATTACCTTCTGTGTTTTCTTTCGAAATGTCAATTATCGAAAGATTTAAATAAGATCTGTCGGTCACAGTTTTCGAATTGAATGACGCACCCTGCCGCTTATTGCTTGCGTATCCGCAGGTGGCGAAAGGGAAAAAGCGCGTATTCATAAGACGTTTAGAAAGTGGTGCTTTGCATCATCTTTCGTTTGTCGTAAAAAACTCCTTCTTTTTACTTTCCATTTGTTGACATCTTTCGAGACGCTGACCTAGAGTCGGCCGCAGGGAGCGCTTCCCCGTTTTCTCATCCACCTCACCGTTTTCCGTCTGCAGCCTGCGCGGCTGCGGTGCGGGCAACTGTTGCCGGAACAAACCACCCAGGCAGCCCCACGCTGCGGACCGCACGAGGAGCCAAGATGTTGAACGTACGCCATCGCCAACGCTGCATCCCCGCCACCCGGTTATCGCTGGCGCTGGGCATTGCCCTGATCGGCACCCTGCCTGCTTTCGCCCAGGACAGCCCCCCCGACGAACGCACCACCGAACTGAGCCGGGTCCAGGTGACGGGCTCCAACATTCGCCGCTCGGACGTGGAGACCAGCTCGCCGGTGCAGGTGATCCGCAAGCAGGACATCGAGAACATGGGCGCGCGCACCCTGCTGCAGGTGCTCGACAACCTGCCCGCCGCGCGGCCGGCCCAGCAGGATTCGCGTTCGCTGTTCACCGGTTCCGACGGGGCCTCGCAGGCGAACCTGCGTGGACTGGGCGCGCAGGGCACCCTGGTGCTGCTCAATGGCCGTCGCCTGTCGTACTACGGCGCGCCCGCCGGCTTCCAGACCCAGTTCGTCAACATCGATGCCATCCCGGCCGCCGCGATTGAACGCATGGAAGTGCTGACCGACGGTGCCTCGGCGGTCTACGGCACCGACGCGGTGGCCGGTGTGATCAATGTGATCACCAAGCGGGATTACCAGGGCGCGGAGGTCAGCATCACCACTGACACCTCCTCACGCATCGACTCCTATGGCGAACACCAGGCCAGCATCACTGCCGGGTTTGGCGACCTGGATGCGGACCGCTACAACGTCTATGCCAGCGTCAACCTGTACCGCCGCGACGCCATTCCGCTCAGCGACTACTACGACAAGCGCCCCAGCCAGTATTACGTCAACAACCCGAACTACCTCAACAACCTGCGCCTGGGCGTCGGCAGCCGGCCGGGGGAATTCAACCCGGGCACCTATTTCGCCTTCGACCCGGTGACCGGCGCGCGCCGCCAGGAAGCGGCTCCCGGCTGCAGCACCGCCATTGCCGAGGCGTCGGGGACGCGGTGCGTCTGGGAGACCTGGATGAACCGCGAGATCGATTCCGGCGCGGAAACCAAGCGCAACACCGCCTACATCAGCTCGCATTTCCTGCTCGGTGACAGCACCGAAGCCTTCGCCGAGGCGACGTACACCGACATCGACCTGCGCGCCAATGCCGGCACCCCGAATGGCTACAACACCACAACCGGAAACCCGACCAGCTGGTTCTCGCGCAACACCGGCACCACCGTCAATCAGTTCCGCACGCCCTACCTTGGCCCCAACAACGTGTACAACAATGCCAGCCCCGAGCTGAAAGCGTTGATGGGTGGGGTGGTGGGCCTGAACTACCTGCTGCAGGACGTCGGCGATGGCCACTTCGGCCAGCGCAATACCGACCAGAGCTACCGGGTGCTGGCCGGCCTGCGCGGCGACATCGGCGACTGGAACTGGGAAACCGCGCTCGCCACCGCCGGCACTCATTCGGTGACCTACCAGACCATCAACGTCAACCTGGACGGATTCGAGCGCGCCTTCGGTCCCTACCGCATTGAGCCGGGCACCGGCCGGGTCATCATCTCCGACAATCCGGCCTACCAGTTCGGGGTGATCAACGAAGCCAACGCCGCGCTGATCCGTGAGGCCTTCCCCACCTTCGACATCCAGTCGTGGACGCGCCTGCACACCCTGGACGGCAAGATTGAAGGCCCGCTGTTCCAGCTGCCGGCCGGCGAAATGCGCGCAGCGTTTGGCTTCAACGCCAGCCGCGAGACGTTCTACACCCCCGGCAACGAAGACGCTGCCAACGGCCTGATCACCCAGCAGGGTGGGTCCTGGTTCGATGGCAAGCGCAATACCTATGCGCTGTTCGCCGAAACGGTGGCCCCGATCACGGACAAGCTGGAGCTGGATGCCGCGCTGCGCGTGGACAAATACCCCAACTTCAGCGCCAACCTGGCCCCGAAGATCGGGTTGAAGTACCAGGTGCTGCCACAGCTGCTGCTGCGCGGCACCTATTCGGAAGGCTTCCGTGCTCCCAGCCTTGCCGAAGCCGGCACCGGCGGCGTGTTCGCCCAGCTGGGCGGCTTCGAGGACGAGGTGCGCTGCGATGAAACCAACGCGATCGCCAATCTGCTGCGGCAATCGGCGCGCCGTGGTGACGTGGATCTCGGCAACACGCTGCTCAACAGCGACTGCAGCCGCACCGTGGCGCGCATGACCCAGCCCAACCAGGACCTGAAACCGGAGAAGGCGAAGATCTCCACGTTGGGCCTGGTCTATGAGCCCGCCAGCTGGTTGAGCGTGTCGGCCGACTACTTGTTCATCTATCGGCGCAACGAGATCGCCGCGCCGGACTACAGCAAGCCGGAGGACATCCAGTCGATGACCCGCAATGCGATCAGCGATGCCGACCGTGCCAACGTCGAGGCGGTGGCGGCGATGTGCGCCGACCCGGCCAGCGGCGTGGTGTGTCCCGGCACATTGCCCGGGTACAGCGTTGGCACGGTGTCCAGCGTGGTGGGACAGTACAAGAACCAGGGACGCACCCTTGTCGATGGATTCGACATCGATGCACGCAGCCGCTTCAGCCTGGGCGACTTCGGCAGCCTGAACATCGGGATGGCCGCGACCATTGCGCGGCGCAAGCAGTACTACATCGACGACGCCTCGCGCTGGTACTACGGCAACACCATCGGCTACTACGGCAACCCCCGCCTGCGCGCCACCTTGAACGCCGACTGGACCTACCGCGAGATCACCACCAGCGTGTTCGTGAACTATGTCGGCACCACCCGGTGGGCCTATGACCAGGTAGATGCCGAAGACAACAACGCGGACACCTGCACCGCCAGCCGCTTGCCGGTGAACCCGGCGCAGTGCGGCGGCGTGCCGTCGTGGTGGACCGCCAACCTGAGCGTGGGCTGGCGACCGGACGATCACTGGACCCTCGGTTTCACGGTCAAGAACCTGTTCAACCGCCTGCCGTTTTACGACCCCCAGGGCTTCCTTGGGGACTCCAGTGACTATGCCAGCATCTACGGGCGCAGCTACAGTCTGCAGCTCGGCTATCGGTTCTGACCCTTACCAGCGGAGCACTGTTTCATGAAGCGTAGGGAATTCATCGCGGCCAGCGCCGCACTCGCCGCCACCAGCCTGTTGCCGGAGACACCCGCCTGGGCGAAGGATCGCAGGATCAGGCTCGGGCTGATCGGTACCGGCATGCGCGGCCAGGTGCTGCTGAAAGAACTGGTACGGCGCGACGACGTCGAGGTCGTGGCGCTGTGCGACATCGAGCCGATCATGCTCAAGCGTGGCCTGGACATGGTGGCCAAGGCCGGCAAAACCGCCCCCGCCGCGTACGGGCAGGACGGTGATGTCAACGCCTGGAAGCGCCTGCTGGAGCAACGCGGGCTGGACGGGGTGGTCATCGCCACGCCATGGGAATACCACGCACCGATGGCGATTGCCGCCATGCAGGCCAAGGTGGCGGTCGGCTGCGAGGTCGTGGCCGGGATCACCCTGCAGGACCACTGGGATGTGCTCAACACCCAGCTGCAGACCGGAACGCCCTACATGCTGCTGGAAAACGTCTGCTACCGACGCGACGTGATGGCCGCGCTGCAGATGGTGCGCGAAGGCCTGTTCGGCGAGCTGGTGCATCTGCAGGGCGGTTACCAGCACGACCTGCGCGGCGTGAAGTTCAACTCCGGCGACCCCAGCCAGCCCTATGACAGCGGCGTGGAGTTCGGGCCCAAGGGCTGGTCGGAAGCGCGCTGGCGCACCGAGCACTCGGTGCGCCGCAACGGCGAGCTGTACCCCAGCCATGGCATTGGTCCGTGTGCCATGTACACCGGCATCAACCGGGGCAACCGCTTCACCCACATCAACGCGTTCGCCAGCAAGGCACGTGGGCTGCACGAATACACCGTGGCCAAGAGTGGTGGCACCACCCACCCCAGCACGAAGGTGCAGTTCAAGCTCGGTGACATCGTCACCACCACGCTGGCGTGCGCGAACGGCGAGACCATCCTGCTGCAGCACGATACCTCGCTGCCGCGCCCGTACTCGCTGGGCTTCCGCGTGCAGGGCACCAAGGGCCTGTGGATGGACCTCAACCAGTCCATCCACATTGAAGGCCGCAGCCCGCCGCACAAATGGGAAGACTTCCAGGTCTACCAGGATCAGTACGAACACCCGCTGTGGAAGCAGAACGCCGCCACGGCCGCGAGCGCGGGCCACGGTGGCATGGACTGGTTCGTCATCCATGCGTTCGTCGAGGCGCTGAAGGCCAAGGCCCCGATGCCGATCGACATCTATGACGCGGTGACCTGGAGCGCGATCACGCCGCTGTCGGAACAGTCCATCGCCAACAGCTTCCAGACCCTGGAGTTCCCGGATTTCACCCAGGGGGCCTGGCAGCAGCGCAAGCCGATCTTCGCCTTCGACGGCCGCTACTGAATCGAACGCCGGGGGCCCATCGCCCGGCTGCACCGTAACCCATACCGTAGAGCCGGGCTTGCCCGGCTGCGCCGTAACCGTGCACCGCCAGCCGGGCAAGCCCGGCTCTACGACAGGTGCCAGCCCTGCCACGCCGTAATCGCCGCCACCGCAAGCAGCATCGCGCCCACCGCGCGCGCGAGCAGCAGATTCGCGGCAGGCTTCGAGCCGAGCCAGGCTCTTACACCCTCTCCAGCCAGCGCCATGCCGCCGTAAACGGCAGCCTGACAGACTGCGATGATCATCCAAAGCACCAGCACCTGAAGCACGAGAGGACCATAGTCAGGCTTCAGGAACTGCGGAAAGACCGCCAGCATGAAGAGATAGGCTTTGGGGTTGAGGAGGCAGGTTGCCATGCCTTTGCCAAAGGTCGCCGCACCGCTCCGCACGCGCGTCGATGGCGACGTGTTGAACGCAACCCGACTGCGCAGCAAAGACCCTCCAATCCACGCGATGTAGAGCGCGCCAGCCACCAGCATGAGATTGAACGCTGCAGGCATTACCTTCAGCACGGCCATTACGCCGAGTGCGCCCAGCAGCACATGGCATGCGCCACCTGCAATGACACCGGCGGTGGCCAGCAGCCCCGAGCGCCGGCCGCCGACCAGAGCGCTGGCGACGACATAGGCCATATCAAGCCCGGGTAGCAGGACCACGCCCAGAACCATCACGAAGAACAGCCCAAGATGCGCGGTCTCGATCATGGCGTGTCCCGGGCGTCGGCCACACCGAAGGCAGGCCAACGCAATCGTGAACGCGGCGTCGGATCCATCACAATGCGCTCGATCGAGCCTCGCAGCCCACCGACGTCGGTCATGGCATGCTCGACTTCGTCCATTCGCTGTGAAAGCACCCGCAGCGCTGCGTCATCCTGGGCCAGACCCAGCCACACCAACCAAGGACCATCCTGGCGGATGGGCAGCTGCGGGAAGTTGTTGGGCACATCCAAGGACACCAGTACACCAGCGGTTCTTACCTCCTGGCTGTCATATGCCAGAAACGCACGTTCCGCGCGCGAGGAGAACGCTTCCAGTTGTTCTTTGCTGACAGGAAACAGCTGCGCCACGACGATGCCGCGTGCACCCTCTGGCTCAAGCACGGGGTCGACAGCGGGCAGCACGGCAATGCCTCTTTCTGCGTGAAGGGGGCGCATCAGCAACACGTTGTCGCTGTCGGGCAGGATCGCGTTGACTTTGGCGCGATGCTCGCGCCACAGGGGGCCGTAGTAAAAGGCCGCGTTCACCACGGGGCGCGCGTGGATATCCTTGAATCCACGCAGCCATACGACACGGTTCGCGTCGTCGCGCTCGACGAACTGGCCAAATATCAGGGCACCCAGCTGCTCAAATGCCTCGGGAAAGTAGGTGTCGAAGTAGCGTACGAAGTCGCCGCGCCTTCCAGGCGTGGTCGTGTAGCGGCGCAGTTCCACGACCTGATAGTCCTGCAGATGCTTCACGCTGTCTGTGTCGGGTGCGGCGGCGGAAGGGGAGGACGATTGCGCCGAGAGCGCGACGGGCCATAGGCCGGTAAGCAGCAGGAGCCGGAGGGCAGTTTTCATTGGAGGTTCCAGGCAGCAGGATTGGAAAGGTCAACGGGGCCGCATCTGGACGGCGGGGCCCGAGGAATCCGTAGGCTAGGATCTAATCAGGCCGGAATCCGCCCTGATTGAAAGTACAATCGCCGCCATGAGTCTTCCGACCACGCGTGTCCTGACCGTCCTTGAGCTGCTTCAAGCTCACGGCCGCATGAGCGGCCCCGAGCTCGCGCGGCGAGTGGGCGTCGACGGCCGCACCCTGCGGCGCTACGTGGCCTCATTGGAGCAGATCGGCATTCCAGTCACCGCCGAGCGCGGTCGCCATGGTGGTTACGCCCTGGTGCCAGGCTTCAAACTGCCGCCGATGGCTTTCACCAACGATGAGGCGCTCGCACTGGCGCTTGGCCTGGTTGCGGCCCGGGGCCTGGGCCTGTCGGGCGTGGTCCCCGCCGTCGCAAGTGCACACGCCAAACTCGAGCGCGTGATGCCGGAGACGCTCAAGCAGCGCGTCCGCGCGATTGACGACACAGTGGCATTGGATCTCGCCCGAGCCGACACGCGCGGTACCGGTGCGGACAATGCCGCGCTGATGATCCTCAGCCAGGCGGCACAGGCGCGACAGCGTGTTCACTTGCTTTACCGTACCGAAAGCGGTGCCAGCGAACGCGACTTTGATCCCTGGGGCTTGGCATGGCGCGGCGGTCGCTGGTACGCCGTAGGGCACTGCCACCTGCGCCGTGATCTGCGCTCGTTCCGGCTTGACCGGATCGAGCAGGTGCACGCCTTGCCGGCCAGCTTTGGCCGCCCGGAAGGCTTCGACGTACTTGCACACCTGGTCTCTTCGATGGCCACGCTTTCCCGCACCCACACGATCGAAGTGCTGTTGCATGCTGATATCGCCAGGGCGCAACGAGAAATCTTCGAAACGGTTGGCGTACTTGAACCCACTGGCGACAGCACGCTTCTGCGTGCGCAAGCTGACGACCTTGCCTGGTTCGCGCGCGAGCTGTCGCGGCTGCCATTTGAGTTCGAGATCCGTCAGCCTGATGCACTCCGGGCGGCGTTGCTGGTGCAGGTGGCATGTTTGCAACGCCTCGCATCCTCGCGGTCGCAGCCTGCAAGGAGCACCAGCACCGGTGATCAACAATGACAATCGAGGGGAAAATGGCGCGCCCGGAGGGATTCGAACCCCCGACCAATGGCTTCGGAAGCCACTACTCTATCCGGCTGAGCTACGGGCGCGTTGTAGAACCGCCACGCCGTCAGCACAGGGCCGGGGCGGGCATCGCAGCGCCAAGCGGCGGTGCGGGACGGGCATTCTATCCGTAATCGCGGCGCAGGTCTGCCCCCCTGTGAGTGATGGGCCTCCGGACAAGCCGCCACCCGCGCCGGGGCGGTATCCTTATGGGCATGGCTTACGAACGTTTTGATGCCCCCGCCGGCGCGCCGCCGTCGCGTTGGGGCCAGTACTGGAAACTGATGCGCGCCGATCGCCCGATCGGCACCCTGCTGCTGCTGTGGCCCACCTGGTGGGCGCTGTGGCTGGCCGCGGGCGGCATGCCGCCGCTGTGGACCCTGTTCGTGTTCACCGCCGGGGTCTGGCTGACGCGATCGGCCGGTTGTGTCATCAACGACTACGCCGACCGCTGGCTGGACCCGCACGTCAAGCGCACCAAGGACCGCCCGCTGGCCAGTGGCCGGGTGAGCGGACGCGAGGCACTGCTGTTGTTTGCCGGGCTGATGCTGGTGGCGTTCGCGCTGGTGCTGAGCATGAACGCGCTGACCATCGGCATGAGCTTCATCGGCGTGTTCCTGGCCGCCAGCTACCCCTATCTGAAGCGTTACACCCACCTGCCGCAGGTGTATCTGGGGCTGGCCTTCGGCTGGGGCATTCCGATGGCGTTCGCCGCCGTGCAGGGCGAGGTGCCGGTGATCGGCTGGCTGCTGTACGGGGCCAACATCCTCTGGTCGACCGCTTATGACACGTGGTACGCCATGGTCGACCGCGATGACGACCTGAAGATGGGGTCGCATTCCACCGCCATCCTGTTCGGCGACCTCGACCTGGTGATCCAAGGCATCCTGTATGCGCTGTTCCTGGGAACGCTGGCGCTGGTTGGCCTGCGCGGCGGGCTTGGCTGGGCGTACTGGGCCGGCCTGGCGGTCGCCGCACTGCTCATTGCCTACCAGTTCCACCTGTGCTGGCACCGCGACCGCGACCGCTGCTTCAAGGCCTTCCTGCACAACAACTGGGTGGGCGCGGTGGTGTTCGCCGGCATCGCAGCCGCGCTGGCCCGGGCCTGACCGCGACCCGACCAATGGGTTACTGACATTTCCGGGCCCCGCCGCGAGAATCCGGGAATCGAACCTGGGAGGGTAGGGCATGGCCAACACGGCATCGGCGGCGGTACAGGACGGCTGGATGGCGCGTGCAGCGCTGCGGTCGGCGGCCTGGGCAGAAAAGTGGTTCCCTGACGCCTATGTCTTCGCGGTGCTTGGCGTGGTCATCGTGGCGGTGGCAGCGATGGGCTTTGGTGCCTCCCCGCAGGCGACCGCGAAAGCGTTCGGCGACGGCTTCTGGAGCCTGATTCCGTTCACCATGCAGATGGCCTTCGTGGTGATCGGCGGTTACGCGGTGGCGACCGCACCGGTGGTCGCCCGCTTCATCGACCTGCTGGCGCGCGTGCCGCGCACCGGCCGCGGTGCGGTGGTGTATGTCGGGCTGGTAAGCATGCTGGCGTCGCTGCTCAGCTGGGGTTTCTCGCTGGTGTTCGGTGGCCTGCTGGTACGCGCGCTCGCCCGCCGCGAAGACCTGCGCATGGACTACCGCGCGGCGGGTGCTTCGGCCTACCTGGGCCTGGGCGCGGTGTGGGCGATGGGGCTGAGCTCGTCGGCGGCGCAGCTGCAGGCCAATCCGGCCAGCATGCCCCCGGGGCTGGTGGAGATCACCGGCGTGCTGCCCTTCACTGAAACCATCTTCCTGTGGCAGTCGATCGCGCTCACCGCCGCGCTGATCGTGGTGTCGCTGATCATCGCCTGGATGACCGCGCCGGGTCCGGCCACCGCACGCACGGCGGCTGACTTCGAAGGTGCCGCCCAGGCCGAGCCCGAGCCGCTGCCCGCACGCACCCGCGCGGGCGAATGGCTGGAGTACAGCCCGCTGTTGACCGTGATGTTGTCGCTGCTGGCCTTTGGCTGGTTGTTCAGCGAATTCGCCAGCAAGCCGGTAGTGACCGCGATCGCCAACCTCAACACCTACAACTTCCTGTTCATTTCGCTGGGCCTGCTGCTGCACTGGCGGCCGCGCAGCTTCCTCAACGCCGTGGCCAAGGCCGTGCCCAGCACCACCGGCGTGCTGATCCAGTTCCCGCTGTACGGCGGCATCGCGATGATCCTGACCCACGCGGCGGGCAGCGGCGGCGAAACGCTGGCACACCGGCTTTCCAGTGTGTTCGTGCACATTGCCACCACCGACACCTTCGCCCTGGTGATGGGGGTGTACTCGGCGGTGCTGGGGTTCTTCGTCCCCTCCGGTGGTGGCAAGTGGATCATCGAGGCACCCTACGTCATGCAGGCGGCCAATGAGCTGCACGCCCACCTGGGCTGGGCGGTGCAGGTCTACAACGCGGCCGAGGCCCTGCCCAATCTGATCAATCCGTTCTGGATGCTGCCGCTGCTTGGCGTGTTGGGGCTGAAGGCGCGCGACATTGTCGGCTTCACCTTCATCCAGCTGCTGGTGCACATCCCGCTGGTGCTGGGACTGCTCTGGCTGCTGGGCATGACGCTTGCCTACGTGCCGCCGGTCATGCCCTGACCTGCCGGGGGCCAGTACGGTGCACGGCTGATCAGCGCATCCAGGATGAGCTCGGCGCGCATCGTGCCAAACGCCTGCTCGAGCGTGGAGCGCAGGCAGACCCGCAGGTGCTGGCGGAACAGCTGCGGTTCGTCGGGGAGCAGCCGGTGCGCAGAGCGGACCGTAGCCTCGACCCGTCGGATGAGCGGTGCCTGGCTCTCAAGGCCTGCGCCGGTGCCGAGGATCCCTTCCAGCAGCAGGTGGCTCCGCGAACGCTGCACGGGTCCGGCATGACCAAGCAGCGCCGGCAGCCGCGCGCGGAACTGCGCCAGTGCGGTGATCCGGGTCGCAGGCTGCGGATGGTCGCGCAGGATGCCCTGTAGTTCGCGCCGTGCAAGTTCTGCCCGCCCCGGTTCCTCGCCGGGGTGCTCCAGGGCAGCGCGTAGTTCCCCGTAGCTGTGGCATGCACGCAGCGCGTCATCCATCCCGGAGGCTGCCGCGTAGCGTGGCGCTGCGTCCCGCACCTGCAGCGCCGTGTCGCGCAGCCAGCATCGCACGCGTCTGTCCTCCAGGCTGTAGTGAGCGGTTTCCATGGCCACCCTGGCGGCCGCTTCATCCACCTCCGCATGGAACTGCAGGTGGTGCCGGGCCAGCGCCATCCCATCGCCGTCGAGGTCCGGGTCCAGGCGGGTCCCGGCCGGCGCGGCATGCTGCAACGCCAGGCCCCGTTGGGTAACGCGTCGGCGCAGCAGGTGGCGGCGCTGCCGATGTGCATCGCGGTCCTCGCCCATCGCCGTGACTTCCCAGCGCGGCATGACGTGGTGCAGGCAGGCACTGAAATCCTGCATCGACGCATCCGGCAGCAACGCGTCGATCCGACGCTGCGCCTTCTGCGGTGCGTCGGCAGGCAGGAGGTGGGGCGCGCCACCATCTGCCCTGTCGTCTGCCGCCGGGCAACCCAGCACCAGCAGCGCGACATGCTTGTCCGGATGCGGCTGGTTGATCAGCCCCAACAGGCGCGCATGCTCAACGGTCGAAAGCGCGCGCTCGACATAGGCGACGCCGAGCCGGGTTTCCTGCAGCGCCGGCAGGGAACCGCTGCAGATTTCAAGCTGCACGTCCGTGGACGGTACGGCCGGCGTGCGCTCGCGGCTGTGACCGCGCGCGTCCAGGTGCCGGATCCGCGTCTGCAGCTGTCCATCGTGGGTGAACGCGCCATGCAGCTGCTCCGCCTGCGCAATGGTGTCCACCAATACGGTGGCACGCAGGTTACGCTGCAGGTCCAGAACGCGGCTGCGGAAATGGCGGGCGATCCGGGTGGCACAGACGTCCGTCGGCGGCCCCGGGGGATCACGTCGGCCGCACAGCACCGGCACCACCACGCCATCTGCAATGGCCTCATCCTCCCGGTACGGGTAGATGACGGTCCCCGGCTGTGGCCCTAGGGTGCCCATGGCGATCGGTGCGTGCGCGAAGGTCATCCAGACAGCCTCCGGCAGGCAGCGGCGCAGGGCGTTCAGTGACGCCTCCGGCTGGGACCAGAAACCGGCATCCAGCAGCAGCACCACACCGCGTCCGGAGCATGCCGTCGAGGGGGCGGCTGCCGCCCAGCGCAACAGCACACGCACGCAGACCTCCAGCGGAGCCGGTGCATCCGCATCAATGAACGCGCGCAGCTGCCGGATGCCCGCAGGTTGATCCGGCACGCGCTGGCCGCGTGCCCATGCGGGCAACGAGCGTGAGGCCTGCTGCACGGGCATCAACAGACGAAACGCTGCATCGGTCAGGTCGCCCTGCATCGCCAAGGCCAACCACTCGCGCGCGCGCTGCAGGCCGGAACCCGGGGCCAGGCAGACCTGGGCGTCACTGCTGCGTCCGTGGCGCATCACGCCTCGAAGATGCTGCAGGGCGGCTTCGACCGCAAAGAACTGCCCGGCCCGCGCCAGTTTGGGAGGTACTCCGGGTGCCGACAGCAGGAAATGGCGCAGCAGGCGCAGCAGACGGCCGTGGGTCAGCAGACCGCATAGCAGTTCCGCATGTGCACCCAGGGGAACATCGGGCGGCCCTTCGTACGAACGAATGGGGATGTTGCGTCGCTGTGCCACGGACTGAGCGCTCCAGTCCGCCTCCCGCCAGCGGGTCCACGCGTGCAGGGGAATGCCTGCACCGGCGTGGCAGCCGCCGCGACGGTCCAGGCTGATGAGCAGCTGTGCCTGTCGCGGCAGCGGGTCCAGCGCGGTCGGCTGCAGGCACTGCAGCAGATGGCTCGCGCCGTGGTGCATGCGACCCCAGTGCCGGTGCGAGTCACGCTCTACACAGGCGATCAGGACCAAGGGAATGCCGTTGACGAAACACACCAGGTCGCGCACGCCGTCCGCGCGCGAATAGCCGCAGCCGCGCAGGTCATCGGCCACATCCCAATGGTTGCGGTTGGGATGCGTCCAGTCGATCAACGGCAGGGTGTGGGTGATGCGCCTGCCGTCGGGAAGGGACAGCTCAACGGCGACGCCGGTGTGCAGCAGGTGCAGGGTGGCCGCGCTGGCTGCTGGCCATGCAGCACCAGACTGCACCTCGGCCACGTGGCGCAGGATGCCCTCCACCGTGTCCTCCGGGAGGGGAAGGGGGCGGCCGGCGTGGACGTAGCGGAAGCGTCCCACGATGGCGCGCACCCGGTCGGAGAGCAGCACGTTTTCCGGGTGGCCGGTAAACGCCCGGTACTGATCAAACGAGAGATGGTTCCAGCCCAGGCGCTTCAGCCAGGCCAGAGCGGAACGACGAACAGCATCTTCGTGGCGAGGGCCCTTCATGCAGATGTCCAATCCACTTTTGTGTGGATCATTCCGGATCATGCAGTTTCAATCGAGGCGGGTTGTCGTCTTCTCCCCGGATTCGATGCGAAGTGGCGCGACGTCACGCGCCATCGCATCCACTTCACCGTCCAGTTCGCGCAGCATTGCCTGCGCTTCCCGGTGCAGCCGGACGCGGGTATCGCGCAGCGTGTCCGGGTCGCTGCCCACTTCGTCGCTTTCGGCCTGCACGTGGCGCGCCACCGTCAACACCGACCCGGAATGCAGCAGCTCTGCCACCGGTACGGTCTGCGCGGTGCCGGCCACCCTGCAACGCTGCTGACTCAGCGCGATGACCTGCCGGGCGATGCCTTCATCCAGACGTGCCCCTTTTCCTGCGGCCTGCAGCAGGGGTCGCGTGTCGATGAAGCACACCGACCGGTCGCGGCGCGCCTTGCGCAGCACCACCAGTGAAGTGGACATCGCGGTGCCTTTGAACAGGCGCTCGGGCAGGCTGATGACCAGATCAACCTCGTTCGCCTCGAGCAGGGCACGGCGGATGTTGGCCTCGTCGCCGGCGCGGAACAGCACGCCGTTGGGCACCACCACCGCCATGCGTCCGTGCTGTGGGTCCAGCTGCGCGCGCATGTGCTGGATCAGCGCCATATGCGCCCATTGGCGCGGCGCGATACCGTGCTGGAAACGTCCCTGGATGTCGAGTGCGCCCAGTGTGCTGTCCCATCTCAGGGTCAGTGGCGGGCGCGATACCGCGACCTGCACATGTCGGCGCAGCGGGGCGCTGCAGAGGTGCGCCAGGTCGGCGAGCGGATCCGTCGCCTCCAGTCCGTTTCCGTCCTGTCCATGCAGCAGGAAGCGCATGCGCGCCATGGCCCAGCTGCGCCGGTCCGCATCCTGTCCATGCAGCCTCAGGCGTGCTGCGGGCTGCTCGTGCTGTGCCCAGCGTGCACACGCCAGCAGCAGGCTGCCGTGATGACAGGACGGGTCATACACATGCTCGCCATCATGGGGGGCCAGCAGCGCCACCATGATGCTGGCGAGCGCGTCGGGCACGTGCAGGCCGTCCTCGCGGCTGCGGCGGCCGTGTGCCTGTCCGAGGATCTGGTCGGTGGCCTCGGCAAGGTCGGGGCGATGGTTGCCGTTGCGCACGCGGAAGTCCAGCGCGGGAATGCGCAACCGCTCGATCACGCGGTACATGGCGGCGTCACCGGGAAGCCCGGACGCGATATCCAGCACCTCCGCCACCTCGCCCAGTGCCTGCCGGTTGTCCAGACAGAACGCATTCAACACGTTGCGTACGCGAGCGGCCAGGCCGTCCAACGGCGCGCGACCCAGGCGTTCGAACTCGGTGGCGGCCACAACCTCCAGTGCCCGCGCGCCCACGGGAGCCGGCACGCCGGGGTCGCCCGGCTCTCTGGAGCCCGGTGCACGGCGATCGGCCTGTGCGTCGCTGGCAACCTTGAGCAGCACCAGCAGGAGCAGCAGGTGGGTAGCGGCCTCCTCGCTCGCCTGACCTTCCATGCAGCGACGGGCCATCTTCAGTGCCGCCAGCGTGGCACGCGCACTGCGCAGGGTGACCTCACTCATGCTGCGCGCCCCTGGATCATGCGCTCGGCCAACGCCGTGATCTCGGCGTCGCGCGCCTGCATCAGTTCGTCGACTTTGCTGCGCGTGCGTTGCAGGGCATGGGTGACCGAGACGATGCGCTGCTGCGTTGCGCGCGATGGAATGCGCAGCTGGAGTTGCTCGATGGCGGACTTGCGCACGCTGTGCTGGCGCGACCCGGCCGACTGCCGGCGCAGTTGGCGCTGCACGTCCGCATGATTGAGCTGCCAGGCCAGAAATGCCGGCAGCAGCAGGTCGGTCGCGGTGACCTGGACGACATACAGATGCGGGCTGCAGATCGTGTGCGCAGGTGGATGCTCCAGCAGGGTGGCAACAGGACGGGTGCCGCGATTGGCCAGCAGGATGTCATTGTGCTGGACGTAGTGCGGCGTGTTGCGTGGCGGGAGCCGGGTGCGCAGCAGGGACTCCGGGGACAGCGTCTCCGGCGAGGTCAGATTCTTCAGTTGGATGACACGAACCGGCCCGTCGGTAACGACCGGGATAGCGCCACGGAAGGCGTGGCCCTGGCGCACGTGCGCCACATCGGCCAGAAGCAGGGTGCTGGTAAATGCGTTCATGCGGCGGAACATGCGTGCGGTGAACACGCCCGTCAATAGAGAAAAACCGCACCATTCGAATGGTGCGTGATTTTTGTCCGGCAGCGCTGCGGAAGCCGCGTTACCTCGTGGATGATCTGCGATCAGCGGACTGCTTTCTGCTGGGCTGCGCGTCGCACTCGAGCCAGTTTTCGCGCGATGCGCAGTCGCGGTTCAAATGCGACGCGGCAGCCTCCTGTTCATCCAGGTAACTGCGGCTTGTGTGTGATACGGCATGAGGACATTACGCCTTGGCACAAACAGGCCGCGCGCAGGCCAATCTTCTTGCAGCAGAAGTACTTGCCGGCGCACGCGCCGCAGCATTGACGTTTTCGTCGGGAAACTGCCACACAACGTTAACCTCGCGCTGCACACAGTCACCTCGACCGCGGCATTCCGCACGCGGCATCCGGAGACCGACATGGGCCAGCAGCGTAACCAGAATTCCCAGCAGAACCAGAAGGACCCGCAGCAGGAGGGGCGCGGCCAGCAGCAACAGCAACAGCAGCAGGAACAGCAGCGCAGCCAGAACCAGCAGCAGGGCGGCAACTGGCAGGACGAGGAAGAGTGACGGCTGGCGACTGTACCGGCTCATGAAGGCCCCGCTTCGGCGGGGCCTTCGCGCTCAAGGCGACACCACCCGCCAACCCTGTGCGCGATCTTCAAGTTCGCCCGCGGACGCGTCGCTCACGGTGACCTCGACGCCCTGCGCATTCGGCAGCACCTTCTGCTCGGGAAACCACGCGCGGGTGGCATCGACCACGATCAGCAGCCCCTCGTCGTCGCCCAGTGCCGCAAAGTGCGGCGTGGGCGGGCTGAGGGGCTTCAGCCCCAGTGCTGCCTCGGCCTGGGCATGCAGCGCAGCCACATCAGCAACGGGCAGCCCGACCTCGCTTACACACGTCAGTTCGCTGCCATGGAACGGGCCGCTGCGGTCCGAGGCTGCCAGGCGTCGGCGGCCGATCAATTCCAGGATCAGCCCATCCGGGCCTTCGAAGTAGATCGACTCCGACGCCCAGGCATCGCCAAAGGTGAAGTGGGCCTGGCCGCTGGCATTGCGCTGCAACGGCGCGCGCGCCAGCAGCCAGTCGGTTGCCACGGCGAAGCGGTTGGCCGGCACGTTGAAGGCCAGGTGCACGCCGCCCACCGGGTCGGTGCCGGCGGCCCGCAACCGCAGCCGGGTCCAGCCGATCTGCACGGCGTCGCCGTCCACCGGCAACTGCAGGACCTTGCTGAAGTACGCGCCGACCCCGGCGATGTCTGAAACCGGCAGCGTGAGTTGCCTGAGACGCATGTCAAAACCCTGACATTCTGGAAGGGCGCACCCGGGGGCGTCGGGCGAAGAACCCCTTGATGCGCCCTGGAACTGTGACGTACATCACGATTTGAGTGGCTGCCCGGCTCATGTGGGTGTGCCGTGAACGCCATGCTATTGGCGCACCGTTATGCTACGCCACCCGGCGCAGACGTTGTGTGCGCCCGACACGAATCAGGAGGATCCGTTGTCCCATCTTCGTCACATGACGCTGCTCGCCTTGTCGCTGAGCGTTCTTCTGGCCGGCTGCAAGCCCGATGCCGCCCCCGTCCCCGCGCCCGAGGTCGCTGCACCGGCTCCAATGACGGCCGCTGCACCCGAACCCGCATCTCCGGCGGCCCCCGTCCAGACTACTGCCGCTGACACCCAGGCCAACTGCCCGCACCCCGAATTCGACGTGTTCCTGCCGCATTTCGGTGCGGAGATCGCGCTGCAGGAAAAGGCGACCGCCGACCCGCTGGTCAGCGAATACGTGGATGTGACGGCAGACCCCGAACCGGCGCAGGTGGTGAAGCAGATTCCCCTGGCCGAAGTGGAATGGCCGGTCATGCCGGATCCGGCCTCGCCGCGCAGCAAGGAACGCGAGATCACCACCACCGCGCAGCCCGACGGCAGCATGAAGGTGCAGTTCCGTTCCCCCGACACCAGCGACCAGCAGTCGTACTACTTTGCCCGCAAGCCATGCTGGCAGCTGGTGCGCAAGGTGGACGAATCGATCTGACCCCTGTGACAAGGAGCGCGTGATGTCGAAGCTGCATCTTGTGCCTGTGTTTGCCGTGCTGCTGGCCGCCTGCGGCGCGCCGGGCAGTGCGCCAGGCGGCGACGTCGCCACGCCGGCGTCCACCCTTTCACCCACCCCGCAAGAAGAGAAAGGCATGCATAAGGAATGCAACGGTGCCCGGTTGTCGCTGACCGTGTTGCCGGCCACGGACGAAATGTCCCGAACCCGCATGGATATCGAGAAGGACGGCCAGCGCCGCACCCTCGAGAATCCCGCGGAGATGAGCGACTACAGCGCAGTCGGCCTGGCCTGCGTGAAGGATGCACAGGGCACGTCGTACTTCGTCGTGCAGTTTGGCGAAGTGGAGCAGGGCTGCGCGTTCTGCGAATGGTTCTATCTGTATGACACCGAAGGCAAGCCGCTCACCCGCAGCAATCCACCGCTGAAGGGCGAAGGCGACCAGCAGTCACCGAACAACGATGAATACTCGGCACTGCTGGCCAAGCTCGGTATCACCCATCCCCAGGAGGTGGACTACATCGAAGAGTGAAACGCAACACCGTGGTAGGTATCGGCCCTTGGTCGATACAAGGAGCAACACCCTTTAAGGAAAGCCCTTTTCTCACAGAATGGATAGCACAGACATGCCTAATGACATCTACACCAGCATGGTGCAGCCGCCTGGTGCGGCGTACCGTAGCAGCCAGATCGAATCGTGGAGCCACTACCGCGAACCGATTGACCGCACCGACGGCCGCCTGCATGGCGAATCCCGCCGTTGGGGTGACGCCTCTGCCGAAGTGCAGTCGCGCGTCATCGACTCGCTCATCGAATCCTCGCGCGAAGCCGGCTTGACCCCGCGCGAAACCGCCCACGTGCTGGCCATTGCCCGCGTGGAATCGGGCTTCAATCCCGATGCAGCGGCCGGTACCACCTCGGCCTCGGGCCTGGGTCAGTTCATCGACAAGACCGGCAAGCATTACGGTTTAAACAATGCCAACCGCTTCGACGTGGACGCGCAGTCGGACGCACTGGTCGCCCACTTTGTCGACAACCGCAACCTGGCCCGCAGCCGCGGACAGGGCGAAGACTACATCTACAAGTACCATCACGATGGCCCGAGCAAGGATTACGGCGGCCTGGGACTGGCCCAGCGCAAGGTTGCGCCGCATCTGGATGAGTACGAGCAGTTCGTGAACCAGCGTCTGGCCCAGACCCAGGGGCAGAACCACGGTCACACCCAGGCCGCCCCGCAGCAGGCCGCGCAGGCCGGCGCAGCGATCGCCGCCGGGGCCGCAGCCGGTGCCGCCGCCGTCGCCAAGGCGGACCCGACCCGCTCTTACGAGCACACCATGAACGTGATGCTGCCGCCGCATAACGGGGTGAAGCCGCATATCACCGGCCACTTCGGTGAGCACCGGGGCGAAAAGGCGCACGGCGGCAGTGATTTCAACTACGTGGGCGGACAGAACGGCCGCAACCTGCAGCACCCGACCGTGCACTCGCCGGTCGCCGGCGTGGTCACCTCGGTGGGTGGCAAGTACGGCACGGTGATGATCCAGGACGCCGACGGCAACTCGCACCAGATCCTGCACATGCAGGGGCTGACCGCCAAGGTTGGACAGCACGTGCAGCCCGGCGACCCGATCGGCACCATGGGCGGTCGCGGCCCGGAGGGCCCGAACCAGTACGCCCAGCACGTGCATTACCAGATGAAGGATCCCAAGGGGAACCTGATCAATCCGGAGGCCTACTGGAACAAGGGCGTGGTGCAGGCAGAGGGCAAGCACGGCCACGCCCATGACCATGACGCGCCGGCCGGTACCCTGCGCAAGGGTGACCGTAGCGATGAGGTCACCGAACTGCAGAAGGAACTCAACCGCCTGGGCGTGCGCGATGCCGACGGCAAGCGCTTGGCCGAGGACGGCAAGTTCGGCGACAACACCCGCGAAGCGGTCGTCGCTTTCCAGCGGCAGCACGGGTTGGGCGACGACGGCATCGTCGGCAAGCAGACCCACGCCGCACTGGAGAAGGCGCAGCAGCAGTCGCAGGCCAAGCCGGCCGGCCCGCTGCTGGGCGACAAGGGTCATCCGGACACGCCGCTGCACAACGCCATCCGCGCGCAGCTGCCCAGCCCGATCTCCAACGAAGCCGCCGCCCACATCACCGCCCAGGCCAAGCAGGCCGGCATTGACTCGCCGGAGAAGCTGCAGGGCGTGACCGTGCAGGATGGCAAGGCGTTCGTGATGGGCACTACCCCGGGCTTCCGCACGGCGGTGGACCTGGGCCAGCCGGCTCCGTCGGTGGAGCAGACCAGCGCGCAGCTGCTCAACAACAACGGCACCCAGCAGAGCCAGGTGCAGGAAGAACAGCAGAAGGTCGCGATGGGCCGCTGATGTTCCGGCCCCGCAAGGGGCCATGAGTGTGGTGTTGGGGCCGGCCGGGGCAACCTGGCCGGCCTTTTTTTGCACTGCAGCGCAAGTTCGCCGGGCCATGGCCGATACCGATGACGGGTTGGAATTCACGGAAGGAGGCCGTCGATGCACCGGATCAAGCTCGGCTACAAGTCGGTCGAGCGTGCGCACTATGCGCACTATCGAATCGTGTCCACTGCGGAGTACCACTATGGCCTGAAGGTGGACCCCCACCGTCATGGTCTGCATCACGCCATGCGCCATGCCCTGGATCTGGCGAAACGACAGCCGGATGCACCGCTGGGCCTGGCGTTGGTTGGAGCCGGCAGCCGGTATCCGCAGCTGCATGGCGTGCCATCGGCACGACTGTCCCTGCTGTTCTGGGAGAGCCTGTACGAACGGGTGCGCGCGGACTTGTTTCCCGAGCAGTTGTCGCGCCTGGAATCGTTCTTCGCAACCCCCACGCTGGAGGAGGCGGCCACCTTCAAGCACGAGCACGGTATCGGCGAACTGCTGTGCAAGGTCGACCTGTCCGGATGTACGACCCAGGCCCGTCTGGACTACGCGCTGCTGAGCGCCATTGAAGGCGGTTGGGAGTACACCAGGGCAGAGTCGCAGATTGCCGACTACTGGGCCGGCAAGGTCTCCGCCGCGCCGCTCATGGAGGTGTTGTGCCAGGGCGAGGTGGTGTTCGGTGAGCGCTGCGTGGCGGTTGCCAGAGGGAGGCCCCTGTAGCACGGGTCGGCCCGCCTGCAACATCGCTGGCATACACTAGCGCCCGGCCCCGGTGCCGGAATCTGTTGCAATTGAAAGGGTTGAAGTGATGGACATGGGCCTGCGCGCGCCGGCAATCGAACTGGTCGCCATCGATATGGATGGCACCTTGCTGAACCCGGCCCACCAACTTACGCCGCGGGTGAAGCAGGCCATCGCACAGGCGTGCACCCAGGGCGTGCGTGTGGTGTTGGCCAGTGGCCGTCCGGTGTCCGGCCTGGCCCCCTTCCTCGACGAGCTGGGCATCGATGGTGCGGAGGACTACTGCATTGCCTGCAATGGCGGGCTGGTGCAGCGGCTGGGGGATGGTCACCGCGTCGCCGAGTTTCCCCTGACGTTCAAGGATTTCCAGTATGTGGAGCAGGTGGCGCGCGAACTGGGCGTGCACTTCCAGGCGCTGGACGGCAAGCGCCTGTACACCACCAACCGCGACATCAGCCGCTACACGGTGGTGGATTCGCATCTTTCGCATGTGCCGCTCTCGTACCGCAGCGTCGAGGAGATGGACCCGGACATGTCCTTCATCAAGCTGATGATGGTGGACGAACCGACGGTGCTGGATGCGGCGATCGCGCGACTGCCTGCGGAACTGACCCGCCGCTTTGCCGTGCTCAAAAGCGCGGCGTTCTTCCTGGAAGTGTTCGACCATCGCGCCGGCAAGGGCCCGGGACTGCGGATGCTGGCCGAACATCTGGGACTGGACCGCAGCCAGGTGATGGCCATCGGTGACCAGGAGAACGACCTGACCATGCTGCAGTTTGCCGGCACCAGTGTCGCCATGGGCAATGCGGTGGATGTGGTCAAAGCTACCGCTTTGCATGAGACCGCAACCAACGCCGAGGACGGCGTCGCGCTGGCGCTGGAGCGCTTCGTGCTGCGCGGCTGACAGCTGTGCAACGGGCTGCCGGCGATTGCGCCGGCAGCCGGGATTTCTGCGCAGTTTTCGTGCGTACGCATGCGAATGTTGAACCACGCGAAAACAAGGCTGCGTCCGATTCAATTGTGATGCGCATCACAATTGCGATGGCCCTCTCAAGCGTACGAAGGCAAGCATCCGCAGACGTCCGATGCCGCGCTCAAAACGCCGTCACACTTTCAGTTCCGAGGCGTGAAAAGCCCGCGCAACAGTAATGCGACAATCAGTCGCACAAAACGTCTACGCGTGATTGCGCATGCTGGTTGAGCGAACTGTCGCGGCACATTGCTTGCATCGTTAGTTCGCTAACATCTCCACCGCTCCTGCTTCCGCCCCCTTTTCCGCCGAGTCCGGAATGCCACAGACACACCGCATGACCGCTGTCGAACCCCTGCATGCACGTGTCGAAGCTGCGACCCCTGTCCCGGAAATCACCGACGATGCGCTGGAATATGCGCTGCGTACTTCGGCCATTGTTCCGTACTTCCAGCCGATCGTGGACGTGCAGTCCGGCAATCTGCGTGGCTTTGAAGTGCTGGCCCGCTGGCGCACCAGCGACGGCCGCCTGTTACTGCCCGACGCCTTCATCCCCGTTGCGGTGAACGCCGGGTTGATCGCCAGCCTCACCATCCACCTGGTGGAGCAGGCCTGCCGCGCCGCCCGCGAATGGCCTGGCGACTTCTACCTGGCCTTCAACATGCCGCCCACCATGCTGCAGGAGTCAGCGACGGTGGACCACATCATTGCCACGCTCAAAGCCACCGGATTCCCGCTGCGGCGGATACGCGTGGAGATGACCGAGGTCGAGGTGGTGGAGGACGAGCGCGCGGCCGAACTGGGCATTGCCCATCTGCGCGAACTGGGCATCAAGACCATGCTGGACGACTTCGGCACCGGCTACTCCAGCCTGGTGCGCCTGCATCGGTTCCAGTTCGACAAGATCAAGATCGATGGCAGCTTCATTCGCGCGCTGGAGCAGGACGAGGCCAGCCGCAAGATTGTGTCGGCCATCGTCGGCCTGGGCAAAAGCCTGGGCGCAAAAGTGGTCGCGGAAAGCGTGGAAACGCGATTCCAGCTGGAGTTTCTGGCCAGCATCGGGTGCGACACCTACCAGGGCTGGTGGCTGGCTCCGGCGATGGACGCGGCCACCGCTGCCGGCTGGCTGGCGCGGTTCGAGCCACGCCAGGCGGCCCCCTCAAGCACGCATCTCACCCCTTACCAGCGCCAGTACCAGCTCGAGATTCTGTACGAACGCTCGCCGGTAGGCCTGGCCTTCATCGACCCCGACCTGCGCTTTGCTGCAGCCAACACCAAGTTCTGCAACATGATCCACGTGCCACGCTACGAGGTGATCGGGCAGAAGGTGACCGATGTGCTGCCGGTGGAGATCGGCGGGCGCGCGTTGGAGCTGATCCTGCGTGGCTTCTGTGATGACCAGGGCGACCTGAGCGAAGTGGTGATGCCGCATACCGCGGAAACCTTCCTGCTCAATCACGAGCGGGTCAGTGATGCCGGCGGCGTGGTGCTCGGTGTTTCGGTGGTCTGCATCGACGTCACCGACACCAAGCGCTACGAGGCGGCGCTGCGCGCCCGTGAACAGGAAGATGTGTATGCCACGCCGGCGACGCCCACCGTGTTCTGGGTGGCGGAAGAGTCCGGTGAATTGAGCTACATGACCCCGCATCCGATGGAGCTGGCCGCGATGAGCGTGCGCGAGCGCATCGACAGCTGGTACGCCCGCATGGACCCGCCCGACCGCGAGCGGGTGCGCAGCGAGTGGGTGGGGCGCGATCCGGCGGCGACCATGTTCCAGACCCGCTTCCGGCTGGAATGGCCAGACGGAAGCCGGCGTTGGGTACTGAGCCGCGGTGATCTGAAGGAAACCGGCCACGCGCGAAGGTGGTACGGGTTCTTTACCGATATCACGCGTGAGGTGGAGCTGGAGGAGCGGCTGGGAAGCGCCGTGGTGTAACGTTGCGTCAGCTGGGAGCTTTGCCTTTGGCTGCGCTGTGCCGAACCATGGCAGAGGACGCGCCGGATGCCACTCCACTTCGTGCGTTCACAGAACCCGACAGGTTCGCCTGCCGCTCCGGTCGCGTGTCGGTGGGTTCTTCCTTGGCGCGCGGACGCCCTCCCAGCCGGCCGTTCTGTCGCGCTGCGGTCCGCTTTGCGTCGCTCGTCGACTTCCCGCCGTCGCGTCCCATCAGCGACGCCATCCACTTCTTGCTACCAAGGGCCCCCTGAAGCAGGCCGGGTACATACACATCAGCGTCAATCTGTGGCCAGTGAAGCGCCAAACCACTGGGTGAGACCTCAATCTCGCTCAACTGACTGGCACTTGCCTTGGTCAGTCCCTGTACCCGGTCAACCGGGACCGACAGCTGTATGCCGGTGACAAGCTCAAGCACGACCCGTCGCGTGCTCCGCTGATAGCGCACGGACACGACCGCACTGGCTTCCTGCAGTCGCTGCATCTCGCCGCGTGCCATTGCGAGCTGCTGGTCAGTGATGGTCATGGATAGCGCTCCGACAAGTACAAAGACGGGTAACAAGCGGTACGAGGTTGCGATGCAGCTTTCTGACATCGATTGCGGTGAAGCCGCTGTAACTTCTGATCTCCGGTGGACCGCCAGGACAGCAAAGGTGGAACACCGCGTTACCAGCGGCTCCTATCACGTGAACGTGTGCAGGAGCGTGGTCGTTCGGAAAAATGACAACTCTCAGTCCCTTGATTCGGGCAACTGTCGGCACCAGCTTACTCCGGAATAACCCAAACGGTTGGTTTCATTCGAGCGCTCATCCGACACGCCCCCGATCCACCTGCCGATAACCGATGGCCTCGGCCAGATGCGTGGTTTCGATGTTGTCGCAACCGGCCAGATCAGCGACGGTACGCGCGACACGCAGGATGCGGTGCATGGAGCGGGCAGAGAGCTGCAACTGCTCGACGGCCGCTTCCAGCAGATACTGGTCGTCTTCGGCCAGACGGCAGTGTTTGTCCAGTTCTGTGGGAACCAGCAGGGCATTGGGTTTGCCAGCACGCCGTAGCTGGACGTCGCGCGTCGCCACCACGCGTGCCCGGACGCTGTCGCTGTCCTCGCCCAGCGGGGCGTCGCTGCGCAGCTCGGTTGGCTCCAGTCGCGGCACCTGCACATGCAGGTCGATGCGGTCCAGCAGCGGTCCCGAGATTCGTGCTCTGTAGCGGCGGATGCTCTCCTGTGTGCAGCAGCAACGCCCGCTTCTGTCGCCGGCCCAGCCGCAGGGGCAGGGGTTCATGGCGGCCACCAGCTGGAAGCGGGCAGGGAAGGCATCGGTGCGTGCCGCGCGGGCGACATTGACGTGACCGGACTCCAACGGCTCGCGCAGCACTTCCAGTGTGTGCCGGCTCCATTCCGGCAACTCGTCCAGAAACAGTACGCCGTTGTGCGCGAGCGAGATCTCGCCCGGACGCGGATAGCTTCCACCCCCCACCAGCGAGACCGCACTGGCGGTGTGGTGCGGGGCACGGAAGGGGCGCTGCCGCCAGCGGGCGGTATCAATGCCGTTGCCGCTGCACGAAGTGATGACCGCGGTCTGCAACGCTTCGGCTTCGGTCGCGTCTGGCAGGATGCCCGGCAGCCGCGAGGCCAGCAAGGTTTTGCCACAGCCCGGGCTGCCCAGCAGCAACAGATGGTGGCCACCGGCGGCGGCCACTTCCAGCGCACGACGGGCCAGGTGTTGGCCGCGTACATCGCGCAGGTCGGGTACCTGTGCGGCCACGGCCTCGGCAGGAACGGCCCGGGGAAGGTCATGCGCCTGCAACGAGGCACACACCTCCAGCAGCGTACGCCCGACCCGTACATCGGCGTCTTCGGCCAGCCCGGCTTCCGCGCCATTGGCGGCCGCCACAATGAGGCTGCGCCCGGCCTCGGCTGCCGCCAGCGCCGCCGGCAGCACGCCATCCACGCCGCGCAGCTCACCGGTCAGCGCCAGCTCGCCCAGAAACTCATAGCGATTCAGCAGCAACGGGTCGATCTGTCCGCTGGCCCCGAGAATGCCCAGCGCGATGGCGAGGTCGAAGCGGCCGCCTTCCTTGGGCAGGTCGGCGGGAGCCAGATTGATCAGGATGCGCTGGTTCGGGTACTCGAACTGCGCACACAGCAACGCGGCGCGTACCCGATCGCAGGATTCACGGACAGCAGCGGCGGGCAGGCCCACCAGCGTGGTGTGCGGCAGGCCGCCGCTCAGCATTACTTCAATACGCACCGCAGGCGCGTGTATGCCGATGCGGGCGCGGCTGTGCACCAGCGCAAGGCTCATGCGAGGGTCCGGGTTGTGGTTGGAACCCGGAAGTCTGGGAGCGCGGCACGCCCATGCCTATCAGCCCGGGCAGATAATCCACGTCAGGGATTTCTGCTTTGCAGACGCTCAACTGCAGGGTCGTGTAGGTCGCCCACAGCGCCGACAGGCATGGCGCGTCCCTACGCGGGCACGGGAAAAAGGAAGATATCAGCGCAGGCCGCGATGACGTGCAAGAGGCGTGCGCGCGAATGCGTTTGCGCGCAGATCAAGCGTTGGCGCGCTGCCGAAACTTGGCCGCCTTCTGGCGGTTTCCGCACTGCGCCATGCTGCACCAGCGCCGCTTGTGGGATTTGGTGCGATCGTAGAACCACAGAATGCAGTCGGGGTGCTCGCATTGCCGGACCAGCGCGAAGTCGCCTTCGGCGAGCAGCTCGGCCGCGGCTTCAGCCACCGGACCGAGCAACGATGCCATCGCATCGCCGCGTGGCACACGAACCAGCGCCATCGCGCCCGCATCGTCGCGCTGCAGACGCGGCGACGTCTGGTAGGCCTGCAGGTAGTCGTTGAGGACATCGACGGCAACCGGACCACCGGCCTTGCGCGCGGCGATCGCTTCGCGAACGGCTGCCCTCAGCGCACGGCCGCGGGCCAGGAGGTCCGCCGGCATCTCTCCGCGCGCCTCTGAGGCTGCAACGCCTTGACGTACCAGCCACCGGTACACCGACTCGCTCGACGTCCAGAAGTCCACCGCATGACCTTGGTTGCGGGCCTCGGTGTTCAGCAGGTCCAGCGCCAGGTGGTCGCCCACCTGGGGGGCATCAGTGCTGCCGGCACCCTCTTGGGACTTGACCATGCTCACGGCAGTAACCTCTAAAAGAATTGTTGACAGGTTACCACGTCCGGCGCAGACTGCGCCAAAGTAACCCGTGAAAGTCAATATGAAGGGTTACTTCATTCATCCCAACCCTTAGCGAGACCCGTCATGAACGTCAAAAGCCTTCTGCTTGCCGCCGCCACACTGGGCGGCGCGCTACCCGCGGCGGCGGCCGAGCCTGCCCAGGTCCACTACCGCACCGCCGACATCCAGGGCGTCAGTGTCTTCTATCGCGAAGCGGGCCCCGCGGACGCCCCGGCCGTGCTCCTGCTCCACGGCTTTGGTGCCTCGTCGCACATGTTCCGCGACCTGATCCCGGTGCTGGCGCAGCGCTACCGCGTGATCGCGCCCGACCTGCCCGGCTTCGGGCAGACCACGGTGAAGTCGGACGTCGCATTCGACTACACGTTCGATAACGTGGCATCGGTCATTGATGCCCTCACCGTCGAGAAGGGCATGGATCGCTATGCGCTCTACGTGTTCGATTACGGCGCGCCGGTTGGCTGGCGCCTGGCTGTGGCGAATCCGACCAAGATCACTGCCATCGTCAGCCAGAACGGCAATGCCTACGAAGAAGGCCTGAGCGCGGGCTGGGCCGACATGCGCAAGGCGTGGGATGCGCCGACGGCCGAGAACCGTGAAGCGCTGCGCCGCTTCAACACACCGGACATGATCAAGTGGCAGTACACCGAAGGCGTCCGCGACACGTCACTGATCGCGCCGGAAAGCTACCAGTTGGCCTCCGCCGCGATCGCGCGCATCGGCGTGGAACCGCAGATGGACCTGTTGCTGGACTACGGCAGCAACGTGAAGCAGTACCCGGAGCTGCATGCGTTCTTCCGCCAATACCAACCGCCGACGCTGGCAATCTGGGGCAAGAACGACCCGTTCTTCATCCCGGCCGGTGCCGAGGCCTACACGCGCGACAACCCGAAGGCCGAAGTGCGCTTCCTCGACACGGGCCACTTCGCCATCGAGACCCATGGCGGCGAAATCGCGGCGCGCATGCTCGAGTTCCTGGACCACAACGTCGGGCGTTGAGCCACCCGGCGAGTGCGATCACCCCCGCACGCCACCGCCCTGCCGGCCAACGTACGCTTCCCACAGCGCCGGCAGGTCTTTCCCGGTCTGCGCCTTCCACAATGCCGGCGTGTAGCTGCCCTTGCGCAAGGCCGCATCCACCGCCTTCACCAGTCCTGGATGCTCGGCCTCGCCCCACTTCAGGAACGCACCGGTCACCCGGTAGCCGGTGTCGGCCTTGTGCTCCGGCTTGACCTGCGTGGGCAGCGCCCAGCCGCCGGATGCATTGTCGACACCGTACTGATCGCGCGCATAGTCGGCGATGCCCTCCACCAGCCACGAAGGGGCCTTCTCGCTGGCGTAGCCCGGATAGCCCTGCACGATATGCATGCCTTCATGGGTAACCAGGTCGGTGTCGTGGGGGTGCTTCTGCAGCCACGCTGGATTGATGGTGATGGTGGCCGACTTCTCCTTCTCACCCACGTAGGCCACCCCGTCATAGGACGGGTCCATCACGATGCGAACGCTGTTCGGTGCCGACGGATGGAAGTCGCTGCGCTGGCGCGGGTAGGTGGCGAAGAAGGTGCTGATGATGCGGTCGCGCACTTCCGCCACCGTTGAGCCGCTCTTGTCCTGGTAGGTCAGGGTCACGCCGTCGCGTGTCTGTTGGATATCCGCCGCGTGCGCGGAGGGGAAGGCAAGGGCTGCAGCAACGACAGAGACGATCAGGCAACGACGCAGACGCATACGCGGCACTCCAGAACGAGAGGGGCAACCGCGCTGATCCTGCAACAGGGTCGAGGCTGCCCGCAAGTGCCATTTCGTTCGATCTAAGCGCCTGGAATTGGTTTCATTTCAAATTATTGACAATCAATTTAGATCGATCTAGAAAATCAGCACCCCCACGCCCTACGGAACCCCCCACATACCCCATCCTCCTGCGCTTCGCAGCGCCGGGAGACCTTGTACTGGAGATCTGCAAGATGAAGCGCACGTTGCTGTCGTTGCTGGTGTCGTCCGTACTGCTCCATCCCGTCGTTGCTCACGCACAGACCGCCCCGCCCGAAGGTGAGGGGGGCGCGCCAACCACACGTCAGCTCGATACCGTGAACGTTACCGGTTCGCTGATTCCCCGCGCACAGATCGAGGGACCTTCGCCGGTGACCACCATCACCGCCGAGGAAATCGAATCACAGGGCTTCACCACGGTGTTCGATGCACTGCGCTCGTTGCCCATGTCGAATGGCTCGGTGCAGGATTCGCAGGGCACGGGCTTCTACACCCCGGGTGCCAAGACAGTCAGTCTGTTCGGGCTGGACCCGAGCTACACGCTGACCCTGCTCAACGGGCGTCCGCTCAACAGTTATCCGCTGGCCTACAACGGCAATACCAGCATCGTGGACATCGCCAACATTCCGCTGGGCATGGTCGAGCGCATCGACGTTCTCACCGGTGGGCAATCGTCGGTGTATGGCTCGTCGGCGGTGGCGGGCGTCATCAACATCGTGCTGAAGGACAAGGTGGAGGGCACACACTTCCGCTACCGCGTCGGCGGCTACAGCGATGGCGGCGGTTCCAGCCAGCGTTTCATCTTCAGCAGCGGCCATTCCTTCGGCAACCTGGACGTCAGCTACGGGCTGGAGTACACCAAGCAGAAGCCGATCTTCGCGTCCGACCGCAGCTACATCGACAGCGTCAACGACAGCCCGACCGGCGCGCAGGATCCCTCGCGCACCTTCCTGCGCATGCAGATGTCCCCCAACGGCTACATCGATCCGGGTCAAAGCACCTGCGCGCCGCTGTCCTACCTGTTCGGAGGCAGCACCACCTACGCGCATCGCAACGCGGCGGGCACCGGTTACTACTGCGGCAGCCCTGACAATGTCGGAACGGCCACGCTCTACAACAGAAGCGAGGACGTGAACGCCACCACCTTCCTGCGCTACCACCTCAGCGACTCCACCGAGCTGTACTCGGACATTCTCTTCAGCTTTGGCCGCCCCACGTATTCCGGTGGCAGCCCGTTCTGGAACAAGACCTTCTACAACCAGACCAGCGGTAACTACGAACAGTGGCAGCGCATCTACGCGCCCGAAGAAGTGGGCATGGACGCGAAGGACCAGCGGGTCTACACGCGCTCGCTGAACATCACGGCCGGCGCACGTGGCGGGCTGGGCGACACCGGCTTCGACTACGACGTGTATGTGAACCGGTCCAGCACCGACGTTACCCGCAAATCCACCGACTTCCTGGCTGCAGGCGGTATTGATGACTACTACCTGGGACCGCAGCTGGGCAAGGTCAATGGCTACGACGCCTACGCGCCCAATCTGGACGTGTTGTACCAGCCGCTGACCCGGCAGCAGTATGACCAGTTCAGCGGTACCAACCGTGCGGCCTCGAAGGCCTCACGGACCAACGTCACCGCGCTGGTGACCAACACGTCGCTGTTCGGCCTGCCCGCGGGCGATGTCGGCTTTGCGATGATCCTGCAGGGCACCCGTGAGAAGTTCTTCAACCAGTCGGCCGATCCGAATGCCGGCGTGCTGTTCCGCGGCCAGACCGCAGGTACCTCGGCCGAGGGCCAGCGCGACCTGTACGCAGTGGGGGCCGAACTGCAGGTACCGATCTTCGACACGTTCAGCGCCAACCTCTCCGGGCGCTATGACAAGTACTCGCTGCAGGGCGGTGGCGGAAACGGCAAGGCCACCTGGAAGCTGGGCCTGGAGTACCGCCCGGTGGAGTCGCTGCTGCTGCGTGGCAGCTATGCCACCGCGTTCCGCTCGCCCGATATGTTCTACCTGTACTCGCGCGAGAGCAGTGGCTATACCACCAACACCGACACCTTCCTGTGCCGGCAGGCCGGCTATACCTCGGAGAACTTCGACGATTGCCCGCAGTCTTCGCTGTCGGTGCTGTCTTCCAGCACCGGCAACCGCAACCTGAAGGACATCACGGCCGAAACCTTCACTTATGGCTTCGTCTGGTCGGCGCTGGACAACGCCTTGAATCTCTCCGTGGACTACAACTCGGTGAAGATCGAGAACGAGGTGTCCATCCTCGGCACTGACAGCATCCTCACCACCGAGGCCAACTGCCGGCTGGGGCGGTCCGAGAACGGTGATGTCGATTTCGACATCAACTCTCCGACCTGCCAGCAGGTCCTGGCCCAGGTGCAGCGCCTGCCCGCCACCGATCCGCTCAATCCCAACGGCGTGTCCAAAGTGTTCTCCTACCCGATCAACCTGGCCAAGCAGCGCCAGACCGGCATCCAGGCGTCGGGCGACTATCGCTGGAGTGCCGGGCGCGCGGGCGAGTTCGGGGTGAACGCCGGCTACTACCGCCCGCTCAAGCATGAACTGCAGCAGCAGGAAGGCGACCCGGTGTACGACCAGCTGTGCTGCGCCAACTCCAATGAACTCCACTACCGGGCCACCCTCGGCGTGAACTGGAACATCGGGGCCTTCAGCACCAACGTTTACGGGGTGCGCAACGCCCGGACCTGGAATTCCGTGGGCGAGGAACGCAACATCGGGCCCTGGACGACCTGGAACGCGACGGTCAACTACCGCATCAACAAGATGGCGAGCGTGCTGCTGACCGCCAACAACGTGACCAACGAGCGCCCGCCGGTGGACTACACCAACGGCAACTGGCCGTATTACGACCAGGGGGTATATAACGCCTTCGGCCGTTCAATGTTTGTCGAGCTCTCGCTGGACTTCCAGTAGCAGTGTTAACGGGGTGGCGAGAAGGATGGTCAGGCGAAAAACGTCGTCCCCGCGTTGGGAGCGGTCTGGAAGCGTCGGTTATCCATTCACCTCGCTAAACTCGCGCCGAACCTGGCGCGGGATGATAGTGTATGGTTGATAAAAGTCTTGATGAACAATGGCTTACGATGGCCGGCAACTGGAAGTGATTACTTGCGGGTAAATGACAGAGTCGCTACACTACGCCCAACACACCCGCCACGCCTCTGACGCGCCCGTCGCGACATGCTCAAATTGGCGGGTTTTTTTTTGCCCGTATTTGGGTGTCAGGATGACTCAGTACCTCAAGCCTCCGCTCTCGATTCACGCGCAGCTAGAGCAATTCAAGCGGCGTGGACTTGCGATTGGCGACACCGCCAACGCTGAGCGCTACTTGCAACGAGTTGGCTACTACCGCCTGATGGGCTACCTCTACACTCAGCGTGTGAGTGGTAGTGACAACTTTCGTGAGGATGCGACCTTTGAGGAGGCGGTTAGCCTTTACGAGTTCGACAGAGGACTACGAGACCTTGTGATGGCGGCGATCGGTCACATTGAGGTCGCCACGCGAACCCGGCTGACCTATCACTTTGCACATGCCTATGGTCCCTTCGGCCATTTGGATGCCCGAAATCTGGCATTCACCGGAGCGGACCATACGGAGTGGCTCGAGGGCGTCCTGAAGGAAGTAGCCAGGTCCAGAGAGACGTTCATTCGCCACTACAAGGACAAGTACACGCTGCCAGCCTTTCCAAATGTTCCCATCTGGATGGCGACTGAGGTCATGTCGTTGGGATCGCTTTCTCGCCTCTACAAAGCACTGCACGCGAAGGAACAGAAAGTCGTTGCCGGGGAGCTAGAGATGGCAGCGCCGGTCTTTGCGAACTGGTTGCATGTAACCAGCGTGGCCAGAAACGTCGTCGCCCACCACGGTCGGCTATGGAACAAGGAGCTTGGTGTTTCAGCGGTACGGCCGCGGGCGGCGGGATGGTCTGAACGTGAAGCACCGTTCCCCGCAAATCGCTCGTTCTTCCTACTTCTGCTGCTTCGTAGGCTGCTGGACGGGACGACCGCTGACATCAGCGGCTGGCTTGAGCGTGTGAACTCGCATCTCACATCCGGTCTAACAAGCGAGTTTCGGGTGAGAAGCTTTGGAGCTACAGACGCCTGGCAACAGCACCGCCACTGGCAGGCCTAGCTGACAGCGCTAGGCGGCAAGTTCGAGAAGGGTGCGGATTGGGCCGCGTATCAGGTAACCGATACCCGTCACTGTCGGGCGAACTGACCCCGACGCCATGCCAGCCAGACCACCGCAAGACCCACGGCAAGGCAGACCAACACCCCGGGAAGCGACGCTTCAGGACCAAACGCACCGCCGGTAAGCCATTCCGGTAGCGCGGCATTGGGCGTGCTCTGTGCGATGGCGGGTCCCAGTGCCGTGCCCGAAACGGCCGTGCCGAACAGGTAGCCCTGGGTGAAGTTCCAGGCCATATGCGCACCGATCGAGACCCAGATGCGCCCTGTCAGTGCGTAGAACGCGCCCAACATCACGCCGGCTTCCAGTGCAATGCAGAGGGCGGCAAACACGGTCGCATTTGGGTTGCCCAGATGGCTGAGGCCGAACACCGCGGACGACACGGCGAATGCGGCCCAGGGGCCGAAGGCCCGCCACAGCAGTCGCAGCAACACCGCGCGCATCATCAGCTCTTCCACCACCCCGGCTTGAAACGCCTTGCGCAGTGGGATCCATGCCGGTGCCGGGCCCATGGCGTGGATGTCGTAGAACCCGAATGCGCCCATGATGCCCATGACCGCAGCAAACATCGCCATGCCGGTCAGCAGGCCGATGCAGAGCTGTGGAAGCATGGGGCGCAACGCAATCTCCGACGGATTGCGCTTCTCGGCCAGCCGCACGGCCAGTGCATAGATGCCGAGCGACGCCAGGGCACCGAGCAGGCCGGCGAAGAACTGCATCGGTTCGTTGGACTTTGGCCAGAATCCACCAAGGAACTGGGTGATCGCGCCCGCCGGGATGGCAACCAGGAAGAACAGGGGCACGGCCCAGGCACAGGCGCGCAACCAGCGCAGCCTGCCTGGCTTCAGCACGCCGTGCTCGCCCAATGCGATCGGCTGCCATGTATCACGGGGGGGAACGGGCGGTGCACTGGACTGCGTCATTGCGTTCATATGCGATCCCTGGTGGATGCTGCGGCTATGCGTCGGGGGGGCCACTGGACGCGGCGGCTGCCGCGGCGATGCGGGTTGCGAAGGGCCGCTGATGCAGGGCGGCAATGGCTTCGGCAAGCACGGCGGAAAGCGGGACCGACAACTCCGCGTCGAGTTGCGCGGCCGCCGCATTGGTTGCGGCCCATTGGCGCTGCAGGGCAGGCACCATGCGCCGGGCCTTGGTGCTGAGCACCACGATGCGTTCGCGCGCATCCGCGCCTGGCTTCAACGCGACAAGGCGCTGCTTGGCCATCTGCGTCACGGTCTGGCTGGCAGCGGAGTGGGTGATGCCGATCTCCTGCGCCAGCACCTTGATGGATGCCGGGCCCAGCCGCAGGAGCACGCGCAGCACCGGCGTATAGCGGGGCCGCCACTCCAGTCCTGAGGCCGCGTAGACGCCCTCGAGGTCGCCATCCAGCTGCTCGAGCAGGTGGCGGACCAGGGTGCCAAGGGTAGGGGAGGGCGCGTCCATGGCTGAAATGTATTAGCGCTGTTACATATCCGCCATATGCCGGAAGTAGGGGGGAGTCGTGGCAACTGCGGACGGGGTTGTCCGGGGTTCACGGCATCAGGAGGTGTTGCCGTTGCTCTGGAACAGTGCGACCCTCGGTTCATGACTATTGACCTCGAACAGCTCAATTCACGCGAACTCACCTCCCTCATGAAGGCCGCCCAGAAGCGCAAAGCGCTTCTGGAAAAGCGTCCGCCGGTCGCGGAAATTCGCCGGAAGCTGTTGGCGATTGCCAAAGCCTCCGGCTACAGCATCGAAGAACTGCTCGGAAACGGCACGGGTGCAGCGCCGGTTGCGACCAAACGCGTCAAACGCGTCAAGCGCGCAAAAGTTGGCAAGCTGCCGGTGAAGTACCGGGACCCGGACAACAAGCGCAATACCTGGACCGGGCGCGGCAGCACGCCGCGCTGGCTGGTGGAGAAAACCGCGCGCGGTCGCAGCGTGGCGGATTATCTGGTTCCCGGGCTGGCCAAGCCGACCGCGCGTAAAGCCGCGCCGATCGGCAAGCGTACGGTGTTCAAGCAGGCCTGATGGCGTCGCGTGGGGACGGGCCATGCCCGTCCGGGCGTCGGCCCATCCGGCGTGGCGCTACCGGGCTCCGTCTGCGTAGGGGCGGGACTGGAGGATCAGCACCTCGTCGCCGACCACGGCCCATTCAATGTCCTGGTCCACACCACCAAGCGCCTGCTTGGTGGCGACGCCCAGTTTGGCCAGGCGCGCAATCAGCACATCGGTCAGCACCTGCCGTGAGCCGATGATCGGCACTTCGCGCACGCCGCCGCCCGCCTGGGCGACCAGCTGGGTGTCCTCGGCGGAGCGGCTGAGTACCTGCACCGCTTTGGACCAGTTCGAGTACATGACTTGTTCGGCTTGGCGTTTGCCTTCCACCACCCGGATGCCCAGGCCCCGTTTGGCCGAGATGTAAGTGATGTGCTTGCGATTGGCATCGAATGGGTCGCGGGTGATCATCACCCCCGAGCTGTCCGAGGGCGCGGCGCGCTGCACCAGCACCGCCATCGACACCGCATCCTGTGGCAGGCCCGCAGCGGCGCGTGCTTCATAGGCTTCGAAGTTATAGACCGAGGCCCACACGGTTTGTACGGCGTTGGCCACCGCGTCGCCGCGCGTCACATTCGGCACGGTGGTGTACAGGCCAGCGCCGCTGAAACCGGGCAGGTCTTCGGAATTGGACGAACTGCGTACGAACACGGCAGCACTGTTCAGCTGGCTTCGCCACTGGCGGTCCAGGTCGCGCACGAAGGCGGGGTCGGGCGCGGCATTGGCGATCTCCGCACGCAGGGTCGCAAGCGCCTCGCGGCGCACAGTAGGGTCGCTGTCGAACCCGGGGCGACGCTGCAGGGATTGCAGGCGCGCGGCAATGCCGAGGCGATCAGACATCGCCTGGTAATGCGCGAACGGGACGCAGAAACCGTCAGGCACGCTGGCGGCCGGTGGCAGCACCGCTTTCAGCGTGCCCAGGTTTGACGCCTTCACCCCGCACCGCCGGCTGTCACGGGCACGCAGCGATGCCAGTGGCGTAAGCGCGGTGACGCTCAGGTCGGGGCGCGGCAGGTTGCGTGCCGCCGGGCGCGGCGTGCTGCTGGACGGCGTACGGGCCGGGCGCTTGAGCGGGGTAACCCGATAGTCGTTGGCCGTGACCTGCAGTGACACCCAGCGTCCATCGTACTGACGCAGCGCCTGCTGGGCATCGCGCACGTACACGTTGGGAATGCCCCAGCCCTTGGCCAGCAGATTCACATGCGAGAGCAGGGTGGAAGGGCGCTGTGTCACCAGCCCGGCAACGGGGGCGAGCGCGATGGGCACGTCGTCCAGCACCGGAATGTCGCGCGGCGTAAGCGCGTCCAGTTGTGCCTGGGTACGCACGATGCGCAGCCGGCCTTCGGCACTGCCGGTGTTCAAGGGCAGGAAGCGTTGTTCGCGCAGCAAGGCTTCCTGGGTGACGAAGGCCAGCCCGGTGGACCGTGCCAGTGCATCGTGCTGGGTGGAGTTGGTCTTGAAGCGCACCGGCTCGGCGAAGGAAGCGCGCACCACTGCGTCGGTCTCGCGCAGCAGTGCGGCAGTCAGCTGGTCGCCCTCCCAGAACTCATAGGTGTATCCCGGCAGATCCTGCTGCCACGCCAGCGTGCCGAACAGAAAGCGTCGGCCCGGATCGCGGTACTGCGCGTTGAGCGTGGCCTTGTCCAGGCGGTGCACCAGCCGCTGCTGGCGCACGAACTGCTCGTGCAGCGCATGGCGCGGGGTATTGACGTAGTAGATGCGGTTGCCGGCCTGGCGGTCGATGACGAAGATCAGGTGCGGCAGTTCCAGCGCGGTGCCGGCGTTGTAGACGCGCGCCAGCTGCAGGAACTGCGCGCGGGTGTCGATGCGCGGCAGGAAGTCCGGGCCGGTGTTGGCGGTGGGCGATGCGGCGTCAGCACCTGGGCGGACTTCGTAGGGGGAAGGCTTCCGGGCGGTCTGGGCGACTGCGGTGGTAGCGCAGGCAAGCAGCAGCGCAAGGGTGGCCAGCCGCCGGAACCGCGGCGACAGACGGGAAGGGTGCGGGCGGGATCGTTCCATGATGCCGGTGCGGAGGAGGAGGGCGACGTGATTCTATCGGCAACCGCCGCCATGCAGGGCGTGGCTCAACGGGGGAGGGGATTTACCTATACTGCAGGGCCCCCAAACGTCCGGAGAATCTCGATGTCCCTTGAGGCACAAGCGCTGGTCGAGCGCTATTACCAGGCCTTCAACGCCGGCGACCGCGAGGGCATGCTGGCCCTGCTGACCGATGACGTGGCGCATGACCTGAACCAGGGCGCGCGCGAGATCGGCCGCGAGACGTTCCGCACGTTCCTGCAGCGCATGGACCGCAACTACGCCGAGCAGCTGAAGGACATCGTGGTGATGAGCAATGCCGACGGCGTGCACGTGGCCGCCAGCTATGTGGTGCACGGCCAGTACCAGGCCACCGACGATGGCCTGCCGGAGGCCACGGGCCAGCGCTATGTGCTGCCGGGTGGTGCGTTCTTCGAGGTGCGCGACGGCCGCATTGCGCGCGTGACCAACTATTACAACCTGGCCGACTGGATCGCGCAGATCGCACCGGCGGCCTGAAGTGGATCCGGTCATCCAGGTGCTGCGGGTCACCGGCGCGGACATGCTGCCGTGGCTGGAGCATGTGGCACGCCTGCGCATCGCGGTGTTTCGCGACTTCCCGTATCTGTATGACGGCGACATGGCCTATGAGCGCGACTATCTGCAGGCGCTGAGCCACGCCGCCGGTGGGGTTCTGGTGCTGGCATTGGACCCGGCGGGCGTGCCCGTGGGTGCCTCCACCGGCATGCCGCTACTGCAGGCGGAAGACGCCATCCGGCTGCCCTTCGAGCAGGCGAACCTGGCGGAAGACCGGATTTTCTACTGCGGCGAATCGGTGCTGCTGCCGGCCTGGCGCGGGCGGGGACTGGGCCATCGCTTCTTCGACGAACGCGAAGCGCATGCGCGAAGCCTGCCGGGAATGCGCACCAGCGCGTTTGCTTCCGTCGTGCGCGCGGCGAACGATCCGCGCCGCCCGGCGGACTACCACAGCAATCACGCGTTCTGGCAGCGCCGAGGCTACCGTGAACACCCTCAGCTGCATGCAGTGCTTGCCTGGAAAGATGTGGGTGAAGCAACGCAGAGCGAGCATGCGCTGACGATCTGGCTGCGCGAACTGGAGACATCCGAATGAAAGTGGCGGTGGCGAAATATCCCATCCAGGCCCCGGCGTCGTGGGCGGAGTTTGCCGCGCGCCAGCGCACCGTGCTGACGGAGGCGGCCGAGGCCGGCGCACAACTGGCCGTGCTGCCGGAGTATCTGTCACTGGAGCTGGCGGCGGCGCTCGGTCCGGATGTGTCCAAGCGCCTGCCGGCTTCGCTGCGCGGCATCCAGGTGTTCCATGACGACTGGCTGGCGCTGTACGCCGAACTCGCGCAGCGCCTGAATCTGATCATCCAGGCGGGCACCTTCCTGCTGCAGGTCGGCGAGGGCCGCTACCGCAATCGTGCCTGGTGGTTCACCCCGGACGGTCGTCGTGGTTATCAGGACAAGATGCAGCTCACCGGCTTTGAAAAGCAGCTCGGTGTCATCGAAGCGGGCGACGCGCTGCAGGTGTTCGACCTCGGCGGCGTACGCACCGGCATCGCGGTCTGCTACGACAGCGAGTTCCCGCTCAGCGTGCGCGCCCAGCGCGAAGCCGGCGCACAGCTGCTGCTGGTCCCGAGCTGCACCGACACCGACGCCGGCTCCACCCGCGTGACCGTCGGCTGCATGGCCCGCGCGCTGGAGAACCGCATGTTCGTCGCCAAGGCGGTCACCGCAGGTGAGGCCGCGTGGAGCCCGGCGCTGGACGTCAACACCGGTGAGGCGGTGCTGTATGCACCGATGGACCGTGGCTTCCCGGCCGATGGCGTACTGGCCAGCACCCAGGGTGACCAGCTGTGGGCGATGGCGGACCTGGACTTCGACGCGCTGCTGTCCCGCCTGGGCGATGCGCAGGTGACGGTGGATGGGGATTGGGGCCAGCAGCGACAGGACGCTACCGTTCAGGGGTAATCGTCCGTATCGGCAGGTTGCCACTTAATTCATTGAAATGTAACAAAAAGCACACGCTCCGAATTGCGGCTGGCTCGTACAGACGCAATCATGGCCTCACGGTTAACACCCATCCTGACGGCCGGGCGTAGACTGCCCCCATGAACGCCATTCGCGATCCATTGGTGCACGAGTTCGAGACCGCCGAAGCTGAGATCAGCTACGACGCGTGGCTGCGTGCGAAAGTGGAGAAAAGCCTGTCCGACACTCGCCCGTCGCTTCCACATGACGAGGTGGAACGTCGTATGGCCGAGCGCATTGCCGCACTGAAGGTTGAGCGCAACCTCACTTGATGCTGCCTGTAGTTTGGTTGCCAGCTGCAGAGGAAGACCTTGCTTCGATCATTGGGTACATAGGCGAGCTTGCGCCCTTGGCCGCGGAACGGCTGTGGCACCGCCTTCGAGATTGCGTGCTGCCACTGGCAGAGCATCCGTATCTCTATCCGCAGAGCGACCGCGTTCCTGGTCTTCGCGAAGTCGTGGTGACCCCCAGCTACATAGTGCTTTACAGGGTTACTGTTGCTGCCATCCAGATTGTGTCGGTAGTGCATTCCTCACAGCACTTTCCACGATAGACTCAAGTGCCCAAGGATGGAGACACCTGATGCGGAAGAAGGCCAGAATCTCGCGGTTCAATCGTGTTGCAGGACTTCTGCTGTCGACCCTTGTCGCATTCTCTTCCTTCGCCGCGGATCCCGGCACAAAGCACCCCGCTATCTCTCTGGTTCCAAGCACCGCCTACACCGGCACTGTTTCCGGTGATCCCACCGCCCCCGAAGGTGCCACCGTTGAGCTGCGCCGCGTGGCGGACGCCGACAACGCCTTCGGCTCCAGCATTTCCTCGCTCGACGTCAGCGATAAAGGCGGCGGCGTGTATGTGGTCAGCGCGCAGATGTCGGTTGCGGGAAGCGGCCAGGCCACCCTGTGGTTGCGCGCTCACAAGGGTGAAACGCGCCTGCTGTTCGTCAACACCGCACGGCAGCTTGTCCAGGCACGCGACGGTCTGACCGAGCGGCAACTGGTGGTGACGGTTCCGAAGGAGGCCACCCACCTGGTGTTCGGCATGGGGCTCAGTGGTGGCGGAGAGGCGCACGGGGCGGCGCTGAGGATTCGTCATGACGCCGAACGCACGGCGGCGCGCAATACTGGTGCGAAAGTGAACCTGGATGCGTTCATTGCCGCCGTGCGTGCCAATGCCCTGTATGCCGACCGGGTGCCTTGGCAGACGTTCCAGCCGCGCATTGACGCCGCTGCGAATGCAGCGCAGTCGGCAGACAACTATCCGCTCTATCGCGAGATCCTGAGGTCTCTGGGTGACCGGCACAGCATGCTCCGGTTGCCGCACGAGGCCGACTTTGCCACCCAGCGCACCCGTGCCGCTGAAACACCCCGGGTGGAACGGCTTGGCGCGAACGTGGGTTACGTGAAAGTGCCCAGCGTGAGCGGCGTCGAGCAGCGCTCGTCCCGCGAAATTTCCACCGGGATCCAGCGTCAGCTGTGTGCCATCGGGCAAGACGTGGATGGCTGGGTGGTGGACCTGCGGGATAACAGCGGTGGCACCATGTGGCCCATGCTGGCCGGGCTGTTTCCCCTCCTTGGCGAAGCATCGCCGGGTGCGTTCACCGACAGGGAGGGAAAGGTGACCCCCTGGAAGATCAGGGGCGCGCGCGAATGTGATCTTTCGCAGGCACCGGTTGCGGTGTTGATTGGTCCGCGCACCGCCAGCTCGGGGGAAATGACCGCCATCGCGTTCATCGACCGGCCCAATACCCGCTTCTTTGGCCAACCCAGCGCGGGCCTGGCCACGGGCAACCGCCCCATCTTCCTGCCGGATGGCGCGCGCGTCGCGCTTACCACCACCCGTGTGCAGGACCGGTCCGGGCGAACCCTCGAACAGGTGAAGCCGGATGAAGCGGCAGACGGCGAGGCTGCACTGGAAGCCGCCACACGCTGGCTGCAACCGTAGTGACGCGCCACGCGCGTCTCACCGCACCCGGACCGAAGCCAGACAGCTTACGGAGCGGGACGCTCCGGCACATTGCCTGCAGCTTCCAGCGCCGCCACCGTCTTCTCCAGCGCCTCCAGCTTCTCGCGGGTGCGCAGCAGCACCGCGCGCTGTACGTCGAACTCCTCGCGGGTGACCAGGTCCAGCTTGGCCAGGCCGGCCTGCAGGGCGCTCTTGAAGGTGGCCTGCAGCTCCTCACGCTGCTCGCGCAGCCCCGGCGGCACCATGTCGCTCAGGCGGCGGGCCAGGTCATCAATCTGGTTGAGGTCAATCATGGGGGACTCCGCTTCGGTGGGGCTGGCCAGGTTCACGCCTAGGATAATCCCCGCCGGGGTGGCCGGAATACGCTGGCAGCATCGCGTTCATCGGCCGACAGGCGGTATCCTCGCTGCCGCAGATACAGGAGCCAACGAATGAAGATGGTCATGGCGGTGGTCAAGCCGTTCAAGCTCGACGACGTGCGCGAAGCGCTGGCCGAGCGCGGAGTCACCGGTATCACGGTGACCGAGGTGAAGGGCTTCGGCCGCCAGAAGGGGCATACCGAGCTGTACCGGGGCGCGGAGTACGTGGTCGACTTCCTGCCCAAGGTCAAAATCGAGGTGGCGGTCACCGACACCCAGGTTGACGAGGTGGTGGAAGCCATCGTCAAGGCGGCCGGCACCGGCAAGATCGGCGACGGCAAGGTGTTCGTGTACGACCTGGGCAGCGTGGTGCGCATCCGGACCGGTGAGTTGGACGCGGACGCGTTGTAGGGTTGCCGGGCAAGCCCGGCACTACGGCACGCTTTTGAACCACCGGTAAAACCGCTTCCACGCCACCCGCACGCCGGCCACCCAGCGCGGGTCGGCGACCAGCGCCGCCTGGCTCTCGGTCGGGCGCTCGCCGGTCAGGCGCTGGCGCATCTTCAGCAGGTTCTTCATGTCGCTGCGGCGCAGCTGACGCGACACCGGGTGCACCGGCAGCCAGCGCGGGCTGCGCCAGGCCGAGGTGAAGTCCACCAGCACCGGTACCCCGCCGTTCACCATCACGTTGGTGCCGTGCAGGTCGTTGTGGGTGATCCCGGCCGCATGCAGGCGGCTCAGTGCGTACTGCAGCTGCTCGAACACCTCCGCGCCCACCGAGCTGGCCGCGCTCAGGGTCTGGCCGGGGATGAACTCCATGCCCAGTGCCAGCCCGCCGATCGTGCCAAGCAGGGCCGGCGCGTGTTTCCAGCCGCTCAGGCGCTTGAGCATGCTGGCCTCGCGTCGCACCAGCAGGCGGGCCACCAGCGACAGCGGGGTGCCCTTGTAGCGGGTGTAGTCCTTGACCACGGCCGGCTGGCCGTTCAGGCAGGTGCGGTAGACATCCGGCTCCAGCAGGCGTTCGCCACGCTTGAGCAACAGGGCCGGGGCGGTGTCATCGACACACGGGGTAACAGAAGTATTCATGACGGTCTTTGGGCGACCCGGTGGTCGGCGCAAAGCGTCAGGCGTACCGGTGCTGCTGAATGGGGGTGCTGTCAAACTTTCGTTAATATTAGTACTCGAAAGTACAGCAATCCAGCTTTTGTCGGAGAAATGTCGGACCCAGACGTGGAACAGTTTGTCGCGCGCGCGCCAGTCCGGCACCTAGGACCTGGTTGAATTGTTTTAAATATCAATGCGTTGGCGTTTAACTGAGACGCCGTGTGTGCCGGTTGTCCGCTACCTGTACACGGCTGGCTTGACCGGACAGAAGGCCGCGCGGACCATAACGATGTTGAATACGGCACGCGTGGCCCGCCGCTCCCCATGGCCCGCCAGCACCGCGTGCGAACTCCCCTTCACTGATGCTTTCCGGCAGCCGCCGGTGGACGTTCGATGATCAAGATAATTGTGGTGGCCCTGTTCGTGGCGTGCGTGCTGTACGTGCACTACCGCGGCAAGGTCCGGGCGCGCTGGTCGCGCCAGCTGTTGGACCATTCCAGTTTCATGGCTCCCATCAACGTGGTGATGTACCTGTTCTCCAAGGTGCCGACCACCCCGTTCCTGGATCCGGGCAAGGAGTTCCCGCAGCTGGAGCCGCTGCGCGCGAACTGGAAGATGATCCGCGATGAGGCCCTGGCGCTGCGCGATGCGGACAAGATTGCCGCGTCCAGCAGCTACAACGACGCCGGCTTCAACTCGTTCTTCCGCCGCGGCTGGAAGCGCTTCTATCTGCGCTGGTACGGTCCGTCGCACCCGTCGGCCAAGGCGTTGTGCCCGCAGACCACCGCGCTGCTGGAGTCGATTCCGGAGGTGCGTGCGGCGATGTTCGCGCAGCTGCCGCCGGGCAGTGAACTGCGTCCGCACCGCGACCCGTTTGCCGGCTCGCTGCGCCTGCACCTGGGCCTGGCCACGCCGAACGACGATGGCTGCTACATCGAGGTGGACGGCATCCGTAAAAGCTGGCGCGACGGCGAGTGGATGATGTTCGACGAAACCTACATCCACCACGCCCACAACGAGACCCAGGAAGACCGGGTGATCCTGTTCTGCGATATCGCGCGCCCGCTGCGCTTCGGCCTGCCGGGGCTGTTCAACCGCGCCGTGGCGGCGACCCTGCTGGCCGGTGGGGCCTCGCCGAACCTGCCGGGAGATCCGACCGGGGGCGTGAACAAGGCATTTGGCGGGCTGTACAAGGTGCGGCTCAAGGCCAAGGCGCTGCGCGCGAAGAGCGCGTTTGCCTACCACGCAATCAAGTGGGGCCTGGTGGTGCTGGTGATCGCCGGGATCTGGGCGATCTGAGATCGCGAGGGCCGGCCGTTGGCCGGCCCTCGGGGACCCGACATCAACCCTTCAGCGCAGCCTGCACGAAGGGCGGGGTCACCAGCACGCCGGTGTGCAGCGCGGCGGTGTAGTACAGGGTGTCAAAGCCCTTGGACGCCGAATCGGCCTGGCGGAAATCGAAGCTGCTCTGGCCCTTGCGTGCCAGGGTCACGCTCCACCAGCCGGTCGGGTAGCACGGCTGCGGGAACGGCAGGGTCTTGAACGACTGGAAGCCGGCCTTGCCCATTTCGGTGCGCATTTCGTTGATCAGGGCCAGCTGCATCAGCGGCGACTCGGACTGCTGGACCAGGATGCCGTCGTCCTTCAGTGCCTTGAAGCAGCTTTCGTAGAAGGCCTTGTTGAACAGGCCTTCACCCGGGCCGACCGGGTCGGTGGAGTCCACGATCACCACGTCCACGCTGCCGGCCGGGCAGTTGGCCATGTAGGCCACGCCGTCGTCGAACATCAGCTCGGCGCGCGGGTCGCTGTTGGAGTCGCACAGTTCCGGGAAGTGCTTCTCGGCCATGCGGGTGACCTGCTCGTCAATGTCGCACTGGGTCACACTTTCCACGCCCGGGTGCTTGAGCACTTCGCGCAGGGTGCCGCAGTCGCCGCCGCCGATGATCACCACGCGCTTGGGCGCGGCGTGGGTGAACAGCACCGGGTGGCTGATCATCTCGTGGTAGAAGAAATTGTCCTTGCTGGTCAGCATGATGGCCCCGTCGATGGTCATCAGGTTGCCCCAGTCGGTGGTCTGGAAGATCTCGATCTTCTGGAACGGCGACTGCACCTCGTCCAGCTTGCCGGTGATGCGGTAGCCAATGGCCGAGCCGGTGCGCTCGAAATGCTCGATGTACCAGTTGCTGTTGTCAGTCATGGAGTAGCGGTCCTGTTCGGAGGGTGTTGGAGCCGGGATGGCGGCACAAGGCGCGTCCGGACGGGGTCCGCCCCGTTCAGGTTCAAGCCTGGACACGGGCGCGGGCGCGCATGATAACGGAGCTGTCGGCATATAGGCGTTATCATGCACCCCCTTTTTTACCAACCAGGCCCACTGCAATGACCGATTGGTCCCTCGACCAAGCCCGCAAGACCTACTCGATTCCGCACTGGGCGGATGGCTACTTCGACGTGGATCCGGCGGGGCATATGGTGGTGAGACCGACGGGGCAGGACGGCCCGGTGGTGTCCTTGCCCACGATTGTGGATTCGGCCCGCGCGGCCGGGGCCAAGCTGCCGCTGCTGGTGCGCTTCCCGGACATCCTCGGCCAGCGCCTGGGCAAGCTGCAGGCCGCCTTCGGCCAGGCCCAGGCCGACTGGGATTACGCCGGCGGCTACACCGCGGTGTATCCGATCAAGGTCAACCAGCACCGCGGCGTGGCCGGCACCCTGGCCAGCCACCATGGCGAGGGCTTTGGCCTGGAAGCGGGCAGCAAGCCCGAGCTGATGGCCGTGCTGGCGCTGTCGCGCCCGGGCGGGCTGATTGTCTGCAACGGCTACAAGGACCGCGAGTACATCCGCCTGGCCCTGATCGGCCGCAAGCTGGGCCTGCAGACCTTCATCGTCATTGAAAAGCCCTCCGAGCTGAAGCTGGTGCTGGAGGAGTCCAAGGCGCTGGACGTGAAGCCAGGCCTGGGCGTGCGCATGCGCCTGGCCTCGCTGGGCGCAGGCAAGTGGCAGAACAGCGGCGGCGACAAGGCCAAGTTCGGGTTGTCGCCGCGCCAGCTGCTGGACCTGTGGAAGTCGCTGCGCGACACCGAATACGCCGAGTGCCTGAGCCTGCTGCATTTCCACATGGGCTCGCAGATCTCCAACGTGCGCGACATTGCCAACGGCATGCGCGAGGCCACCCGTTACTTCGTGGAACTGTCGCGCCTGGGCGCGAAGATCACCCACGTCGACGTCGGCGGCGGCTTGGGCGTGGACTACGAAGGCACCCGTTCGCGCAGCTTCTGCTCGATCAACTACGGCCTGAACGCCTACGCCAGCAACATCGTGCAGCCACTGGCCAACGCCTGCGAAGAACACGGCCTGACCCCGCCGCGCATCGTGACCGAGTGCGGCCGTGCCATGACCGCCCACCACGCGGTGCTGATCGCCAACGTCTCCGAAGTGGAGCAGGCGCAGGAAGGCCGTGTGCCGGATGCGCATGACGACGAGCCGGCGGCGATCCGCCACCTGCGCGAAATCCACGAGGAACTTGACCAGCGCCCGGCGGTGGAACTGTTCCAGGAAGCCCAGCATTTCCATGCCGAGGGCCTGGCCAGCTATGCGCTGGGCCAGATCGACCTGCCGCAGCGTGCGCGCATCGACGACCTGTTCTATGCCATCGCGCATGGCGTGCGTGCACGCCTGAGCTACGACGAGAAGAGCCACCGCCCGGCGCTGGATGAACTCAACGAGCGCCTGGTCGACAAGTACTTCGTCAACTTCAGTGTGTTCGAGTCGATTCCCGATGCCTGGGCGATCGACCAGGTGTTCCCGATCGTGCCGATCGAACGCCTGAACGAGGTGCCCGATCGCCGCGGCATCATCGCCGACATGACCTGCGACTCGGACGGCATGGTCAAGACCTACGTGGAAAACGAAAGCCTGGACACCTCGCTGCCGCTGCACGCGATGAAGCCGGGCGAAAGCTACCGGATCGGCTTCTTCATGGTCGGTGCGTACCAGGAAATCCTGGGCGACATCCACAACCTGTTCGGTGACACCGATGCGGTGGAAGTGGTGGCCGATGCGGATGGCTACGCCATTACCCAGCAGCGTCGCGGCGACACCACGGACGTGATGCTGGATTACGTCGGTTACCGCCTGGACGACCTGCGTGCGGCCTATGCCGAACGTGTGGCGGCCGCGAAGCTGGAGCCGGCGCGTGCGCAGGAGCTGTCCGAGGCGCTGGAAGCCGGGTTGACCGGGTACACCTATCTGTCGGATGAGCCGTTGATCTGACGACTTCCGTGCAGCCGGGCGAGCCCGGCTCCACGAAGCGACCCGTATGTCCTCACGCGCGATCTTCCATCTGTTCCTCCACGCCGCAGTGCCTGCACTGCTGGCGTGGATGTTCTGGCGCAAGCGTTTCCTGTCCGCGTGGGCGTTGCTGCTGCTGGGCTGGATCATCGACCTGGACCACCTGCTGGCTGACCCGATCTATGCATCGAACCGCTGCAGCATCGGTTTCCACCCGCTGCACACCACGCCGGCGATCGCGGTGTATGCGGGACTGTGCGTGCCGAAGAAAACGCGCCTGTTCGGAATCGGGTTGATGATCCACATCACGCTGGATGCCATCGACTGCTGGTGGATGCACGCGGGTAGATGATCCGCGCGTTGCCGTAGAGCCGGGCTTGCCCGGCTGCTCGTGGGTCGGCGGCCCGCAGCCGGGCAAGCCCGGCTCTACAGGATCGCGCGTGCCAAGCAGCTTTACCCCGCCGGCACCACCAGCGTTGCCACCAATCCAGGCGCGCCATTGCGCAACCTCAACGTTCCACCATAGCTCTCGGCGATATCGGCCACGATCGCCAGGCCCAAGCCGCTGCCGGAAGCACGCTCATCCAGCCGCACGCCCCGTCCCAGCACGCGCTCCAGCGCTTCCTCCGGCAATCCCGCACCGTCGTCGCGTATCTCGAAGCGCATCCGGTTGCCCTCATGGCGCACCTTCACCTCCACGCGGTGCGCCGCCCACTTGCCCGCGTTGTCGAGCAGGTTGCCGAGCATCTCTTCCAGGTCTTCGCGCGCACCGGCAAACAGCCCCTGCGCATTGGCATCGCAGACAAAGCGCACGTCACGATCGCCATGCACCCGCTGCATCAACCGGCACAGGGCGTCCACCACCGGCCCGACCGGGGTGCGCTGCTGGTGATCGGCCGCCACGCCGACCGCCAGATAACGGTCAATGCTGGCCTGCATGCGCGCGGTCTCACCGCGTACCGTCTGCCGCCAGTCGCTGCCGTCGCTCTCGGCTTCGGTGGCCAGCACGGTCAACGGTGTCTTCAATGCATGGGCCAGGTCGGCGGCACTGCGACGCGCGCGCTGCACCATGCGCCCGTGATGATCGAGCAGGGCGTTGAGCTCGTCCGCCAGCGGGGCGACTTCCTTGACCAGGCCCCGCTGCGGAAAGCGCACGTTCTCGCCGTTGCGGACCTGTTCGGCAATGCGGCGCAGCTCGGCCAGCGGGCGCAGGCCGTACTGCACCTGGCTGACCAGCACCGCAAACCACAGCGCCACCAGCACGATCAGCGCCAGCGCGGTGCGCTGGCGGAAGCTGCTCACCTGCGCGTCCAGCGTGCTGCGGTCGGCAGCGACCACCACCCGCAGCGGCGTCGCCGCGCGCGGCAGGGTGACCTGCTGGGCCACCACACGCAGGCGCTGGTCCAGCGGTCCGGCGCTGTTGAACGCCTGGGCAGGGCCGGTCTGCAGCGCAACCGGAACCTGCAGCGCGCCATCCCACAGCGAGCGCGACTGCGCCAGCGCCTGGCCCTGTGCGGTCTGTACCTGCCAGTACGCACCGGAAAACACCCGGCGATAGTCTTCGTTGACCAGTTCGCGGCGGAACCGCACCTGCCCGCTGGCATCCACTTCGGCCAGCGACAGCACGGAGATCAGGTCGTTGCCCAGCCGCGCATCCAAGGTGGCGCGCGCGGAGCGTTCGTACATGGCTCCCAACCACCAGGTGGCCAGCGCCGACACCAGCAGCATGCCCAGGCCACCGGCCAGCAGCAGACGGCTGCGCAGCGAGCGGGTCTTCATGGCTGTGCCGACAGGCGGAAGCCCTGCCCGCGATGGGTATGGATCAGTTCGCTGTCCAGCTTGCGGCGGATGCGTCCGATGAGGACGTCCAGGGTGTTCGAATCCGGATCGAAGCCCGCCTCGTACACGTGCTCGCCCAGCCGCGAACGGCTGATCACGGTGTCGGGGTGATGCATGAAGTAACTCAGGATGCGGTACTCCTGCGGGCTCAGCGCCAGCGGCACACCGTCCAGCTCGAAGCGCGCAGCGTTGACGTCCAGCTGCAGCGGACCGCAGACCAGGCGCGGACTGGCGTGGCCGGCACTGCGCCGGATCAGCGCACGCAGGCGCAACAGCAGTTCCTCGGGCTGGAACGGCTTGGTCAGGAAATCATCTGCCCCGGCATCGAAGCCCGCCAGCTTGTCGTGCCAGCGGCTGCGTGCGGTAAGCACCAGCACCGGGAACGACCGCCCGGCCTGGCGCCAGCGTTCGATCACGCTCAGCCCATCCAGGCCTGGCAGGCCCAGGTCGACCACGGCGGCGGCCACGTCTTCGACCTGGCCCTGGTACTCGGCATCTCGGCCCTCGGTGCTGTGCAGCACCACATAGCCGGCGTCTTCCAGCAGCGTGCGCAGGCGATCTGCCAGTACCGGGTCGTCCTCGGCAAGCAGCAGGCGCATCAGTCCTCTTCCATCTTCAGCAGGCGGCCGTTGCGCGCATCATAGTCCAGCTCCATCACCTTGCCGTTGGGGCCGAGAATCTCGATCTCGTAGGTGTGGTCGTCCAGCTCCACCTCCAGCAGCTTCCCGGGGTAGCGCTTGAGCGCGTCGCGCACCACCGTCTCCAGCGGCACATAGCGCCCCTGCTGCACCGCCTGGCGTACCGCCTGCTGCTCGCGTGCGCCGCCGTCCAGCACCCGCATCGGGTCCTGGGTGGCGCTGAGCAGCAGGGGCAGAAGAAGGGCGTAGGGCGACATGGAGGCGCGCAGGTGGAAGCAAGGCCTACGGTATACGCGCGGCGATTAAACAAAGCCTAACAATGCTGCTCATGAGGCGCTTAAGGACGCTTGCCAGACTGGCGGTGCCGGAATGGTCCGGTTGCCACAAGGAACCCCCTCATGAAGACCCTGATGATTGCCGCCGCCCTGGCCGCCACCGTAACCGCCGCCCCGGCCTTCGCCGCTGAACTGGGCGCTGCCGAGGTGCAGGCCAAGCTGCGCGCCGCCGGCTACACCCAGGTGCACGAACTGGAGCGTGATGACGGCATGTGGGAAGCCGAAGTCACCCGTGCCGACGGCAGCCGTGATGACGTGCTGATCGACCCGGCCAAGGGTGAGATCTTCGATTCGGCCAATGGCCGTGCGGTACTCGACGCCGGGCAGATCCTCGATCTGGCGGCCAAGGCCGGCTACACCCGCATCACCGAGGTGGACCGCGACGGGGCCACCTGGTCGCTGGATGCTTACAACAAGAACAACCAGCGCGTGAATGTGCGCATCAGCGGCTACGACGGCCGCGTGCTGAGCAGCCGCCGCGACGGCTGGTGGGATTAAGGCGGGCTTACCAGCCGTACGGACCTGGGCCCCAGTAGCCACCGCCGCCGTAGCCGTAATCGCCATAGGGGCCGTAGAAGCCCGGCCCCTTGCCTTCGCTGACCCGGATGTTGAGGTTCATGTTGTGGGTCTTGCCCTCATCCGTGGTGTAGTTCTTGTTGAGGTTCAGTTCGGCGGCGTTGTAGTGCGAATTACCGAAGTTCTTCGAGTAACCGATGCCGGTGGTGAAGCTGCCGTTGACCCGCAGCTTGTCGTCGGTGACCTCGGCGATGCCGTTGCCGGCCGGGTCGCGCGCCACGCGGCGGCCGCTCTTGTCGCCGTAGAAGGTGCCGGGAGGATCGCCGCGCAGGGTGGGGTCATTGAGGTACTGCAGCGGTTCCTGCGGCACGGCCAGGTTGAGGTTGGTGGCCGACTGCGGGCCGGTGGCACCGGCAGCGGACTGCGCCAGGGCAACCCCGGGGGCAAGCAGGCACAGCAGCAGCGAAAGCGGGCGGATCATGGGAAGCTCCGGAGCAGGCAGGGCGGCCGACAGGCTGACGCTAGCAGGCGCTGGTTGAATGATGCCTGTCATTCCCGGGATTTGTCGTGTGCCCTGCAACGGTGGGCACCTGCCTGGGGCCTCACGTCATCCGTTCGAAGCCAAACAGCGTCTGCAGCGGGTGCCGGCGGCGCTCGATCCGCGCCCGCAGCAGCCCTGCCCCGATCATGGAGTAGGTGATGCCATTGCCGCCGTAGGCCATGGCGAACAGCACCCGTGGACCCCATTGCCGGTGCGGGCCGAAGAACGGCAGTCCGTCGGCGGTTTCGGCGAACGTGCCAGCCCAGGAAAAGGCGGGCTGCAAGGGCAGGTCCGGGAACAGCTGGTTGACCTGCCTGAGCAGCGTGCGCGCCTTGTCCTGCACCCGGGCATCGCGCCGGGCCGGCACGTCCACGGCGTCATCCTCGCCGCCCACCAGCAGGCGATGGTCGCCGGTACTGCGCAGGTACAGATACGGCCGCGCCGACTCCCACACCATCGTGTTGGACAGCGCGCCAAGCCGTTCGGGATCGACCGGGTCGGTGATGAAGGCGTAGCTGCTGCGGTTGCGCGCCACGCGTGGCTTCAGCCAATGCTGGCCGGCATAACCGGTGGCCAGCACCACATGCCGCGCGCGGATCTGAACGCCTTCGGCGGTAATCGCGTTGACCCCGCGTGCGGTGGTCTGCAGGGTATGCAGGGTGGTGCGGTCGTGTACCGCGCAGCCGGCCTTTGCCAGCCGCATCAGCAGGCGGTAGGTGAGCTGGTAGGGGTCCACGCGCGCCGCCAGCGCGCTCAGGATCGCACCCGGTGCATCCATGCCGAACTGCGCCTGCACCCTGGCGCGGTCCAGCCAGGTCACGTCGAATCCGTGTTTCCGGCGCAGCGCGCATTCGGCTTCCAGCACCGCGCCATGGCGGCGCTTGCTGGCGTAGTACAGGCTGCGCATCGGCTGGCAGTCCACGCCGCGGAAACCGGCAGCGACGGCACGCAACGCCGGTATGGCCTCGGCGCAGGCGCGGTAGGCCGCCACCGCAGCCGGTTCGCCGTACTGCCGGGCCAGGTCGGTCAGGTGAGTGTCGATCTCGTACTGCAGCAGGGCGGTGCTGGCGGCGGTGCTGCCCCAGCCGATGTCACGCTGTTCAATCAGCACCACCTCGTGGCCATGTGCACAGAGTTCATTGGCGATCAGCGCGCCGCTGATGCCGCCACCCACCACCAGCACGTCACAGTGGCGGTCCTGTTGCAGCGGTGGAAAAGCATGCATCAGCCCGTTGCGGATGGCCCAGTACGGATAGCCGCTTTTCAGATCCATGCCAGCTCAGGCCGTCGGGTGGCCGGTATGCGGGGTGAGGATCAGCGGACCCAGCTCGAACTGCTGCTGCCGGGCCTGGGCCAGGTAGTGGTCGCGGGTGGTGGCATCCAGGTGGGGTTCCCGCGCCAGCAGCCACAGGAAGCGGCGGTCTGGGCTGCCGACCAGGGCCACACGGTAGTCCGGGGCCACCTGGATCACCCAGTAGTCGCCCTTGCTGAAGGGCAACCAGCGCAGCCCGGCAGGCAGGAAGCTCACCCGCAGCCGCGCGCTGTCGTTGTCCACCGGGCAGGCCTCACCTTCGGCCTCCTCGATATCGTCACCCAGCCGGCAGCGGTTGAGCACCGCCACGTGGCCGTTGTCTTTCAGGCTGTAGTGCGCCGACACGTCGGTACAGTCCTCCGGCTCATGCTTCATCGGCAGCCGGGCAATCTCATACCAGGTGCCCAGGTAGCGGGGCAGGTTCAGGTCGGGGACGGTCTTCAGGTCGGCGTAGGTGCTCATCGCAGGCGCTGTGGCAAGGTGGACGCCACCATGCCGGGGCCGACGCCACGGGAAAGTGAAACCCGGCCAGGACCGCGGCTGCATACCCGGTGTAAACCTGAAGCGGTTTATAGTCCGCGCACGCGCGGTGGTCCGCGCAGGGTGCAGGTGCCGCTGGTTTGTCTTCCCGTCTCCGTTTCAACCTGATCCGTCCGCTGGCCGCGATGATGATGTGTGCGTGGCTGGGCCTGGCCGCCGGTGCCTGGGCGCAGGCCAGCGACCCGACCGCCAGCGATCCGGTAGCGCAGCTGGCGCAGGCCGACAAAGACCTGAAGGCGATCCGCACCGCCCTGGACGATGCCGAGACCCGCGACACCCTCAAAACCCTCTCCGACCGCGCGCTGGAGGTGCAGCGCGAGGCCGATGCGGCGCAGACCGCGCTGCAGCCGCGGCTGGAGCAGCTGGAGTTCCGCATTTCGCAGCTGGGCAGCGTGGCCGATGGCGAAGTGGAGGCGCGTGAGCTGGCGCAGCAGCGCAAGGGCCTGAACCAGGAGCGGGCGGACATCGCCGGGGCCATTGCCCGCGCCAAACTGCTGTCGGTGGATGCCAAGCAGCTCAGCGCTGACATCGAGAAAATGCGTGCCAGCCAGCTGAGCGAAGAACTGGTGCGCAAGGTCAGCTCACCGCTGTCGCCGTCGTTGTGGCGGCAGTTCGCGACCGATGTGCCGACCGACCTGCAGCGACTGGTGATTCTGTACCGCCAGGGCGAGAGCGCGATGCGCGACGCCGTGAAAAAGCACGGCTGGAGCTCGCCTCTGACCGGGCTGGTGCTGGCACTGTTGATGTTCTTCCCGTTGCGCCTGTGGCTGCGCGCACTGGGGCGGCGGCTTGCGGCCTCCGAGCGTGCGCCGGACGGCCGCCTGCGTCGCTCCGGACTGGCCGTGTGGCTGATGGCGGTGGGCACCCTGCTGCCAGGCTTCGCCGGCGTGGTGCTGGTGGGCTCGCTGGAGGCCATCGGGGCGATTCCCCCACGTCTGGAATCCACCGCGTTCAACTTCCAGGTCGCGACCTTCGTGGCGGCCTTCATGGCGGCGGTGAGCGCCGCGGTGCTGATGCCCAAGCGACCGTCCTGGCGGCTGATGACCCTGGACGACGACCTGGCCTGGCGGCTGCGCAAGTACGCGTGGTGTGCGGCGGCGTTGACCTGGGTCAGCATCATGCTGGTGGCGTTGAACAAGGCCGCGCGCACCGGCCAGGTCACCACGGTGGCGGTGGACGGGCTGATGGCGCTGACCTACATGGCGCTGATCGTGGCCATTCTGGTCTCACTGGCGCGCATGCACCGCCGTCAAGCCGAACAGGCCCAGGCCAAGCTGGACGCCCAGGGCGACCAGCCGGCCAAGCCCAAGGCCAGTGCGCGCCGCAGCGGCTGGATCGTGCTGGCCCGTGTGGCCGGCAATCTGGTGGTGACCGCCGCGGTCATCGCCAGCCTGCTGGGCTACCTGAACTTCGCGATGTTCGTGGGCCAGCAACTGATCTGGGGCGCGATGGTGCTGATGGCCACCTCGGTGCTGCTGAAGTTCGTCAACGACCTGGCGATCTGGCTGTTGTCGCCGGGTGGGCGCATCGGCCAGACCGTGGTGCTGACCACCGGGCTCAGCGCGGCACGCCTGGAGCAGGGCGGCGTGCTGCTCTCGGCGCTGCTGCGCATCGGCGTGGTGCTGCTCGCGGTGCTCATGCTGACCGCGGCGTTTGGCAATACCAATGCGCTGCTGGGCGGCCTGGACACCCTGTCCAAGGGCATCACGATCGGCAACACCACGTTGCGTCCGCGCGACGTGCTCAACGCGGTGCTGGCCTTCGTGCTGGTGTGGGCGGTGATGCAGGCGTTCCAGCGCTGGCTATCCGATACCTACCTGCCCAAGACCGAACTGGATGCCGGCGCGCGCAACTCGATCAGCACCGTCACCCGCTACCTGGGCATCATCGCCGCGGTGCTGTGGGGCCTGACGGCCCTGGGCATCGGCTTCGAGAAGCTGGCACTGGTGGTCAGCGCGCTGTCGGTGGGTATTGGTTTCGGCCTGCAGGCGATCACCCAGAACTTCGTTTCCGGCCTGATTCTGCTGGCCGAACGTCCAGTGAAGATCGGTGACTGGGTGAAGCTGGGCGACCAGGAGGGTGATATCCGCCGCATCAACGTGCGCTCGACCGAGATCCAGGTGGGCGACCGCTCCACCCTGATCGTGCCCAACTCCGAGTTGATCACCAAGACCGTCCGCAACATGACCATGGGCAGCGTCCAGGGCCGTATCCAGATCCAGTTCAGCGTGCCGCTGAACACCGACGTGGTCACCCTGCGGCAGATCATGCTGGACACCTTTGCCGAGCATGTGGCGGTACTGGATGAGCCGGCTCCGTCGGTGTTCATCGACTCGATCAACAACGGACAGATCGCGATCAACAGTTTCGCCTACACCTCCGGCCCGCGTGCGGTTTATGGCGTGCGCAGTGACCTGTACTTCACCCTGTTGCAGAAGTTCGCCGCTGCCGACATTGCGCTGTCCTCGCCGACCGACATCCACCTGGTCCGCGATCCCCACCCGGAGCCGGACCTACGGTAGCGCCGGCCGTTGGCCGGCCCCTCCGATGCCCGACAACGCCTGTGTCCCAAGACGCTCGCCGGACTCCTCCTGCGACGCCTTGGTCCCCTGCTTGATCGGCTTCAACACCTTCTTCGGTGACGGGCGGGGCGGGCGCAACCCTTCGCCCACCTTGAACAGCACCCCGGCCGCCGCCCCGGAATCGAGCCGCTCCTGCAGCAACGGCCCATAGGGCGTCAACGTGGCCGGGTCGAACAGGTGCACCGCCGCCGCGCCGTCACGGACGACGTGCGACGCCACCAGGACGTCATGTACGCCCTGCACGGTGCGCACGCTGGCTTGCATCGGAGCCGCGCCGTCCTGCAGCACGGCCATGCCGTCGCGCATCACCCAGTGCCACTCCGTGCCCTGCAGCGATCCGTGGCGCGCCCGTTCCCACGCGAAGCGCAAGCCGCCCTGGATGCCGCGCTGGGCCGCTCCGATGCCCATCCGTGCGACCGCCAGAGTGCCGGCCAGCGGGTTCAGTGCGTCGAGCGCGTTGCGACCGAGGACATTGGACAGCGCGACGAAACGTGGCATCGCCTTCATGCCGGGGCGCATCACCACCTTGGCGACCCCGCCGGCGACCGGGCCGAGGGTGAGGACGCCTTCGAGATAGAGGCCGAAGATGGCCATTGCCAGTTCATTACGGTCGGTGGAGCCCAGTCGTCGCAGGTTCTCCACGAACGGGAAGATGAAGTCCACCGTTCGCAGCCACAACGGCGGTGCCCGCAGATGCGCTTCGAACGAAGACGGGCCGCGGCCTTCATGCAGGAAGGCCACTGGATCCAGCCAGAAGAAGTCCTGCTGGACCGGTGCCACCAGTGCATGGAAGGGCGAGCGTTCCGGATCGGTCGCGATGCCCGCCTGCGACACGTTGGATGACAACCGCTCGATGATGACCTTTGAATGCCGACCTGGCACCGGCACCCGATGGTTGGCGAAGGCATCCCAATCCAGGTTCTCCAGGCGGCCACGGCGTACCTGGATGGTGCTGTAGCCGCCGTGCCGCAGGCGCACTTTCCGGTTTTCCAGCACACCGCCCAGGCGGAGCGGACCGTCCAGCCGCAGGGGCTCGATTCGTCCCAGCAGCGGGAACAGCTGGTGGCAGCCTCCGCTGTGGTTGCGCCCCACGCAATAGATCACACCGAACCGGCCGCGATAGGGATCGGTGTCGGTGGGCGTTTCCTGCCCGGCCTCCAGGTCCGGCTCGAAGGTGCGCACGGTGAACAGCTCGACCTCGCCGCGGGCGATGGCCGCACGCTCGTCGGGGGGGCGCAGATGGAGCGCCTCTTCGATCAGCACGCCGTAGCCCTGGCGAGCCCGTGTGAAGTAGTCGTCGAAGGCGGTCTGGAACGCGGCGTCGATGTCGGCGAGGCACGGAAACCTGGCCTGCATCGTCGCGAAGTCGGCCTGTCGGAGCGCTTCGACCTGCTGATGGTCCTGCGCTCGGCCCAGGGTGGGTTCCGGCACCGGACAGAGGTACCACGCGCTGGGCGTCTCCCGCAGGACACCGGCGGCGACCAGCTCGTAGAGCGGGAAGCTGTAGCGCAGCCACTCGCGATCGTTGCACAGGCGCAGCTGGGTATCGTTCCATGCCAGTCCCGCGAACATGCCGGGGAACGTGGGGAACACCCGCTGGATCTCCGCCTGCACCCGCGGCATGCGGTACGGCAGCGGTGCCAGCAGCGCGGTGATGGCTGATTCGATCCGGGCCACGCGCGCGTCGAAGGCTTCCATCGCTGCGTGGGTGCGTCCGGCGTGAGTGGCGTTGCCCGCGGTGGAGGCATCCTGCGCACGGAAGTACTGCCAGTCCAGCGTTGCCAGACCCCGCGTGTCCAGCGCCATCGCGCGGACGTTGACGGGCACATCGGGGTGCGCGCACAGCTCCGCCGACAGCGACACCAGCTCGCTGAAGGTCATCTGCTGCGAGAGGCCGCGCCGGATGCGCTCGGCCAGATGCACGCCGCTGACGTAGTTCACCGCGCCGATGGCGCTGCCGAACGTCAGCGTTGAAGGGACGTCCGGGGCCAGCAGCTCGGGGGCTTCTTCGTGCAGGACCAGGGTGACCGCCATCGGACACAGGTCGAAGGGCAGGCGGCCCAGGCTGCACAGGTACGCTTCGAGGTCCGCGCGGAGGGCGGCGAAGGTGCGGCCGACATTGGCATGCTTGTGCAGACGATAGCCCAGCACGATGCGCGCTTCCCGGTTCGACGGTGGACCCAGGTCGGCCACCAGCGCAGCGGCTGTCAGGCTGGCGCGGAGGGTCGGTGAGGTCATCGCGGGGTTGGCGCTGCCCTGCCAGCCCAGCGCCGTCAGCAGTGCCTGCTGGAGGGGACGCGCACGCGGGGACTCCGCCATGTCGGCCAGGAAGGCGCGTGTGCGATGCAACGCGGTCCAGTTGAAACAGCCGGCGTCCACCAGCGGCGTGCCCAGGTACTGCAGCAGCGTCGTGTCGGCCGGCGCATGCCGGGCCAGGAAAGCGGCGGTGGTCGCGCGCAGCGTGCGCATGCCGGCCGCGTCGAGCAGGTCCTGCGCGTGCACCAGATGCGGACGCATGCCCAGTCGCAGCTCGCCGCGGATGCGTTCGGCGCAGCGCTGCAGCGCGTCCGTCCCGTTGCCATCCTGCGGGCCGCAGCCACCATGTGCGGACAGCAGCTCGGCGAGGTTGACGCGACCGTCCGAACGCACCCGGCCGCCGAGGTGCGTGGCCTGGGTGGCCAGCAGCATCAGCACGGGGGTGAGGGCCCCGGCGGCGGTGTGGTTCTGCCGCAGCGCCAGTGCATGGGTTTCGCCGTTGTGCAGGTGGGCCACCAGCAGACCGGCGGCGTCCACCGACAGCAGGCGGGGGACGGAGCCGATCACGTCCAGCGCGGCGTGCACGTCCGGATGCTCCAGCAGCAGTGCGAAGGGCCCGAGTGCAGCGTAGGTGACGGCGGCCGCTGCCGTGCCCAGTGACGGCCGGTAGTGGCCGTTCGCATCCAGATGCAGGGACAGGAAGGGGCGTTCGAGGTCACGCAGATCCTGCGTGTCGCGATGGTGCGGGGACGTGTCCGCCGCAGCCGGCGACCAGCGCACATACAGCGCGTGCAGCGTCCGCAGCCGCTCGCCGACCGTCGACACGCGGGTCGCCTGGCACGCGGTGCGGGCCGGGAGCGGCGTGACGTCGTGCCATGTCAGCACGCTGGCGAGCGGCAACTGCGCGTCGGGACGCACGCATCCCAGCCGAGCGGTGAGGTTCTGCAGCCTGGCCAGCGCCGGACCGGCCGCGTGCACGCCTGTGACGTTCAGATGCAGCGTGCGCCCATCGACGCGGTCACCTGCAGTCACATGATCCGGGCCGACCCGAAGGCTGTGGAACGACACGTTCGCCGCCCGCATCACCCGCCACAGCGGTTCGGCTTCGAACAACGCCTGCAGCTGCTGTTGGGCGTCCTGCCATGCGGCCGCCACCGGCGCGGCGGGCGGCGCGCTGAACGCGCCGTCCTGGAGTGCCACGCTGGCATTGGCCGGTCGCCGGTCGAACAGGTGCCACAGCTGATCCGCCACCGCCTGCTGCATCTCACGGGGCGGCGGCGAGGGAACCACCGGCTGAGGTGGCGAGGGCAGCGATATCGCCGCCTGCCGCCCGGCCAACGCGGCCAGACAACGGTCGAACGCCACATCGTCGCGTGGAATGCCGGGCCACGGAACGCCGTAGTACGCCAGCATTTCCGGCACCCACAGCCGGCCGCTGGAACGGACCGGGGCCCGCAGCATGGCAGTGAGGCCGCGCAGCATGCCGACCAGGACCGCCAGCTCGGGCGGCGGTGCCTCGACCGCGAATACGCTGACCTCGAGCGGCGATGCGCGCAGCGCCGCGCGGATATTGCCCGCCAGTGGAACCACCAGGCGCGCCGGGTCCGCCTGGAGTGCCGCGCACCGCGCGATCAGCGCCGGGTGGTCCGAGAGCAGGTGCAGCACGCGTCGCGCCAGGGCGAGGTTGATGCCCAGGTGCGAGCGCGGGTCGGGTCGATGGCTCGACCAGACGGGCTCCAGCCCCCGTACCGGCAGGGCCTTGGCGGCCTGCACCTGGCCCTGCAGCCAGGCCAGCGCGGCCTGCTCCTGCGTCGCGGTGACCGCAGACGTCTCCGGAAGTTGCTGCTCCAGGCGCCCGATCAGCCCGGCCAGGGCGTGGGCACCCAAATGCGTGGTGGGCAGGGGCGCACCGAGATGGACCTGCAGTGCACAGTCCAGGTACACGCCCGCCGTGTCATGACAGCCGCCGGCATCAGTTACCGCCTGGCGCAGATGGCCAAGCAGCGTGGCGGTAGCGGCGGACCAGGCGATGTCGGCGGTGGTATCGGCGGTGCCGTCCAATGGCGGGTCCAGCTGCACCGGTGCCCGCGACTGCACCCGCGCACCGCGCAGTGTCCCGTTGCGTACCCGCAGGGTCGCCGGCGGCACCCGCTCAAGATAGAGCCGTCCCAGGAAATCGTCCTGGCGGTACAGCGCCGCCAGCGCGGCACGGATGGCGTCCCGACCGTCTCCATGCCCCGCAGTCGCTGCGGGCAGGTACCGACGCTCCGCCAGATCAACGGTGGCATTGCCGGTGGTGGCGTCCCAGGCCGACCAGAGCGCCGCGATCACGGCGGCGGCGTCATGCCCATCGCGCACCACCGCCGGCGTGGCCCGCGCCGGGGGCAGGCTGGACAGCGCCCAGCCGGTTCCGGCCAGCATCCCGGCGGCGCGCGGGCCCTGGCGCGGCGAACCCCATATCGTCGCCGCCGCCGCCGTG
>DGLB01000066.1:38878-61419 GCA_002387845.1 Stenotrophomonas maltophilia | reverse complement strand
CGCCGCCGGCGGCGCGCCCGCGACGGCAGGCGCTGCCGGGCCGCTCACGGCTGCCGGCGGCGGCGTGCTGCCTGCCTGTCCGCCTTCCAGGGCCTGGATGCGTGCAGTGAGCTGTTCAACGGTCTGGCGCAGGCGCTGGATCTCCGCATCCTGATCGGCATCGCGGGTTTGGGCCACAAGTGCACCCGGCAGCGTGACGCTGGCCAGGCACAGCAGGGAAAGTGGAAAGCGCATCACGGGTTCCTCGTCAGTTGGCCGCCACCCAGCGCGGCATAGAGGTTCACGGCGTCCTGCAGTGCGCTGGCGCGCAGCTGCAACAGGGTCTGCTCGGCGGTGAAGTGGTTGCGCTCGGCATCGAGCACCTCCAGATACGGCGTCAGACCTACCTCGTAGCGGTCCTGTGCGGTCTCCACCAAGGCCTGCTGCACCTGCACCGCCTGCAGCTGCGCCGCGATCTGGCGGTCGTTCTGTTCGGCCGCCACCAACCCGCTGGCCACCTCGCGGAAGGCGTTCTGCACGGTGGACTGGTAACCCACTTCGCGTTCGTCGCGGGCCGCCACCGCTGCATCAACGCGCGCCCGGCGTGCGCCCCAGTCCAGCAGCGGCAACACCGCACCGGCCCCGAATGACCACACCCGGTTGCTGTCCGACACCAGCCCCGACAGCGAGCTGGATGCATAGCCCCCCGCCCCGGTCAGTGCGATCAGGGGAAAATACAGGGCGCGCGCCGCACCGATGTTGGCATTGGCGGCGCGCAGCTGCTGCTCGGCCATGCGTACGTCCGGCCGCGCTTCCAGCAACGCGGAGGGCAGTCCGGGTTGCAGCCGGGCCAGTTGCGCGTCCGGTTCCAACGGCCGTCCTGCGGGCAGCGTGGTCGGCAACGGGGTGCCCACCAGGAACTGCAGCAACTGCACGGCCTGGCCATGGCTGCGCCGCAGCTCGGCCAGCTGCACCTCGGCCTGGGTCACCAGTGCATACGACTGGTTGAAGTCCACCGACGAGGTGAGGCCGGCATCCATGCGTAGTTGCGCCAGCTCACGGGTTTCCTGCCGGCTGGCCAGCGAACGCTCGGCCAGCACGATGCCGGCTTCGCTGGCGCGCACGGCGTAGTAAGTGGCCGCCACGCTGGCGATCAGACTCAGCGCTGCCGCATCACGCGCTTCGGCCGTGGCCAGGTACTGGCGGCGCGCGGCTTCACTGAGATTGGCCACGCGGCCCCAGAAGTCCAGCTCGAACGCGGGAATGCCTACCTGCACCGCATAGCTGTCCACGGTCACCCTTGCCGCACCGTCGGCCGCACTCACCGGCGTCCGCAGGCGCTGGCCGGAGCCGCTGATCTCCAGCCCGGGCAGGCGTTGGCTGCGCTGGATGCGGAACTGCGCCCGGGCCTGTTCCATGCGTGCCACGGCAGCGGCCAGATCCCGGTTGTTGCGCAGCGCCTGTTCAATCAAGCCCTGCAGCACCGGGTCCTGGAAATAGGCGGACCAGCCCATAGCCGGCGCACTTATGCCCTGCGCCTGCCCGGGCGCGTCGATCGATGTTGCAAAGGACGACGGCACGTTGACCTCGGGGCGCACATACGGCGGTGCCAGATTGCAGCCGCACAGCGCGCTGACCGCCAGCGCCATCATCCACCCGCGTGCAGGCCGGCTACGCATCGGCCTTCTCCGCGGACCTGCGTCGCAGCAGGAAGTAGAACAGCGGGGTGAAGAAAATACCCAGCACGGTCGCGCTGAGCATGCTGCCCAGCACCCCGGTACCCACGGCCTGGCGGCTGGCGGCGCCGGCGCCGGTGGCGATCACCAGCGGCACCATGCCGACGATGAAGGTCAGGCTGGTCATCAGAATCGGGCGCAGGCGCTGGTGCGCCGCGCGCAGAATCGCTTCACGCGGTGGCACGCCCTGCGCCTCCTCATCCAGCCCGAACTGCACGATCAGAATGGCGTTCTTGGCCGCCAGGCCGATGATGGTCACCAGGCCGACCGTGAAATACACATCGGCCGACATGCCCCGCGCGGCGGTGAACAGCACCGCGCCCAGGATGCCCAGCGGCACCACCAGCAGCACGATCACCGGAGTGATCCAGCTTTCGTACAACGCGGCCAGCAGCAGGAACGCCACCACGAACGCCAGACCCAGCAGCAACCCGACCTGGCCGGCCGCTTCCTGTTCTTCGCGTGCGGTGCCGGTCCATTCAAAGCGCACGCCTGCCGGCAGCACGTCGCCCGCGATCCGCTCCATTTCCCGCATCGCCGCACCGCTGGAGACGCCCGCTGCACCCTGCCCCGAGACGGTGGCAGACAGGAAGCCGTTGTAGCGTTCCACCTGCTGCTCGCCCAGCGTCCAGCGCGTGCGCGCGAACGCGGAGAACGGAACCGACTGTCCCTGGCTGCCGATCACCCGCAGGTCACTGACGTCCTCGGCACGCATGCGCTGCGCCGCATCGGCCTGGACGAACACCCGCAGTACGTTGCCCTGCCGGACGAAGTCGTTGACATACGCCGACCCGAACAGAATGCCCAGCGCCTGGTTGGCCTGGCTCAGCGGTACCCCAAGCGCCCGTGCCTGGGTGCGATCGATGTCCACGAACAGCTGCGGCGCACGCGGCATGCCTTCGGGGCGGACCCCGGCCAACAGGGGGCTGGCCGCCGCCTGCGCGGTCATCGCCATGGCCGCAGCGGTCAGGCCGCTGCTGCCCACCCCGGCGCGGTCCTCCAGCTTCATGCTGAAACCCGAGGCGTTACCCAGCGCCTGGATGGCCGGGGGATTCAAGGCGAACACCTGGGCCTGCGGAATCTGCGAGAACGCCGCATTCATGCGCTGGGCCAACGCCATCGCGCCCTGTTCGCGCCCGCCCCGCTCGGCCCACGGATGCAGGTCGACGAACGACATGCCCACCGCCTGGCCCTGGCCAAAGAAGCTGAAGCCGACCACCGTGGCCACATTGCGCACCTCCGGCTGCTGCCTCAGGATGGCCTCGGCCTGCTCCGCGGCGGCGCGGGTGCGTGCCATGGTGGCCCCGGGTGCGGCGTTGTAGGCCACGAACAGGTAGCCCTGATCCTCGTCGGGCAGGAAGCCACCGGGCAGGCGCAGGTACAGCAGCGCGGTCAGCGCCACCACGATCACGAATACCGCGATCCACAGCCAGGGCCGCAGCAGCATCCGTCCCACGCCACTGGCATAACCCCGGCTGCTGCGTTCCAGGCCGTTGTTGATGGACGCAAACAGGCGCTGCACCACGCCGTTGCGCCCGCTGTCGCTGCGCGGCCGCAGCATCGCCGCACAGATCGCGGGAGCCAGGGTCAGCGACAGCACCGTCGATACCACCAGCGACACACTCAAGGTCACCGCGAACTGCCGGTAGATGCCGCCGGCAGACCCGGGAAAGAACCCCATCGGAATGAACACCGCCAGCAGCACCAGCGTGGTGGCGATGATGGCGCCGCTCAGCTGGCCCATCGCCTTGGCGGTCGCCTCGGGCGCGGGAAGATCCTCCTCGCGCATGATCCGCTCGACGTTCTCGACGATCACGATCGCGTCGTCATTGAGGATGCCAATGGCCACCACCATGGCGAACAGCGACAGCAGGTTGATCGACACGCCCAGCGCCAGCAGCCCGACACAGGCACCCAGCAGCGAGATCGGCACCACCAGCGTGGGCAGGAACATGGCCCGCCAGCTCTGCAGAAACAGCAGGACCACCACCGACACCAGCAGCATCGACTGCACCATGGTCAGTGCCACGCCACGCACCGATTCGGTGATGAACGGCGTGGTGTCGAAGGGGGTCAGCCAGACCATGCCATCCGGGAAGCTCGCCTCCAGCTGCTGCAGGCGCGCGCGCACGGCGGTGGCCGTGGCCAGCGCATTGGCGCCGGACGCCAGCGACACCGCCAGCCCGGCCGTGGGACGGCCGTTGAGGCTGAGGTTGAACGCATAGGTGTCCTGCCCCAGTTCCACCCGGGCCACGTCACCCACCCGCACCGTGGCCGCCCCCGGCGTCGCGCGCAGGATCACCTGGCGGAACTGCTCGGGCGTGCTGAAGCGCCCCCGCAGCACGATCTGTGCGGTGGTCTCGGTCTCGGCCGTGGTTGGCTGCAGGCCCAGTCCGCCACCGGCGGTCTGCGCATTCTGTTCGCGGATCGCGGCCATCACCTCAGCCGGCGCGATGCCATAACTGAGCAGCTTCTCCCGATCCAGCCAGATCCGCATGGCATAGCTGGAGCCGAACAGCGAGACGTCCCCTACCCCGTGCAGCCGGCGCAGCTCATCGGCCACGTTGTTGGCGGCGAAATCGCCCAGTTCCAACGCCGAGTACTGGTCGCCCTCGGACTGCAGAGCGATCAGCATCAGAAACCCATTGCTGGCCTGGGTGACCCGTACACCCATCTGCCGCACTTCGTCGGGCAGACGCGGCTCGACCCGCGCCAGACGGTCCTGCAGCTGCGCGCGTGCCACGTCCAGGTCGGTGCCGCTGCGATAGGTGACCCGAATCTGCGCAGTGCCGTTGGCGCGGCTGGTGGACGACATGAACAGGAAGTCGTCCACGCCGTTGAGCTCGTTCTCGATCACCGAGGTGACGGTGCGGTCCAGCGTCTGCGCATCGGCGCCGACAAAGGTGGCCGAGATGCTGAGCGAAGGCGGAGCGACGTCCGGGTACTGCTCCACCGGCAACCGGCTCAGCGCGATGGCACCGAACAGAATCGCGAACAGGGCGATCACCCAGGCCAGCACCGGGCGGTCGACGAAGTAGCGGTTCATCGCGGCGCATCCTTCGGCGAGGCCACGCTGACCGGTTGCCCCGGCTGTATCTTGTGCCAGCCATCGACGATCACCCGGTCACCCGGCTTCAGGCCGGACTGCACCACCCAACGGCCGCCCGACTGCCCGGCCAGCATCACCGCCCGCCGCAGCGCGATGCCATCGTCATTGACCACCATCACACTGGACTCGTCTTCGCCGACCTGGATGGCACGTTCGGGAAGGCTGATGCCATCAGGCAAGGTACCCACGGTGAGGATGCCGCGCACGAACTGGCCCGGCAGCAGGCGGCCATCCGTGTTGGGCAGACGCGCGCGGAGGGTGCGGCTGCCGGTGGCCGGGTCGATCGCGGTTTCGCTGAAGTCCAATACACCCGGCGTGGACACCGGCGTGCCGTCGTCCAGCAACACCGTCACCGCCACCTTGCGGTCATCGGCCAGTACCACGCGCCCGGCCGCAATGCCGCGCTCCAGTTCGTTCATCGCGATGTGCGAAGGATTGAAGATCACGAACACCGGATCGAGCTGGTCAATCCGGGTCAGCAACGTGGCCCCGGCGGCGCTGACCAGGGCCCCCTCACTGACCTGCGCGCGACCGGCACGGCCGGCAATCGGCGCACGCACGGTGGCGTGATCGAGCTGAAGCGTGGCGCGATCCACCGCGGCCTGCGCCTCCAGCAGGGCGGCATCCGCCTGCCGGAACGAGGCCTGCGCTGATTCATACTCCTGCACGCTGACCGCCTTGCGCTGCACCAGGGTCGACAACCGCGCACGCAGCGACGCGGTCTGTGCACGTGCGGCCTTGGCCGACGCCAACGATGCACGCGCCTGTTGCAGCCGTGCCTGCAGGTCGCGGGGGTCGATGCGGAACAAGGGCGCATTGGCGGCGACGTCGGTACCGTCCACATAGAGCTGGCGCTCGACGATGCCGTCGGCACGCGCGCGCACTTCCGCCGAACGTGCGGCCTCGACCCGCCCGGGCAGTTCCACAAGGTTGGGCACGGTCTGCGCGGTCACGGTTTCAACGTCCACCCGCACAGGGGGGCGCTGACCGGCGGCTGGCCCGTCCTCACGTCCGCAACCGGCCAGCGCCACGGTCAACACGCTCAACCACGCCCAGACAGGCACCCTGGACCGACGGATACGCATCGCAGGGTTCTCCCCGCTGTTGGTTAGAAGACCACCGGGTCGCGGATCAACGGACAGGTCATGCAGTGCCCGCCACCCCGCCCACGCCCAAGCTCGGCACCGACGATGCTGATCACCTCGATGCCTTCCTTGCGCAGGCCGGTATTGGTGGCGGTGCTGCGGTCGTATGCCACCACCACGCCGGGCGACATCGCCACCAGGTTGTTGCCGCTGTCCCACTGCGAGCGTTCGGCGGCGTAACGGTCACCGCCCGATTCCACGATGCGCAGCTTCTTGAAGCCCAACGCCTGGGCCACGACGTCGTTGAAGTGGCCTTTCTCGAACACGATCTCGAAGCCGGGCTCCTTGTCACTCGGGTACAGCGAGACCGGATGAATCTGGTCGACAATGCCGGGAAACACCGTCACCACGTCGCGGTCCGCGAACGTGAACACCGTGTCCAGGTGCATCGCCGAGCGCAGCTTCGGCATCACCGCCACGATCACCCGCGTGGCCGCCTTGTTCTTGAACAGCGACTGCGCCAGCTGGGTAATGGCGGTGCGCGAGGTGCGCTCGCTCATGCCGATCAGCACGATGCCGTTGCCGGCAATCAGCACGTCACCCCCTTCCAGGGTGGCATTGCCGTGGTCGATAGTGGGGTCACCGAACCAGACCGGGAAGTCGGCCGAGGCGAAATCCGGATGGAACTTGTAGATGGACGTGGTGAGAATGGTTTCCTCATGCCGCGCCGGCCAGTACAGCGGATTCAGGGTCACGCCCTGGTAGATCCAGCAGGTGGTGTCGCGGGTGTACAGGGTATTGGGCAGCGGCGGCAGCAGATAGCCCACCAGGTCAGGCACCTCGCGCACCGCCTGCAGCGTGGGGCCGCTGAAGTCGTCGGGCAGGTCGACCACGCTCAGGCCGCCGATCAGCACTTCGGCCAGCTTGCGCGCCGGCAATCCCTGCAGGTAGGAGCGCACTTCGGACATGAATTCCACGCCGACTTCATTGGCGTTGATCTGATGGTCCAGGATCCAGTTGCGTGCTTCGTCGATCTCAACCGTTTCCGCAAGCAGGTTGTGCATCTCCACCACGTCGACGCCGCGATCACGCATTTTCGACATGAAATCGAAGTGGTCGCGCTTGGCGTTATCGACCCAGATCACATCGTCAAAAAGCAGTTCGTCCTTGTTGCGCGGTGTCAGCCGCATGTGCGCCAAACCCGGCGCACACACCATGACCTTGCGCAGGGTTCCAACTTCGGAGTGGACGCCATAGACGGGGGCGTTGGACATGGGGGCTTCTCCGCGACGGTAGATGAATTGATCCTAGCCGTCGAAGACACGCAAACGATCACGCTTACGTAGAAAGCAGTAGAAATACCGAGGCCGGCTGCCTGAAACACTGAATTCGCGCTGCCCCCTGCACGCGCATACTCCATCAGCAAGGCGGCCTGTCATCGGCAGGCTGCATCCTCCGCATCGCTGAAGGAGACCCATCATGAAGCTTCGTCTGCTTTCCCTGTCGGCGCTGCTGACCGCCACCGTGCTGGCCGGCGCATGCTCGACCCACACCACCCCCAGCACGTTCAACCGATCCGAGGTGGGACGCGCGCAAACCGTGGAATGGGGCACGATCCAAGCCATCCGTGACGTGCAGATCCAGAACGACTCGCGCGGCGTGGCCACCGTCACCGGCGCGGCCATTGGCGGTATCGCGGGCAGCACCATCGGCGGTGGCCGTCGCGCCAACGCGGTGGGTGCCATTGCCGGCGCGGCCGCAGGTGGTGCGGCTGGCAATGCGTTGTCCCGTTCGGCCCGCAACGGCGTCGAGATCACCGTGCAGCTGGAGAGTGGGCGCACCGTGGCCGTCGCCCAGGATGGCACCTCTGCCGACTACCGGGTGGGCGACCGGGTCCGTGTCGCCAGCGACGGCGTCACCACACGCGTCAGCCGCTGATCGGAGGCCACGGTCATGCGCATCCGGATGCTTCTGGCGGGCATGACCTTGGCGCTGGTCGGGTGCTCGACCTCGCCATCGATGACCACCGACCAACGCATTGCGTTGTACTTCGAACACGCCGGCCCGCCTGTGCCCTCCTTCCGGCTGACCCGGTTTGTCCGCCATACCCAATGGACCCCGCTCGGCGACCGGGCACTGGCCGTGTGGACCAGCCAGAGCCGCGGACACCTGCTGCAGCTGCGCGGTCGGTGTCCGGGCCTGTCGATCGCGCACACCGTGCAGATCACCAATTCGTTCGGCACGGTGAGTGCGCGCTGGGACAGTGTGATTCCACGCACGGTCAGCGTGGCCATGCCGCAATCCTGCCGCATCATCCGCATCCGCCCACTTGACGGCACCGGCCTGCGTGACGCGCGGCGGGAAATGCGCGCAACCGTGTATTCCGATCGTCCCACCGATGTGGTCGAGGACACCGGCCCGGACATCAGTGACCGGCCCGGCGACTACCTGCCCACATCGGAGCCATGATGGGAGCGGTGCGTCGGCTGCTGGCCCGATCCATGTCGCGCAGCCTCTTTGATGCCCGCTGGATCATGGCGCCGTTCTACTTCGGGCTGGTGGTGGCGCTGTTGCTGCTGCTGTGGGTGTTCCTGCGCGAGCTGTTCGAACACCTGTGGCGGGTAGCCTCGTTAGGCCCGGTGGACGCGGTGCTGCTGGCACTGGCGCTGATCGACCTCTCGCTCATCGCGAACCTGTTGCTGATCGTGATCCTTGCCGGCTACGAAAACTTCGTCGCCCGCATCGAATCCGGCCACGAGCGGCGCCCGGCCTGGATGGGCACGGTGGACTTCAGCGGCATGAAGATGAAGCTGATGGGGTCGATCACCGCCATTTCGGCAATCGCGCTGCTGCGCATTTTCATGAAGCTTGAAGAAGGCAAGCCGGTGGATCCGGAGGTGCTGCGCTGGATGGCCATCCTGCACTGCGTGCTGCTGCTGTCAGCAGTGGTGCTGGCGGTGACCGACCGCCTGGCGCGCCTGCCCGGCACGCACCGCGACACCCCGGCTCAGCCACCGCCCCCGGTCTGATCGCGCTGCGCGCGCCGCCGCGCATCCAGTTGCAGCTGCAGCCGCGCGACCGTGTCGGCATCCATGTCGTCCAGCCCCAGCACCGCCTGCCAACCCAGCACATAGTGCGCGGGTGCGAACACATGTCCGTACCCCATCGGTGTGCGGTCGGCAAGCAGCATGTCCAGCGCCAGCTGAAGCATGCTCACCAGCGGATACCAGCGCACCGCGGGCGCGACGTCCGGGGCCCGGGGTGCGTCCATCCATTCCGGCTCGCGCCACGCATCCTGCGCCCTGAAGAACGTGATCGCATCGCTTCCATACTGCAGGTACACCACACGCATGCGCCCCCACGGTGCGCCAGCCGGCACCGCGCTGCCGTCCTGGTTCATGAAACGTACGCTGCGGCTGTCCCGGAACACCGGCCGCCATTCCGGCGAGCCTTCCACCCGGTTGTCGGTGGCTTGCCGCCAGTAGCGCGTGGCGAATGGCGGTCCGCTCCAGAGCGCGCCGTGGATGGGGGTATCGATCATGTCGAAGAGATTCACCGAACGCTCGGAGTTCATGGCACCCAGGCTCAACCCGTGCACGTACAGGCGGGGCCGCTGCTGCTCCGGCAGGGTGCGCCAGTAGCCGTAGATCTCCGCGAACAGCGCCTGCGCGCTCTCCTGCCCATACTCCGGCTCCACCAGCAGCGACAGCGGGCTGGACAGATACGAGTACTGCACCGCCACACTGGCCACGTCACCGCGCAGCAGCACCTCCAGGCTGTCCACCGCGGCTGGATCGACCCATCCGGTGCCGGTGGGGGTGATCACCACCAGGGTGCCGCGCTGGAACCCGCCCTGCCGCTGCAGCTCGCGCAGTGCCAGGCGCGCCCGTGCCTGCGCCGTGTCCGCCGCAGGCAGGCCCACGTAAACCCGCAGCGGGCGCAGTGCCGGCCGGCCCATCAACGACGCTATCTCTTCAGCCGAGGGGCCACCGCTGGCGAACTCGCGGCCGGCGCGGCCCATCTGCTCCCAACTCACCCAGGAACCCGGTCCACCGGTCTGCAGCGCATCGGTCGGGGCACGCTGATCAGGTGGAATCAGCGCATCGGCCTGGCGAAATGACGCATCGGCCAGGTGCAGCGCGCCGCGTAACAGCACACCATTGGCCAGAAAGAAGAACAGCACCGCCGCCACGCTGATGCCGACGACGCCGGCCACGGGGGCCGGAACGCGCCGGCGCGCGGCCCTGCCGACGCGGCGCGCCACCCAGGCAAAGGCCCGCCCCACCGCCAACAGCACCGCGAAGGTGACCAGCGCGATCAGCAACAGCCGCAGCGAATAGGCCTGCTCCATCGGAGCCAGCCCCATCACCGCACGCACCGCGTCCTGCCACGGACGCACCCACCACACCAGCACCGCGCAGCCGAGCAGGCAGGCCAGGGGCAACCCGCGCAGTACCCGCTGCAGCCGGCCCCGACCCAGCTCCGGCAACTGCAGCAACCGCCAGCCACCGGACAGGCCCACCCCCAGCAGATAACCCATCGAGAAACACACACCGCTCAGCAGGCCCTGCGCGATGTAGCCACGCGGCACCAGGCTGGGGGTCAATGACGCCATGAAGCACAAGGCACCCAGCACCTCTCCGGTACGGCATAACGGGCCGCGCCACGGTCGAACCGCGTGCTGCAACCAGGAGGGCACCCGTGGCCGCGTCGGCACGTTCACAGCTGCAACCGCCCACTGACCAGACCGAACAGCGCCACGGCTGCCATGCCGGCAAGCAGCCCGAGCACCAGCGTCTCGGCGGGACGGAATGCAATGCCCCGGTGCCGCTGCCACGCCCAGAACAGCAGCGCGCCGGGCAGATACAGCAGACTGGACAGCAGCAGATAGCGGCTGCCCCCGGCCAGTAGCATCGCCGCGGTGTAGACCGTCGCGCCGCCGGCGATCCAGCGCATCCGGGCGGCGGATGCCGCCTCGCCCCCACCCTGCCCGCCCAGCGCAAGTTTCAACTGATACGCGGCCACCAGCAGGTACGGAACCAGCGTCATCGCGCTGGTCATCATCAAGGCCAGGGTGAACGCGTATTCGGCGAACCAGCTCACCAGCAGGAACAGCTGGATCACCCCATTGGTCAGCCATAATGCGGTGCTCGGCACCCCGGCCCGGTTCTCACCGGCCAGTGCGCGCGGCATGGCGTCGTTGAGCGCTGCCGAATGCAGCACCTCCGCTGCCAGCAACGACCACGACAGATAGTTGCCCAGCACCGACACCAGCAGCCCGACGCTGATGAACACGGCGCCCCAGCGTCCTGCCACCGCCTCCATCACCCCGGCCATCGACGGATTACGCAGCGCGGCCAGGTCCGGACGCAGCAGGATGCCGTAGGACAGCACCGTCACCATCACCAGCAGGCACAGCACGCCCAGGAACCCGGCCACCGTGGCAATGCCCACGTCCGCGCGCCGGCGCGCGTACCGCGAGTAAACGCTGGCCCCTTCGATACCGACGAAGACGAACACGGTCAGCAGCAACGTTCCGCGCACCTGTCGCAGCAGAGTGTCCGCCCCGGGCGCGTCCCCACCCCACAGGTTCAGTGCGAACACATCGGCGCGGAAGCCCTGCACCACGAACACCACGAACACCGCCAGCGGCACCAGTTTGGCCACCGTGGCGACGGTGTTCAGGAATGCGGCTTCCTTGATGCCACGCAGGATCAGGAAGTGGAACCCCCACAGCAGCAGCGAGGCACACACGATTGACAGTGCGTTGCTGCCGTCGCCGAACACCGGGAAGAACAGCCCGAGCGTGGCCTTGATCAGGATCAGGCACGCCACATCGGCCAGGCAGCAGCCCAGCCAGTAGCCTACCGCCGACAGCAGCCCGGCAAAGTCACCAAAACCGGCCCGCGCATAGGCATAGATGCCCGTGTCCAGTTCCGGCTTCAGCCGCGACAACGACTGGAACACCAGTGCCAGCATCAGCATGCCGGTGCCGGCGATCGCCCACGCCAGCAGGGCACCGTAGATGCCGGTCCGGGTGGCGAATGCGGCCGGCAGCGCGAAGATCCCCGACCCGATCATCGAACCGACCACCAGCGCGGTCAGCTCGAGCAGGCTCAACGTGCGGCGGTCGGAGGGCGGACTCATCGCCGTGGCAGCAACCGGTGCACGCGGTCAGATCTGGATGTAGCCGGTGGCGATCCAGTAGACGCCCACGGCCGCCGCGATCACCGCCAGCGCCAGAATCACCACGTCGGACGGCTTGTTGAACACCTTCGCCCCCTGCTCCCGCCGTGCCCACAGGTACAGCAGGCTGCCGGGGGCATACAGCACCGCCGACAGCACGATGAACTCGATCCCGCCTGCGTACAGCAGGAACGTGGTGTAGATCGTCGCCAGTATCGCCAGAATCAGATCGCGGTTGCGCTCCTGCGGGCGCACGTCGTAGGTCTCGCCCCGGCGGGTGACCTGCAGGCCATACGCGGCCACCAGCAGGAACGGAATCAGCGACATCGCGCTGGTCAGGTTGAGCATCAGCGAGAAAGCATCGCGCGACCAGTAGGTACTGATCACGATCAGCTGGATGATGATGTTGGTGGCCCACAGCGCGGCCGACGGCACCCCATTGGCGTTCTCACGCGCGAACACCTTGGGCATGTCGCGGGTGCGCGCCGCGGCCGACAACACCTCCGCGCAGATCAGCGACCAGGTCAGGTAAGCGCCCAACACCGAGACCAGCAGGCCCACGCTGACGAACACCGCGCCCCAGTGCCCGACCACCGCCTCCAGCAACGCGGCCATCGATGGCTGCCGCATGGCCGCAATATCCGCCCGCGGAATCACCGCATACGGCAGCAAGGTGACCAGCACCATCAGCGTGGTCACCACCAGGAAGCCGGTCACGGTTGCCGCACCTACGTCGGAGCGGTCCTTCGCGTAGCGCGAGTAGACGCTTGCGCCTTCGATGCCCAGGAACACGAACACCGTGACCAGCATGGTGGCGCGGACCTGCTCGAATATGCTGCCGGTGAGGTCACCGCCATAGAAATTGAACTGGAACATGTCCATCTTGAAGGCGAACGCCATGATCGCCAGGAACACCAGGATCGGAATCACCTTGGCAATGGTGACGATCTTGTTGATCGCCGCCGCCTGCTGCACGCCGCGCAGGATCATGAAATGGAACAGCCAGATGCCGATTGAAGCGACCAGGATGGCGACCACCGTGTTGCCGTCACCAAACACCGGGAAGAACGCGCCCAGCGTGGACTTGATCAGCACCCAGTACGAGACATTGCCGATGCAGCTGCCGATCCAGTAACCGAAGGCGGACAGAAAGCCCGGGTAGTCGCCGAATCCTTCCTTGGCATAGGCGAACACGCCGGCATCCAGCGCGGGCTTGCGTTCGGCCAGCATCTGGAACACCCGCGCCAGCGTGTACATGCCCAGCCCGGCAATCAGCCACGCCACCACCGCGCCCAGTGGCCCGGTCGCACCGGCAAAGGTGCGCGGCAGGGAGAAGATGCCCGCGCCGATCATGCCGCCCACCACCATGGCGGTGAGTTGGGCGCGCGTCATCTTGACGACAGTGGAATTCATGGCAGCCACCGGTATTCAGCAAGGACGTCCTGCCGATCATGCAGGAACCCTCCGCGCCCGGCGTCAGTAGTTCTACGCAGGAAACTACGGTAGCGCCCCTGCGACACCGTGCCGCAGCCCAAGCTGGCACCGCCTTGACCAATGTCATGCCCTGAAACCGCTGGGCTGCGCATGCTGGTGGTGCGGGGACCACCGCCCACACCATGAGGAACACCCGATGTCGTACCAGCCCAGCACTGCCCAGCTCCTTGATGCCGTACAGAACGTGATGGTCATTTCCACCACCGATCTGCAGGGCAACATCACCTATGCCAATGACCTGTTCTGCAGCCTGACCGGCTTCAAGCGCGAGGAACTGATCGGCCAGCCGCACAGCATGGTGCGTCACCCGGATGTGCCCAAGGCCGTGTACAAGGACATGTGGGACACCATCAAGGCCGGAAAGACCTGGACCGGCATCGTCCCCAACCTCGGCAAGGGTGGCGTCCTGTATGTCGTTGACACCACGGTGCAGCCCTTGTTCGACGACGCGGGTCAGATCAATGGCTACATCAGCGTCCGCCGTGTGGTGAACGACCTGATGACGAACTTCGATGCGGTGGAGTTCAGCAAGGAAAAGTTCGACGACTTCTACGAGGCGGCCTGAACATGTCTCCGATCCGCCGCGTACTGGTGGGCTACGGCTCCGAGTCCGGCAATGCGCGTGCCCTGGCGCTGCGCTTGGGCACGTTTCCGGCCTTGAGCGCGCACGCCCCACAGGTGCTGCCCTTCAACGATATCGACGTTGCCGGGCTGGGGTCGGGCGACGTGCTGCTGGCGGTGTCGAGTTCCTTTGGTGACGGCGAGCCGCCGGCCAATGCCGAACGCTTCGCCGACGCGCTGCGCCAGCACCCTTCCTTGCCCGGGTTGCGCTATGCGGTGTTCGGCCTGGGCGACACCGGGTACCCCCGGTTCTGCGGCTTCACCAAGGCACTCGATGCCCTGCTCGGCGCAAAGCAGGCACAACCGCTGCTGCAGCGTGTGGATGCCGATGCCGGTTATGAAGGCTTCTTCGCGCAGTGGGCACCGGTGCTGGGCGAGGTACTCAACGGCAGTCCGGATGCGGGTCGCGACCTGCAGCTGCAGGTCAGCGCCTACAGCGCCGACGATGCGTTCGCTGCACCGGTCATCGAACGCCGGCGGCTCAGCCTCAGTGAGCCCGCCGCGTGGCAGGTCCAGCTGGACCTGCGCGGCAGCGGCATGCACTGGCGTGCCGGGGACACCCTGCATGTCGTACCCCGCAACGACCCGGCATTGCTGCAGGCGCTGGCGGACTGGTACGGCGACCCTGCCGCGGCCGAACTGCTGCGCCATCGTGAACTGCGTCAACTGGGCAAGGGGCTGCTGCGCGACCTGGCCCGGATGAGCGGCAGTGAGCCACTGAAAGACCTGCTGAAGTCGAGCCAGCGCCCTGCGTTGGAGGCCTATCTTCACGGCGCCGACCTGCTGGACGTGCTGAGCGACCACGCCACCCCCGACAACGTTCCGCTGGCCGCGCTGCTGGAGAAGCTGTCGCCGTGCCTGCCGCGCGCCTACTCCATTGCCTCGTCAGGCGGCGACAGCGTCAGTCTGTGCATCCGCGAGGTGCGCTATCTGCGCAATGGGCGCGAGCGCGTGGGTACCGCCACGTCCGGTCTGCTGCACGGCGACGCAACGGCGAAGGTGTATTGCCGTTCCAATCCGGGCTTCCATCTGGCGGCCGACAGCGCGGCCCCCTTGCTGATGGTCGGCACCGGGACGGGCATCGCGCCCCTGATGGGACTGGTGCAGGAACTGGCCAATGCCGGAACACCGCGCGAAGTGCATATGGTGTTTGGTGAGAAACACCGTGCCCAGGACTTTCTGTACCAGCCGCAGTTGCAGGCCTGGCAGGAACAAGGCTGGATCACCCGGTTGCACACCGCGTTCTCACGCGACGGCAGTGAAAAATACTACGTGCAGCACGCATTGGCTGACCAGGCCGACGCGGTGGTCGACCTGATCGAGCGCGGTGCACACCTGTACCTGTGCGGCAACAAGCGACATCTGGACGGTGCATTGCAGCAGGCCATCAACCAGTTGGGTACGGCTACCTGGAGGCAGCTGCATGAACAGGGCCGGCTGCACTGCGAGCTGTATTGAGTAGAGCCGGGCTTGCCCGGCTGCCTCACGCCTCACCGCGAAAAGTAGAGCCGGGCTTGCCCGGCTGCTTCACGCCTCACCGCGAAAATCAGCGGGGCAAGCCCCGCTCTACGGCCGATGGCGGCGAGGCCACGTCGGCCAGTGCGTGCAGGCGCTCGGGCTGCAGCAGCACGATCTCACGCTGGTTCACCGCAATGATCTGTTCGTCACTGAACCTCCGCAGCACCCGGCTGGTGGTTTCCGGTGCCATGCGCAGATAGTTGGCGATGTCCAGCTTGGTCATGGTCAAGTTGAATCGCGTTGCCGAGAAGCCGCGTTGCGCATAACGCGCGGACAGGTCCAGCAGAAACGCCGCCAGGCGCGCATCCGACCGCTGATTGGCCGCCAGCGTGGTGACTTTGCCGATCTCCGCACTGAGCAGGCTGAACAACCGCGCCTGCAACCCCGGCATGCGGCTGGCCAGCACGCTCATCTTGGGGAACGAGAACCGGCACAGATACACCGTGTCCAATGCCACCGCGTTGCACGGGTAGCGGGCTCCATGAATCGCGTTGAGGCCGATCACCTCGCCCGGCAGGCTGAAACCCAGCACCTGCTCCACCCCCTGGCTGTCGACCAGGAAGGTCTTGACCATGCCGGCACGCACCGCGGCAATGGCGTCGAACGGATCTCCGGCACGGAACAGATACTCGTCGGTCTTGAACGGCCCGACGTGGTCAACCAGCACATGCAGCTCGCCGAGCGCGTGCTTGTCGTAGCCCTGCGACATGCAGGCCTCGGAGAGCGCACACGTGCTGCAGAAATGCAGCGCGTCGCCATCATCCGCCGCCGCAGGATTCGGCGTGGCACTGGTTCCCGTGCGGGCGGTCACGGATCAGCGCGCCGCCAACGCGAAATCCAGTCCGGCGCGCACTGCCGCCACCTGGGCCGCATTGCATTCCTTGGCGCTGGTGCGCGGGCTGTCCGGATACACTTCAGTGGTGGTGGCAAACCGGGCATCGGTGAAGCCGGCGCAGGCCCCGATCGAACGCGACTCCCCCCAGACCACGCCGTGCGACTGCAGCGGCAGGCCCACCAGGTGCCCCTGCGCATCCGCGGGGGCGATATGGGTGATAGGTTCCACTGCGGCGATGAGCGCCTTCTGGAACGCATGCTCGGGATTCTCACTATTGCCGATGACATAGAAGCCATCGGGGATGGATTCCGGCACCCACGCCTTGCCATCACGCGAGGCGAGCGCAGGATCAAATTCATGCGCGTCACTGTCGGTGGTTTCGTGCAGGTCGAGGTGGACCAGGGGCGCAATGCCCTGCGCGCTGATCCAGTTCATCAGTGCCGCCGACTCGACGATCAGGCCGCCGTTGCGGAAGCTGCGGTTGGGATCCACCGCATCGTGGTTCCAGCGCTGGATGCGCTCGTAACCCCACGGGCACACGCAGGGCACCACGACCAGGTTGAGCCTGCCCGCATACGCGCCGGCATGCTGCTGCAGGAACTGCAGCGCACCGTGCACGCCACTGGTTTCATAGCCATGCACGCCACCGGTCACCAGCGCGGTCGGCAGCGCCTCATTCCAGTCACGGCTGACCACGGCCAGCAACGGATAACGGTCCGGCCCGGTCTCCAGCTCACCGTACTGCACCACGTTCAACGTGCCGGGCAGGTCCTGCACGGCCGCAACCACGTCGCGCGCATGGCTGCGCTGGACGATCTGCCGCTGACGCCACTGCGTGCGTTCCTCATCGCCCCAAGGCTGGCCGGGCGTACCCACCGGATAGAAATGCGAAGTGGCCATTGAGCGGTGTTCCAGTTGCAATGTTGCCCCATTGTAACGACACGCCCTGCATGTCGCCGGAATCCGATGACAAAAAAGGGGAGCCGGTCACCCGGCCCCCCTTCCCGCTTCATGCGGCCTGCACTTCCTCGTAACCGGTGAAGCGCATGTCACTCGATGCCCGCCCCTGGGTCAGCGATCGCAGCGCCGTGGTGTAACCGGACAACTGCGCCAGCGGTGCCATTCCGACCACCTCGGCACGACCGCCCAGGTCATCGATCGAGGACACCCGCCCGTGGCGACGGTTGAGGTCGCCGACCACGTCGCCCACATGCACCGAAGGCACATGGATGGCGATCTCCATCACCGGTTCCAGCAAACGCGTGCCCCCCTGCACCAGTGCGGCTTTCACTGCTTCCGCGCCGGCGCGATGGAAGGCCATGTCCGAGGAATCCTTGGCATGGGTCTGGCCGTCGATCAGGGTCACCGTGAGCCCCACCACCGGATGGCCCTGCGGGCCTTCCGACAGCGCTGCGCGCACGCCCTTTTCCACTGCCGAGACAAACCCACGTGGAATCACCCCGCCCACGGTGCGATCCTCGAAGCTCACCTCGCCGTCCTCGCGCGGGGCCACGTCGATCACCACGCGGGCAAACTGACCCGAACCGCCGGTCTGCTTGACCACCTTGCCTTCCACCGCACGCACGACCTGTCGCGGCGTCTCCTGGTAGGCCACGCGCGGCGCGCCGGTACGCACGTTGACATTCCACTCCGTGCGCAGGCGTTCCACCATGACCTCCAGGTGCAGCTCGCCCATGCCCCAGACTAGGGTTTCACCGGTGTCCGCATCGGTGTCGACGCGGAACGACGGGTCTTCCTGGGCCAGGCTGGCCAGGCCCTGGCTGATGCGGATCAGGTCGGCCGCCTTTTCAGCGGTCAGCCGCCACGCCAGCACCGCCTGCTGCGCCTGGATCGCGTCCAGCCGCAGCGGGTGTGCCGGTGCACTGAGCGTTTCACCGCTCACCGCGTCCTTCCAGCCAAGCACGGCCACGATGTCGCCGGCCACGGCCTGCTGGATGTCGTGGGTCTGGTCGGCCTGCACGCGCACCAGCCGGCTCACCCGCCGTCCCTGCGGATGCTGCGAACTGGCCAGCGAATCGCCCACCTTCAGCGTGCCCGAGTACAGGCGTACGAAGCTCAGCGCACCGTGATGCTGATGCGTGATCTTGAACAGCAGTGCCGCCAGCGAACCGTTCGAATCCGGCGGCAGCACCACCTCACCCTGGGCGTCTTCAGCGACCACGGCAGGCCGATCTTCCGGCGCAGGCAGATAGTCGACGATGGCGTCGAGCAGGGTTTCAATCCCCTTGCTCTTGACCGCCGCGCCCGCCAGCACCGGCACACCGGCACCGGCCAGCGTGGCCCGGCGCAGCGCTGCACGCAGGGCCGGCGCACCGACCTCGCCACCGCCCAGCCACAGGTCCGCCAGCAACTCGTCGTGGTCAGCCACCGATTCGACCAGGCGTGCACGTGCCGGCTCCCACTGAGCCTGCTCGTCCGCGCTCCAGCCCGTACGGGTGGGCGTACCGGCCTCGTCCCAGCGCACCACGCTGCGATCGACCAGGTCGACCCAGCCGCTGAACGCCGATTCGGCCCCGAACGGAACGCCCAGCGCCCACGGTCGCGCCTGCAGCTTGTCCTGCAACTGGTCCAGCACGCGTTCGAAGGACGCACCAATGCGGTCCATCTTGTTGACGAACGCAATCAGCGGCACACCGTGACGTCGCGCCTGGTGCCACACCGTCTCCGATTGTGGCTGCACGCCATCGACCGCGGAGAACACCGCGACCGCGCCATCCAGCACGCGCAGCGAGCGCTCCACTTCAATCGCGAAGTCGATGTGCCCGGGCGTGTCGATCAGGGTCAGGTGGTGGGTAGGCTGGTCACGCGGGGCCCAGTGCGCCTGCACCGCAGCGGCTCCGATGGTGATGCCACGCTCGCGCTCGATCGCCGAAAAATCGGTGGTGGTCGCGCCGTCGTGGACTTCGCCCACGCGATGGATCTCGCCGGTTTTCCATAGCAGGCGTTCGGTGAGGGTGGTCTTGCCGGCGTCGATATGGGCAATGATGCCGAGGTTGCGCCGAAGATTGAGGGTGTTCTGGGTGTTCATGGAATGCGATCTCGTTGCCAACATTGGAAGAGCCGCACGCCGCCATTGGCTAACAGGCGTGCGGCCAGATTTGGGGCTCGGCAATCAGGTGCATGGCACGTTCTCCTTGGTCATCTGAAGTCTGTTGTGGCTGAAACGAAAAGAGCGCCCGATGGGCGCTCTGTCTGGGATCTGTGAGGTGACCGGTAAACCGGTCAGCCGCCTGAGCCGCAGGGCAGACGCGCCCGTTCCGCGCGAACGCGGTTCTGGGTAAAAAACGTCAGGAGCGGCATCGAGGTCATGTCGGTTCAGGTCCGGGGTATGGGGCGCATTCTAGACCTCCCGGGGCCGGATGCAAGCGAAGATTGCACTCAAATATGGAACACAGGCGATCATCCGACCAGTACAAGCCCGCATGTGCAACAACCCTTCGGGCAACGACTTTTGTATATGCGAATAGGTCGCAATTGCATCATCCCGGTTTAACTTTTACAATGCGTCACGCAACGTCGTATTCACGACGGTTTCGACGCTGGTAGCCGCTTCGGTTCGCGCGCACAGGCCAGCGCCTGCGCCCCTTCCGAACATCGAGTGCCCCATGTCTTTCTCCCCTGCCCGTCTCCCTCGGTTGTCGCCCAACCGGCTTGCGCTTGCCTGCGTCCTGGTCGTGGCTGCACCCGCCGCCTTCGCCCAGAACGCTACGGATCTCGACAGCGTCCAGGTCAACGCCTACCGCACCACCAACAGCACCAGCGGTGCGACCAAGACCAGCACCGCGATCGCCGAGACCGCACAGTCGGTGTCGGTGATCGAGCGCGCCGAGCTGGACGCGCGCGGCGTGCAGTCGCTCAACGACGCCATGCGTTATGTCGCCGGTGTCAGCCTGGAAAGCAGCGGCATCGACAACCGTGTGGACGACTTCCGCATCCGTGGGTTTGACGCCGGCAGCTGGGCGAACAATGTCACCCTGGACGGCATGCGCGCGCCGCAGGGCAGCCAGTGGAACCGCAGCATGTTCGACAGCTGGAACCTGGCCCGCGTGGAGGTGCTCAAGGGCCCCTCCGCCGTGATGTATGGGCAGATGGCACCGGGTGGCATGGTCAACCAGGTCAGCAAGACCCCCACACCGGACCAGGAGCAGCTGCTGCGCCTGGGCGTGGATGCGAATGGCCAGTACAGCGCAGCGTTCGACGTCGGTGCGGGCAGCGCGGACAACGCGCATCTGGGCCGCCTGGTCGGGCTGTACCGCAACGGCAACACCCAGATCAAACACACCGAGCAGGAACACTGGTTCCTCGCGCCGAGCTACACCTGGCAGATTGCCGAGCGCACCCGCCTGACCCTGCTGGGCATGTACCAGAAGGATGACGGGGGCTCGACCTACCAGTTCCTGCCGATGGCAGGCACGCTGCAGCCGACCCAGTACGGCTACATGAAGAACACCACGTTCATCGGCGAGCCGGGCTGGAACACCTTCGACCGCACCTTGTGGACGGCCGGCTGGATGTTCGAGCATGCGTTCAACGACCATCTGAGCCTGATCCAGAACGCACGTCGCACCCACGTGGATTCGTTGTACCGGGGCGTGGTCACCTTCGGCGCGCTCAACGCCGATGGCCGCACCCAGAACCGCCGTGGCGTCCAGGGCACCGGCGATTCCGACGGCGATACCTTCGACACACGCCTGCAGGCACGCTTCAGCACCGGTGCCGTGGACCACACCCTGCTGCTGGGCTGGGACTGGCAGCGGGCGGACTGGGAAGGCGTGCGCAGCGCGATGAGCAACCCGCGCGCGATCGATGTGTTCAATCCGGTGTACTACAACTACCAGCCGACGGTGAGCACGGAGACACCGACGGCAGGGGTGAACCGCCAGAGCGGTGTGTACCTGCAGGACCAACTGGCGGTGGCGAACTGGCGTTTCACGCTGGGGGGGCGCTATGACTGGACCAAGGACGACACACTGAGCGCGACCCGCAACATCGCCACCGGCATCTCCCAGCCGGGTCCGCACAATGTGATCAAGAACGAGGCGTTCACCGGCCGCGCGGGCGTGCTGTATGTGTTCGAGAACGGGCTGACACCGTACGTGAGTTACGCCGAGTCGTTCCAGCCGTCGACCAAGTCGCCGCTGGACAGCTTCACCCGCACGGCGTTCGACCCGGTCACCGGCGAACAATGGGAAGCGGGCCTGAAGTACCAGCCGGCGAACGTGGACGGTCTGCTGACGCTGGCGGTGTACGACCTGCGCCAGCAGAACATGATCGTGGACGATCCGAATCCGGCGCATCGCAACTGTGGCAGCACGGGCACCACCACCTGTTCGATCCAGGGCGACGAAGGTCGCGTGCGTGGCATTGAACTGGAAGGCCGCATCACGCCGTTCGAAGGCTTCAGCCTGATCGGCGCGGCCTCGCGGATGGATTCGGAAATGATCCGGTCCAGCGCGTACGCCGGCAAGCAGCTGGCGATGGTGCCGGACTACACGGCCTCGTTCTGGGCCGACTACACCTTCCAGGCCGGCGCGCTGCGCGGGCTGAGCCTGGCCGCAGGCGCGCGCTACAACGGCGAAAGCTACGGCGACAGCGCCAACCTGTACCGCATCCCCTCCTACACCCTGCTCGACGCGGCCATCCGTTACGACCTGGGCCAGCGCGGCAGCACCCACGTCCAGCTGGCACTCAACGCCAGCAACCTCGCGGACAAGCGCTACGTCTCCACCTGCACCGGCGTCTCCTCCTGCTACTACGGCAGCGGCCGCACGGTGATGGCGACGGCGACGTTCGGCTGGTGATGCCACGCACTACGTAGAGCCGGGCTTGCCCGGCTGCTGTTGGTTTTTGGCGAACAGCCCTCGGTCATCGGTTTCCGTGTTTGGGCGTGCCCGGGCCACGGAACATCAAAAGCCGTCCGCACATCCCATTGCACGAGGTCCGGTAGGGTCGGTCGC
>DGLB01000066.1:0-38788 GCA_002387845.1 Stenotrophomonas maltophilia | reverse complement strand
GGGCTGGAGGGGGCGTGAGCCGCATGGATGCGGCGACCGAGGCTACATGGACGTACTTGCGCCGTCCCCCGGAACGCCCGTCCCGAGCCGCCAAGCCAGGGATACGGTGAGTCGAGGGCTGTTCGCACGAATCCAACAGCAGCCGGGCAAGCCCGGCTCTACGTGCACCATGCAATCAGAGTTGTCGGCGCGGACCATGCAATCCGAGTTGTCGGCGCGCACCATGCAATCCGAGTTGTCGGCGTGCACCATGCAATCCGAGTTGTTGGCGTGCACCATGCAATCCGAGCTGCTGGCGAAATGCCAGCGATCAGGAATCCGCCACCACCACCAGCGGCACGTCGCGCTGGGGATGGCGCAGTACCAGCACGGGCTGGTGGTACACGCGTTCGATGTGCTCGCGGGTGAGGACTTCGTCAGGCGTGCCGTCCGCCGCGACCCGGCCCTGCTCCAGCAGCACGATGCGGTCTGCGTAGCCCGCGGCCAGGTTCAGGTCGTGCACCACCACGATCACGCAGGCACCGTTGTTTGCCAGTTCGCGCACCGCACGCAAGGTGCGTTCCTGATGGCGCAGGTCCAATGCCGCCGTCGGCTCGTCCAGCAGCAGCAACGGCGTATCCTGGGTCAGCACGCGGGCGAAGGTCGCACGCGCGGCCTCGCCACCTGACAACGTACGTACTTCGCGTGTGCGCAAGCCCTGCATCTCCGCCTTGTCGAGTGCCGACTCGATCAACGCCGCGTCACGCGACGGGTCCGCCGGGTGGGGCAGCCGCCCCATCGCCACCACTTCGTCCACCGTGAATGCAAAACGCACCGCGTGATCCTGCGGCATCACCGCGCGCTCCCGCGCCAGCGCTTTGGCCTTCCAGTGCCCGATGGGCTGGTCGTGCAGGATCACCTGCCCCGCGTCGGCGGCCACGTCCCCCGCCGCCACCGCCAGCAGGGTCGATTTCCCCGCCCCGTTAGGCCCCACCAGCGCGGTCAGCGTGCCCGGCGAGAACCCCAGGGTGATGTCGTGCAGGATCGCGCGCTCCCCATAGCGCAGGCCGACCCCTTGCAGGTGCAGGAACGGTGTGCTCATACCGCCCCGCTCCGCCGCTGGTGCAGGACCAGCCACAGGAAGAACGGGGCACCCAGTGCCGCCGAGAACAGCCCCAGCGGAATCTCCGCGGGCGGGTCCAGCGTGCGCGCGGCCGTGTCAGCCACCACGATCAGCAGCGCCCCGGTAACGGCCGACACCGGCAGCAGCCAGCGGTGCCCCGGGCCGACCAGCATCCGCACCACATGCGGCACCACCAGGCCGACGAAGCCAATCGACCCCGCGAATGCCACCGCCGCCCCCACCAGCAAGGCGCTGAACGCAATCAGCTTCAACCGCATGCGCTGCACGTCCAGGCCCAGGTGCTGGGCCTGGCGCTCCCCCAGCGCCAGCATGTCCAGGGGTGTCGCCAGACGCAGCAGCGCCAGTGTGCCCAGCACGAACACCGGCGTCGCCGCCGCCACATCGGCCCAGTCGGCCTGGGCCAGCGACCCCATCTGCCAGAACACCAACGACTGCAGCTCGCTCTCGCTGGCGATGTAGGTCAGGAACCCGATCGCCGCCGAACAGAACGCCGCCATCGCGATACCCACCAGCAACAACGTGGCCGTGCCACTGTTGCGGCCCGGCCGCGCCAGTGCATAGGTCAGGCTGATCGCCGCCGCACCGCCGGCAAACGCCGCCAGCGGCAAGGTCCAGCCGCCGACGCTGCCTGCCCCCAGCACAATCGCCGCAACCGCACCCAACGCAGCGCCCTGAGTCACCCCCACGATTCCCGGGTCGGCCAGCGGGTTGCCGAACAGTCCCTGCAGGCTGGCACCGGCCATGGCCAGCGAGGCCCCCACCAGCGCGCCCAGCAGGGCGCGCGGAATCCGCAGGTTCCACACCACCGCCAGATCGCGCGTGCTCACCTGTGCCGGGTCCACCCAGCCCAGCTTCACCCCGATCGCCTGCACGACCTCCAGCGGCGGCAGGCGCAGCGGGCCGACCGCGAACGACGCCAGGATCGCCCCCAGCAGCGCCAGCGCCATGGCCAGCAGCACCCAGCCGCCGGCGCTGCGTCGGGTACGACGGCGCATCACGGCGTCGGCAACGCCGCCAGTGCCTTGGCCAGCGCCAGTGCACCACTGCCCGAGCCCACGCTGGTCGATTTCAGCTGCACGTCCGGCATCACCCACACCCGGTTGGCCGCACCCGCCGGCGTCTGCTTCAGCGTCGGATACGCCTTCCACAACCCCGCTTCGCCACCGAACAACTGCAGATCGTTCTCGGTCACCAGGATCACGTCCGGTGCCGCCGCCACCACGCCTTCATTGCTCAGCGCGGAATAGTTCTGCACGCCGGCCTCGGTGCCGATGTTCACCCCACCGGCCAGCGCGATCAGCTTGCCCGAGGCACTGTCCGCACCGGCAACCGTCGGCGCGCCGCCTGCCCCCGTGGCCGAAAGATGGATCACCCGCGGATGCTGCGCGCTGGCCTTCGCCACCGCCGCCGCTTCATCCAGCTGCGCCTGCACCTGCGCCGCCAGCGCCTCGCCGGCCTCCGCCGCGCCCAGCGCCGCCGCCACCTTGCGCACCTTGTCGGGGGCCGGCTGCAGGTCGTCCACCACCACCGCCGCCTCACCCGCGCCGCGCAGTTTCTTCGCCAGCTCAGTGTGCCGGCGCAGGCTGTTGCCCACGAACAGCGAACCTTCCAGGCTCAGCACGCCTTCCACACCGGTGGTGCGGTTGAACAGGAACTGCTTCGGCGCGTTGCGTCCGGATTCCGTGGCCGAGCGCAGGGGTGCGGCATAGACCTGGCCGCCCATGCCCAGCGCCTCGATCACCGCAATGACGTCGTCGCCGCCGGCGACGATCTTCGACGTATCGGTGACCGTGACCGAGGCACCGTCATCGGACGTCACTGTCACCGGCAGCACCGGCGTCAGTCCCTGCGCGCCGGGCACGTCAGTGCCGGCCACACGCTGCCAGCCCGTCGGCAGCGCCTCGGCCCGGCCGGGGGCTGCAGCGGTTTCCGGCGCGGATTGACTGGGCGCAGCCGGTGCCGGCTTGTCGCCGCAGGCGCTCAAGCAAGCCGCCAGTGCCAGCACCAGCAGCGATGGGCGGGGGTTGAACGGTAGGCGCATCATCACTCTCCAGAAAAGCGCACGAGGCGGCTGCCCCGTGCGCGGTGCTTACTCAGCGGTGTTCATTCAGCGGTGTCCGCTCAGCGGCGCTTGGCGATGCGGGTCACGCGATCACCCTTGGGGTCTTCCGCCCCGCGCGACTTGTTGACCGCGAACACGTTGCCCTTGCCGTCTTCACTGACGTGGTTGGGGAAGGTGCCACCGTCCAGATTACCGACCACCTGGCCATTGCCGTCGACCACGGTGACCGTGCCCGCGCCGCGATTGGTCACGTAGGCCAGGCCGGACACCGGCTCGAACGCCACGTTCAGTGCACCGGCACCCACCGCGACATCGTGCAGCACCTTGCCGCTGGCGATATCCACGATAAGCAGGTTGTCGCTGCCCTGCGAGGCCACATACAGGCGGTTGTTCTTCGCGTCCACGGCCACGCCTGACGCACTGATCGCATTGCCCAGCGCGATGACCTTGTCGACCTTGCCGCTGGCCACGTCGATCACCGCCGCTTCCGGGGTGCCCATGCTGACGGTGTAGAGCTTGCCGCCGGCAGCGTCGAGGGTCAGGCTCATCGGCACGAACTTGCCGTCATCCACGCCCGTTTCCAGGGTGATCGGCTCCAGGGCCTTCAGCGTCTTCGCATCGAACACCGACAGGTGGTCTTCACCGGTGGCAGAGGCGAACACCTTTCCGCGCTGGCTGTCGATCACCACGTCGCGGGCGTGCGGCACGGTTCCCACCGGGAACTGATGCACCAGGCCAAGATCGGACTGGCGGTACACCGCCACCGTGTCCTGGCGGGTGTTGCTGACCCACACGTTGCCGTTGGCATCATCCACGCCCACGCCATACACGGCATACACGCTGCCGCCCTTGGCGTCGGGCACCTGGGCCGGGGTGATCGCCTTGACCACCTTCAGCGACTTCGGGTCGACCTTCAGCAACTGCGACTGGGTGACCGGCGGGCGGCCCACCGCGGAGGTGACGTACAGCGCATTCGCGGCCGGGCTGTACGCGCTCTGGTACAGGCCCTGGACCAGCTTGCCCGAGGCCAGGTTGAACGCCTTCTCGCCGCTCAGCGGCAGGTTCGGCGACACCCGCAGGGTGGTCACCGCGGCCGCGGCCGGCTGACTGGCGCGCACCACCAGCGGATGCTGGCCCGGCACGGCGTCGGCCGGCACGGTCAGCGTGGCCTTGAAGTTGCCCTGCGCGTCGACCACCACCGGCGTGGTGTTGAGCACGGTCTCGCCGCGCAGCAGGGTGATCTGCTGGCCGGGAACGAACTGGCGGCCGGTGACCTGCGCTTCGCTGCCCGGCACCACGTTCTCGTTACGGGCGCTGACCTGCCCGCGGAAGCCATTGGCCGGCGCATCGAAGACCGGCTCGGCCAACGCGCTGCTGCTGGCGATGGCCAGCGCAAGGGCCAGGGTGGTACGTGCAAAGGGGGTGAATCGGGACATGTCAGACTCCTTCTGTTGGGGACGCGCGGTGCCGCGCGGTGTCACATGGGTTGCCTTGGCATGGCCGCTGGGACGCGGCGGTGGCGGGGTGCCACGCACTACCTGGGTAAGGGAAAAGCGGGTCAGTCGGCAGCGCTGTCGGCAGCCGATGCCGCCGTACTGCGGTCGGCAATGCCGTACAGCTGGCTCAGGGTTGCCTTCAGCGAGGCCGGCAGCATCGGGCCATGGCCCAGACCGGGGAATTCGCGGTAGCCGACCTGCAGCCCGGGCACGTCGCCCAGGCGCTGGCTCAACTGCCAGGCGGCGTCCGGCGTGGCCCCACCGATGCGGCGCAGGTGTGCGACCACGCGCGGATTGTTCATGTCCCGCACACCGCGGTTGCCGCTGCGTTCATCGCCACCCAGCATCACCGTCAGCTGCGCCGGCTGGCCGCGGCGGTTGTCGATGAACTGCTTTTCCAGGTCGCGCTGCGGCGCGCCCTGGCTCCACCACAGCGAAGGGCTGGCGGCGATGTAGTGCTGGAATGCCGCCGGGCGGGTGTACAGGGTGCTGAGGACGAACAGACCACCCAGCGAATGCCCCCATAACGACTGCTGCGTCGGGTCGATGCGGGTGCGCTTTTCCACCTCGGGCTTGATCTGGCGCTCGATCATGTCCAGGAACAGGAACGCACCGCCGCCGCTGGCCACCGTCTTGCCGCTTTCATCATCGGCCACGTCGATCCACGCGGTGTAGTCCAGGGTGCGGGCCGCGGAATCCACCCGCAGGTCGTTGTCGTAACCGATGAACACCAGCACCGGGGCGGCGTTGGCGGCCAGTTCGGCGAGCATCGGCTGGTCCAGGACCATCGCGGCGGCATTGCCATCCAGCATGTACAGCACCGGGGCCGGCGCCTTGCCGGGCGCGACCGGAACGCCGACGTTGACCCGCCAGCGGCGCGAATGGTCGGCACTGTCGATCACGAAACGTTCGAAACGGTAAGACTGCGCCGGTTCGTCCAGCACCGTCTGGCCGACCTTCTGCAGCGGATTGCGCTGCTGGGCGTGGACGCTGCTCATGGCAAGCATGCACAGCATGGCGACGGTGGCGAACCGGCGGCACGCAACGGGGAACGGGAGACGAAAGCGGCTGGACACAAATGCAACACCGGGGATCACAATCGACCCAGTGTATCGCAAATGCGAATGGGTATCACTTGCCAGAGGTCATGCCTGGGCGGGCTACGGATCGGCGTCGAACACCACGGTGACATCACCGCGGTAGCGCGTCCCCGGGTGCGCCAGCATGGACCGGACCGGGCTTCCCTGCACCGCAAAACGCAGCCGTGACGGCCGTCCGATCACCACCGACTCCGCCCCGAACACCGGCGGCGCGCCGATACTGGACAGCGGCACCGCGACGGCAGCGGCACCGCTGGCGACGTTGCGGAACCCCGGCAGTGTCAGGGTCACATCCAACGGCGCATCGTCGACCTCGGCGCTCGTGTTGCGCAGGCCGCAGCGCCCGTCCGGCTGAGGAAACTGACAGTGCAGCGTCACACTGAAATGACCGCTGCTGCTCAGGCCGAAGGCCAGCTCCCGCTCCAGCACCGCTGGTACGATGCCCTGTTCACTCCAACTGGACCAGCCGCCTTTCGGCACCAGCAGCGCCCGCTCGCTTCCGGGTGGGATGTCCAGCCGGAACGCATGCTGCACGTCCAGGCGGAAGTGCACGTGCACCAGGCGGTCACTCAGGGTCACGCCGTTGCCCAGGTCGAAATCGGTCCCCTCCCCCGACCCGCCGAAGCTGTAGGTGGTGGATCCGGTGTAAATGCCGCTGCGCATGTCCAGCGGGGCCGGCGTGTCCAGCGCGTAGACGAAATCGAGCATGGGAATGGCGTAGTTGTTCGTATTCACCCAATGCAGCGAGCACACCGCCGTCCCCTGACCCCCATCCCGTCGCAGCAGCATGCGCATCAGCGTGTACGGGCCATGCCCGGTGATGCCGAAGTCGCAGTTGCGCGCCCCGCCGCTGGAGGCGATGTTCTCTGCCCCGTCGCCCTCCTCGTCGGTGTAGCGCATCGCCGCACCGATGATGCGCAGATTCAGGTCGAACGTACTGGCCCCGTCCTCCGAGGTCACCTGCACGGTGCGTGGCGGCGGCATGCGGATGTAGAACCCGTTCGGCCCCCAGTCGGTCACGCGCACGGCGTCCTTGCTGCCGCGCAGCTGGGTATCGATGCTCCACCAGTTGTTCTGCCGGCATCGTTCCATATGCCCCTGCGCGCACACGCCGGTCCACGGCGTGGTGTTGGTGAAGGACCGCACGCTGGGATCATTGAGATCCGGTTTGAACTCAGCGGTGATCTGCACGTCCGCCGCAGTCGCGGTGCAGGCCAGAAGCTGTGACAACAGCGTGGCCATCACTGCCCGGGCGATCATGGTGCTTCTCCGGGGGTTGCTGCAGCGCGATGTGCCAGCGTTGCCGGCGGACAGCGCAGAATCCCGGCCATCCACACGTCCCCCTGCGAGCGCGTGACCTTGCCATCCAGCGTGAACTGGCACGCGGTCACCTGCGGGTGCAGGATCTCCAGCGTTGGCGTGCGGCGGCTCATTTCCAGCGCGAAGAAGCCATCCGCCTCCGTCACCCCGCGTCCGGCATGGTTGAGAACGCGGGCACCGGCCAGCGGCTTTCCCGCCGCGTCGCGCACCTGCCCCAGCACGGTGACCGTGCGCAGCACCTCGACCTTGCCATGCAGGACGCCGCCACGATTCAGGTGGTAATGCAGCACCGACGGTTGAATGCTGGCGGCCGGCGCACTGCGACCATCGAAGTCGATCTGCAGCGCACCGGCACGATACGCCGGTGCCGGCAGCAGATTGCGGCCCGGTCGCAGCACGTAGCTGCCGCCGTGACGATCATGCGCACGCAGCGCGACATCGGAAACGTCCGAGCGCACATCCACGATCATCCCGGTGCGGGTGCTGCCCAGATGCCCGGCTCCGGTCAGTGCCATGTGTCCGCCGCCCACGGCCAGCGTGCTTTCCAGATTCACGCCGCCACTGCGCTCGCCGCCCCGCGATGATCGCTGCAGATAGGCGTCACCGCGCAGGGCCGGATGCTCGAACTGCGCGTTGCCGCTGACGCCGACACCTTCACGGTCGACGGTGGCCTGCACGCCCGCGCCCTGCATTAGCCCCTGCTGGAAGGCCTGCTGCACCCCCACACTGGCGTACAGATCACGCCCACCCTGGTAGCGGGCACGTGAGCCCAGGCTGCCACTGAGACGGCGTTCGTCGCGGCCCAGCGCGATGTTCAGGCTGAGGTCGACCCCGCGATTGCGGCGCATGCCCGTGCTGACGCTGCCAGGGCGGTCGAACACCGACACCCGCCAGCTCGCATCGCTGCCCCACAGGCGCTGGCGGCGACTGAATGACAGGTCCACGCCCACGCCGTCACTGACCCCGCGCTGATGCGCGACACGCGCGGCAACGTGACCACTGTCGCCCAGCCGATGGTTCAGGCCGATGGCACTGGTCTGCAGCCAGCCCGGGCGAAGCCGGGACACTTCTTCGGCTGTGTAGCGATGGCCCTCCAGCACCTGCCGGTCCTGCCAGCTGCGGTTGTGGGACACCATTACACTGCCATTCCGGTAACGCAGCAGTCCCTGCATGTCGGCACCATGGCCGTCGGTACTGGAGGTGTATGCATTGGTGTACAGGCTGGCCCGGTCGCTGATCTGCCAGTCCAGCGAACCGGCCGTGGCCCGCGCCTTGCCAATCCGCTGTACGGCAATGCCCACCACGGCACGGGCGTGGGCCAGGTAGTTGATCACGGCGCCGCCCCCCGCTGCGCCGGCCTGCGGGTCATTCACGCTGTCCAGCAGGCTGCGCTGCACGCCGGCGAATGCGCTGTAGCGCCACCGTCGGGCCGGGTCACGCCAGTGCGTGGGCTTGTGGATGACCGCCGTTTCGCGCGAGGTTTCGCGACCGTCTTCAATGACCCGCAACTGCACTTCGTAGCTGCCGCCCGGAAGGCGCTGCGTGTCCAGACGTTGCAGCCCGGCACGTACCGGCTGGCTCTGGATCAGCACGCCGTCGCGGTAAACCTCCACGCGACCTTCGCGGTTGGCGGTGATGTACACCGGGTACAGGCTGGCGGCCTGGCCCTCGACCAGCAGGCTGTCGGACGAGCCCGCCATGACACCCGCGGTGGTGAATACCCGGCTGCTGGCGGCACGCGGTTGCCGGGTGACGCCCTGGAAGTTCGGCAGGAACCAGCCGGCGCGGACGAAATGGTCGTTGAGTTCGCGTTGCACGTACAGGTTCTGCACGACGTGGCGGAACCCGCTGTCGGGTTCGCTGCCGCGATCGGCCTGGTAGTGCGCGTCCACGGTCCAGTTGCCCAGGCTGGCCTGGGCATCCAGCGCGTAGCGGCCCGCATTGGCCTGCCCCTCGCTGGCGTAGGCATTGAGTTGGTGGTGCATGATCAACCCCCGGCTGCCCCCATCCGGCAGCGCATGATGGCGCGGTGTGGCGGCGTCGGATGTGTGGGCATCGGCACTGGCAATGGACAGCAGCGAGCTTTCCAGGCTGTAGTGCAGGCGTGTCAGTCCTGCCGGGCAGGCACGTGTGCACGGCCCCAGCGGATGCGGTGTGGTCAGCGCCTGCTGCCAGCGCGCCCGCTCGGCGTCCGGCAGCCGGCTGTCACCGCGCTCCACGAAGTCCAGCAGCGACACCGCGTTGTCGCGCGTCAGCATGGCCCGTGCATCCCCCAGGTACTGACCATCCTTCTCCACGCGCAGTACCAGCGGCGCGTCGAAGAAATGCTGCTGGAAGTCATCAGGCAGCTGTCCAGCCTGTTCCAGCAGGTGCAGGCTGTCCAGCGCCGCGGGGGCCGCTCTTACGGGCGCGGTCAGACACGACAGCAGCATGGCGGTCGAAAACGGAAGCAGGCGCGACATGGGGTATCCAGCAGAGTCGAAACAGAAGCGGCACGCGCGCAGCCAGCGGGTACCGTGCGGAACCGGAAGGTGCCGCACGGCACCGGCGGAACGCGGCGATGGATCAGGGCGTGCCGCTTTCGAACATCATGAAGACGTTGCCCTGGTAGTTGCCTTGCGCATAGCCACCCACGCCCGGCGCGGCGGCCAGAATCTCCACGGCCGCCCGCTTGCTGGCAGCCGCCTCGGTCGCACTCGCCACCTCGGCGGCCGCCGCGGCACCCACGCCCAGTTCCTGGCCCGCGACCGAGACGGTCAGACCGATCTGATTCCCGGCACTGGTCAACAAGGCCTCGGTGCTGAGATAGGCGACGATCGCACCCAGCCCGCTCTTCATGTCCAGCTGCTGGCGGATCGGATCCAGCCGCTCGGTGGCCAGATTCCAGCGCATGCTCTGCACGCGCCCGGCCCAGTCACCGACCGGCGAGATCTGCAGGCCGGTGGGTGAAGGCACCACCGCCTCCACCGTCACCTGCAGCGGATACTGCTCAACGGCGGCCAGCGCACCCAACGGGGCCAGCAGCAGCGCGCCCGCCAGGGCGCGTCGGAATGTCATCAAACGCATAACGTGATCTCCACAGAAAGTTGAAACGGATGCCGCGTCACGGAACCCGCGCGGCCGGGCTTGAACAACGGGCTTTCAGGGGACCAGCTGCAGGCTGCGGCGACGCTCGCCTTCCACCAGCTGCAGACGATGCCGCTGGCCCTGGTCCTGATCGAGACGGTGCTGCCGCTGCGGCAGCAGATGGATGCGCTGGGGCGGAGCGCAGGATTCGGTGCGCCCGGCCACGGTGCAGGTACGCACGTCATCCAGCACCGCCGTGCTGTTGCCGACGTTATGCAGCAGCACATGACCGGGGTGCTGCTCGGTGCGGACGTCCGGATGCGCGCCATCGGGGTGGACGATCAGGAACACGCCGTAGCCCGCCAGCACGTTGACCCCGGCGGAAAGCTGCGCATCGTAGTCGCGGGCCTCTTCGGTGGTCAGTGCGAACTCGTCCGCCGCCTTTGGCAACACCGGAACGAATCGCACGCGGTAGTAGCGCTCCCGACTGCGATCCCCCATGAACACCAAGCGTGCCGCCTGCTGGCCCTGGGCGGGAATGATCAGGCGGCCGGGGCTGGCAATCAGACCGCCGCCGCCCTCCTCCGCGGTGCCCACCTCATGCTCGTGCGCAACCAGGTTCTGGTCGTAGACCACTTCACGGATGCTCACGCGCACGAAGGCGGTTGCGGTTCCCCGGTTGTGCACGCGCTTGAGCAGGCTGGCCTGGCCGGGCGCGAGATACTCGTACATCGCACCCACATGGATGCTGGGAGCGGCGGCATGGCCAGCCAGCGGCCACCCGAGGGTCAATACCATCAGCCACAGCAGTCGATTCATCGGAACAGGTCCCACGGCGGTGCGCTACAGGACATTCAGAGTAGGCGCGCCTGCCTGCTTCACCCCATGCAACTTGTTTCAAGGCGGATTAGGAATCCTTGAAGAGCGCTGCTGAGCGCCGGGCGGTTCCGCCGCGAAATGCGTCGCCCAAAACGCACAACGCCCCGTCAGGCGGGGCGTTGTGGTGAGACAGAGTTCCATCGGTTACGGTTTGGCGGCCGTGCGCCATGCCGCAACCTGCGCACGCGTGCGCTCCAGCAATGCATCCAGTGCCTGTCGGTCATAGACCCGCCCGCGCATCACCACGGTATTGATGCGGCGCGTGGCCTCGATGTCCTGCAGCGGGTTGGCATCAAGCAGCACCAGGTCCGCCGCCCGCCCCTGGCTCACGCTGCCATAGTGATCGAGCTTGCCAAACCAGGCGGGGCCGGCGCGGGTCGCCGCCGACAGCGCCTGCGCCGGGCTCAACCCTTCCTTGACGAACAGGCTCAGCTCATCGTGCAGCCCGATCCCGGGGTAGTTGAACGAATTGAGGAAGCCGGCGTCGGTACCCGCCATGATCGTGACCCCGGCCTGCTGCAGCAACGGCAGCACCGCCGCCACCTGGTGATACTGCTGATGGCGGGCGTCAATCTGTGCCGGCGTTGCCTTGGCGGCGCGTTCAACGCGCCACGTGTAGGTCCCCTGCAGCTTGGGCCCGATGTACTGCAGGTAGGCGTCGTGGGCGTGATCGTCCTGGTCCAGGAAGTCCAGGATGCGCCCACCGTTGAGCGTGGGCGTCACGTAGACACCGTTGGCCGCGAAGCCGCGATACGCCGCCAGTGCGGTGTCGCGGTCGAAGCCCGCATCCAGGCGCTGGTTTGCTTCGGCACGGGTGATCCGCCCGGCCGCGAAATCACCGGCAATGGCGGCTTCGTCCTTGACCCCCGCCTTGTACGCATAGTCCAGATGCTCAATGGAGCTGATGCCCGCATCCACCGCCTGCTGCACGGTCAACGCCATCGGAATGTGACCCGACGCACGCAGCCCGTTGGCACGCGCGCCACGCACGGCCTGCAGGAACAGGTCCGGGGTCAGCGTGCTGTCGGTGATCTTGACGAAATCCACGCGGTCATTGCGCAGGCGCTTGAACGCCGCGTCCAGGTCATCGGTGCTGCCGACCTCGAGAGTGCCCTTCCAGACCGGCTTGATGCCCTCGATCTTGGCCCCGGAGGTGAACACGCGCGGCCCCTCCAGCGTGCCGTCGGCGATCTCGTCACGCCACTGCAGGACCTGGGTCGGCAGGTCGCCGGAACAGTCGCGGATGGTGGTGATGCCGTGGGCGATGTACAGCGGCAGCAGCGCCTTGTTCTCTTCCACCAGTTCCGGGCCGCCGCCGAAATGCACATGCATGTCCCACAGGCCAGGAATGAGATAGCGCCCGCGGCCGTCAATCCGACGCTCGGCGGTCCAAGCCTTGGCGACCGCGCTGTCCTCACCCACCGCCACAATCGCATCACCGCGTACGACCACGGCCTGGTTGGCGCGCGTGGTCGCGTGCTCCACGTCGACCACGGTCGCGTGGCGGATGATCAGGTCAGCCCGTTCGGCGGCGGAAAGTGCCGGCGACATCGCCAGCAACAGGGACAGCAGCACTACGGGACGTTTCATGGCAGGTCGCAAAGGGAAGACCCCTGCACCTTACGGCGCAGGGGTATCCATTCACCAGTTAAATTTCACCATGCCAGCCATTCATTATCTGCATGATGCTCAGGCGTCCGCCTGCATCGCCGGCCGCGCCATGACCTGGCCCAGCCAGCGCGCCACCGCCGGGTGGCCATCCACGCGTGCGCCCACATACACGCCATAGCCCACGACCTGCGCCACGACCAGGTCAACCAGCGAATAAGCCTCGCCCACCATCCAGTCCTGGGCACCGAGCCGCGCCTCCAGAATGTCCAGCAGTTCCTTCACCAGTGCACGTGCCGCATCGGCGTGGACGGCATTCTGAAGCTCGCCTTCGCTGCTGCTCAGGCGCAGCCGGTTGATCGCCGGACCGTAGGTCACATACGACCAGGCGCACCACGACATGGCCTGCAGCCGTTCGGGCGTGCCTTCGCCCGGCCACAGGCCCTGCGCAACACCGAAGCGCGCGCCCAGCCACAGATGGATGGCCAGCGCCTCGAAGATCGGCGTGCCATCCACGACCAGGCACGGCACTTTGCCATTCGGATTGATCGCCAGGTATTCCGGCGTGCGCTGCTCACCATTGCGGATGTCGATGCGGACACGGTCGTGGGGGACGGCCAGTTCCGCCAGCGCGCAGGCAATCGGCGTGGCGCTGGACATGGGATGCCAATAGAAGACCAGGGACATGTGCATTCCTTTGTGTTGAGGGACGTCGGGTGCCGCCGGGAGGGCTTGCACCATGGACACAGGCTAGCGACCATTGCGGACAGTTCCTGTCCTCGATCGCAGCGATCCTGCGCCCATGCTGACCACCTCATCCCGCCTGCTTCGCCTGCTCTCGCTGCTGCAGTCACGCCCGCACTGGGCCGGCCCCGCGCTGGCCATCGAGATGGGCGTGCATGCACGCACGCTTCGGCGTGACATCGATCGCCTGCGCGAACTCGGTTACCCGATCCAGGCCAGCAGCGGCGTGGCCGGTGGATACGCGTTTCGCGCCGGCAGAGCATTGCCACCGTTGCTGCTCGACGACGAGGAAGCGCTGGCGACCGCGCTGGCACTGCGTACCGCCGTCACCGGCACCATCAGCGGCATCGAGCAGACGGTCATCACCGCGCTGGTCAAACTGGAACAGGTGATGCCGCTGCGCCTGCGGCGCCGGCTGGATGCACTGCGCACCGCCATCGTGCCAACCCATCCCGGCGGCCCGGTGGTCGACGCCGCGCTGCTGGGCACCTTGGCCGCCGCGTGCCGCGACCAGTTGCAGCTGCGTTTCGATTACGCCGACCGCAATGGCGTGGACAGCCATCGCCAGGTGGAACCGCAGGGCGTGGTCCAGGCAGAGCGTCGCTGGTACCTGGTGGCGTGGGACACCACGCGGCAGGACTGGCGCACCTTCCGCATCGACCGCATCACCGCATTGCCGCAGGTCGGCGCGCATTTCCGACCGCGTCCGTCGCCCGGCGACGGCGACCTCGGCCGTTACGTGAAACAGATTCTCGCCCTGCCCAGCCACGCAGTGGAGGCACAGGTGGTGCTGCACGCGCCACTGGCCGCCATGCGCCAGCGCATACCGGCGAGCCTGGGCGCACTGGAGCCGCGCACCGCCGACAGCTGCCTGCTGCGCTGCACCGGGTACGCGCCCGGACTGCTGGAGATCTGGCTGATCATGCTTGAAGTGGAGTTCGAGGTGCTGGGCCCGCCAGAGCTGCAGCAACATCTACGCGACACCAGTGCGCGCCTGCTGCGTGGGGTGGCGTATGCTGGGCCGCCTGCCCCGCCCGTCCGCCGGAAGCCATCGTGACCGCCCGCGCCCGTTCTTCCCGCACGTTGTTCGATCTGGATCTGCTGCGGGCGATGGTGATGGTGGCCGACTGCGGCAGTTTCACCACGGCGGCCGCACGCCTGCATTCCACCCAGAGCACGGTCAGCCAGCAGATCCGGCGGCTGGAGGACATGGCCGGCCGGCCGTTGCTGGTCCGCGCCAATCGCGATGTGCATCCGACCGATGCCGGTCATGCACTGCTCGGCATCGCGCGGCAGATGCTGGCGCTCAACGACCAGATGCGCGAGGCTCTGGCCGGTGCCACGGTGGCGCTCACGGTCCGCCTCGGCGTGCCGGAAGACTTCGTCAGCCGCCGCACCAGCACCCTGCTTGGCCGTTTCAATCGCCGCCACCCGCACGTGAAACTGGAAGTGACCAGTGGCCTCAGCCGCGACCTGGCACACGCCTTCGACCAGGGCGAGCTTGACCTGGCCCTGGTCAAGCAGCGCCGCGCCAGCCGGCCCGCCATGGCGTGCTGGCCGGAACCGATGCGCTGGGTGGACAGCGCACGCTCTCCGCGCCTGCAGGAGGATCCGGTGCCGCTGGTCACGTTCCCGCCGCGCGGCCTGTACCGGGATGAGTTGATCGCGGCAATGGAGCAGCTGGACCGGCGCTGGCGAATCAGCTTCACCAGTTCCAGCCTCAGTGGCATCCAGGGCGCGGTGGCCGATGGCATGGGCATCAGCCTGCTGCCGGCCCGCGCCGTCACCCGCGACCATCGCGTGCTGGGCACGCGCCAGGGATTGCCACCCATGGAGGGTTTCGAGATTGCACTGCTGCATCGACCCGCGGCCGAGCCGATCATCCTCGACCTTGCCGCACAGTTTGCGCGGCTGCTGGATCGCGGACAGCGCTGAGACCATCGCCCGGCCGGGACGCTGAGCGCGGTTGATTGAAAAAGCGACGTTCCACTGCGGATGGATGAAACGGCTGCGACGCCTGCGTCGCTTATAGGAATCATCCTAATCTGTTGTCAGAAGAACCTTGTCGCGCGTTGAAGCAGTGAGAATGGCGCAAATCCCACGATTGCGTGCCTCCCTTGTCAAAACGCCATCCAGGTCCCGTGTGCGGAAACTGCCTTCCGTCCGTTCTCAAGATCGCCCTGCTCGATGATCACGATGTGGTCCGGCACGGCAGTTGTGTCCATCTATCCACCAACAAGCGGTTGGAAGTGGTGGGCAATCATGCACGCAGCAGCGCGCTGATTGCCACGCTGGCCCGCTGCAAGGTCGATGTGGCGGTCATCGACTACGCCCTGGCCGAAGGCGACCTGCAGGGCATGGAGCTGCTGCGCATGCTGCGTCGGCGGTTCCCACTCGTGCGCCTGCTGATGTTCTCGGCCAACGTGCACCATGTGATGATTTCCAACACCATCGCCGCCGGTGCCGCCGGCGTGGTGTCCAAGAGCCAGTCACTGGAAGAACTGGCGCGCGCGGTCGGTCGGGTGGCGGCCGGTCACATCCACCTGCCCGAGGGGTATCGCGACGAGCACGCCGAGCACCGGCTGACCCCCAGCGAGCGCGAGGTGCTGCAGCTGTGCCTGAGTGGCATGACCGTCACCGAGATCGCCGCCGTGCGCAACCGCAGCATCAAGACCATCAGCACGCAGAAGCACGCCGCGTTCCGCAAGCTGGGCCTGCGCACCGACCGCGACCTGTTCACGCTGCGCCATCAGCTGGCGGTGCTGTGAGAACGGTACGACGCCGAAGGCTGGCGCTGCTTGCAGCAGGGTTGCTGGCGTTCACGGCGCAGGCCACGGACGGCCCGCGCCTGATCCGTGTAGCCGCCGATCCTTCGCAACATCGCCTGCTTGCCCCGGAAACACGTGCCGCACGCGATGCCAACCTGGTCAGCGGTTATGCGGAGCTGGTGAGCCACGAAACAGGACTGAGCTTCCGCGAGCTGCGCGTAGAATCGTCCCGCGCAGCCCTGCAGGCCCTGTGTGACGGACAGGCCGACCTGATGTTGCTGCTGGGCGGGTTGGAAGGCGCCCCCTGCAACACCCTGGTCGCCTCGCCGGCCTACTACCGCGGCCAGGCCCTGCTGGCCAGCCGGCACACCCATCCCAATCCGCCCGAGCTTGGCCATCTGCGCCGTATCGCCGTGATCGGTGGCAGCCGCTACGCCGAATGGCTGGCCAGCTACCACCCGCACCTGCAGACCATGGCGGTGCCTACGCTGCGCGAGGCGCTGGCCGCGGTGGAAACCGGGGTCGCCGACGTCGCATTGGAACTGGACGTGGCCATGCGCCCCCTGGTTCGCCGCGATCATGGCGACAGCCTGCTGCTGCACGGGGCTCCGGGCAATCTGCCTGGCAGCCTGCACCTGGTCGTCCGGCAGCAGGACCATGCACTGCTGGACCAGATCCATCAGGCGATGCGCTCCATCAGCCCGCAGGAGCATGCCCAGTTGATGCAGCGCTGGACCCGCGCCACGTACTTCAGCGGACCGTCGCTTGCGGTGCTGTCGCAGCACTTCCGCTGGGAACTGGCGACCACGGGGTTGACCCTGCTGCTGATGCTCGCCGCCGGGTTCTGGCTGCGCCGCACCCAGCAGGCCGCAAAGCGCAGCGAGCGCCAGCAGGCCAGGTTCATCGCCATGATGAGCCATGAGGTCCGCAATGCCGCGCAGGCACTGGTGACCTCGGTGGACCTGCTGCACCAGTCCGGCCTGGACAAGGGCCAGCAGCAACTGGTCAATGCCGCACGCGTCGCCGGCACCGGGTTGCGCCAGCTGCTGGGGCATGCGTTGGACTACTCGCGCATGGCCGCCGGTGAGTACCAGCCGCGCCAGGCCTGGCAGGACATGCGGCAGCTGGCGCTGGAGTGCGCGTCGGCGCACCGCCCCGCCGCGGAGGACAAAGGCCTCATCCTCACCCTGCGTCAACTCACCGACCCGCTCCCGCGCATGTGGCTGGATGCCGACGCGTTGCGTCAGGTGTTGAACAATCTGCTCGGCAATGCGCTGAAGTTCACCGACCATGGCAGCGTCGAGATCCTGCTGGAGCTGCAGCTGGAACCCGAGCGCGCCACCCTGGTGCTGGGCGTCCACGATACCGGTATCGGCATTCGCCCGGACCAGCAGCAGGCCGTGTTCATGCCGTTCGCACAGGCACATGATCCCGACGCGCGCCGGGTCGGCGGCTCCGGGCTGGGGCTGTCGATCTGCAACGATCTGGTCAAGGCGCTGGGCGGGCAACTGCGGCTTTGCAGCGTGCCCGACCACGGCAGCAGTTTCGAGGTCCATCTGCCGGTGGCCATCGAAGCACCCGACAGCGGACCGGTGGGGCAACCCCTGGCCGGGCGCTCGCTGCTGCTGGTCGAGGATCATGCGCTCAACCGCACCGTGGTCAGCCGGCAGCTGGCGGCGCTGGGCGCTTCGGTCAGCACGGCGGCCGATGCCCCTGCCGCACTGCAGATCCAGGCCAGCGAGCCCTGCGGGATGGTGCTGCTGGACTGTGTGCTGGGCGACATCAGCGGCTACGAACTGGCCAAGCTGCTGCGCCGGCAGGAACAGGAGCAGCAGCGTCCACCGGCCATGCTGGTGGCACTGTCCGCCAACGATGCACCGGCGCATGTGCAGCGCTGCCGGGACTGCGGCATGGATGCGGTGCTTTACAAGCCGCTGGACACCCGCCAGTTGCTGTCGGTGCTGGGGCTGGGCGGGACCTTTGGGGCCGTTCCGGACCCGTCACCAATGACCGGCGACGATCCGATGTGGCTGCACTATCTGCGGGCCGTGCTGGAAGAGCAGCAGGCGATCAGCGACGCGCTGCGGGCCCACGACGGCAAGCGCCTGCGTCATCACGCCCACCGCCTGGCCGGCGTGCTGCGCATGCTGGGGCAGCCCTCGCTGGCCGGCATCGCCTCGGACCTGCACGAACTGGATCTGGACGAGCCCGCCGACTGGCTGGAAGTGGAGCGCCTGCTGGGCTACCTGCGCCCGGCACTGGCACTGCTGACGCGCGGCTGCCCTACTTCAACTGCAGCGGGTACCGCTGCCACAGCACGTGCACCAGAAAACCTGTCAGTTCCGGATCCTTGGCCGTGATCGAGGCACGGATCTTGTCCAGCAGCACCATGTCACTGCAGGTACGCACGTCGGCGTGCCCCGCCTGCCCGGCCCGGCGCGCGCGGTAGCGTGCGGCCCGCTGGGCGTCGGTCATCGCGTACCCGAACGTGGGCGGCCGACCGCGCTTGCGCGGCAGCATCAGCTCCAGGGTGCCGGGGTCATCTTCATCACGCATGACGGATCGGGAGGAAAAACGGGGGCGCGAAAGATACCACGTCAGGCACTGGATTCGGCCACCCGGGCCCCGGCCCAGACCAGCACGAACCCCGCCAGCAGGCTGACCGCCAGGTACACCGGCATCACCCAGCCATGCCCGTTGCGGACCAGCAACACCGCCTCGAGCATCATGGACGAAAACGTGGTCAGCCCACCGATGATGCCCACGATGATGAAGGCCCGCCAGTACGGGGCCGCCGCGCCCTTGGTCTGCAGCCAGACCATCACGTAACCGACTGCAAACGCACCGATCAGGTTGACCGTCAGCGTCCCCCAGGGGAAGCCGCTACCGAACTGGCGCAACATGGCATCGCCAATGATGAAGCGCAGCGACGCGCCCAGCGCACCGCCGAGCATCACCAGCCCGAGCTGCTGCCACCAGGCTCCCGGAAGCAGGTTCATTGGCCCTGCTTCGCCGCACGCGCCTGCGCGCGTTCCGCACGCAACCGGTCCAGCTTTTCCTTGAGCTTGATCTCCAGACCGCGCGGCACCGGTTCGTAGTACACCCGTTCGCCCATGGCATCCGGGAAACCGGTCTGGTCCAGCGCGATGCCGCCCTCGGCATCATGGTCGTACTGGTAGGTCTTGCCGTAGCCCAGCTCTTTCATCAGCTTGGTCGGTGCGTTGCGCAGGTGCAGCGGCACCTCCTGGGTGCCGGTTTCGCGCACCTCGGCCTTGGCCAGGTTGAAGGCGGCGTAGCCGGCATTGGACTTGGCGGTGCTGGCCAGGTAAAGCACCAGCTGCGCGAAGGCCAGTTCGCCTTCGGGGCTGCCCAGCCGCTCGTAGATGTCCCAGGCTTCCAGCGCCATGCTCTGCGCGCGCGGGTCGGCCAGGCCGATGTCTTCGATCGCCATCCGGGTCAGGCGCCGCGCCAGGTACGCAGGGTCGCAGCCTCCGTCCAGCATCCGGGTCAGCCAGTACAACGCCGCATCGGGATTGGAGCTGCGCACGGACTTGTGCAGCGCCGAGATCTGGTCATAGAACTGTTCGCCGCCCTTGTCGAAGCGGCGGGTGCGGTCGGCCAGCACCTGCTGCAGCATTTCCGGGGTGATCCCCCCGCCGTCGCCACCTGCCAGTTCCGCCGCGATCTCCAGCAGGGTCAGCGCCCGGCGCACATCGCCATCGGCGGCGGTGGCGATTTCCAGCAGCGCTTCCGCACTGACCTGTACCGGTTCCGCGCCCAGCCCCCGCCCGGTATCGTGCAGCGCCCGGTCCAGCGCCTCGACCACATCGGCCGGCGACACCGCTTCCAGCACGTGCACGCGGCAGCGCGAAAGCAGCGCCGAATTCAGCTCGAATGACGGGTTTTCGGTGGTGGCCCCGACGAACACGATCGTGCCGCGTTCGATATGGGGCAGGAAGGCATCCTGCTGGGCCTTGTTGAAGCGATGCACCTCGTCGACAAACAAAACGGTGCGGCGGCCTTCTGCGAAGCGCTGCGCGGCCTCGGCCAGCACCTGCCGTACCTCCGGCAGGCCGGACAGCACCGCCGAGATCGCGCGGAACTCGGCATCGGCGTAATGCGCCAGCAGCAGCGACAGCGTGGTCTTGCCGCAGCCGGGCGGCCCCCACAGGATCATCGAGTGCACGTGCCCGGATTCCACCGCACGGCGCAATGCGCTGCCCGGTGCGAGCAGGCGCTTCTGCCCGACCATTTCATCCAGGGTCTGCGGACGCATGCGCTCGGCGAGCGGGCGCAGGTGGTCGCGATCCACGGTCAGCAGATCAGGACCACTGAATGTCGTTCGGTTTCTGGCCATCAATCGCCGATGACGTCGGTGCCCTTCGGCGGAGTGAAGGTGAAGGTGTCCTTGCTGAAGGCAGGGTTGCGCTTCCAGCCGCTGAAGCGGATTACCGTGCGCTGCCCCACCGCGTCCAGCACTTCCATCCGTGCCAGGCCCTGTGCATCGAAGCCCAGCGCGGCGTACTGGAACGCGGTCTCGGTTTCACGCTTCGGGCTCAGCGACAGCCACTGCAGGCCGTCGCGCGGGGCGGCTTCTTCACTGACGTCATACTGCTTGTCCAGCAACGCCGGCGTGACCAGCGCAACCAACGGGCTGTTCTGCTCTTCGGGGCCCTGCTTGCGCTTGGTCGCCTGTTCCAGGTCCGGCTCGTACACCCAGACCGTCCGGCCATCGGCCACGATCAGCTGCACGTGCGGCTTCTGGTACTCCCAGCGCAGCTGGCTCGGTGCCGACAGCGCGACCCGGCCACTGGTGTTCTCCTTGACCTTGCCGTTCTTGTCGAACACCTGCTGGCTGAACTGCCCGTCCAGGCCCTTCAGTCCCTGGGTGAAACGGTTGAGCTCAGCGCGCCCGCCGGCCCAAGCGCTGGCCGATACGGCGCTGGCGCAGACCAGGGCAGCAGCAACAAGGTGGCGACGGAAAGAGGTCTGCATGCGGGAATCCAGGCGATGTTGAAGGATGGAGGCAGTGTGCCCGGCTACACCTGAATGGGCGGTGCAGCCACTGCCGCCGGTGGCCCGGCGACGGCACACGGGACAGCCGCGATTATAGATCGGCCTGCACGGTGTGGAGGTCGCCGTACAGCACCTGCCCGCGGAACCCGCGCCGCACCTGCTGGTAGAGCTCGCGGAACGCGGGGTAATCCGCCGGCTGGCACAGCGCCTGCGCGCCGCGCACGGCACGCTGATGCAGGCGATGATGGGCCACGATGACCTGCCCTTCGCGGCTCCAGCGCAGCTGGTACTCGCCGGCCGCATTGCGGAAGTCGAGGTCGCGCGGAATCGCCACGATCGGCACGCCCGCTGGAAACTCCAGCTGGTAACGCTCCTCGCGCAGATTGTCGTTGCAGTAGAACGGCGTGGCGTTCTGTTCCGCCGAGGTGTTGCCGTAGATGTCACGGAACGATTCGCCACCCGGCGCATCCGGCAGCGGCATGCCGCCGACCGCGCCGAAGTCGACGTAGTCGCGCGCCTGGAAGTCGTAGCGGTAATTGAAGCGCTGGGCCAGGTCCTGGGGGTCACCGAGCAGGGTGAGGTGGCCGCTGCCGTCAAAGCCGGAGGAGGCCATGATCGACTCTTCCACCCGGGTGCGGTTCTGCGCGTTGAGCCGCGCGAACGCTGCACGCAGCCCGATCTCGCCCACCTCGCGCAGGTCCTGTTCGGTGCGCCCCTGCAGGTTGCCGTCACGGTCGAAACGAAAGCTGACCGCAAAGCCGGCACCGTTGCGCGCGCTGTCGTTGGCCGGCGTGCGCGCCAGGGTCGCAGTGCGCGTGTGCAGCACCGGCACGCCAAGATCACCCTCCGGCAGCTGCCCGAAGCGGGCGTACGCGCTGGTGGAATCCAGATACAGGTCGAACTCCGGCACGTAGGTGATGGCGTGGTTGAAGCGGCCCAGCATCGGCACCGCCGGCAAGGTGGGGCCGCCGCCCGCGCCGATCAGCACCGGCGTGCTTTCGATGCCACGGGCGGCCAGCAGCGCCTCGAGGATCACCACATGGTCCTTGCAGTCGCCGTAGTGGTTGTCGAGGATGCTCTGCGCCGGATTCGGCTCCAGCCCGCCATTGCCCAGGTACACCGCCACGTAGCGGATGTTCTGTGCCACCCAGCGATACAGAGCATCGGCCTGCTGGCGGCGGTCGTCGATGCCACGAGTGATCTGGTCGGCCAGCGCCTGGATGCCCGGGGTCACCTGCGCGGCCACCCCCGCCTTGGCCTGGTAGGCGCGCGCCAGCTCGGCCCAGTCGCCATAGGTGCTGGCCATGATGGTGGGGCTGAACTCCCAGGCGGCGGCGGTCCAGTTCTGCACCGGCATCGGCGTGGTGCGCTGGTAGCGCCATTCCCACTGCGCCAGCTCGCCGCGTCGCTTCGGCCGGGTGCTGCCCTGCACACCGCGCTGCTCGACGAACATCGGCAGGCTGGCCGGCGCGGTCAGGGTCACCCGGGCGTCGTCGTACTGGGTGAACACGCTGAAGGTTTCCCACAGCCCGAAATAGCCCGGAAAATAGGGTTGGGTCTGGGTGCGGCGGGTCTGGTAGACCAGCCGGGTGCCCGGGGCCAGGTTGGGGAACACAACGACCCGAACCTTGCGGTCGGCATACATGGCCGCCGCCGCACTGGAGTAGCTTTCCTGGGTATAGATGCGTTCGGCCGGCACTTCGCGGCGCTGCCCGTCGGCGGTGATCGTGTACGCCGACAGCACCTCCAGCGTTTCCATCTTCTCGCTGTAGCTCAGCCGCACCTGGCTGAACTGCTCCACCGCCGCCTTGGTCTTGAGCAGGATCTCATACTCCTCGGTCTGCACGTTGCCGGCGTCGGGGCGCACCACATAGTCGGCGCGGTAGCGGACGAAACTGTAGTTGTTGCTGGCCTGGGCGTCGCTGGCCGGCGCAGTCGAGGGCTGCGTGGGGGCATCCGGAGAGGGTGCTGGCACCTGGGCATGCGCGCCAATCGGCAGGAAAAAGGCAGCCAGCATCGTCCATTGCGTCAGCGTCATCGGGGTTCCTTGGAGTACCGAGGGCCGGCCAATGGCCGGCGCTACCGGACAGGTGGGTTGCGCGAGGGCGCAACCGGCTGCTTATTTGGGCGGTGGCGGGGCCAGTACGCTGCGGTCGCCGTTGTGCTCGGGCGGGCTGACCACGCCGGCCATCTCCATCGCCTCGATCAGCCGCGCGGCGCGGTTGTAGCCGATTTTCAGGCGGCGCTGCACGCCGGAAATGGAGGCGCGGCGCGTTTCAGTGACGATGCGCAGCGCCTCGTCGTACAGCGGATCGGACTCGTCGCCGGCACCGGCGCTGGCCTCGGGCAGACCGCCCGGGCCCACCACCACGCCATCACCCATCACCTGAACTTCATCCAGCACGCCACTGATGTAGTCGGCCGGACCGCTGGCCTTGAGGTGCTCCACCACGCGGTGGACTTCCTCGTCGGACACGAACGCGCCGTGCACGCGGTCCGGCAGCGCGGTACCCGGCGGCAGGTACAGCATGTCGCCGTGGCCCAGCAGGGTTTCCGCGCCGGACTGGTCGAGGATGGTGCGCGAGTCGATCTTCGAACTCACCTGGAAACCGATGCGGGTGGGAATGTTGGCCTTGATCAGGCCGGTGATCACGTCCACCGACGGGCGCTGCGTGGCCAGGATCAGGTGGATGCCGGCGGCGCGGGCCTTCTGCGCCAGACGGGCGATCAGCTCTTCCACCTTCTTGCCGACGATCATCATCATGTCGGCGAATTCGTCGATGAAGATGACGATGAACGGCAGCGCCTCCAGCGGACGCGGGGCTTCGCCCAGCTCCGGATTCGGCTTGAACAGCGGGTCCATCAACGGCTGGCCGGCGTCCTCGGCGTCCTTCACCTTCTTGTTGAAGCCGGCCAGGTTGCGTACGCCCACCGCACTCATCAGCTTGTAGCGGCGCTCCATTTCCGCCACGCACCAGCGCAGGCCGTTGGCGGCCTCCTTCATGTCGGTGACTACCGGGGCCAGCAGGTGCGGAATGCCCTGGTAGACGCTCAGTTCCAGCATCTTCGGGTCGATCATCAGCATGCGCAGGTCTTTCGGCGAGGCCTTGTACAGCAGGCTCAGCACCATTGCGTTCACCGCCACGGATTTACCCGAGCCGGTGGTGCCGGCCACCAGCAGGTGCGGCATGCGCGCCAGGTCGGCCACGGTGGGCCGGCCGGCAATGTCCTTGCCCAGCGCCAGGGTCAGCACGCTGGCCGACTTGTCGTACTCCTTCGAACGCAGCAGTTCGGAGAGATAGATCATCTCGCGGGTGACGTTGGGGATTTCCAGGCCGACCACCGACTTGCCTGGAATCACGTCCACCACGCGCACCGACTTCACCGACAGGCCGCGCGCGATGTCCTTGTCCAGCGAACTGATCTGGCTGACCTTGATGCCCGGCGCGGGCTCGATCTCGAAGCGGGTGATCACCGGGCCCGGGTAGGCTCCCACCACCTGCGCCTCGATGCGGAAGTCCTTCAGCTTGAACTCGATCTGCCGCGACAGGGTCTCCAGCGTCTCTTCGTCATAGCCCTTGGGCTGGGGCTTGGGATCGTCCAGCAGCGCCAGCGGCGGCAGGTCGGAGCCGTCGCCATTGACGCCCCGGAACATCGGGATCTGGGTTTCGCGCTTGGCGCGGTCGCTCTTTTCCAGCACCGGTTCGGGACGCGGTTCAATCTTCACCGGTTCGCGCTTGGCGCGGACCTCGGCGTCGACCTTGCGCACTTCCTGGCGCTCCACCCGCATCGCGCGGGTCTGCTGCCACTCGCTGGCCTGTTCCTTCTTGCGGTCCAGCAGCGGCGGAATGGCCAGAATGGCGCGGCCGATCTTCTCCATCACCGCGAACCAGGACAGCCCGGTGGCCAGGGTGATCGAGGCCAGCAGCAGCACCAGCACGAACAGGTTGGCACCCAGCGCGCCAAAGCCCGCACTGAGCGAATTGCCCACCAGCCGCCCCAGGATGCCACCCGCGTGGGCGACATCGCCGGTGAACAGGCGCACATGCAGGAAGCCGGTGCCGGCAATCAGGAAGCCGACCAGCCCGACCAGCCGCAGCGCCGGATCGAGGTCGTGTTCAGAGGTGTTCTCGCGTTTGAGCCCGAACATGGCGAACCACGCCACCGCGCCGAGCACGATCGGCAGCACGAAGGCCATGTAGCCGAACAGCTGCAGCAGCACATCGGCCACCCAGGCACCGACCCGACCGCCCATGTTGTGGATGGGAGCGACCACGCTGCCGGTGTGCGACCAGCCCGGGTCCGAGGCCGAATAGGTGAACAGGCTGGCCACCAGGTACAGCAGGGCCGGGGCAATGGCAATCAGCCCCAGGTCACGCCACAGCCGCTGGCGGCGCGGATTGTCCGCGGCCGGCTCAGGCGCAGCCCGGCGCGACGACGCCTTGCTGTCGGTTGACTTGGATCGCTCCGGGACCTGTTTCGCCACCTTAGACCAGACCTTGGGAATACTCTGTTAGTGCTTGATAATAAACGACTGGGGCGCAGTTTTCAGGCATGACCTTCCGGACCTCTTGCGGACCGCCCTGGAGCACCCCGCCCCGTCCCCCACGGGTTGCCGCGTTCTACCGGTCGCCTTGAATCGCCCCGCCCGTGCCGCCACTCTATGGCGTGAACATGGGCACCGGCAATCACCGTCGGCACCCCGCCCCACCCTTCTTTACGCGAGTCTACATGAGCAATTCCAAGCCTTCCCGTCATCAGAAGCTGGTCATCCTGGGCTCCGGCCCGGCCGGCTGGACCGCCGCCGTGTACGCCGCCCGTGCCAACCTGAAGCCCGTGGTAATCACCGGCCTGCAGCAGGGCGGCCAGCTGATGACCACGACCGAGGTGGACAACTGGCCGGGCGACGCCCACGGCCTGATGGGCCCGGACCTGATGACCCGCATGCAGGCCCACGCCGAGCGGTTCGAGACCGAGGTCATCTTCGACCACATCCACACCGCCGACCTGTCGCAGCGCCCGTTCAAGCTGATCGGCGACAGCGCCGAGTACACCTGTGACGCGCTGATCGTGGCCACCGGCGCCACCGCCAAGTACCTGGGCATTCCGACCGAGGAAGCCTTCAAGGGCCGCGGCGTGTCGGCCTGCGCCACCTGTGACGGCTTCTTCTACCGCGACCAGGACGTGGTGGTGGTCGGCGGCGGCAACACCGCCGTGGAAGAGGCGCTGTACCTGTCCAACATCGCCCGCAAGGTCTACCTGGTGCACCGCCGTGACACCCTGAAGGCGGAAAAGATCATGCAGGACAAGCTGTTCGCCAAGGTTGCCGCCGGCAAGATCGAAACCGTGTGGCACCACACCATCGAGGAAGTGCTGGGCGACGACGCCGGCGTCACCGGTGTGCGCGTGAAGTCGACCCAGGACGGCAGCACCCGCGACATCAGCGCGCATGGCTTCTTCGTGGCCATCGGCCACCACCCGAACACCGCCCTGTTCGACGGCCAGCTGGCGATGAACAACGGCTATCTGGAAATCCGCTCGGGCCTGGGCGGCAACGCCACCCAGACCTCGGTGGAAGGCGTGTTCGCCGCCGGCGACGTCGCCGACCAGCACTACCGCCAGGCGATCACCTCGGCCGGCTTCGGCTGCATGGCCGCGCTGGATGCCGAGCGTTACCTGGACGCCAAGGGCGCGCTGGCCTGAGGTTCCGATTGGCCTGTGGCCATCCGGGGGACGCGCTTGGCGCGTCCCCTTTTTTGTTACGCGGCTCCTGCCGACGCGCATGGCGCGCCGCTACGCGGTTCCGGGCTTGTGACAGGTCTGCTGGAACTCGACCGGGGCCGTGGCGACGCCGTCGACATCGCGGAGGACCACGCTCCAGCGGGCAATTCCTGCCAGAACGCCGCGGCATCGCATGTTGGCCTTGATGGGCTCGGCGGGATCGTCAAACACCGTCTGCGTAGCCTTGCAGGCCCCCGGCATGCTGCAGTTGGCGATTGTGAACTCCATGGTCACCGGGAACTGGGGGTTGCCCACAAACTTCATCGGCAACTCCTGAGACGAGCCAACAACCATGGAAACGTCAGGCAAGCGGTTCAACATGAAAGGCTCGCAGGTTTTCCCCTCGCGGAACAGACGCACGCCTTTTTCCAACCCTTTCATCGAAGCGTTACGGAAGACAGGGTCCTGCAGTGCAGCAAAATCGTCCGGGTTGGAGTGGTACGCAATCTCGACCAGCACGGACGGCATCGTGCCGATGCGATTCTCTCCGTGCCGACCATCACTGGCGGTGTTCCGAACCGGGAACTTCTCGTACCCCGGCTGCGCACGTATGATTTCCCGCATGTTGCAAAGCACATTCTCCGCCAATGGACGATCCTGCGCTTTGCTGAAGTGATAGTAGACCTCAAGGCCTCGCGGAGCGCTGGTTTCGTGTCCATTGGTATGCAGGCTGATCATCGCCCCCGCCTCAAGATGATTCGCATACAGGGGACGAGCGCGAATGTCTTCCCTCACTTCCCGATCATTGTTCATATCAGTGGGAAGCGAGTTCCATATGTCGGCGCGCTGAGGAAGCATCTCCTTGAGGTGATACCTGGATGACATCTGCTCCCAAGGGCGGTCAGACTCGGGATGCAGATCCAGCGACCGGCTCCTGGCCCGATGGACTGTCACGCCACTACGCGCCTCCAGCAGTCGCTGGAGCTCATCGCCGTAAGGCGGCGTGATCATGTCTTCGCGGGAACCGAATGCATCGGGGCGCTGCCATTCCCAGGACAAATGAGGATGCACCCGGACAAGGCCGTGCCCCGAAGACACCAAGGCGCTCTGGTTCACGGATCGATGTAGCGCCCGCGCCGGGACGCGCAATTCATCTGGGTAGTAGTACTCAAGAGGGTAGCCCTGGAAGTGAATGTCCACGCCGGATATCGCCAATCCGGCCTGTTCCGCGTAATGACGGAGCGTCACTGTCAGCTCCTGCAGAAACATCTCGTCACCGTCCGGCTCCGGTCGGTAGCCCTCTCCGATGTCTGCAAGGATCCGTTGCCTGGAGGCATCCATTGTTACGTTGACACCAATCACACGAAGCACGTCATTGGCTTGAACGTGGGCGGATACCCGTCTTGACGCCTCCCTCTCCAGGAGGTGAATCAGCTCATTGTCCTCGTACCCATATGACGCAACCGCTCGCTCTCCGGCGACAACGCCCTCAACCGCCACACGCCGCAGCTCTCCGGCTCGGCGCGCCTCGTCGTCGGCAGCCTTCACTTCGGGAAAGTAGTGATGGATGTCGTAACCACCATAGAGGTATCTCACCCCTCGAAGGGGCTCCACCTTTTCGGCCACATGCAGGATTGCGTTGTTGATCAGGCTCACCTGGTCCTCAAATGCTGGACCGTAGCTGCTCGGAACAAAACCAGCATCCAAGCGGACGATGACGAACCTTTCCGTAAGATCAACCGAGGCCACGACACTCCTGCTGCGTGACTGGCCGTCAAGCAATGCAACCCGATCAGCTGCCTCTCGCGCCACGCTGGTCACGATGGCATCAAGCTCACTGTCACTATCGGCCACCGTTGCCGCCGGAGTGTTCAAAATGTCTGCAGACAAGGGGACTGCAGGGGCCTGCTCTTCTTTTCGCGCATCGGCAGCCATATCGACGGAAGCGTTCCGTTCCTGGGGACCGACCCCCTCGCGCCTGTCTTGGGCCGACGCAGCCTCCCCGTGCTCAACCCTGCCTTCAGACTCTTCGAATCCGAAGGTCTGCGCGTTCGCCGTAAGCGGAAGCGCCATCGCGACGCCCAGGATGAGCGCGCTCTTTCCGGATGTGGAACGCGAGTTCTTTTCCACCATGTTCATGCTCCTTGAATGTCGTTCGCGCATCGGGCGATGCGCCGGCGGACTCTGCGCTCCGTCACACGGTCAAAGTGAGCGCCGCGTCGCGCTTTTGCAGGGCGTGAAAAATGAGGCATTACTCGCCGAAAACGGACATCTGAAGTTGTCAACGTTTTTCTGCGCGGAACTTGCAAACCTCGCTTGAAAGCGCGCCCTGCCCGTGGCGGACCGACGGCGTCACAGATGGCGCAATTCGCTTCGTATGCGCTCTGCATGGGTAATGGCGACGGTTGGATCGCGCTGGACACGCATGGCGTGTCCCTACGGGATGTCGTGCCTGGCCCGATGTGCGATTCGGGCACACCTTTTCCCGCACACCTGCCCTATCCTTCGGACATGACCGAGTCACGTTTTCTGCACCGCCTGACCGACCTCCCTGCCGCCGCCTGGGATGCCCTGCACGACGGGACCAACCCCTTCGTCAGTCATGCCTTCCTGGCCGGGCTGGAAGCGCATGGCTGCCTGCGCCCGGAGTGGGGCTGGCGTCCGCGTCACTTCAGCTTATGGGACGGCGAGACCCTGGTCGGTGCTGTGCCGGGCTATCTGAAGGACAACTCGCACGGCGAATTCGTGTTCGACCACGCCTGGGCCAATGCCTATGCGCGGCACGGGCTGGAGTACTACCCCAAATGGCTCGGCGCGGTGCCGTACTCGCCGGTGACCGGCCCCCGCCTGCTGGCGCGCGACACCGGCAGCCGTGCCCGGCTTGTGCAGGCATTGCGCGATCAGGTGGCGCGCATGGAATGGTCGTCGGCCCACGTCAACTTCCACCTGCAGGACGAAGACCCGGCGTTCGACGAACGCTGGCTGCTGCGCGAGGACATCCAGTTCCAGTGGCACAATCCCGGCCACTGGAGGGATTTCGACGGCTTCCTGGCCGACATGAACCACAAGCACCGCAAGAACATCCGCCAGGAACGCAGCAAGCTCGCCCGTACCGGAATCCGCTATCGCATCGTGCATGGCGATGAAGCCAGCGCCGACGACCTGCAGACCATGCATGGGTTCTACCTGCAGACCTTTGCCGAATACGGCAATGCGCCCGCGCTCACCCTGCCCTTCCTGCAGCATCTGGCCGACTGCATGCCGCGCCAACTGGTCATGTTCCTCGCCATGGCCGGTGACCAGCCCGTGGCCGGAGCGCTGTGCCTGCGTGGCGGCGACACCCTGTACGGACGCTACTGGGGCGGTGCGCCCCTGACCGGCCTGCATTTTGAAACCTGCTACTACCAGGGCATTGATTACTGCCTGCGGGAAGGTCTGACGCGGTTCGAACCCGGTGCCCAGGGCGAACACAAGCTGGCCCGTGGCTTCCTGCCGCAGCGGGTGCGCAGCCGACACTGGCTGGCCGAACCCGACTTCGCCGGCGCGCTGGCAGGCTGGTGCCGGCAGGAGCGCGCCGATGTCGACCGCTACGCCTCGGCACTGGCTGACCACAGCCCGTTCAAGCGCGTGGAACCGGCATGAGCCGGCGCTTCCCATGGCAACTGGATCCGCAGCCGGACGCTCCGTTCCCGCCGGCGCAAACCGCGCTGCGCGAGCCGGACGGACTGCTGGCGGTGGGCGGCGACCTGTCACCGGTGCGCCTGCTCAACGCCTATGCCAATGGCATCTTTCCGTGGTTCTCCGACGGCCAGCCACCGCTGTGGTGGTCGCCCGACCCGCGCATGGTGTTCCGCACCGACGGCGTGCACCTGTCCTCCCGCTTCCGGCGCAGCCTGCGCCACAGCCCCTGGACGCTGCGCGCCGACACCTGCTTTGGCGCGGTGATCCGCGCCTGCGCGGCCAGCCCGCGCCCGGGCCAGGACGGCACCTGGATCAGCGCGGACATGGTGCTGGCCTACGAAGCCCTGCACGCGCTGGGCCATGCGCATTCGGTCGAAGTGTTCGACGGCGAGACCCTGGTGGGCGGCATTTACGGGGTGGCGATCGGCCGCATGTTCTTCGGCGAAAGCATGTTCAGCGCGGTCAGCGGTGGCTCCAAGGTCGCCCTGGCGGGCCTGGCCCGCTGCCTGCACGGCTGGGGCTGGCCACTGCTTGACGCCCAGGTGGAGAACGACCACCTGCTGCGCATGGGGGCCGAGCACTGGCCCCGGGAGCAGTTCCTCGCTCAGGTCCGGCGTCAGGTGCGTGAAGAAGGCCTGGTGGGGTCGTGGCGGCAGCGGTTCGGGGTGATCGCCGCGCAGCAGCTTAACGATACCTTTGCATCATCCGGCCCAGGCGCGTAAAATGCCCGCCCTTGAGGCCAGATCGGCCGTTTACAGAACTGCACAGGACTACATGTCGAAAGACGACTCCATCGAGTTCGAAGGCACCGTTAGCGAAACGCTGCCCAACACCACTTTCCGCGTTCGTCTGGAAAACGGGCATGAAATCATCGCCCACATCTCCGGCCGCATGCGCAAGAACTACATCCGCATCCTGACGGGCGACCGCGTCAAAGTCGAAATGACGCCGTACGACCTGACCAAGGGTCGCATCACCTACCGCATGAAGTAAGCGGTTGGCGTAACTCCCGCGGGGGTTGCGACAAAAGGCCGGCCCTGCGCTGGCCTTTTTGCGTGGGCGCAATTCAGCTCATTGGGCCATTGGTCATTGTGACCGCCCTCACCCTGACATCGGTCAGGCTGTCTTGAAGCAGATTCGCCCGGGCCTGAACAGCGTCATCTTGGCACCCGGTCCACTCCGGACCGCCACCCGACTGGCCCCCGACATGAAGACCCTGTTCACCCTGTGTCTGCTTGCCTCCGCCGTTCTCGCCGGCACCGCCATGGCGCAGACCCCGGCCCCGTCCGCAGCCGGCAGCGACTGCATCACCCTGTCCGATAACCAGCAACTGGTCCGCAAGGGCGCAGATCGCTCCATCCTGCTGCGCAACGGCAGCGACCACTACATCGTGCACTTTGCCAGCTCCTGCAGCAGCGCGGGTTTCTCGAAGAAGCTCGATTTCGTCACCCCCGGCAACGAAGGCCAGCTGTGCGGTGGCCGCACCAGCAAGCTGCGCACCGATTCTGCGAGCTGCGACGTGACCACGCTGGAGCCGATCACGCCCGAAGCCTTCGCCAGCCGCGCACGCCGCTGACCTGACAACGAAAAGGCCCCGGGGGTACCGGGGCCTTTGTCTTATTCCACCGTGGCCGGCAGCCGTCGTTCCGGCTCGGCCTGGGTTTCCACGAACAGCTCGTCGTCGCGCACGTCGATGCTGACCCGGCCACCATTGATCAGCTTGCCGAACAGCAGTTCGTCGGCCAGCGGACGCTTGACCTTGTCCTGGATCACCCGCGCCATTGGACGGGCCCCCATCAGCGGGTCGAAACCGTGGCGGGCCAGCCAGTCGCGCGCGGTCGGCGTGGCCGACAGGCTGACGTGCTTCTCCTGCAGCAGCATCTCCAGCTCGATCAGGAACTTGTCCACCACCCGCAGGATGTGCTCGAAGCCCAGCGGCTGGAACTGCACGACGGCGTCCAGACGGTTGCGGAACTCCGGGGTGAAGCTCTTGCGGATCACTTCCATCGCGTCGGTGGCATGGTCCTGGCGGGTGAAACCAATGGAACGCCGCGAGGCCTGCGCCGCACCGGCGTTGGTGGTCATCACCAGCACCACATTCTTGAAGTTGGCCTCACGCCCGTTGGTGTCGGTCAGGATGCCGCGGTCCATGACCTGCAACAGGATGTTGAAGATGTCCGGGTGGGCTTTTTCCACCTCGTCCAGCAACAGCACGCAGTGCGGGGTCTTGACGATCTTCTCGGTGAGCAGGCCGCCCTGGTCGAAACCGACATAGCCCGGGGGCGCACCGATCAGACGGCTGATCGAATGCGGCTCCATGTACTCGCTCATGTCGAAGCGGACCAGTTCAATGCCCAGCTGCAGCGCCAGCTGCTTGGTCACCTCGGTCTTGCCCACGCCGGTGGGGCCGGCGAACAGGAAGTTGCCGATCGGCTTGTCGGGGTTGCCGAGACCGGAACGGGCCAGCTTGATCGCCGAGGACAGGGTTTCGATGGCCGGGTCCTGGCCGAAGATCACCATCTTCAGGTTGCGCTCCAGGTGCTGCAGCACATCCTTGTCGGTGGCGCTGACCTGCTTGGCCGGAATGCGCGCCATCTTGGCGATGATGGTCTCGATTTCCTCGATGTCGATCAGCTGCTTGCGCTCGCCTTCCGGCAGCAGGCGCTGGCGGGCACCGGCCTCGTCGATCACATCGATGGCCTTGTCCGGCAGCAGGCGGTCGCCGATGTGCTTCACCGACAGGTCGACCGCCGCCTGCAGCGCGTCATCGGCATACGTCACGCCGTGGTGCGCCTCGTACTTGGGCTTGAGCCCCTGCAGGATCTCGTAGGTTTCACCCACGGTCGGCTCGACGATGTCGATCTTCTGGAAGCGGCGGGCCAGGGCCCGGTCCTTCTCGAAGATGCCGCGGTATTCCTGGAAGGTGGTCGAGCCGATGCAGCGCAGCTCGCCCGAGGCCAGGGCGGGCTTGATCAGGTTGGAGGCGTCCATGGTGCCGCCCGACGCCGAGCCGGCGCCGATGATGGTATGGATCTCGTCGATGAACAGCACCGCGTTGGGCATCTTCTTCAGCGCGGTCAGCACACCCTTCAGGCGCTTCTCGAAGTCGCCGCGGTACTTGGTGCCCGCCACCAGCGCACCCAGGTCGAGCGAATAGATCACCGCATCGGCCAGCACCTCGGGCACCGAGCCTTCGACGATGCGCTTGGCCAGGCCTTCGGCGATTGCGGTCTTGCCCACGCCGGCCTCGCCCACGTAGAGCGGGTTGTTCTTGCGGCGGCGGCACAGTACCTGGATGGTGCGCTCGATCTCGTCCCGGCGCCCGACCAGCGGGTCGATCCGGCCGTTGCGGGCCGCATCGTTGAGGTTGCTGGCGAACTCGGCCAGGGCATCGCCCTTGCCTTCGCCCTCGGCCCCTTCGGCGCGGCTTTCGGCATCACCGGCGGGCGGCACTTCGCCCTCCTCGCCCATCTTGGCAATGCCATGGGAGAGGTAGTTGACGATATCCAGCCGGGTCACGTCCTGCTGGTTGAGGTAATAGACCGCGTGCGAGTCCTTCTCGCCGAAGATGGCGACCAGCACATTGGCACCGGTGACCTCCTTCTTGCCCGAGGACTGCACGTGATAGACCGCCCGCTGCAGCACGCGCTGGAAGCCCAGCGTCGGCTGGGTGTCACGACCATCATCTTCGGCCAGGCGGGACACCGACGCCTCGATGGCCTGTTCCAGCTCCTGGCGCAGGCGCTCGGCGTCGGCCCCGCAGGCCTTGAGTACGGCCTGGGCGGACGGGTTGTCCAACAGTGCCAACAGCAGGTGCTCCACCGTCATGAACTCATGCCGGGCCTCACGGGCGCGCTTGTAGCACTGTCCGATGGTGTGTTCGAGGTCTTTGCTGAACATGTTCTACTCCGGCGGCAGTTGAGAACAATATGCGGCCTAGCGGCGGAAATTCCATCACCCTGGTGGAAGGGTGCGTTCAGACAGTGTTGGCACTCACGGCCCGATGCCCGGACCTGCGCCCAGCATCGGCCGTCCGGCTGTGATGAGAATGTCATGGCCCCTTCGCGCGCCCTCCGCTCCCCGGCGGCTCCCTGGCGCTGTTTCAGCAAAGGACGTGCAGCGCAGCGCGAAGCGGCCACGCGGTAGTGCCGGCCGCTGGCCGGCCACCCGGCCTAGCCGGCCTTTTCCATCGTGCACAACAGCGGATGCTGGTTCATGCGCGAGAATTCATTGACCTGGGCGACCTTCGATTCGGCCACTTCGCGGGTGAACACACCGCAGACGCCGCGGCCCCGGGTGTGCACGTGGAGCATCACCTGGGTGGCCTTATCCAGGTCCATGGAGAAGAAGTGCTGCAGGACCGTCACCACGAAATCCATCGGGGTGTAGTCGTCGTTCAGCAGCATCACCTGGTAGAACGGCGGCGGAGCGACCTCCGGACGTGCCGGTTCAAGGGCAACACCGTGGTCGTGATGGGGTTCTTGGGAAGGCTCACGAGGCATCCGCCTAGTATAAACGCGGCCTTGCCGGATTGGACGCCGCCGTCCGCGCCCGTCACAATTCGCTCATGCATTCCACTTTCACGGCGCTTTCATGAAGACCCCCCTTGCCCTGCTGCTGATGGCCACGGCCTTCGGCGCACACGCCGCCACGCCCGATCCGGCGGTCGGCAAGGCACTGGACGCGCTCGGCTACCCCTATGAGGTGGACGAGGACGGCGACTACAAGATGGTGTTCGACGTCGACAACGACCGCACCCAGCTGGTGTTCGTGCGCTCGGCCGTCGAGGACTATGGCAGCCACCGCATCCGCGAGATCTGGTCGCCGGGTTACAACGCCCCGACCGAACAGTTCAGCGCCGAAGTGGCCAACCGCCTGCTGGAAGACGCCCAGAGCGCCAAGCTGGGGGGTTGGGTCAAGCAGCAGCACCTGGCCATGTTCGTGGTCAAGATTGACGCCGATGCCGACGGCCCGGTGCTGGCCGATGCGATCGACGCGGCCACGCACACCGCTGATGAAATGGAACGGGCCTTGACCGGGCAGGACGAGTACTGACGTGAGCGCCACAACAGAACAGCGCTGGGCTCCCCATGTGACGGTGGCCACCGTGGTGGTCCGCGATGGCCGGCTGCTGCTGGTCGAAGAGTCGATCGAGGGTCGCGCGGTGCTCAACCAGCCTGCCGGCCACCTGGAACCGGGCGAAAGCCTGGACGCCGCCGCGGTGCGTGAGGTGCTGGAGGAGACCGGCTGGCAGGTTGAACTGACCGCCTTCATCGGCTGCTACCAGTGGACCGCGCCAGACGGCACCGCCTTCCTGCGCTTCGCCTTCGCCGGCGACCCGGTCGCCCATGCCCCTGACCGGCCCCTGGACGCGGGCATCCTGCGCGCGCTGTGGCTGACCCCGGCCGAGCTGCAGGCGGCATCCGGGCGGCTGCGCAGCCCGCTGGTGCAGCAGGTGGTGAGCGACTACCTCGGCGGCCAGCGATATCCGCTTGCGCTGGTGAAGGAATCGGCATGAGTACGCCCCGCATCATGGTCGGTGTCTCCGGCGGCGTGGATTCGTCGGTCGCTGCCTGGCGGCTGGTCCAGCAGGGCGATCCCGTGGCCGGATTGTTCATGCAGAACTGGGCCGATGACGGCAGCGGCGAGTGCCGCGCCGAAGACGACCGCCGCGACGCCGTGGCGGTCTGTGGCCTGCTCGACATTCCGTTCCACTTCCGCGATTTCTCCAGCGAATACTGGCAGGGCGTGTTCGAGCACTTCCTGGCCGAGTATGCCGCCGGCCGAACCCCCAATCCCGACGTGCTGTGCAACCGCGAAGTGAAGTTCAAGCACTTCCTGGACGCCGCCCGCGAGCTGGGCGCCGAACGCATCGCCACCGGCCACTACGCCCGTGTGGCCCAGCTGGGCGGGCGCTGGGCGCTGCTGCGTGGTGCCGACCGCAGCAAGGACCAGAGCTACTTCCTGCACCAGCTGGGCCAGGCCCAGCTGGCCGCCACCCTGTTCCCGATCGGCGACCTGCAGAAGAACGACCTGCGCCGGATCGCCCGCGACGCGCGGCTGCCCACCCATGCCAAGAAGGATTCCACCGGCATCTGCTTCATCGGCGAACGTGATTTCCGCGAGTTCCTGGGCCGCTACCTGCCCGCGCGCAGCGGTGAGATCCACGACCCGCAGGGCAATGTGATCGCCCAGCACCCCGGTGTCTTCTACTTCACCCTGGGCCAGCGCGAGGGCCTGAACATCGGCGGCGTCCGCGGCCGCCCGGCCGCCCCGTGGTACGTGGTCGGCAAGGACGTGGCCAGCAACGTGCTGTATGTGGACCAGGACCGCGAAAGCCCGTGGATGCAGTCCACCCGCCTGCATTCGGAGGTCGCTCACTGGATCGCCGGCGCGCCCCCAGCGCGGCAGTTCGACTGCACCGCGCAGACCCGGTACCGGCAGCCGGATGAGCCCTGCTCGGTGACCGTGCGCGACGACGGCACCCTGGAGGTGCGCTTCGCCCAGCCGCAGCGTGCCGTCACCCCTGGTCAATCCCTGGTGTTGTATGACAATGAGGTCTGCCTGGGTGGCGCGGTGATCGCCGCCACCGATGCGCCGCTGGAACAGCGCCTGCGGACCACTCCTTCTCCTTTCGAGGTAACTGCTGCATGAGTTTTTCCGTCGACGACCGCGTGCTTGCTCTGGCCGGCATTGCCCAGGCCCTGCAGCAGGTACGCCGCATCGCCGAAACCGGGCATTCCGAGGCCGGCGTGGTCCGCACTGCGGTCGACAGCGTGTTCCGGATCGACGCCGACAGCCCGCAGGCCGTCTACGGCAACGCCGCGCAACTGGCTCCCGGGCTGCGCCTGCTGCACAACTATTTCCGCAACCAGGGCCAGGACGAGATCCTGCCGCGACTGGCCTTGGCCGTTCTGCAGCTGGAGCGCACCTTCGTGCGCAACGGTGACGTAGTTGGCGCGGTCAGCGAGGGCATCGCCCGCGCCCAGCGCCAGGCCCTTGAGCTGGGCGACAGTGCCCATCCGGATGTGCTGGCCGCACTGGGCGCGCTGTATGCCGACACCATCAGCCACCTCAAGCCCCGGGTGATGGTCCAGGGCAACCCGCACTACCTGGGCCAGGCCGGCGTGATCGCCGAGATCCGCGCCCTGCTGCTGGCTGCGGTCCGCTCGGCGGTGCTGTGGCGGCAGACCGGCGGGCAGTACTGGGACTTCCTGATCTCGCGCCGGGCGATGGTTGACGCGGTGGACCGCCACCTGCGCTGAGGCGCGATGCAGGGACACGCCATGCGTGTCCACGCGGCACCGGTACAGCAATTTGTGCGCTGCCGCTAAAGCTCCGGGGGGTACGGCCGATACATTCACCGTGCACCTCCCGAGAACGTCCATGTACTCACGCATTTTCATCCGTCTGGCCGCCCCCCTGGTCCTGACCCTCCTGCTCCCCCTGGCCATTGGCCTGGACTGGCCCGCCGCACTGCGCTGGGCCATCCTGACCACGATGACGCTCAGCTGGCTGGGCTTTGCCTGGTGGAGCACCCGCGCCCAGGCGCAGCGCTCCCCCGAGCACGCCCGCATCCTGCGTGAGCAGGACCAGCTGCTGACCGAACTGCGCCAGTTCGTCGGCAATGAAATCGAAGGCTCGCGTGGTGAAGTTGAACGCGCCCGTGACCTGATCCGCCATGCGGTGGGTGGCCTGGGCAGCAGTTTCGACGCGATGAACCGCAAGTCCCGCCAGCAGAGCCAGGCCCTGGCCCGCATCGTCGACCGTGCCGGTGAAGACGGCGGTGCCGGCGTCGACGTGGCCCGTTTCGCCCAGCACGCCAGCCATCGCATGGAACAGCTGGTGGAAGCGCTGGAACAGGTGAGCGGCCAGAGCAGCACCACGGTGCAGCACATCGACCAGATGGCCCAGCACCTGGACGGCATCTTCGCGCTGCTGGAAGACGTGAAGTCGATTGCCGACCAGACCAACCTGCTGGCGCTGAATGCCGCCATTGAAGCGGCCCGCGCAGGCGAAGCCGGTCGTGGCTTTGCGGTGGTGGCCGACGAGGTCCGCAACCTGTCCGAGCGCTCGACCACCTTCAACGAGCAGATCCGCAAGCTGGCGCACAGCTCCAAGGACGCCATCGCCAAGGTCCGCGAGACGGTTTCGCACATGGCCTCGCGCGACATGGACCGTTCCCGCGAAGCGCGTCACGAAGC
>DGLB01000005.1 GCA_002387845.1 Stenotrophomonas maltophilia | reverse complement strand
CCGGGTCGGTGCGCAACCCGCGCGCGCGCGGCTGCCACCGGCTCATCCGCGACGGCGTGCGGCTGGTGGAGCATCCCGATGAGGTCATCGAGCCGCTGGCGGCAGTGGCCGCGCGGCTGGGCCAGGCCTTGCGAACCCGCCTGGGTGCCCCCACTGAACAGGCATGCCCGCCGCCACCGGGTTCCCCTTTCCGTTCCGACCCGGACTACCAGCGCTTGTGGCAGGCACTGGATGAAAACCCAACCCCTATGGATTCATTGGTCCAGCGCAGTGGATTGACGGCGGCCCGCGTGTCGGCCATGCTGCAACTCATGGAACTGGATGGAAAGGTGGCTGCCGTACACGGTTGCTACTGTCGAAAACCCTAGTTTCTTCACCTCCACAGCGTCGAAGACGCAGGCCGAGGGGCAATGAAAGAGAGCATTCTGGATGTCCTGCTGTACCTTTTTGAACACTACTTCAGCGAAGATGCGGACATCGTCCGTGATCGCGACTCCCTCCAGAACGGCCTGATACAGGCCGGCTTCAGCCCCACCGAGATTAACAAGGCGTTCGACTGGCTCGATGCCCTGGCCGAGCAGCGCCCAGCGGTCACGCTGGCCCGGGTGGATGGCCCGGTGCGCGTTTACCACGGTCCGGAACTGGACAAGCTGGACGTGGAAGGCCGGGGTTTCCTCCTGTTCCTCGAACAGCACGGCATCCTGGACGCCAACCAGCGTGAGCTGGTGCTGGACCGCGCCATGGCCCTGGACCAGGACGAACTGGACCTGGACGACCTGAAGTGGGTCGTGCTGATGGTGCTGTTCAACCAGCCGGGAGCCGAGGCGGCTTACGCCTGGATGGAAACCCAGATGTTCGTGGACGAACCGGAACCCCTTCACTGACCGTACACTGGGTGCCTTGCGCATTCAGGGGAATGGAACGTGGGCCAGTGGTTCTATGCAGAAGGAAATCGCCAGCAGCGTGGGCCGCTGGCGTCTGAGGAGTTGATCGCGCTGTACACCTCCAGCCGGATCGGGCTGGACACGCTGGTGTGGCGCGATGGCCTGGCGCAGTGGTTGCCGCTGCGCGAGGTGGCCGACGAGATCGGCCTGGTGATTGCGCCGGCCGCGCCGGCAGAGCCCTTACCGCCCGACCCGGTACCCGAGCCCGCCGCACCGGTGCCGCCGCGCATTCCGGCCACGTTCGAGGTCGACACGCGCACGCGTACTGCGCCACCGCCACCGCAGCAACCGACCCACGCCCGTCCTGCCGCACCGCCGCCGAAGAAGTCCGGCTGTGGCCCGGTGGCGATCGTGCTGGCCGTGGTCGGCGTGGTGCTGGTGGCCATCATCGCCATCCTCGCCGCCATCGCGCTGCCGGCCTACAACGACTATGTGACCCGCGCCAAGACCACCCAGGCGGTGGCGCAGCTCACTCCGCTGAAGTTCCAGGTTGCCGAGTTCGTCGGCATCCATGACCGCTGCCCCGTGAATGGTGACGAGGGCTTCGGCTCACCCGCCAGCTATGCCAGCGAAAGCGTCGGCCAGGTCCGTATCGGCCGCTTTGGCGAAGACCGCTGCGGCGTGGAGATCGAGTTCTCGATGCCCGGCAAGCGCGCACTGGATGGCAAGATGCTCTGGTTCGAGTACGACGCCGCACAGCAGGAATGGAGTTGCAGCAGCGACGCCGACGCGCGCTATCTGCCGATGGACTGCCGCAACTGATTTTTTAAGGACGAATCACAATGGGGATCGATGCAATGACTGAGTGGTATTACGCAGATGGCCAGGACCGCCAGGGTCCGCTGATGGCCGAGGTGCTGCGCCAACGCTTCCAACGCGGGGAAATCAGCCTGACCACCCTGGTCTGGCGCGAAGGCTTTTCGGAGTGGAAGCCGCTGTCCGAGGCAGTGGAGGAACTGCAGCTGCAGAACCTGACCAGCGCCAGCAGCCAGCTGGGCTCCGGGTTTGACCTGCGCGGCGACTACACCGCCATCGACAACGGCACCGCGCCGCTGCCCGGCACCGGCGGCGGCACCCGCTCGCCCTACGATGCCCCGGCCGCGGCCACCGGCTACGGCTCGACCGTGGTCAGCGGTGGCGAGGTGGTCTACGCCGGCTTCTGGAAGCGCTATGCCGCGTACTTCCTGGACTCGTTCCTGGTCGGCATCATCAACTTCCCGGTCAGCCTGGTCTTCAACGGCATCGGTGCGGTCAGCGGCGATACCACGGTGATGGGCGTGATGTACGTGCTGGGCATCCTGGCCAGCTTCGCAGTCGGCATCGCCTACTACGCCTGGTTCCACTCCTCGCGCGGCGGGGCCACCCTGGGCAAGATGGCGGTGGGCATCAAGGTGGTGCGCAGCGACGGTGAGCGACTGACCTTCATGCGCGCCTTCGGCCGCTACTGGGGCTTCATCCTGAGCAGCCTGACCCTGATGATCGGCTTCATCATGGCCGCCTTCACCGAGCGCAAGCAGGCACTGCACGACATGCTCTGCGACACCGTGGTGGTGGACAAGTGGGCCTTCACCGAGAACGCCGAGTTCCAGGAGCGTGGCCTGGGAACTGTGACGATCATCATCCTGGTGCTGAACGGCATCCTGCTGCTGGGCCTGCTCGCCCTGCTGGTGTTTGCGGGCATCGCCGCTTCTTCGATGTCCTGAGCCACGTCCTCACACCGAGCCGCTTGACACAGGCGGCTCCGGCGTGATTCCACTAATAGGCGCAAACCTGAACGCCCGGCGCATAACCGGGCGTTCAGCTTGTATATCTCGACGGCTGCCCTTCACTAATGCGGCCATTTGCTCCACCCTAGCGGCCCTCCCCGGGTCCTCAGCCCTCAGAATTCATTGCCATGCCCAAGCACCTGCTCATC
>DGLB01000071.1 GCA_002387845.1 Stenotrophomonas maltophilia | reverse complement strand
GGCACCCAGTGCCCGAACATCCTGTTCCCGTACGTGCGTTCGCTGGTGAGCGAGCTGATCCAGGCCGGCGGCTTCCCGCCGTTCTTCCTGCAGCCGATCAACTTCGAAGGCCTGTACGCCGAAACCCTGCGTCAGCGTCAGGAAGAGGGCGGCACCTCGCTGGCCGATTCCGAGCCGGCCGGTAACGCCTGATCGGCGTTTCAATGACTCAGAACGCAGACAAAGTCGCCGTTCTTGGTGCAGGCTCCTGGGGCACCGCCCTGGCGAGCCTGCTCGCCCGCCACGGTTGCAACACCGTGCTGTGGGGCCGCGATGCGGCCATGGTCGAGGCCATCGACCAGCGCCACGAGAACACCCGTTATCTGCCGGGCATTCCGCTGCCGGAATCGCTGCGCGCCACCACCGACCTCGCGTCGGCGGTAAAGGACGCCACCTGGATCCTGGTGGTGGTGCCTTCGCACGCCTTCGGTGAAACCGTGCGCGCGCTGGCTCCGCTGCGTCCGGCCGGTGCCGGCGTGGCCTGGGCGACCAAGGGCTTCGAGCCCGGTTCCGGTCGCTTCCTGCACGAAGTCGCGCGCGAAGTGCTGGGCCCGGACGTGCCGCTGGCCGTGGTCACCGGTCCTTCGTTCGCCAAGGAAGTCACCCAGGGTCTGCCCACCGCGATCACCGTGCACGGTGACGATGTGGAGTTCGCCCAGCAGGTGGCTGAAGCCATGCACGGCCCCGCCTTCCGCGCCTACACCGGTGACGACATGGTCGGTGCCGAGCTGGGCGGTGCGATGAAGAACGTGCTGGCCGTGGCCACCGGCGTGGCCGACGGCATGCAGCTGGGCCTGAACGCCCGTGCCGGCCTGATCACGCGTGGTTTGAACGAGATGCTGCGGCTGGCCGCCGCCATTGGTGCCAAGCCGGAAACCCTGATGGGTCTGGCCGGCCTGGGCGACCTGGTGCTCACCTGCACCGGCGACCTCTCGCGTAACCGCCGCCTGGGCCTGGCCCTGGGTCGTGGCCAGACGCTGCAGGACGCCATCCGCGAAATCGGCCAGGTGGTGGAGTCGGTGCAGACGGCGGATGAAGTCATGCGCCAGGCCCGCCGCCACGGCATCGACCTGCCGATCTCCGACGGCGTGCGCGCCGTGCTGCACGGAGAGCAGACCCCGGCCGAAGGCCTGCGGGCCTTGCTGGCCCGCGAACAGAAGCCGGAATATCCGGACACGCTGTTCAAATGAGGCAAACAGAAACCCCGGTGAAAGCCGGGGTTTTTGATGAGCATCGACGCTCTGAAACCGTCACCGTAGAGCCGGGCTCGCCCGGCTGCTCTTCGCGGAACACCAAACCCCAAAAAAAGAAAGCCCGGCTAGGGAGCCGGGCTTTCCATGACGCGTGGGAGAGAGGTCACACGTCACACAACAACGTACTGCATCTTTATTTCAACACTTACCACGTGAAGCGCGGCCCAACGAAGTACTCCTTGTCGCCGCCCTTGGCCAGCTTCACTTCACCGCTCAGGCCCCAGTTCGGGGTGAACTTGGCCTGGGCACCCACGCGGCCGTAGAACTCGCCGTCCGGGTTGATACCGTGCTTCTTGGTGAAATCTTCGTAGCCGGCCATCGCGTAGCCTTCAAAGTTCGGGGTGAACGCCGTGCGCACGCCCACTTCGGTGCTGTAGCCGTTGAAGTCCAGCCCGTGCTTCGGGTCGAACTTCTGGTACGCCACGCGGGCCACCAGGTCGGTGGTCGGGGCGATGCCGTAGTTGTAGCCGGCACCGATGCGCCACTGGTCAACGTCGGCATTGCCGCGCTTGGTTTCCTGCGCGTTGTAGTCACCAAAGATGTGGAAGTTCGGATGCACGGCCACGGAGCCCTTCACGCCCCAGCCATCCGCATCGCCACCCTTGGCGTCGGTGTTCACGTAACCGCCTTCCACGTAGTTGTACGACAGGCCATCGGCGGCAGAAGCGGCGAACGGCAGCGCGGCCATCAGGCCCAGGGCAAGCAGAGAGGTCTTCATAATCGGGACACACCTTTTTTATTTTTGGTTTTGCCGACCACACCGCTCGGGGGAGGGGAGAGAGCGGGTGGTCGACAGGTGTTAATTATCCGTTTGATGCCGCAATCGACCCTGAATATTGAACTGACCAGTACATGAATGAAGCGGGGGTTCAGGGAACTTGGGCGGGCTTGCCCATGACACGGCCGTAGCCATTGCCCATGCGCGACAGTTGTCCGCGCCCTGCCACGTGGCGTAAAATGTTCGCCAGATGGCAGGAGGCGGAACGATGAGTGAGACAATCGAAAGGGTGCTGCACTACCTTGGCGAAAAGCCGCCCAAGGTCTCGCCCCGGCACACCGTTTCCGAGCCGGGTGCCACGAGGGTGGTAACGATCTTCAGGGCACCGCAATTGACCAGCAAGGCCGTGGGCCGCCTGGCCACCAAGCTGGCGGTGAACACAGAAACCGTTCTGGATGTATCGGACATCTCTGCCCGCACCTTCCACAGGCGCCAAGCGAAGCAGGAACGCCTGACCGAGGCCGAATCGGATCGGGTGCTGCGCATCGCGCGCGTGGCCAGCGAGGCTGAGCGCGTCTTTGGCGACGCCGCAAAGGCAGGCCGCTGGCTCTCCAGTGTCAGCACCATTCTCGGTGCCAAACCACTGGACCTGCTTGCCACCGATGCCGGTGCGCGGGACGTGGAGTACGAGTTGATACGCATCGACCAAGGGGACTTTGCCTGATGCGGGTGTTTCGAATCAGCAAGCCGGAGTACGTGGCAACCTCGCTACTCGGTAATGGTTCGGCGCTTGCGCCAGGCAGGTGGAACAGCAAGGGAGTACGCCTGGCCTACGCCGCCACGTCGGTTTCTTTGGCATTGCTGGAAGTGCTGGTGCATGTGAATCGCGAGGATGTGACCAAAGGCCTGCGCATGATGGCCTACGATGTGCCTGACGATGGCATCGTTGTGCTGCCGGAAGCCCAATGGCCGAAGGGCTGGAACCAGCTTCCCTACTCGGATGTGGTTCGGGCCACCGGCGACCGTTTCATTCGGGAGGGGCGTGAACTCGCGCTGCAGGTGCCCAGCGCGGTGGCGCGCGGCGAGTTCAACCTGCTGATCAATCCGATGCATCCGCGATTTGCGGAAATCAAGCTGCTGGAGAACGGCGAGTTGGCGATGGACGCGCGCTTGTTCGAGTGATCCCGCCTTCTGGCTTCTTCTTCACCAGAACCGCTTCAGCAACCTGCGCAGATGCCGGCGCGTACCCCCCTTGAACCCGGTCAGCTCCCACGCGAGTGAGCCGCGTATCTGTAGAAGAATCTCCGTGCCCTGACGCGACGGCCCGGAGCGCACCTTCAGCGTGCCGCCGACGCGCGCGGCGCGCTCGCGCATGCCCGCCATGCCCCAGTGTCCGTCACCCGCGAGGGCGTCAGGCTGGAAGCCAACGCCATCGTCGCGGACCCGGAGTGCGAACGCGTGCCGAGAGTAGCGGATCCTGATCTCCACCGACGTCGCATCTGCGTGCTGGAATGCGTTGAGCAGCGCCTCGCGCCCGATCATGTAGGCCTCTTCCCACACGCGCAGTTGGATCGCTCGCGGTGCACCTTCCACCACCAGCTGGACAGCAGGTTGTTCCTGTCCGGTTTCTTCCTGCACACCCAGCAACGCCGCCCCAAGGTCGCGTGACTCACCGGAATGGCGCCGCAATCCGCGTACGCGCTCCCGACCCTCGGCGGCCACGCGCTCCGCGGTGTTGATCGCAGATTCCAGTTCGGCCCGGACCGGGTCGTCGCCGGCCAGTTTCCGGCTCGATGCGTCCAGCCGCAGGATCAGTCCCTGGGTACTTTGCAGCAGCGTGTCGTGCAGCTCACGGGCAATGCGCTCGCGCTCGCGGTGGCGTTCATCCAGCCGGGCGCGGATGCGCGCTCCCACCTGCCGAAGCCTGAGCAGGTACAACAGCCACAGCACGCCCGCGAACCCGATCGCGCACAGCGCTCTGAACCATCCGGTTTCCCAATAGTTCGGCGCAATCGAGATCACCAGGCTGTCGCCGGTTTCGTTCCACACGCCGTCGTTGTTGCTGGCCATCACGCGGAATAAGTACCGGCCATGACCCGGGGCGTTGTAGAGCGCGGAACGTTCCGATGTCTCGATCCAGCGGTCATCGAAGCCCTCCAGCCGATAGCGGAACCGCACCCGTTCGGGAATGGCCAGGCTCAGTGCGGTGAAACCGATGCGCAGGTTGCGCGTACCGGCGGCCAGCCCTGTCTCGCCTTTGTCGAAGGGCAGCGCAGTGCCGTCTGCTTCCAGCGAGAGAATTCTTACCGGTGGCGGAATCGGGTTGCGCGCAATTCTGCGCGGGTCGACCGATACCAGTCCGCTGGTGGTGGCAAACCACAACCTGCCGTCGTCGGAGCGGGCGGCGGTGGGCAAGGGCCGGAACTGCGCAGCTACACCCGGCAGTCCGTCCAGCGCATCGAACTTCTCATAGCGTGGCCGATCCGGTCCGCCGAACAGTGCAGGCACATCGGCCGCACGAACATGCAGCACGCCACGGGCACCATTGAGCCACAGGTCCCCCGCCGCATCGAAGACGATGCCACTGATTCCCCGGAAGTCCTCCAGAACGGCCGGCACCACGTTGTGCACCCGCCCACCCTCGATCCGCGCCAGACCGCGCTCGCCGCCAATCCACATGGCCTGGCCGTCTTCGTGCAGCGCGGTCACGTTCCCCACCTGCGGTGCTTCCCCGGACCACGGCACCCGAAACCGGTCGCCTTCCATGACGACCACGACGCCGCGCGCGAAACCCAGCCAGAGCCGGTTGCGGGCGTCGACCTGCATGACCAGCGGCGAGTCGCCCGACGGCAGCCCGGCGCGATCCTGCACCTGTGTCCAGCGTCCCTGCTGATAGCGGTGCAGGCCAGGCGTATTCAACGACAGCCATAGCGCCCCGTCGCGGGTGATGGCCATTGCCTGTACGCCGGACCGGGTGGGTACGGGCAGGTCGGTGATCCTGCGGAACCGCGTGCCTTCTGCCTTCCAGACACCGTCGGGTCCGGCGAGCCATAGGCCGCCGGAGCCATCACGCTGGATCGCCGTGATAACCGATGACAGGGCCAGCGGCTCGCGCGTTGTGGCCGTGACCCGCTGCAAGGGTTGGTTGCGGGTGCCCACCAGCAAGCGGTCACCCTCGGCAGCAATGGCGAAGTCCTGCGAACCCTCCGGCAGCGGAACCTCGGCCAGGTTGGCATGACGGAACCGATCAAGGCCGCGGCTGCTGCCCACCCACAGATTGCCCTCACGGTCTTCCAGCAGCGGCTGCAGATAGTCGGAGCTCAGCCCATCGGAGCGCTGGAAGCGCTCGGGGCGCTGCATCGTGCCGCCAGGTGCGTATCGCAGCAGCCCGGCCCCCAACGTGCTTGCCCACAGCACGCCGTCACGGTCGAACAGCAGGCCCGCCGAGGGTGCGTCTTCTCCCGTCCCAGAAAGCGGGCGGATACCCCCATCCGCTTCGGCCACCCAGATCGTGCCATCCGGGGCCTGCGCGATCTGGCTGACGCGCCCGACCTTGCCAGGCACCGCAACGAACGCGCTGGAGCCCCGTCGCAGTACCACCATGCCGTTCCCGGTCGCGATCCACAGCGTGCCGTCGCGGTCGGTGAACACGGTGCGGGCCTGGTGCCCGGGGTAGGCCATCGACGCGGCCGGCCGGTTCCAGCGTTGTCCGTCGAAATAGAAGGGGCCGGTGAAGGTAGCGGCCCACAGGCGACCGTCGGCGTCCTCGGCCATGCGGTACACCGTGCTGGTGGGCAAGCCGTGCTGCACCGAGAAATGGCGCAGGTGACCGCCTTCGATCAGGCTGATGCCGCCATAGCGGAAGCCGACCCACAGCTGTCCGCTGCGGGAGGCGTACAGCGTGGACACCCTGGTCGCGGGAAACGCACTGGCGTCGGGCGGAGTGAAGCGGGTAAAGCGATCGCCATCGAACCGGTAAAGCCCGATCTCCGTTCCCAGCCACAGGTAGCCATCGGGTGTCTGCGCCAGCGCGGTGACCTGCCCGGGTGCACCCTCGTTGACGGTCCACGCGGTGTGGTGGAACTGGGTCACCGATCGCTGCGGATCCAGCGCAAAGGCGGACCCTGCCAGCAACAGCAGGCATACGCAGATAAGCCAAGCCAGGGCGCGCGTGGGGAACATGAAGTGGGAGCCTGTAGTCTGCACGCCAGTGCGGCTTGTGCAGGGCGCATCATATGAAACGCGCAGGGCAGCGTGAAGACCGCGCTCGCCCTTTCTGGCCTCATCGGCGCACTATAAGCAGAATGGACATGAAGAGAGCAGGGATATGCGAATCGCCAACCAGATGAACTCCCTCGCGCTGCTGGCAGCGCTGTTCGCTGCTCACGGTGCCAAGGCCGCGCCTGATTCCGCTGAGATGCTCTGTGGTGAGGCGATGGGCGTATACCTGCCCAGCCCCGAGGGCACACCGGCACCGAACATTGAACTCACCCACTTCCAGTTCATGAGTCCAGAAGATCGCTGTGGCCGCAACATGTCACACGACGAGCTGATGCGACTTCATGCGGCAATCAAGCCGGTTGCAGCAAGCGCGTTTGCGGACAGCAAGAGCAGCTTCGGCGTCATGGTCCGGTACACCCTGACGCCTGATACGCCCGCAACGTTCGAAATGCAGGTGCGGGACGCGCCGGAGAGCGAAAGGCCGCGGCTTACCCGCTTCCACAATGAATCAGCGGCCCTGCAGGATTTTCATTCGACCAGCGGCACGGTGTATGTGGTTTTCAGTTACACGATCCACGCAACCACCAAAGCGGTGCTTCCCACCACGCGGTAGCAAGCAGCGACGTGCCGCCACTGCCACGGGCATGAAGCGCCGCACGTTGGCCCGGACTATTCGCTTTCCGCAGCTGCCAGCACAGGGGTATCCGGGGTGGGGAGCACGGGCTTGCGTTTGGCCACCACGGGTAAGCCCCCGGCGGGTAACGCCCCGAACTCGCGCCGGATCCCGGTATTGATGGCTTCCAGGTCACGCGCCATCTGGGCGTCGTGGTGGGGATCGCGCTTCTTCAGCGGTTGAGGCCGGTACCGATTGACGCCGTCTTCCATTGCCCTGCTCCCTTCGTCCGTGGGGCCAGGCCAACCGGCCCGGGGTTGTGGCGGACGTTAGCACAGCTTTGGGCTTGAACCGCACCGCCCGGACGCCGGGCGGTGCGAACTCCGCTATCAGGCCTCGGCGTAAGCCGGATAATCGATATACCCTTCCGCGCCACCGCCATAGAACGACTCGCGCTTCGGCGCGGCCAGCGGCCAGCCATTCTTCAGCCGCGCCACCAGATCCGGGTTGCTGATGAAGCTGGCACCAAACGCCGCCAGGTCGATCACGCCTGCATCGATCAACTGCTCGGCACGTTCGCGGGTCATGCCGCCGGCCAGAATCAGCGCGGTCTTCGGCAGGTGCGGCTTCAGGCTGTGCAGCAGGCCTTCAAAGCCGCCCTCGCCGCTGCCGTCCGCCGGGCGTTCGCCCATCTTGTAACCCGACTGGTCCATCAGGTGCACATACGCCAGCTCGCGCTTGCCGATCTCACGGACCAGCGCGGTGTAAGTGGTGCCGATCTCCGGATACAGCGGCATGTCGAACAGCTGGCCATACGGCGAAAGACGAATCGCGGTGCGCTTGGCACCAATCCGCGCCACCACCGCATCAATCACTTCCAGGGTGAAGCGCAGGCGGTTCTCCAGCGTGGCGGCGGAATACGCGTCGGTGCGGTCGTTCACCAATGGGTTGAGGAACTGCTCGTGCAGGTAGCCGTTGGCACCGTGGATTTCCACGCCGTCAAAGCCGGCCTCGATGGCGTTGGCGGCGGCCTGTGCGAAGGCTTCCACGATGCGCGGAATCTCGGCGGTTTCCAGCTGGCGCGGTGCCGGGGTTTCAATCAACGCCGCTTCGCCCTGCGGGTTGTAGCCGAACGCCTGTGCGCCCACCGCCTGCCTGGAGCTGGCGCTGACCGGCTGCTGGTTGTCGAACTGGATGGTGGGGTGGGAAACGCGGCCCACGTGCCACAGCTGGGCGAACATGCGCCCGCCGTTGGCGCGCACCGAGCTGGTGGTGAGCTGCCAGCCGGCAATCTGCTCCGGGGTGAAGATGCCCGGGTTGAACAGATAGCCCTGGCCTTCGCGTGAGATCGGGGTGCCCTCGCTCACGATCAGGCCGGCGCTGGCACGCTGGGCGTAATAGAGCGCGGTGCGCTCGTCGGCGGCGTCGTGCGGGGCACGGGCGCGGGTCAACGGGGCCATCACCACGCGGTTCTTCAGCGGGGTGCCGGCCAGGTCAAAGGGTTCAAACAAACGGCTCATCAGGGTGTCCTGCGGTAGGGAGGGGGCGCAGGGGGCTGCGCGCTGCCCATCAAGCTAGGGGCTTGCGAAACGGGCTACAATCACGTCGCCCGGCAAATCACTATTGCCCGATTCGCAATTTTCCACCCGGTGCCCCGCCGCCCATGCAGCTCAAGGCTCTCCGCTACTTCCTGACCGTTGCCGCCACCGGCAGCTTCCTGGCCGCGGCCCGGCAATACAGTGTTCCAGCCTCATCGGTGTCGCGTTTCATCGCCGCGCTGGAGAAGGAGCTGGGCAAGCAGCTGCTTTACCGCAGCACCCGCGCGGTGCGCCTCACCGAGGCCGGCGAGCTGTTCCACCAGCAGGTGCGCGACGCGCTGGAGATCCTCGACCAGGCCGCCGAGCAGGTGGAGGGCAAGGATGCCGGCATCAGTGGGCTGATCCGCATCAACGCCCCCGAATCGCTGGGTCGCCGGCATATCGCACCGATCATCGCCGAGTTGCAGGAGCAGCACCCGGCGCTGGTGGTGGAGCTGACGTTGACCGACCTCTACATCGACCCGGTGCAGGACGGCGTGGACATCACCATTCGGATCGGGCCACTGGTGGATTCGGGGTTGATCGGCAAGGTGATCTCGCCCAACCGCCACCAGGTGGTGGCAAGTCCGGCGTATCTGGAAGCACACGGCACGCCTGAAACACCGGAGGATCTGCTGCAGCACCGTTGCCTGGTCTACAAAGGTCAGCTGGGCATGCAGCGTTGGTACGTCAACGCGGGTGACGACCAGCCCCTGAAGGTGCTCAATGTCACCGGGCCCCTGCGCAGCAACAATGCAGAAGCGCTGCTGGCGGCGGCGGTGGCGGGGCGCGGCATCGTGCTGTTCCCGGACTGGATGTTCGACAACGGAATGTTCGCACGCGGCGACATGGTGAGACTGCTGCCGCAGTGGCAGTTCTCCACCCAGCCGGACCAGGTGTACCTGCAGATGCTCTCGCCCGAGAACAAGATGCGCTCGCGCAAGGTGCAGACCGTGTCGGCGTTCATTCTGGAGGCGATCGGGTCGCCGCCCTACTGGTGTCTGGACGCCTGAGCTGGCGAGCGCACCCAGCTCGGCACGTGTGCATCCGCACATGAAAAAGCGGTCCCGGCACCATTCATCCCCGCCGGGACCGCCACAGCACGTCCGTGTTACTGCTCTGGCCGTCGTGGGGGAGCGGTGCTCCTCGTCAAAGCACCGACACAACCAGCCAGTGCGCAAAGAATAGGAGTGCCGGTTGCGGGTCGCTATCAGGCAATCCTTAAACCCGGAAGGGTGTCAGCGGAAGAGATCGGACTCCAGACAGTAGCTGATCAGCTCCTGATCGGACTTGGTGCCCAGCTTGCGCATCGCGCTGATCTTCTGCGTGCTCACGGTCTTGCTGCTGCGGTTGAGCTGCTTGGCGATGTCGTTCACGGTCAGGCCGTGCGCGAACAGGCGGATCACTTCGAACTCACGCGGCGAAAGCGCGCTGGCCGACGACGCTTCACCTGCATCGGGCACGGGCTGCTCAATCGGCAGTTCCGGCGAACGGTAGACGCGCTTGGCCTGAACGGCCTGCACAGCAACGATCAACTCCTTCAAGTCGCCGCTCTTGCGTACGACGCCCGCGGCACCGGCGCGGTACATCTCGGTGATGATGGACGGGTTGGAAAGCATGGTCAGCACCAGCACCTGGGTGTCGGGAAAATGCCGGCGCAGGTACGAGATCAGCTTGATGCCGTCGCCCAGTGACTCGTCGCCCGGCATGTTGTAGTCGGTGATGATGATGGCCGGGGCCAGCGTGCGTGCAAGCTCCACCAAGGCCGCCGGGTTCTGGGCTTGGCCGACCACGCTCAGGCCCGGGTCTCGATCAATCACGTCGCGAATACCGGCGAGCACTATCGGATGATCATCGGCAATGACGATCGGGGTCTTCATGGGGAGGCTCCACACCGGCAGGGAAGGTCAGGAAAGCGCAAGCGGGTCATCGGGTGGATGTTGCTCCAACTGGGATAGTGCGTGCTCCAGCTGCTGGCGGAAGGTTGCCGCAGCTGCAACCACCTGGTCAACCGGTGTACCTGCATCGATGGCATCCTCGATGGCGGTCACCTCGTTCACCAGTCGCTGGGCAGACACGGTCACCAGCGCACCCCCCATGCGGTGCAGCATCTGCCGCATCTGCATGCTGTCCGCCTGCAGCATGGCCTGCTGCAGTGCGTGCAGGTCGTCGCGCATTGTGGTCAGGAACAAGGCGCGCAGGTGAGCCGGCACCACCAACGTATCTGCGGGATCGTCACTACCGGGTGACGAGTCCAACGTGGCCTCGCGTACCAGAGGGTTGAGCTCACGGTGCAGCGCATGCAGCGAAATCGGCTTGACCAGGCAACTGTCCATGCCGGCCGCGCGGCACCGCTCGCGCTCTTCCGGCGCAGCATTCGCGGTGGCACCGATGATGGGCACCGCCGCGCCCCTGTCGCGCAGGGCGCGGGCCAACGAGTAGCCATCCATATGGGGCATGTTGATGTCAGTCAACACCGCATCGAAACCCCGTTGCTCCCAGTAGCCCAGCGCCTCATCGCCATCGCTGGCAACCACCGCGTGGCAGCCCAGCTGCTCCAGCTGCTCGCGCAGAATGGTCTGGTTGATCGGGTTGTCCTCGGCGATCAACACATGCAGGCCCAGCGGACGCAGCGGCGGTTCGGGCAGCACCGCGCTTTGCGGCGTGCTGTGTCCACTTGCCTGCAGCAACGCATCGACCACGGCATCCAGACGATGCATTGAAACCACCCAACATCCCTGCGTGAACTCTGCGTGGTCACCGCCGTCGGTCACGGCCACCACATGCGGGCCGGGCCATTCGGGAGCGGGCTCGTCCAGCACCACATCCAGCAGCGGCATGTCGGTGCTGAAACTCTCTGCATTCTCGATGTTGAACAGCAGTGCCTGCGCGCCGCGCTGGCGCAGGCGGTCGCACATACTCTCCGCCAGCTCGCGGGAGGGCGAACGTACATACAGCGTCTGCGGCGGATCAAATCCGTGCTGTGGATCTGCCGGATCGGTGCTGCGCGGCAGCGGCAGCGCAAAGCTGAAGCTGCTGCCCAGTCCGCTCTCGCTGACCACGCGCAGTTCGCCGGCCATCATTCCTACCAGGTGTGCGCTGATGGCGAGGCCCAGGCCGGTGCCGCGCAATGCATCGGTGCCTGGATTGGCTTGGTAGAAAGCTTCAAACAGACGGCTGTGGTGTTCCTGGGAAATGCCGATTCCGGTATCGGCCACTTGCCAGTGCAGGCGAGGCGGTTCCCCGGTCGCCTGCAACGTGGTCAGGCGGACCACGATGCGACCGGCGTCGGTAAACTTGACTGCGTTGCTGAGCAGGTTGCTCAACACCTGACGGATACGTGCGGCATCGCCGATCACCTTGATGTCGGTGTCCGGGTTGATGCATGCGTACAGTTGCAGGTGTCTGCGCGTTGCCGCCGCTGCGTAGGAGCGCACAACGTCCTCGGTGAGCACCGCCGGGTTGAATGCCAGGGGTTCCAGGGTCAGTTGCCCGGCTTCGGCTTTGGAGACGTCCAGAATGTCGCTGATCAACTCCATCAGCGTGGATGAGGAGCGCTGGATCGTGCTCAGGTACTCCTGTTGCCGGTGTGCCAAGGGGGTCAGTCCCAGCAGTTCCAGCGTGCCCAGCACCCCGTACAACGGCGTGCGGATTTCATGGCTGATGGTGGCCAGGAACTGGCTCTTGGCCCGGTTGGCCTGGTCCGCGGCCACGCGTGCCTGCTGCAGCACCTGTTCGGCTTCATGCTGCGCGGTCAGGTCAACAAACAGGCACAGCATCACAGGCTCGCCCCGGTAGCGGGCAGGTGTGGCCGTCACCAGCAGGTGGCGACCACCCGGCGTGGTGAACGTCTGCCCGCCCGGGTGTTCGGTGCTGAGGTTGGTCTGCGCGGCGGCGCGCCACGCGCCATGCCAGCCCGGCGCATCACGGCTGTTGCCCAGCCAGTTGCGGGCCGGTGCGTTGTCCAGCATCACCTCGCCATCGCTACAGCGCAGCAGGCACAGGCCAATCGGCGCGTTGTCCAGCACGGTGCGGCTGAATGCCTCGCTTTCCAGCAGGCGCTCGTGGTTGGCGCGCAACGGTTGCAGGACTGAGCGCCGGTAGCTGCGCAGCAGCAGGCTGCCTCCCGCTGCCAGCAGCAGTGCCACCACGACGCTGCCAATCAGCGGGCCGCGGGGATGACTGAGAATGCGGGCCCAGCGTACGTGATAGACCACCTGCCATCCGGCGTCGGTGCGCATGCGGTAGACCAGGCCGCGCAGCGTGTACTCACGGCCGGCCTGGCTGGAGGCTGCCACCGAGGGTCCGTACACCTGCGTGGCGTCGGGGGTGATGATCGACAACTGGTCATAGATGGATTCACCCAGCACCTGGCGGTGATCATCCAGTCGGGAAACGTCCATCAGGCAGGCAATGGACGGTGTACCGGCGCTGCCGCCCCCGCCGCCCCCGCTGCCCCACGCCGCTGCGTCCTGCGGCGCGCGCGCTATCGATATCAGACGGGGATTGTCCGGGCCGAGTTCACGCCCCGCCCAACGCACATCACCTCGCTGCGAAGACGCGCCGGGAGCGAGTTCCTTGATGTACCCCAGTGTTGCCTGCAGTGCCGGGAGCGGTGGGCGGACCGAGCCAACGTCATCGATTGTGGAGGGCACCAGAATGCCGGCCGTGCCGGCGGGGTTGACCAGCACGCATCGCGGCGAGGGGAACCGTGACTCGGCCCAGAACGCGCTGTAGAAGCCGGTAAAGCGCCGACCCAGCAGTGTGGTGGTGTCATGCAATGCAGGGTCGACGCCCAACTGGGTGAAAGGCAGATACGTGACTGGCCCCTTGACCGGCGGTCCATCCGGTTGCAGTGGATGATCGGGGTCCTGCACACGCCAGCCACGCAGGAAGCGTTCGTGTTCCTGCAGTGCACCGGTCAGGCGGCGGAAGTGGAACTCAATCCTGTCCTGCTCGCTGTGCAGCAGCTGGGTGGCAGTGGACAACAGCAGGCCGGCCTGCAGCGTAGCCAGTGCGATCACGCCGATCAGCAGGGCATGTACGCGCAGCGAACGGCGGGCCAGCTGGCGGAACGGTGCGGCTTCGGGCATGACGTCCCCTTGAAGGGCGGCGGCAGTACGGTGGGGGAAAGCGTGGCGCGTTCCGCTGACATCGTCGGCCATCGCGCCGTCAGTGGCAAGGTGGATAGGACCGGGCACGTCCTTCCCGGCCCAACAGGGCGGCGAACGCATCGGCAGGTACTGCCCTGGAAATCAGAAAGCCCTGCACCTGGGTGCAGCCCAGTCTGCGCAACGTGGCCAGTTCCTCGTCGGTCTCCACACCTTCGGCGACGATGTTCAGGCCCAGCCGGGTGCCCAGCGCGATCACCGTGGCCAGTGCGCCGTGCAGTGCCGGGTCGCGGGCACAGCCGCTCACCAGCGCCCGGTCAATTTTGACTTCGGTGAACGGGGTGCTTACCAGGTTGTGCACGGAGCTCAGCCCCTGGCCGAAGTCGTCCTGGGCCAGGCCAAAGCCCTTCATGCGCAGGCGGCACGCACCGGCGTAGTAGTCGCTCACGTGCGCGGTGGTGCTGCCTTCCATCAACTCGAAACACAGGTCGGCCGGACGGCCATGGTGGGCCAGGGTCAGGTCCAGCAGCTCATCGGGCAGGCTGGGGCGCTCCAGCAGGTGCGGTGGCAGGTTGATTGACACCGGAATGCGGAAGCCCTGTTCGCGCCAGCGCGCCTGCGCCTTCACGCTCTCCACCAGAATGTGTCGGAGCAGCATCGGCTCCAGCCCCTGCTCAGCGATCAGCGGCAGGAACGACCCAGCCGGCAACGTGCCCAAGGTGGGATGGCACCAGCGCACCAGTGCTTCGGCCGCGACCACCTGGCCGGAGTCCAGCGACTTCTTGGGTTGAAACCAGGCGGTGATCTCCCCCTTGTTGATGGCATCACGCAGTTGCGCGCGACTGGCCGTCAGCGGTGCAGCGGCCCCCGCAGCACCCTGGGTCAGCGGTGCCACGCGCAACTGCGCCACCAGCGTATCCATGTCCGCTTGTGTCACCGGCTTGGGCAGGCTGCCCAGCACGGTCAGTCCCAACGATTCGGCCATCAACCGTGCGGAGGTGAGCATGCGCGGCGGAGCCGAACTCACCAGCGACAGCTTTGGATGGTGTTCCCTGGCAGCCAGCGCCTGGATGAACTGGATGCCATCCACACCCGGCATCATCAGGTCGGTAATCACCAGGTCGTAGTCGAACAGGTCGCACATCGCCACCGCATTGGCCGCATCACCCGAGGTATGGGTCACAATGCCCGGTAAGGTGTGCAGCAGATTGGCGAGGTAGCCACGCTGGAACGGCTGGTCCTCCAGTATCAGTACACGCAGCGGGGTCATGTCTGTACTCCTGTGGTCAGTTCCGTGAGGGCGCTGCGCAGCACGCAGAGATTGATCGGCTTCACCAGATAGCTGTCCATGCCTGCGACCAGACCGCGCTCGCGATCTTCGGGTGTGGCATTGGCACTGGCCCCGATCACCGGCACGGCAGCGCCCTGCTGGCGCAGCTGACGCACCAGCGAGAGTCCGTCCAGTTGCGGCATGTTGATGTCGGTCAGAACCACGTCGAAGCGTTCCGGGTCGAACAGCGCCAACGCCTCGCGGCCGTCGGCCGCCGTCACCACGCTGCAGCCCAGCATCTCCAGCTGTTCTTTCAGAATGACCCGGTTGATCGGATTGTCTTCGGCCACCAGTACCCGCAGTGCAAGCGCCGAATCATGGGAAACAGGGTGCGGCGACGGTGAAGCCAGCATGCCTTGCTGCAACAGGGCCACCGCTTCGGCGATGGCGCTGATGCTGTAGAGCGTGACAACCAGGCTGTTGGCGTGCGTCGGGTCCAGCGTCGCTACTTCGCCGCCCGTGGCCAGCGCGGTGACGCGCGGCCCCGGCCACGTCAGCGGTGAGTGGTCGCGCGGATCACTGTCGAGCAGGATCGCGTGCGCTGCATCCGGTGGTGGCGTGTCGTCGTTGTAGCGGTAGGCAGTGGCACCCCAGCGCTGCAGCCACTGGCAGGCGCTGTCGGCCAGCTCGGCAAAGGCCGTGCGCACGTACACCGGCGGATGCGCGCGCAACGTCGGCGCGTTGGGCTCCTGATCCTGGCCGTCTTCGTCCACGCCTGCGGGGATCGTGGCGGTGAAACTGCTGCCAAGGCCGGGCTCACTGACCAGCCGCAGCTCGCCGTTCATCAGCCGAACCAGATGGTCGCTGATGGAAAGCCCCAGCCCGGTACCGTCGGAACGTGCGGAGCTTGCAACCTGCATGAACGGCTCGAACAGGCGCGCCTGTTCGGCCGCCGGAATGCCAATGCCGGTATCGGTCACCTGCCAGCTGATGGTGGCTGAGCCGGCTTCGCGCGCCACCAGATTGACCCGCAGCACAATGCGACCGGCGTCGGTGAACTTGATCGCATTGCTCAGCAGGTTGCCCAGTACCTGGCGGATACGGTCGGCGTCGCCACTCACCTGGGCAGGCAGGCGTGGGTCGGTACACACCAGTATCTGCAGGTGTTTGCGTGCCGCAGCGGCGGCGTAGCCCAGCACCACGCTCTCGCCCAAGGCCATGGGCGAGAACGTCTTGACCGCCAGGGTGAGCTGGCCTGATTCGATCTTGGATACGTCCAGGACATCGCTGATCAGCTGCAGCAGCACCGAAGAGGACTGCTGGATGGTCTTGAGGTACTGCGCCTGGCGCGCATCCAACGGCGTGCTGCCCAGCAGCTCCAGCGTGCCCAGTACGCCGTACAGCGGCGTGCGGATCTCGTGGCTCATGGTCGCCACGAACGCGCTCTTGGCCTGGCTGGCCTCCTCTGCGGCCTGCTTGGCTGCCGACAGCGCCTCCTGTATCTGGCGATGGCGGCTGACGTCACTGAACACGCACAGCAGCACGTCGTCACCCCGGTAACGCGTGGCCGCATGCAGCACCTGCAGCTGACGGCCAGTATGGGTCCTGAATTCAATGCTTTGCGGACCACGCACGGCCATGCTGGACAGGGTCACCGCACGTCGCCAGTCGCCGTTCCAGTCACCCAGGCGGCTGTCCGCCCCCAGCCAGTCCCGGGCAAGCTGGTTTTCCACCATCACGTTGCCGTCGCGCAGGCGCAGTACGCAGATGCCGACGGGCGCCATTTCGATCACCGTGCTGCCGAAGTTGAAGCTCTCCATCAGCTGGTGGTGCTGGTGCTGCGCCGGTTGGATGAGCTGGCGGTCGAGCCGGCGGCCCAGCACCCACAGCGTGGCCATGGCCGCCGTGCAGCACAGCAGCGAAAGCAGAAGGGGCAGCATCAGGTCGCGCAGCACCGTGCGCAGCGGCAGGTGGCAGACCAGGTGCCAACCGTCCTGACCGATGCTCTTCACCAGCGCAAGGCCCTGCGGCACGCCGACGTCCCAGATGAAGGAAAAGGCATCATCGTGCTGCGCATGCAGCCAGCCGGCGGGCAGGGCGATGTCGCCGCCACTGAACAGTACCGGTCGCCCATGCGGGTCGGCCAGCAGCACGCTGGCTGAGCCGGTGCCATCGGTGACCTCGGCCAGGGCCTGCGGGTCCAGCACCAGCACCAGCCAGTGCAGCGGGTTCGGTCCTTCCTCGGCGGCGCGGTACAGGTACACGGTGTGCTGTGGGCTGCTGGTGACCAGCCAGTACACCTGGGTGTCGGCGCTGGCTGTTGCGGCATGTGCACGCAACAGCGCGGCGGTAAGTTCGGGCGGAGGCGGGATGGTGCGCGGATGTTCGCCGTGCAGCCAGCGACGCGGCACATACGGGTCGTCGCTGACCAGCACCAGGCGCGCGCCCAGCTCGGTCAAGGTGCGCTCGCCGCGCGCCGACAGCAACAGACTCAGTTCGCGTCCATCGCGACCGGCACCCAGCGGCAACTGGCGCACGCCGGCATCGTCCACATCCCGCGGTTCCGCGGGCAGGGACTTGGATTCCACGACCGAGTCGGTGAGGTAGTTCAACAGCGCTTCGCGGCGGTCGAAGTACAGCTGGGCCCGATACGCGGTGGCGTTCATGTCCCGACGGTACTGCGACACGTTGCTGTTCAACTGTGCCAACAGGTAGAAGCCGGCCGCTCCCAGCAGGCACAGCAACACGCACAGCGAAAGCCAGCGCAACAGCACGGTTGCAGCCGCTGCAGGGGCGTCAAGAGGCGATCGTCGGGGCAGAATGCGGTACATGTGCCCATGCTAGAAACCGCCTGCACCGGCACACATCAGCCAATCCTTAAACCCGGCGAACCGGCCTCACCGTGCCGTATTGGTTCAGGTGGATGAAAGCAAAAAGGGCGCGTGCACCGGCATCCATCAAGGAAGCCTGGTGCACGCGCCCCGGGAGACCCTTACCAGCGGTAGGAAACGCCCATCTGTGCGCCGATGTCGCGGAAGCCCATGCTGCCGCTCTGGCGGTTGAGCTCACCCCAACCCCGCCAGCTTCCGCCCAGGTTCACCTGCACGCCGGCCTTGGCTTCGTAGATGTCCCGCGGCAGCTGGCGACGCAGTGCCTCACCGTCCATGCGGATGACCGCATCGTTGCCGCCGTTCCACCAGTTCAGCGCTACGTACGGCTGCACCGGATGCTGTGCGGTGTCGGCCGCACGGGTGTACATACGCACCCCGACGCGGGTAGTGGTGGTGCCGCTGTTGCCGTGCTCCACCACCGTGCCGTTCTGTTCCACCACACGGTCGGCGTCGTACCGGCTGTGGATCACCTGCACCTGCGGTTCCACAAAAACGCCGCGTTGTTCATTGCGGGTCAGCGGCAGGGTGTAACCGGCTTCGGCCGAGCCCGTCCAGCTGTGCGAACGGTAGCGTTCCTGGGCCAGGCCTTCGCCCTGCACACGGTTGCGGAAGCGGCCGTACTGCAGCCAGCCATCCACATAGGCACCGCCGTCCATCTGCGCATTCTGCAGCCAGGTGGCATACAGGCCTGCGGTGCTGCCGTCGACCACGCCGCGGGAGGTGTAGCCGGTCACGTTGGAACGGGTGTCGTTGCTGGCGTGGCCGACACCCAGCATGGCACCCACCTGCAGCTCGCCCCCGGCATTGGCGGCAAAGTGGCGGCCCACACCGACCAGCGCGCTGTTGACGTGGCTGTCCGTCTGCAGCTGGCCGCTGGCGTTGCGGCCTTCCGGCTGATTGCTGCGCACCCGTGCCCAGGTCACGGTCTGGTCATCGCCGTTGGCCCGTGCTGCGGGGTCACCGGCACGGTCGTACAGGCTGTGCCGGAACATGCCCTGTGCCGCGCTCTGGTTGGCCAGGTAGGAACCCGATTCCGGCCGTTCCACTTCGGGACGGATCGGATCGACCGGGTGGGTGGGATCGACCGGGGGCAACGGGTCAATGGGATCAACGGGGTCGACCGGGTCAACAGGATCAATCGGGTCTACCGGGTCTACCGGATCTACCGGATCTACCGGATCTACCGGATCAATGGGATCCACCGGCTCGACATACACCGAGCGAAGGTACCAGTTGCCGTCCGTTGGCGTGGTCACGCCGCCCTTGTACAGGAAGTAGTCGTAGGCACCGGCCACGGCGCGGCCCTGCAGGCTGAACTCAGCGTCGGACTGTCCACCCACGCTGATCAGGCGGATGCCCTCAACGGTGTCGGCACCCGCGCCGCCGGCGTTGTTCACGCTGACACTGGCGGTACCGCTGCTGTTGCCTTCGATGACCAGCTGGTCACCCGGCGAGGCATCGTCGCCCAGTGCGCGGTTGAAGACCCACTGCCCCCCCTGGCCGACGTAATCACCGGTCACGGTGACGGTCTTGAAGGTGCCCGCAGTCGGTGCGTCGAAGGTGATGTTGCCGGCATGGTTCAGCGTGGCAAGGGTGGAGTCGCCACGCACGGCCCACTGGCTGCTGTCATCCACGCTCAGCTGTGCCACTGCATTGCCGGTGCTGTTCAGCAGTGCGCCGTGCAGCAGGCTGCCGTTGCTCAGGGCCACGTTGACCTGTGCGGTTGCGCTGTCCACGCTGATATCGCCCAGCAGCGTGCTGCCGTTGGTCGCAGTGAAGTCCACCTGGCTGGTGGCGACGCTGCTGCCGTCGGTGAACACGGTATCGCTCACCCGCAACGCGCGGCCGGAACCATTGCCGGCGGTCACCGTGCTGTTGTCCAGCGTTACCGCGTGATTGCTGCCTTGCAGCCACAACGCCGGGCCACTGGCAGACTCGAAGTTGCTGTTGGTGAATGACGCGGTGTTCCAGTAGGGCCCGAAAGCGGTCAGGTAGGAACGGTAAGCACCGCTGTTGTCGCCGGTCATGCGGATGTCCAGCGCATCGGCCTTGGACAGCACAGCCGTGTTCATGTGCACCAGGCCGAACGTGCCCGTGCCGGCACCGCGAATGGTCAGGTTGTCCAGCGCCGCGTTCACCGCCGAGCCGCCCAGGAACACAGCGCCGCCGCCGTTACCGGCCACGGTCAGGGTGGTGCCGCTGGCATCCATGCGGCTGTAGGTGCCGCCGGTGGAACCGGTGACCCGCAGGCCATACACGGAGTCGCCGTGGGTGGTGATCGCACCGCCCACCACCTTGGCTTCACCCGAATACACCTCAACGCCGTGGCCGTTGCCGGTGGTCCAGGTATCGACCGTGCTGTCGGTCAGCTCGAGCCGCGATTCATCGCTGGCCAGCCAGAAGCCGGAGAAGCCATCGCGCACGTCGAATGCCGCATTGCGCGCGCTGACCTTGCCCCAGTTGTTGATGTTGACGCCGTAGCCACCGACCGTGTTGAAGGTGCCGCCGTCGATCTCCGCGCTGGCGTAGGTCTTCGTCGTGGTGTTGCCCATCACCCGCAGGCTGCCGCCGACCGAGTCGGCGGTGACGTTCTGCAGCAGCAGGCTGCTGTTGCCGCCACTTACGTCGAACCAGCCCCCGGCCACTTGGGTGTCATACACCTCGACACGGCCGCCGGTTCCGTCCACTGCAAAGCCGGCCAGCGTGCCACCCGGCGCGAAGTTGATCTGGCTGTCGCGCACGGTCAGCAGGCCCGCATTGCTGGCGCGGAGGCGGCCACTCTTTCCGGCGCTTACCTGCACGCCGTCCAGATGGATTGCACTGCCTGCATCGCTGGCCACCAGCGAGCCGCTTACGGTGCTCAACGTGATGTCACCACCGGTGAGGTTGATCACGCCGCCGGCGCTGGCCTGCATGGCAGTGCTGCTGGTCGACGTACCGCCGGGAATGATGCTGACGTTGGTTGCGTCAATCACGCTGCCAGCGCCATTGGCGTAGAGCGTGTCGGCATTGGCCGAGATGGTGGCATCACGCAGGGTGATCTGGCCGCCGGCCAAAGCAGACACGCCACCACCGGAACCTAACGCTTCAAGACGGCTGCCGTCCACGGTGATGGTGCTGCCGCTGCCACTGGCCCAGACCACATCGCTGCTGTCGGACACGCGCACTACATCGTCGCTGCCAAGAGTCTTGCTGGTGCCGTCGTTCACGTACACCGGCCCTACATAATCGGCAGCACCTGCCGGCAGCGCCGCCCACAGTGCGCTGGCAAGCAGGGTCGGCACCAACGGGAAGCGCGTCAGGCCGGCGCGGGCCGACCCGCGAAGACGGCGGTTGAGAATGGTGTTCATTCGAAGAGATCTCCTGTAGCTGGGCGCTATCCGCGCTGAATGAGGTCAGCGTAGAAAGCGCGCCCGCGCGAGGACATCAGGCGATCCCTAATACCCGTTGGCACAGCGTGTCAGCAGGGATTGGTTCAGGGAGCGCGCCCGCATAGAATCCCGAGGTCTGCGGGTGCGCATACCCTGGAATCGGCGGAAGCACCGGCCGGGCAAGCGACGCCGGAGCCTGCGACTCCGGTCGTGGCACCGACGGCCCCCGCCTCAGCCGCAAACGATGCCGAGGCCACCAAGCCCTTTGCGTTTGACGCTCCGCCGCAGCCGCTGCGCACCGCGTTGAACTGCCGGTTCGACGACCTCACGTGCAGGCACCCTGCGCCCGGCCACCGAAGCGGATCTGAACGCTTGGAACCGCGCGCGCGGCGCTGCCGGGGACGTGCCGCGTATCGTCGGTGGCGATCGCACCCGCGACACCAACCTGCCGTACCGCAGCTATACCGTGCTCAAGGCATTCGCCATTCCTGCCGGACTGTATGGCGCGAACTCGGCCACGTTCTTTGTGGCGCCAGGGGTGCCAGCACCCACCGGAAATCCTGGCCACTCCGAGGTTCGTTTCATCGAGAACGGAAGCTGTGTTGGCGCAACGTGCGGGAGGCGCTGATCGACGCTTGAGCGGTGTCATAGGCCGGGTGCTGCGGGAGATCTGACCGCGGGCACCCTGGGCCGCCATTGGTCACGGTGTCGCTCTTCACATTGCAGCGGGGTGACCGCACTGGCCATGATGGAGAGGAACAACCTCCATTACCAAAGGACTTGATGATGGCCGCGAAGAAGTTCACATGGTTACTGCCGTGCGCCGTGGTCCTGGCCATGCTCGCCGTGCTGGCACAGCTGGGCTGGGAGCACACCCACGGCGGCATCCAGCGCCACCACCTGCTCAACGACCGGACGCTTCCTGCCATCTCCAACGCATGGGGACTGGTGGTCCTGCCGTTGCTGGGTGCATTGGCGGGTTGGGTAGTGACCCGACGGGTTCAGGGCAGACCCGGTGCGTTGCCGCCGGCAATGGCTGGCAGCCTCGGCGCGCTGGTCGCCGGCGCGGCACTTTCGATGGCCTTCGTCACCGGTGGCGAGCCGGCTGCCACGAACGTCATGCTCGGCATCCTCGCCGCCAGCGTGGTACTGCCGGTGTACCGCGCGGAGTACCTGTTCGGTTTCGTCCTGGGCATGACCTTTGTGTTTGGACCGGTATTACCGGCAATCGTGGCCTGCGTTCCCATGCTCATCGCGACGGTCAGCCGGTTGGTGGTGTGGCGGGGTGCCACGTGGGTGCTGGGGAGATTTGCGACACGCTGAGTTGACCGTGTCCTTTTGTACGGTATTATTCCGTACAAGGAGCCTGCCATGACAACCCCAACCGCCCGCCTCGACCTTCGCCTCAACCCCTCCGACAAGGAGCGGATCGCCCGTGCGGCGGATCTGCGCGGTGTGCCCGTCTCTGCGTTCGTTCGCGATGCGGTCCTGCGTGAAGCCGAGAGTGTGATGGCGGCAGAGCTGACTGTGACTCTTTCTGCAAAAGAGTCGCGTCGATTCCTGGATGCACTCGATGCACCCTTCCAGCCGAATGCCAAACTGAATAAGGCGCTGGCGCGCTTGACCCAAGGCTGATGCATGCGCGTTGTGGAACTGCTACACCCGCGGCGACATCATCGAGATGGATTCTCCTGCGGTGAGCCTTCGCTTGATGCTTATCTTCGGCGTCAGGCAACCCAGCATCATCGTGACGGCATCAGCACCACCCATGTCTTGATCGACAGTGCGGCACCCACCGTCATTCTCGGCTACTACAGCCTTTCGGCTGCGCAGCTGCTGCTGAGCGACATGCAGGAGAGTGATCGAAAGCGACTGCCTGGCTATCCGGTTCCGGCTATCCGGATGGGACGATTGGCTGTGTCGGCAGCCGAGCAGGGCAAAGGACATGGCGACTTCCTGCTTGCCCATGCGGTAGCGCGTTGTTTGAACCTACGCGAGCAACTGGGCGCGCGCGTGCTGCTGGTCGACGCTCTGAACGAGAAGGCTGCGCGCTTCTACCGGGCCTACGGCTTCCGAGAAGCGACGACCGACGCGGCTGCCCTCTACCTGCCATTGGGACGGGCTTGAACCAAGCGCAAGGAGCACACATGCCATTGGACGACATAGCAGGAAGCCTGTTCGGCGGTCTGTTCCGCTTCGTGATCTACGTCCTCGTAGACATCTTTTTCGAGGCCATCATCAAGGGCACGGGGCACATCGTGCTGGTGACGCTGCGGCCAAACAAGGAGCCGTCCGAAACGGCATGCGCGTTGGTGGGCCTGTTGTCCTGGGCTGCGCTTCTGGTTGCAGGCGTCCTTATCCTGCGCTCGCTGCTGAACTGACCCCCAGCCCCGTTCGGTCCCTCAACTCCTGCCGATAGCGCCGGCTGCACGGCAACGCAGTCCCATCGCGCAGGTGCACGCGGGCATCGCCGGTATCCAGCGGTTCCAGAGAATCGATCTGGTCCAGCGCAACCAGATAACTGCGATGGACGCGTTGGAACCGAGCGGGGTCAAGCTGCGTCTGGAGACTGGCCAACGTGCTGCGCAGCGGGTAGTCATGCCCGCGTACCCGCAGGTTCACATAGTTCCCGGCGGCTTGCGCCCATTCGATGTCGTCGGCGGCAATCAGGAAGTCGCGGCCCAGCTTGCGCACCACGAAGCGACCGGGGCGCTCCACGGGCTCCACCGGCGGGCCCTCGTCCGGCTCGGTCAGCAAACTCGCCTCGCCCTGCCAGCGCCGCAGCAGGAAACGATAACCCTCGATCAGCAGGATGATCGTGGCCACGCTGCGCAGGTCCTTCAGGTACTCGTAAGCCAGCTCGCGCGGCCAGGGCCCGAAGGTGTACTCCATTCCCATTGCCCGGTAGGCCAGCACCCGCAGCGCGACCATCCCAACCACGTGTACCAGACAGATGACGATGCTTAATGGCATGAACGCCAATGCCCAGCGCCGCCAGGTGTCCCAATGCAGGGGGAACCGGCGCGTGTAAACCACCAGCACGGGAATAAGCAGCAGCCACATCAGGGCACTGCTGGCTTCCCAGACCACCGGTTGCCAGACCTCGGCGGCAGGATCGGACCGGCGCAGCTCGATCAGCGTAGTGATGCTGTTGCCTACCAGGTTCGCGCCGATCAGGAGCAGCCAGAAGCCGGCCTCACACCAGTGACGCCAAGGCAGGTAACGCTCGTAAGGCCACAAAGCAGGGGAGGTCATCGCTCCAGTGTAAGTGGCACATACCTTTGGGGCCATTTCCGTTCGTCACATTCTGCGGTCGGTTGGTCCCCCAACCCCCGCGGCCTGGCCCTCCGCGCTGTTGCCCCTGTCGAACACGTTGCAGCGTAGGCGCTCTTTCTGCCGGAGCTGGGCATGCATCGTCGTTACGATCTGGACTGGGTCCGCGTCTGCGCCTTCGGGGTACTGGTGCTGTACCACGTCGGCATGTACTACGTGACCTGGAGCTGGCACGTCAAAAGCCCTTACGCCAGCACCACGCTTGAGCCGCTGATGCTGCTGAGCTCGCCGTGGCGGCTGTCGTTGCTGTTCCTGGTGTCCGGGGTGGCGACCGCGTTCCTGTTTGGCGGCCCGACTGGCACCGACCCCGACGCACGCAGCAAACGCGGTCTGCTGGGGTCGCGCTCGTGGCGGTTGCTGGTGCCACTGGCGTTCGGCATTGCCGTGGTGCCGCCGCCGCAGTCCTACTATGAAGTGGTGGAGCAGCTGCCTGGGGGGTATCACGCCGGCTACCTCGCCTTCCTGGGGCAGTACTACACCGGATACGACGGGTTCTGTGACGCCGAGGGCTGTCTTTACGTGCCCACCTGGAACCATCTGTGGTTCGTCGCTTACCTGTGGGCCTACACCGCCGTGCTCTGGCTGATTTGGGCGTTTGCCCCGCGGGCTTTGCAGCTACTGGGGCAGCTGCTGGAACGACCCCTGTCCGGACTGGGCGCGCTCATTCTGCCTGCACTGCTGCTGGGCACCTTGCGTATCGCCTTGGCCAGCCGATTCGAACAGACCCATGCGCTGATCGATGACTGGTACAGCCATGCCCAGTACTTCAGCGTGTTCCTGCTGGGGTTCCTGCTGGCGCGCGCCGCGCACTTCTGGGATGCGCTCGCACGGCTGCGCTGGCTGGCGCTGCTGCTGTGGCTGGGTAGCTGGGCCGGTCTTGTGGTTTATTTCCGTGCGTACGCCGACGCTGATCCACCTGAGATACTGCGCATGGCAATGCGCGCCGTATGGGGTCTGGACCAGTGGTGCGCCATCGTGGCGGTGCTGGGCTTTGCCCGGCACTGGAGCCCTGGCGATAGCCGCGCGCTGCGCTATCTGGTGCCGGCCGTGTTTCCGGTCTATATCCTGCACCAGACCCTCATTGTGGTAGCCGCGCATAACCTGAAGCCGCTTGGCCTTTCTCCGGGTGTGGAAGGGCCGCTGCTGGTGCTGATGACCTTTGCGCTGGCGTTTGGCCTGTACGAGCTCATCCGCCGGGTGGCCTGGTTGCGGCCGCTGTTTGGTCTGAAGGGTGGACAGCACCCCCCGGCACGACTGCCGGCAACCCGTGGCAACGCCTAGAACACCACCTCATCGACGGGCAAGGCGGCAATCTTCACCCCGAAACTGCGGATGTTGGGCAGCGTGGCGTTGTGGTGCGCAATGATCGCCATGGCCGGCGCATGCGGCTTGTCGTGGGTGGTGTGCGCGTCGGCTACCAGCGTGATCTCATACCCCAGCGCGGCGGCGCGGCGCACCGTGGTGTCCACGCAGAACTCGGTGGCGTAGCCGCAGACGACCAAATGGGTGACACCCAGGCCAGACAGCGTAGCGGCCAGTTCGGTGTTGTGGAACGAATCGGGCGTGGTCTTGCGCGACTGCAGGTCCGTCTCCACCAGGTCCAGCGCGGGCACCAGGGACCAGGCATCGCTGCCATGGCGGAAGTGGTCACCCTGTGCCGCCTCGTGTTGCACGAAGATCACCGGTACGTTGTGCTGGCGGGCGCGCTCGGTCAGCCGGTTGATGCGTGAGATCACCTGGTCGGAATCGGCCGGCGTGGGGGCGGGACTGAACAGGCCCTGCTGTACATCAATCACCACAACAGCTTTCACGGTGGACTCCGGCACGACGAAGCAACAGTGTTCTCATGATACAGGGCGCGCGCGCTGGCTCCCATGTTCCCGTTCGGTTCCAGGGCTTGCCCGGTGGGTTCCATGCGTTAAAGCGCCGACGGAGGTTATCGGCAGACGTCTTGCGACCGTCTCTACCACGCCGGGGCACGGAGGTGGAGACGAAGTCCCCGTGATCAGGCCGGGGCTGGGCAGGCAGACACCGTCAGGAAGCGCGTTCGGCTTCCAGTTTGTCCAGGAAGCCGAACAGCGCCTGATTCATCTGTGACCAGTCGTGGGCACGCAGCACGTCTGCCTGCTGCACAAACGGACGATCACGCAGTGCGGCCAGCTCCTGCGTGGACGCTGCAATCAGCATCTCCACCACCTCCGGCGTGAACTCCATATGGCACTGGAAGCCATAGGCGCGCGGACTGTACTCGATGATCTGGCGTGGGCAGCCTGCGCTGTAGGCGATGATCGTGGCTTCTGATGTCAGCCCGGGCATGTCGCCGTGCCAGTGGCCGACGTCCAGCACATCAGTGAAACCGGCAAACTTCGGGTGGGTACGCCCTTCCGGCGTCAGCGTGATCGGGAACTTGCCGATCTCCTTTTCCGGGCTGCGCTCGTGCTGCCCACCCAACGCTTCGCCCAGCAGCTGCGCGCCCAGGCAGACGCCGACCACGAGCTTGCCGGCCCCGACGAATGCGCGAATCAACGCCATCTCTGCTTGGGCATTGAAGTGCGGACACTCGCTTTGTGGCGTGGAAGGAGACTGTGGGCCACCCATGACCACCAGCATGTCGTGCTGGCTGGCATCCGCCGGCAGCGCATCGCCACTGTGGAGATGGGTGAAGGTGGCGGTATGGCGGCGCTCCTGCACCCACTGCAGGTAGGCCCCCGGGGCCTCGAAGGACTCATGGATGACGAAGTGGACCTTCATGGTGATTCCGGGACGCGGGGGGTGGAGGCATCATGCCAGACCGGGGCGATAAAGCTAAGCCCACGGCTGGCGGAGAGGCGGTAGAGTCGGTCGTCAGACGACTGCCGATATAAATAATCGGCACGGTGACGAGTGACCTGTGAACGGAGAAGTGCGTTGTTACCCCAGCCGGGGTCATGCGTCCCAGCGTTGATTGTTGTTATCGGCAGTCGTCTGACGACCGACCCTACCAAAGCGTGCAACCGCAAGTTTCAAAGGTGGGTCATGTACTACGCGGCTCCCATCGTGGTCACGGCCGCACTGCTTTCGCGGCAAGCTCGCCCAACCGCTGCACCGCCCGCTCCAGCTTCGCATCCCACACCATCCCACACCCCAGCCGCACATGGTCGCGGTAATCGCCGCGGCTGGAGAACAGCACACCGGGCGAGATGCCAATGCCTTCCTCCATGGCGGCAGCCGCCAATACATCCGCATCACCGCCCTCAGGCAACTGCAGCCACAATGAAAGCCCACCCTTCGGCGAACTGCACCGCGTGCCTTCGGGCCAGTACCGCGCAATCGCATCCTGCATGCGGCAGGCATTGTCGGCGAGGTGCTGGCGCAACCTGCGCAGGTGCCGGTCGAGGTCATGCTGTTCCAGGTAATCGACCAGTGCCAACTGCGGCAGCGTCGGGTTACCCACAGTGGAGTGGTACTTCGCACGCACCAGCGCGTCGGTCCAGCCGGCCCCCAGAATCCAGCCGAGCCGCAGCCCGGGTGCCAGCGTCTTGGAGAACGAGCTGCAGGTCAGCACCTGCCCACGCGTATCGAAGTGCCGCAGCGGCGGCGGCCGCTCACCCGACCAGCCAAGGTCGCCGTAGATGTCATCTTCAATCACCACGGTGCCGTGGCGGGCGCAGCTGTCCAGCAGGGCCTGCTTGTCCGCGTCGGCCAGTACCGTGCCCAGCGGGTTGTGGAAATTGGGCACCAGCACGGCCGCACGCACCGGGGTCTGGTCCAGCAGCACGTCCAGCCGTGCCAGATCCAACCCGCCGCCCTGGCGATGCGGCAGCTCCAGCACCTTCAGGCCATGCGCGGCCACGGCTTGCAGAATGCCGTGGTAGGTGGGTGTTTCCACGATGACCACGTCGCCCGGCTGGGTCAGCACGCGCAACGCGAGGCTGATCGCTTCCATCGAACCTGCGGTGACCACGATTTCATCGGGTGACACGTCAGTCGCCAGGCGCGCATAGCGCTGGGCGATCAAGCGCCGCAACGGTGCATGCCCCTGCGGCGGCGCGTAGTCCAATGCCTGTTGCTGACTGCGGCGCAGGGTGCGTGCCATCGAGTTGGCCAGCGCCTTGGCGGGTAACAGTTCAGTGGCCGGCGAAGCGTTGTGCAGCGCCAGCAGGTCAGTGCGGGCCAACAGCTCATGCAGCCGTGCCAGGGCCGGATTGTCGACCGGATGCGGCACGCGCCGGCGCGGTGCGCTGCTGCGCGGTGGTTCCGGGCTGGCCAGCACGTAGTAGCCAGAGCGCGGACGGGCCTGCACCAGGCCTTCCCGCTCCAACTGCAGACAGGCCTGCACCGCAGTGGCGGGGCTGACCCCATGGCCGCTGGCCAGCTGGCGGATCGACGGCAGGCGCTCGCCGGCGCGTAGCACGCCCTGCGCGATCTGGTCGCGCAGGGTGGCGGCAATGGCGGAGTAGAGCAGCATGCCCGTGTTCCCATCTGTACTGGTCAAAATTGATTCTAGCTGAGTCTGTATTGGTCGCGCGTGGAGGCACAGACTGCCTTTCCCCCTTGATGGAAGCGGCCATGCAGGCGTCCTCTCCCTCCCAGGCCCGGCTGGCACTCTGGCAGCTGGTGGTAGCCGAGATCCTGATCGGCTCGGTCGGCGTGTTCGTGCACGAGAGTGGACAGGACCCGATCACCGCCGTGTTCTACCGCTGCCTGTTCGGTGCGGTATTCCTGCTGGCGTGGGGCTTTGCGCGCGGGCATCTGCAGGGCGTGTGGCGCGACCGGGTGTTTCTGCGCGGCGCGGTGATTTCCGGCGTACTGCTGGTGCTGAACTGGGTGGCGCTGTTCGCTGGCATGGCGCGCTCGTCCATCGGTGTGGCGACCATGGTGTATCACTGCTTCCCGTTCGTGATGCTGATTCTGGCTGCGCTGGTGTTGAAGGAGCGCACGCGTCCCGCTGATTGGGGCTGGACGGTGCTGGCGTTCGTGGGTGTGGCGGCGTCCGCTGATCCCATGCAGGTGTTGGCGGGCAGCAATGGCTATCTGGTTGGAATTGGCCTGACGCTGCTGGCGGCACTGCTGTGTGGCGCGTCGTTGCTGATGTCGCGCCAGATCGGGCGCGAGCGGCCGTTTGCGCTGGTTACCGTGCAGTGTCTGGTGGGCGTGCTGATGCTGGCCGGGTTCGCTGATTCCGCTGCGCTGCATCCGGGCGGTCACTGGGCGTGGTTGATCGGTCTCGGCATCATCCACAGCGGCATTGTGTATGTGCTGTTCTACTCGTCCTACCGGCATTTGCCGGTGGCGACCATCGCGGTGATCGCATTCGTGTACCCGCTGGTCGCGCTTCTGCTGGATTACGTGGTGTATGGACACCGGTTGAGCCCCATCCAGATGGCTGGGCTGGGGCTGATTGTGGTCGGTACGCTGGGGGTGAACCTGAAGTGGTCGCTGCCGGGCCGCCGCGCATCGCTTCCGATGGACGGCGGTAGGGTCGGTCGATAGACGACCGCCGATGACAATCATCACTGCTGGAACGCATGACCTTTGAACGGGGACGCGCTTCTTCGTCAGGTGTCATGCGTCCCAGCGCCGACCACCGCTATCGGCGGTCGTCTATCGACCGACCCTACCGATGAATATCATCCGCGACCCATCAGCAACGAGCGGATCTTCGCCTCGGTCTGCGCGTACTCGCCTTCGCCCAGGTGCTGATAGACGATCCGTCCCTCCTGGTCGATGAGATACAGCGCCGGCCAGAAGCGGTTGCCATACGCATTCCAGGTTGCATAGCCGTTATCCATCGCCACCGGGTAGCCGATGCCGAATTGCTTCACCGCATCCTGCACATTGCCCAGCTGTTTCTCATAGCCGTATTCCGGCGTATGCACGCCTACCACTACCAGTCCCTGGTCGCGATAACGCTCATGCCACTGTTTGACGTGCGGCGCGACCCGCGCGCAGTTGATGCACGAGTAAGTCCAGAACTCCACCAGCACCACCTTGCCGCGCAGGTCGCCCATCTTCAGGGCGGGCGAGTTGATCCAGTGGTCGATGCCAGCGAACTCCGGGGCCAGCGGGGCTGGCGAGGCATGGGTGGGGGGCACCGGGTCGTCAGGTGCCAACGGTGAGCACGCGGCCGCAAACACAGATGCACCCAGCAACGTGATGATGGCAGGCAGCTTCTTCATGGCGTTCGCCCCAGTTCGATCTGCGCGTCAATGTTGCCGCGCGTGGCCTTGGAATACGGGCAGGTCTGGTGTGCCTGCGCGACGATGGACTGTGCCGTGGCAACATCCAGCCCGGGCAGCTGCACCCGCAGTCGCGCCTGCAGCTGGTAGCCTGCGCCGTTCTGGCCCAGGTCGACCTCGGCATCCACCGCCGCATCTGCGGGCAGCGTGACCTGCAAAGCGCGCGCGGCAATGCCCATGGCCCCCAGGAAGCAGGCCGACCACCCGGCCGCGAACAGCTGTTCGGGGTTGGTGCCGGGACGCGGGCTGCCGGGTGGGGAAAGGACGACATCCAGCTGGCCATCGTCGCTGCGGGCATGGCCATCACGGCCGCCACGCGTGTGGGTTCTGCCGGTGTAAAGGACGGTATCGAGTGCATTGGACATGAGAGAAGCCTCTGGAAGGGGGAACAGCGGAAGGCGGAATGGTGTGGATGATCGGGCGATCAGATCGAGAATCCGCCGTCCATGGTCAGGCTGGCCCCGGTCATGTAGCTGGACTCGGCGCTGGCCAGCCACGCAGCAAGCGCGGCGACCTCATCTGGATGACCCACCCGGCCGGAAGGGCTGCCCGCGACCAGGTGGTCCAGGAAGCCGGCAGTGATGTCGGTCTCGATCGGTCCGGGCTGGATGTTGTTGAGGGTGATGCGGCGCGGGGCCAGTTCAAGCGCCAGCTCGCGCACCAGCACGGCAACGGCGGCCTTGCTCATTGCGTAAACGCCGCTGCCCGCCACGCCGCTTCGTTGCGCGGTGTTGCTGCCGATGGTGATGATGCGGCCGCCATCCTTCATCTGTGCCGATGCGGCCTGGATGGCAATGAACACGCCGCGGACGTTGACCGCCAGCATCTGGTCGAGCGTGTGCAGCGGGAACGATTCGAGCGGGCTGCCCTGGTAGATGCCCGCGTTCACTACCGCCACGCTCAAAGCACCCAGCTGATCAACAGCGGTGGCAACCGCACCTCTGATCGCGTCTGCATCGGCGGCATCGGCCTGCAGGGCGATGGCGTGGCCGCCGTGCGCCTGGATTGCGGCTACCACCTCAGCCGCCTTGTCGGCGCGGGACGCGTAGGTCAGGGCAACACGGTAGCCTTCCCGGGCAAGTCGGCGGGCGATGGCCGCACCAATGCCGCGGGAGCCGCCGAATACCAGGGCAGTCTTGGGAATGCTGACATCTGCAGTGCTCATGAGGGATCCTCGGATGGCTGCTGGCGGGGCCGCCGGCGTTGGGCACATTTCGCGCCCTGCACGTATCCACGAGGTGTCCTGCAACCCTGCTTTTTGTCTCCGAATGCACCCAGGCAGGCTTCGTACACACTTTGGTACAAAGATCGGCCCGGGCGGGTCCCGGTGCCTGCCACCGGGGCGCTAACATCAGCGCCACGGGGAATGAGCCCCCACCCTGACTGCGGCCGAGCCTTCTTCATGTCCACCCACATTGATCACATCCTGGTTGTCGATGACGACCGTGATATCCGCCAGATGGTGGGTGACTACCTGCGCCGCAATGGCCTGCGGGTCAGCTTGGCTGCCGACGGCCGCGAGATGAAGGCCACGCTGGATACCAGCGACATCGACCTGGTGGTGCTGGACGTGATGATGCCAGGAGAGGACGGGCTGTCGCTGTGTCGCGGCCTGCGCGCCGGTCGGCACCAGGCGGTGCCGGTGCTCCTGCTCACCGCACGTGACGATGAAACCGACCGCATCATCGGCCTGGAAATGGGCGCGGACGACTACGTGACCAAGCCCTTCTCTTCGCGTGAGCTGCTGGCGCGCATCACGGCCGTGCTGCGCCGTACGCGCATGCTGCCGCCCAACCTGCAGGTCTCCGAAGCCAGCCGGCTGATCGGCTTTGGCGACTGGCGGCTGGATACCACCGCTCGCCATCTGCTGGACACCGCCGATACCGCGTATCCGCTGAGCGGGGCCGAGTTCCGTCTGCTACGGGTCTTCATCGACCACCCGCAGCAGGTGCTCAGCCGCGACCAGCTGCTCAATCTCACCCAGGGGCGGGATGCCGACGTGTTCGACCGTTCCATCGACCTGCTGGTAAGCCGCCTTCGCCAGCGGCTGGGTGATGGCGCACGCGAGCAGAGCTACATCAAGACGGTGCGCAGCGAAGGCTATGTGTTCAGCCAGTCGGTCGTGCTGATCGGCGAGGGCACATGAGCACGCCGGCCCGACGCTGGCATCTGCTGCCGCGCACACTGTGGATGCGGCTGCTGCTGATCCTGGGCGTGGGGCTGCTGCTGGCGCATGGGCTGTCGTTTGCCCTGCTGTTCCAGGAGCGCATGGATGCCACGCGCAGCATGATGCTGCGCAACCTGTATGAGGACGTGCCGGTGAGCGTGGCGCTGCTGGAGCGCCTGCCCGCAGCCGAACGTGGGCAGTGGATACCGCGGCTGGAGCGACGCACGTATCGCTATCTGCTGCGCCCGGCGCAGCCCGGGACGGCGCTGAACAGTGTCCGCGCACGCCAGGTCACGGCGCTGATCAACGACGCGCTGGGTCGTGGATACACCCTGAAGCCGCGTGCGGTGTCGCAGTTTCCGGAACGCTACGAGGTCGAGCTGCGCCTGCACGACGGCAGTCCGCTCACCATCGAGGTGACGCCGTCATTGATGCCGGTGGCCACCTGGCTTCCGTGGGTACTGGCACTGCAGGTGGTGCTGTTGCTGGGCTGTGTGGGCGTGGCCGTGCGGCTGGCTACACGGCCGTTGGCCCGCCTGGCCAAGGCGGCCGGGCAGATGGATCCGGCCGGCCGAGGTGCAGCGCTGCCGGAGCACGGCCCGACCGAAGTCATGCAGGCGGCGCAGGCGTTGAACGCCCTGCAGGCCCGTGTCGCAACACATGTGTCCGAACGCACCCAACTACTGGCTGCCATTTCGCATGATCTGCAGACGCCGCTCACCCGCCTGCGCCTGCGTGTGGAGTCCATGGAAGAAGGCGATACGCAGGAAAAGCTGATGCGCGACATCGACCAGGTCAGCCAGCTGGTACGCGATGGGCTGAACTATGCGCGCGGTGCCAGTATCGCCCTGGATGCACCGGTACGGCTGGACCTGCGGGCGTTCCTCGAAAGCGTGGTGGATGATTACCAGGATGCCGGACGTGACGTATCTCTGCAGGCGTCAGAAGCCGCGCTGCGTGACACCCATCCGCAGGTGCTGCGACGGGTGCTGCAGAACCTGATCGACAACGCGCTTGCGTATGCCGGCGCGGTGGAAGCCCGGCTGCGGGTAGAGGGCGGCATCGTCCACATTGATGTGCTGGACCGCGGTCCGGGCATTCCTGAAGACCAACTTGAGCAGGTGCTGCAGCCGTTCACCCGATTGGAACCTTCGCGCAGCCGCAGCACCGGCGGAACCGGGCTGGGGTTGGCAATTGCGCTGCAGCTTGCGCAGGCCCTGGGTGGCCAGCTTCGATTGTCCAATCGCGAACGCGGCGGCCTGCAGGCCACGCTGATGCTGCGGTAGGGTCGGTCGACAGACGACTGCCGATTAGGATGATCGGCACGGTAACGAGTGACCACACAACGAAGAGGCGCGTCACCCTCCAAGATCATGCGTCCCAGCGTTGATCATTGCTATCGGCGGTCGTCTGTCGACCGACCCTACCAGCCAGCGGCCAGCGGCCAGCGACCCGGGAATTTTTACGATTACCCAGGCTCAGATGACCCGCAGCGTGATCGCCTTCAACACCGCCCGCGTGCGATCCCGCGTACCCAGCTTGTCCAGAATGGTGGAGACATAGTTCTTCACCGTGCCCTCGGCCAGAAACAGCGTACGGGCGATCTCCTTGTTGGAATACCCGCCGGCCAGCAGCCGCAGGATCGCCACTTCCTTCTCGCTAAATGTGTCGCTGGGGGGGGCTTCATCATGGAACCGGTAGCGCGCACGCACCGGATCGGTGCTCACCGGCAGCAGCAGGGTTTCCCCGCCGGCGACTTTCAGAATCGCTTCGTGCAGATCCTCCGGCGCGGCATCCTTGAGCATGAAGCCCTGCGCACCCGCCTGGCTGGCCTGCAGCAGCAGGTCACTTTCATCGAATGTGGTCAACAGCAGCAGAGGCGTGGTGTCACCGCGCTCGCGCAGCTGCCGGGTGGCGGCAATGCCGTCCACGCCCGGCATCCGTACATCGCTCAGCACGACATCCACCTGCTGGTGCGCCAAGCCGTCGAGCAGACCTTGGCCGTCGTCGGCCTCCAGCACCACTTCAATGCCCAGTCCCTGCAGCAGGGCACGCAGGCCGGCGCGCACCAGGGCCTGGTCATCGGCCAGCGCCACGCGCAGGGCAGGCACCGCGCTCATGCCGGCAACCGCGCGGTGAGGTGCATGCCGCCGGCGTCGGTGCGCGCCAGTTCCAGCTGCCCGTGCAGGGCCGCCAGGCGCTCGCGCATGCCGGTGATGCCGTTGCCTTCGCGGATGCGCTCGGTCCTGTGGCCGTCGTCGCGGATGTCAATGCGCACGCAGTGTTCTTCCTTGTCGATGTTCAACCACACCGTATCGGCATCGCCGTGCCGGGCCGCGTTGGTGAGCGCCTCCTGCACCAGCCGCAGTACCGCGTCGGCCACCAGCGGATTGGCAATGCGCACCTCATCTCCAATGTGCACCTGCAGCCCCGGCCGCGGGAACGGGGTAGCCAGCGCCTGCAACGCGGTCGCCAGGTCCAGGCCACGTTCGTCGCGCATGCTCTGCACGACCTGACGGATGTCGCCCAGCAGCTCCGCCGACAGCTGTTCCACCAGCAGCACGCGCTCGCGCGTGGCCGGGCTGGCGTCGCTGGCCAGGGCGCGCAGGTTCAGGCGCATCGCGGTGAGCTTGTGCCCGGCCACGTCATGAAGCTCGCGTGCCAGCCGCAGGCGCTCGGCATCGCGCGCACTGTCGGCCAGCAGGGCGCGGGTGGCCAGCAGGTCGGCGTTGACCCGCGCCAGCGCTTCGCGGGCCAGTTCCGAGCTGCGGGCGTAATGCGCGGTCAGCGCGGCGAAGGCCTGGAAGCCGGCGTAGATGGTCACCACCAGGAAGGGATGAGTGGCACCGCCGGTGCGCAGCGCGAAGTACAGGCACACGTTGAACAGCAGTGCCGACACCAGCACGGTTCGGGGCGGCCAATGCTCGGCCAGGTGCGCCACCAGCACCACCAGCAACACCGGCAGGGTGCCTACGCGCGGCTCCAGCCAGACCAGGGCCAGCGCCATCAGCGCCAGCAGCACATCACTGAGCAGGCGCCAGCGCGAGCGGAGGGGCAGGTGGTCGTAGATGACGAACAGCACCATGAACACGCCCAGTGCGGCCCAGCGCAGGGTCTGCTCGCCCTGTGTGGCCACGCCCAGCGAGAGCCCAACGGCCACGATGGTCAGCAGGCCGGCCAGGCTGAGGGGGCTGATCAGGTTGCGCAGGAAGGAGGCCATGGCCGCATGCTGCCCGCCCGTTGGCGGGTTCGGCAATGGGGTCCCCGCAGAAAGTGACTTCTGGCACTGCGGATCGATGACCACTGGGCATGGGTTGGGTGGGACGTGCCGCGCAGACTGGCCCCACACACCCAACCGGAGTCCGCACTATGGTCCGCACCCTGATGAACTGTCTTCCCTATGCCTGCCTGCTGGTGGCTGCCTCCGCAAATGCGGGCGACCTGCAGGTGAATCTGCAGGATATCCGTGTCCAGACCGGCACCCTGCACATGTCGGTGGTGGATGGTCCGGACGGTTGGAACCAGAAGGCCAAGCCGGCGCAGGCGCAGTCGGCCAAGGTGAGCGGCGACACCGCCCACTTCGATTTCAAGAACCTGCCGGCGGGCGACTACGCGGTGATGGTCACCCAGGACGAAAATGACAATGGCAAGCTGGACACCAACATGCTGGGCGTACCGGTGGAAGGCTATGGCTTCAGCAACAACCCGCAGGTGATGCGCAAGCCCACCTGGGAGGAAGCCCGCGTGCACGTACCGGCCGAGGGCTCCACCATCACCATCATCCTGCGCTGAGGCATCCCACATGGACCGTCGCCGCTTCCTGCAGTCGCTGTTGTCTGTTGCCACCACCGCTGCCATCGGCGGCGTTGCCCTGCGCGCCGCACCTGCACTGGCGGGCGATGCGGCCGCCTTTGCCCAGGCCCGCGAGCAGCATCCCTGGCTGACCGGCTGGCGCAGCGTCACCAGCGAAAGCCTGGGTCCGGCCACGGTGGACCTGCAGGGCCGCCTGCCGGCGGGGTTCGCAGGCACCCTGTACCGCAATGGCCCGGCCTGGAAGGAGCGCAATGGCTTCCGCTACGACCACTGGTTCGACGGCGACGGCATGGTCCACGGCTGGCAGTTCAACGGTAACGGGACGCTGACCCACCGGGGCCGCATGGTGGCCACGCCCAAGTTCACCCGCGAGCAGAAGGCCGGACGCTTCCTTTACCCGGCGGCGGGCACCGACGTGCCGGATCGCCAGGCGGTGCGCAACAACGACGACGCCAACGCGGCCAACACCTCGGTGATGGTGGTCAATGGCCGCCTGTTTGCGCTGTGCGAAGCGGGTTCGGCCTTCGAGATGGACCCGCAGGAACTGGGCACGATCGGTGCCACCACCTGGCGACCAGACCTGGCCTCGATACCGTTCTCGGCGCATCCGCTGGTGGACCGCGATGGCAGCGTGTGGAACTTCGGCAGCATTTCCTTGCTGGGCGGCACCGGGCTGCTGGTGTGGCACATCGGTGCGGACGGGCAGCTGCGTTCGGCCAGCGTGGTCGATACGCCCTTCCTGGGGTACATGCATGCCTTCGCGATGACCGACGCGCACCTGGTGTTCATGCTGATGCCGTTTGATCGCAGGGAGGGCGGTGGTGCGTTCTTCGAACGCATGCAGTTCGCCCCGCAGCGACCCTGCCGGATTGCGGTGGTGCCGAAGTCGGCACCGGACACCGCGCGCTGGTTCGAGGCCGCGTTCACTGCGGCCTATCACTTCGGCGACGCGTATGAGAAGAACGGTCGGATCGTGATGCGCACGGTGCGGCATGACGACATCAACGAGGCGCGCTCCCCGATGAAGGCGGCGATGGAGGGTGACGCCGCCCACGCCGCCAACTCCGATGCCAGCCTGCTGGAGCTGCATCTGGACCTGCGCAGCGGTAGCGCGCGCTGGGAAGAGACCGGCATCCGTGGCATCGAGTTCCCGATGTTCGACAGCCGCACGGCGGGTGACAAGGGCGCGCGCCTGTATACGCCGGTGATCCAGGGCGAGCACAGTGCGCCGTACTTCAATGGCGTGGCCGGGTTTGACGTGGATCGCGGCCGCCGCCAGGTGTGGCGTTACGGCACCGACATCCTGGCCGAGGAGCACGTATTCGTGCCGCGTCCGGGCGGCCGCAAGGCCGACGATGGCTGGCTGGTGGGGACGCTGCTGGATTCGGCGAACCAGCGCAGTGGCATTGCGGTGCTGGATGCGCGACGCATAGATGAGGGCCCGCTGGCACAGGCCTGGCTGCCGTATGCCGTGCCGCTGGGATTCCATGGCACGTTTGCAGCGAAGGGGTGACCGTGGTGCCGGCCCGCGGCCGGCACTACAGGTGCGACGCAGGGTGCGGTAGGGTCGGTCGATAGACGACCGCACGTGGTAGTGATGGCTGCTGTAACGCATGACCTTTGAACGGGGACGCGCTTCTGCGCCAGGGGTCATGCGTTCGTCGCGCCGATCACCGTTATCGGCAGTCGTCTGTCGACTGACTCTACCCGTTCCACACGGCATGGCGGCACGTCATCCGTGCCGCCACCGCCTTGGCACCGGCAATCAGAATCGCGCGGTGGCACCCACAAAGAACGTACGCGCCCCACCATCGTAGTTGTTGCCTTCATCGATGGTGGACACATCCCCCAGGTTCAGCACGCCCGCCCGCAGGGTCAGGTGCTCGTTCACATCGAACCCGGTCACCAGGTCGACCGTGGTGTAGGCCTTGGCAAACGTGGCACTGGTTGCCGACACCAGCTGCTTGCCGATGTGCTGCGCGCTGAGGTTCAGCGACCAGGCATCGGTGACCTGCCAGTCCAGCGAGGTGTTGGCGGTCAGCTCCGGTACCACCAGCAGGGTGGCCCCGGTGGTGCGGTTCTTCGATTCCAGCATGCGCGTGGCGTTGGTGGTCCAGCTCAGCCGTTCGTGCAGCGGCACGGTCACGCTGGCTTCCACGCCGCGCGTGCGCGCCTTCTGGATGTTCTGCGCGACCGTCCACCAGTAGCCGTTGACGAAGCTGGTGGTCTGGCCGGGAATCTGTGCCAGCGGCACCTGTTCGATCTTGTCGTCGAAGTTGGTCAGGAAGTAGGTGGCCGATGCGGACCAGCCGTTCTTGTCGAAGCCGACGCCCAGCTCGTAGTTGGTGCTGGTTTCCGGTTCCAGGTTGGGATTGCCGGCCATGTAGCAGCCACGCGTGCCGTCGGCGTTCACCGAGGTGCTGCTCCAGCCTTCCACGGTAAGCGCGCGGCAACCGTTGCCGCCGGACTGGGTGGCCGCACCGGCGGTGCCCTGCTTCAGGTTGGGGGCGCGGAAGCCCTCGGAGATGCCACCGCGGATCGTCCACGCGTCGCTCGGGTGCCACACGCCGTAAATGCGCGGGCTGAGGTTGTCGTCGTAGTTCTCGGTGTTGTCCCAGCGCAGGCCCACGGTGAGGATGAAGCGCTCATGCAGGGTGATGTGGTCTTCAGCGAACAGCGCCCAGGAGTCGGCTTCACTGGTTGGGCTGATGCGGCCGCTGCCGGTCCAGGTCACCGGCACGGTACCGATGGTGTCGCTGTTTTCCAGTTCCTCGCGCTTCCACTGCCCGCCAACGTTCAGGCTGTGCTCGAAGCCCCAGTGGAAGCCATGGGTGAAGGCCGTATCGAATACGGTTTCCTTCGAGTGGTTGCCGACTTCGCTGCCCTTGTCCTCGTAGTCGTTCTGCACCAGCGTGGTCTTGGAGGTGCTGGCGTCGCCGTACTTGCCGTCATGGGTGAGCACGTAGCCGGTCTGCACCAGCTTGGACAGGCCCCAGCTGCTCACCGCGCCGGCACCGCTGTTGCGCTGCACGCCACGCGAGGCCTCCACGCCCACGGTGTGGTCGTCGCTGATGCGCCAGTTGAACAGCACATTGGCGTTCTCGGCCTTGTTGCCGGGCGTCTGGCGTGCGCCACGATCGGATTCGCGGTCAGTGACGTTGGCACCCACGCGCAGGCCGAGGTTTTCGGTCAGCGGGCCGCTGAACAGCGCGCCCATCTGGGTGGTGTTGCCGCGGTCATCCGCGTCCGGCCGGCTGTAGTTGAAGGTGACCGAGCCGCCCCATTCGGTGGCGACCTTGCGGGTGATGATGTTGATGACGCCGCCCATGGCGTCGCTGCCGTACAGCGAGGACATCGGGCCGCGCACCACTTCAATCCGCTCGATCATGTCCGGCGACAGCCAGTTGAGGTCCTGTGGACCCAGGTCGTCGCGGTAGTTCACCCCGGCGGAGCTGCCCTGGCGGCGGCCGTCGATCAGGATCAGGGTGTACTGCTCGGGCAGGCCGCGCAGGCGGATCTTCGATTGCGCGCCGGACAGCGCATAGCCACCAGTCACGCCCGGCACGGTGCTGAGCAGCTGGCCGATGCTGCTGACCGGCTTGCGCTCGATCTCTTCGCGGGTAATGACGCTGATGCTGGCCGGGGCGTCCTTGATCCACTGCTGGGCACCCGTGGCGGTCACCACCACGGTATCCATCTGCTGGGCGCTGCCGGTGGCAGCGGCATCCGGGGCGGCGTGGGCCTGGCTGGAAAGCGCCAGGGAGACAGCAACGGCAAGGGCAACGCGGGGGAACGACATCGAGCAGTACTCCTGTGTGGGCAGGGTCCGCTGGCGATGGCTGGGACATCCTTGTTGGGGGGTGGAAATCTTAACAATCGTATCACGAATCATTCGCATCTGACACAGAACGACATGTGGCATGTCGCTTCGCAGCAGCTGGCGTGCAATGTTATAATGTCACTTTGATCGGGCAGTCTGTCTGGTCACCCTCGCTCCAGGTCTGCCTTCATCCATGAAGTCCCACGTTCTTGTGGCCGCTGTCGCGGCCGTGTTGTGCGCGCCTGACGCGCGTGCCCAGTCAAACGATTCCGCCCTGACCCTGGGCAAAGTGGATGTGCACCAGCACACCGAAGGCCAGCTCACCGCCCACCAGGTGCTTACCTCGGTGGATGTGCTGGGAGCCGATCAGATCGAAGACAGCAACGTGGCCCACAGCTGGGAACTGCTGGGGAAGATGCCGGGCATCCAGCTCACCGAAACCCGGCAGGGTGCGGAGTCGGGCAAGATCAGCTTCCGCGCGTTCAATGGTGAGGGCTACCTCAACGCCATCAAGACCTTGATCGACGGCGTGCCCAGCAACGTCAACAGCGGCAACCAGCGCTTCATCGACATGCTGTTCCCGCTGGAGATCAGCTACATCGAAGTGGTGCGCGGCACCAATGATCCGCGTTACGGCCTGCACAACATTGGCGGCAACGTGAACTTCGGCACCCGCCAGGGCGGCCAGTACACCGACGCGCGGCTGGGCTATGGCAGCTACAACACGCGCGACGCGCAGCTGGCCGTCGGCCGTGAGGCCAATGGCTTTGCGCAGAACTACTTCGTCGGCTGGCAGGCCTCCGACGGGTACCGCGACCACGACACCTCGAAGAAGTACAGCGTGGGTGGCAAGTGGTTCTACGGCAATCTGGACGAGGACGGCCTGCGGGTCGGGTTGACCGCACGCGCCTATCACCACGAAGCGGACGAACCGGGCTTCATGACCGCTGCTGAACTGCGCGAGCACCGCCGCGGCTCGGCGCTGCGCAATGCCAACGATCGCGACGACCGCGACATGCGCCAGATTGCGGCGCACGTGGACCTGAAGCTGGCAGACAACGTGTTCTTCGGCACCAAGCTCTACTACAACCGTTACGAAGACGACCGCTACGTCACCTTCAGCGACCTGCCCACGGGAAACCTGCCACGCCAGCGCCGCTACTGGGACGAAAAGCAGGTGGGCCTGCTCAGCACCTTGACCTGGCAGGCCGGCGACGAGCTCACCCTGGAAGGTGGAGTGAACTACGAGCATCAGAACAACGGCTACGTGCGCGAGCGCTACAGCTACGCCATGCCCACCGACTTCAGCGTAGCCCCGGCCCGCGTGCAGAATGACGACCGCCACAGCTTCGACAACTGGGGCGCGTACGTGCAGGCGATCTACCAGCCGATCGAGGCGCTGAAGATCGTGCCGGCTTACCGGGTGGACCGCTTCGACGGCACCACCCGCCTGCCGGGCGGCGTGACCGCGCCGCTGCAGGACGTCGGCACCATCGGACAGCCCAAGCTGAGCGTGGTGTATGCGTTCACCCCGAATACCAACGTGTATGCCAACTGGGGCCGTACCTTCCAGGTACTGACCGGTTCCACGCCGCCGGCCTACATGACCCCCGGCCAGGCCGCCATTGCACCGTCCACCAACACCGGCATGGAGCTGGGCATGAAGTTCCGCCCCTTCGCCGGCAGCCAGGCGCGTGTGGCGGTGTGGCAGCAGGATGCGGAGAACGAAACCTCGAACATGCCGGCCACCGGCACCACGGTGACCCTGGGCAAGACCCGCCGTCGTGGTGTGGATGCGCAGATCAGCGCGCAGCTGGGGGAGAAGTGGACTGCGTGGGCCTCGCATGCCTACCAGGAAGCGAAGATCGTGCGCGATGATCGTGCCGGCGGGCTTTCTCTAACGGGGAACGAAGTCGCAGCGGTACCGCGTCATATCAGCAACATCGGGCTGGACTTCCAGGCGACCGAAGCGCTGCAGTTGGGTCTGCAGGGCCGGGCGCAGAGCGACTACTACCTGGAAGAGCGCAACGTGGCCGGCAAGTACGGCGACTTCGCGGTGCTCGACCTCAGTGCCCGCTACCAGTTCAGCCCGCGCTGGAGCGTGGACGTACAGGTGAAGAACGTGACCGGACGCGAGTATGTGTACGCGTGGTACGACAGCTTCTTCCAGACCGAGGCGCAGCCGATGTTCTCGCCGTCGGCCGGCCGTACGGTGTATGTCGGGTTCAACATGAAGCTCTGATGCTGCGCCGGAAGTGCCGGCCAACGGCCGGCGCTACCGGACATTGCACGTCGGCGGGAATGCATCGCGGTGCACGCCATCAACGCTGACGATGGCGTCCAACCGCACGATCCGGCCATCATCCAGCCGCATCGTCTCCACCCCGTCATGCGCGGTGATATCGACAATGCGGGCGTGGACGGTCTGCACGCTGCCGTCCTCTTCAATCACAATCGGCACCGCACGCCGCTGCACTGAAACGGTTTCCAGTACATCGTGAAACTCGCAGTTGATCGGAACATAAGGCCGGGACATGGCGAACTCCTGAGTGGGTGAGAGCACAGGCGGACCGCATGCTGCGGCCCGCCCGGCCGGAACACTCAACGCAGCTTCACGCCGGGAAAATCGACCGGCACCGCGAAGGCGACGTTGACGTAGTTGGTGAACAGGTTCAATGCCACATGGGCGAGGATCTCGACGATCTCCTCATCGTTGAAGCCGACGCTGCGCAGCTGGGCCACGTCGCCGTCTTCAATCTGGCCACGACCTTCCACCACCCGCAGGGCGAAATGCAGGGCGGTGGCGGTTTTCGGGTCGTCGGACTGACCGCCCTGTGCCGCGCTCATCTCTTGGCTGCTGGCACCGGCCTTGCGGCCCAATGCGGTGTGCGCGGCCAGACAGTATTCGCAGGCGTTGCGATTGGCGATGGCCACGGCGATCTTCTCGCCCAGCGCGGCCGGAATGACGCCGCCGCCGAGGGCACCGAACGAACCCCACATGCTCTTCAGCGCGGCCGGGGAGTTGGCCACGGCACGGAACATGTTGGGGGTGGCTCCGAACGCCGAGTGGATCTGGCCGAGCAGGGCCTGAGTGTCGCCGGTGGCGGCAGCGGGGGTAACGAGCGGGATACGGGACATGGTCTGGATTCCTGTTGAGGACCGGTCCGAAGTGGCCGGTTGACGGTCATACTAGGAACCCGAGCAGGACGTTTGGTGTCTATATGTCGCTGATTGATGTCATTTCGTCCGACCCGGCGGTTCCAGCCATCGACCGGCTCACGCCGGTGCTGGAGCGCTTCCGGGTTCAGGCCAGCTTGTTCCACGCCGGTCCCTTATGCGGCCTGAGCACCTTCGACGCGCAACCTGGCCGCGGTTTTCTGCACGTGCTGCGTCGGGGCGAGATGGAGCTGTTGCTGCGCCAGGGGGCAAAGACCGAGCGCACGCCGCTGTGCGAACCCACCCTCCTGCTGTTCCCGCGCGCGGTGCACCACGAGTTCATCAATCCTCCGGTGGACGGTTCGGACTTCACCTGCGCCACCCTCGACTTCGACGGCGGCAACCGCAATCCCATCGTGCAGGCGCTGCCGGATGCGGTGGTGCTGCCGCTACGCGAGATCGACGGGCTCGGCGGGGCACTGGAGTTGCTGTTCGCTGAGGCCGACCAGGCCCGCTGCGGCTCGCGCCTGCTCGCCAACCGTTTGTTCGAGGTGGTGTTGATTCAAGTGCTGCGCTGGATCATCGACCACCCCGAGCGTGCCCAGGTCACGCCCGGCATGATGCGTGGCCTGTCCGAGCCGCGCCTGGCCAAGGCCTTGATGGCGGTGCATGCCGCCCCGGAAGCTGACTGGACGCTGGAGCGCATGGCCGATCACGCCGGCATGTCGCGCAGTGCGTTTGCTGCGGCGTTCAAGTCCGCCACCGGCGCTACCCCGGCGGCGTATGCATTGGACTGGAAGCTCAATGTGGCGACCTCATTGCTGCGTGCGGGGCGGCCGGTGAAGCAGGTGGCGCTGGAGCTGGGCTTCGCCGATGCGCCGACGTTCTCGCGGGCGTTCCGTCGGCGCAATGGCCGCTCGCCACGTGAGTGGTTGAGCCAACGAAACGATTGACGCCGGGGTCATGGTGACGGGGTTGTGACTGGGGTGGGGTTGGTCAACGGACGACCGCACGTATCGCCCGTCGCTGCTGTGACGCATGACCTTTGAACGGAGAAGCGCTTTCGCGTCGTAGGTCATGCGTTCGTCGCGCCGACCACCGTTTTCGGCCGTCGTCTATCGACCGACGCTACCAAAGCATGATCAATCGGCCGCAGGCGTCCCGGCAGCATCACAAGCGCCGGTTACAGCTGACGTCGGGTCGTGGTTACGGGGTTATGAGGGGGGTAGGGTCGGTCGACAGACGACCGCACGGATCGCCCATCGCTGCTGGAACGCATGACCTTTGAACGGAGAAGCGCTTTCGCGTCGTAGGTCATGCGTTCGTCGCACCGACCACCGTTCTCGGCCGTCGTCTATCGACCGACGCTACCAAAGCACCATCCATCGGCCGCCGGCGTCCCAGCAACACCACAAGCGCCGGTTACAGCTGGCTCATGCCACCGTCGGCAATGATCTCGGTACCGACGATGTAGGCCGATTCCGGCGAGGAAAGATGCAGGACCGTGGCTGCGATCTCGTCCGGGGTGCCAAAGCGGCCCAGCGGGATCTGGCTCTGGATCTGCGCGGCGGTGGCTTCCAGTTGTGCCGCATCCAATCCCAGCTTGTTGTAGATCGGCGTGGCCACCGGGCCCGGGCTGAGCACGTTGACCCGTACGCCGCGCGGCAGCAGTTCGGCCGACAGGGTCTTGGCCAGGGAGATCACGGCCGCCTTGCTCGCCGCATACACCGAGGTGTTCGGCATTCCGATGCGCGCGTTGATCGAGCCGTTGATGACCACCGATGCACCGCTGTTGAGCAGTGGCAGCAGGGCCTGCAACTGGAAGTACGGCCCCTTGATGTTGGTGTTGAAGATCTGGTCCCACAGCGCTTCGTCCACGTCCGGGAACGCGGCGAACTTCGCCGCGCCCGCGTTGAGGAACACCGCATCCAGACGGATGCCTTCAGCGCTCAGGGTCGCGGCCAGGCTCTGCGCCGCCGTGGGCGCGCCGGCGTCGTTGACCACCGCCAGCGCGGTCGGGCCGAGTGCCGCGCGGGCCTGTTCCAGACTGGTGGCGTCGCGGCCGGTGATGACCACCCGGGCCCCTTCGGCGGCAAACGCCTGGGCGGTGGCCAGGCCGATGCCGCTGCTGCCGCCGGTGATCAGGACGGTCTTCTGGTTGAAACGGTTCATGGTTTACTCCTGCAGACACAGCCGATTGCTGTAAGGCAATAGTGGCGAGGGCTCCGGGCGTTTCCGTGCCACAATCCCGGCGCACTCGTTCGAAAGGATCGAACATGTTGTCCATTGAGGAACTGGCTCTGCTGGAGGCGATCCGGGAGACCGGCAGCCTGTCGCGGGCGGCAGCCCGGCTGGGCAAGGCGCCGTCCACGGTGTCGCATGCCGCCCGGCAGCTGGAGGCACGCTTTGATGCGCTGCTGTTTGACCGCCGCCGCTATCGCCTCCAGCTCACCCCGGCCGGCCAGCTGCTGGCACAGGAAGCGGCGCGGCTGATGCTCGATGTGGACCGCCTCACCCGGCGGGTGAAGCAGGTGGCCGGCGGCTGGGAGGACCGGCTGTGGATCGTCACCGACGAGATCCTGGAGTTTGAAACCCTGCTGCCGGTGATCCGCGCGTTCGACGCGCTCGACAGCGGCGTGACCCTGCGCATCACCCATGAAGTGCTCACGGGCACCTGGGACGCACTCCGTGATGGTCGTGCGGATGTCGTGGTCGGTGCCACCAACGAACCGCCGGTGATTCCGGGCCTGCGCTGGTTCGAACTGGGGGTGATGGACTGGGTGTTCGCCGTGGCACCGCATCACCCATTGGCCAAGGCCAGCGAACCGCTGGAGGTGGCGACGTTGCTGCAGCACCGCGCCGTGGTGGTGGCCGACACCTCGCGACGTGTGGACGTACGCGGCTACGGATTGCAGGGCGGGCAATCCACGCTGGCGGTGCCCAGCATGCATGCCAAGATCCACGCCCAGCGCGAAGGGCTGGGCGTGGGCTGGTTGCCGCGTCAGCGCGTGGCGGGGTTGCTGGAGCGGGGTGCGCTGATCGAAAAGACCATGGCCAACCCGCGCGAGCCGAATCTGCTGTACGTGGCGTGGCGCGGCGACCATCAGGGCCGCGCGCTGGAGTGGTGGCTGGCGCAGCTCAGGCAGGAACGCCTGGCTGCGCGCCTGGTGCAGGGCATCGCGGTGGTCTGATCTTCGCCGCTACGCAACGCCAGCGGCCTGCTGCGGTGGCAGGTGCTGCTCGATCCACTGCCCGAAGTCGGCCACCACCTGTTCACGCCCTTCGTCATTGAGCAGATCATGGGCGTGGTGCTTGTACAGCTTCAGGGTCTTGTCCTGCGAACCTGCGTTGTCGAAGAAGATCTGGCTGCCGGCGGGCACGGTGACCTTGTCCGCGTCGCCGTGCACGATCAGCACCGGCAGGCGCAGGCTGGAGAAACCGCGTTCCAGCCGATCATTGCCGGCCAGCATCTGCGCCACGGTCAACGCGGTCTGCTTCTCGTTGGCGATCAAGGGATCGGCATTGAGCGCTCTCACCACTTCGGGCAGACGCGAGAATTCCTTGTTCGGCAGCTTCAGCACACCCAGGGTAGGGAAGGGGCCACTGAGCCAGCGCACCAACGACAGCACCGGTGCGGGCGCGGGAACGCGGAAGGCGAAGCTCTCGCAGATCAGCCCGGCCAGTTCGTCCTGGTGCTCCAGGGCGTAACCGGTGGCGATCACGCCGCCGGCGCTGTGTCCCAGCAGGAACACCGGCAGCCCCGGCTCGCGCGCGCGCGCCAGGCGCAGCAGGCTGTCCACGTCGGCCAGGTAATCGTCGAAGTGCCGCACGTGGAAGCGCGGGCCGCTGGACTTGCCGCGCCCGCGCAGGTCAACCGCGTACACCGCCAGCCCCATCGCCGTGAACTGCTCGGCGGCCCAGAGATAATGGCCGCTGTGGGAGTTGAAGCCGGGCACGATGGCCAGCACCGCGCGGGGGACGCCGGCCGGTCGCCAGCTGCGGATGAAGAGTTCGCCCTCGCCGCCGGCAATGATTTCCTCACTGCGCGACGGACCGGGGCGGCCGGGACCGGAAGCAACGGCATGCAGGGTGCTGTTCATGGTAGATCCTCACGACGGGGAGGGACGCCCATGCCGCCGCCACCGGGTGGCAGGCAACAGGAACGACGATCAGGGGGGAGCGACCGGCATCCGGGGATGCCGTATGGAAGCCCAACGCACACACCGGGGAGCAACGGCCACGCAACTGCGGGCGTAGGATGGTGTCGTACAGGTGGACCCTGACCGGGTCCGAAGGAGCTCCCCATGCTCGACGCCCTGCCCGTGATCGATGCCATCCTGCAGCGCCACGCTGCCGAACTGGGCAAGGACCACCTGCCGTATCGCAATCACGCGTACCGGGTGGCCAATTTCCACTGGTGCCTGTTACCCGGAAGTGATGAGGACCGGTATGTGCTCTCGGTCGCCGCCGCCTTCCATGACCTGGGCATCTGGACCGACGGCACCTTCGACTATCTGGGGCCCTCCGAGGCCCAGGCGCGCGCCTATCTGCAGGCCGAAGGCTGCGAGGACCTGGTGCCGCTGGTGCTGGCGATGATTGACCATCACCATCAGGTCTCGGCGATGGCGGGCACGGCCGATCCACGTATCGAGGCCTTCCGCAAAGCGGACTGGATTGACGTCACCCTCGGGGTGCGTCGGTTCGGAGTCCAGTCCGAGGACTTCAAGCGCATTCTGGCGCGCTTCCCCCGGCTGGGATTCCACCGCCGGCTGCTGCAGTTCGGCTGGCACCATGGTCTGCACCACCCATTGAACCCGCTACCCATGCTGCGCCGGTGACGCGTGCCAGACGCCATTACCACGGCATGCGGTGCCGGCAATGCCAACCGTTACTGCCATGGCATGCGACACAGGCAATGCCTGGGTAGGGTCGCACGACAGTCGACCGCCGATATCAATCATCGCTGCTGGAAGGCATGACCCTCGAACGGAGAGGTGCGCCTCCGCCACAGCTCATGCCCAAATGCGCCGATCACCGTCATCGGCGGTCGACTGTCGTGCGACCCTACCGGAATGCTTCGCCGTCACTCACCCTGGCGTCTTTGCCGTTGATCACAACCGTGCTGATCGGTGTTGCCGGCGTTGCGATCCTGAACCTCGCCCGATACTCACAGATGCAGGCCGCCCTATCACCGTCGCCGGACATTTCCAGCCGATAATCCAGTTTCAACGTTTCGCCGCTCAGCGTTGCCTGCGAGGCCATGCCCCGGTCGTAGCCGCAGCCGGAGTTATGTCGAACGAGATAGGTCGTCACAGCACCTTCCTGCTTGCGCAGTACCTCGGGTGCATCGGATTCATCCTCCCACTCGCCTTCGCACCCCAGGTACTTGAACTCCCTGAGCAGGCCTTGGCCGTTATCGAAGTCGCCCGGATTCGAGCACGCGGTGAGTCCCATCACGGCAGCCAGTACAACGCCTGTTCGACGCATCATTCCATTCCATTGGCGATCTGCAGCCATCATATGCGCTTCCGGGCGCGGCTTGCCAATCCACTCCGCCACACGAATGAAAGCTTGGTAGGGTCGCACGACAGTCGACCGCCGATAGCAATCATCGCTGCTGGAAGGCATGATCCTCGAACGAAGAAATGCGCTTCCGCCACAGCTCATTCCCAAATGCGCTGATCACTGTCATCGGCGGTCGACTGTCGTGCGACCCTACCAGATCGCGCCACGCATCATTCCTGCGGCAAAGCGCCGTATTTCTGCAGGACCTGTATCACCTCCTCCTGCAACTGCTGTGCTGAAACAATGCCGCTCGAAATGAGATTGACATCGTCTTCAAGAATGGAAAGATCCATCCGCAGATCCCTGGGTAGTCCAGTCGTCTCGCGGATGTCCATGGAGATCCAGATCGCAGTCAAGACAGTAATCCGGCCCGCCGCAAGCCGTGAGCAGGTGTTGGACAGAAGCCATCGTCCTGCCTGCTGCCAGTCAGCCTTGCTCGCGCCGATCTTGAGTGCATCCATCGCCGCGCAACTGTCGTGGGCAGTGGCGATCTCGATTATCTCGATGGGCGGTGTATCCAACGCCGCAATCACGTCGTACGCCCATGCGTTCGCATCGTCGGCCGTCTTGATGCCCAAGGAAATTCCTGCCCAGAAGTAGGCACAGATGGAGGGGTGGGTTGCGTCGCGTGGGAAACTCTCTGTCAAGTTGCCCTTCCTCGCAGGCAGTTCGGAATCCTGGCTAGCACGATGGCCGGTAGGGTCGCACGACAGTCGACCGCCGATATCAACCCTCGCTGCTGGAAGGCATGACCACCGAACGAAGCAGCGCTCTTCCGCCACAGATCATGCCCCACCGCGCCGATCACCGCTATCGGCGGTCGACTGTCGTGCGACCCTACCGGCCCCGTCGCGCCAATCGTAGCTGCTGCTTGCAACTGCTGCATCCTGCGTGATTGGGTTGGACGAGCCCGGCAGACGAGTTTCCATGGCCACACTGCAGCCGAATCGGTGGGTAGTGGCACCACCGGATCGTACGACGGCCCCATTCAGCTTCACAAGCTATGAACCAGGCCAACCCCGACACCCCCTCTTGCACCCCAAAACCTAACACTGTTAGATTCCTCCCCTAACAACGTTAGGTAACCTCCCCTCCATGCGCCAGGCCATCGCCCGCGACAACATTGTGGACGCCGCCTTCAAGCTGCTCGACGAAGCCGGCATGGAGGGCGTCACCCTGCGCAAGGTGGCCTGTTCGCTGGGCATCCGCGCGCCCTCGCTGTACTGGCACTTCAAGAGCAAGCAGGCGTTGGTGGACGCCATGGCTGACGCGATGATCGTCGACGTGGCCCGGCACATTCCGGAGGGCCAGCCCTGGCGGCAGACCTTGTTGCAGATCGCGCGCGAGTTCCGGGTGGCGTTCAAGGCGCGCCGTGACGGCGCGCGGGTCTATGCCGGCACCTTCATCGCCACCGAGAATGTGTTGCGGGTGGGTGAGGCCAGCATTGCCGCGCTCACCGCTGCGGGTGCGCCGGCCCGCTTTGCCGCGACCACCGCGATGGACCTGGTGTACTACACGATGGGCTTCGTCATCGAAGAACAGTCGTGGCCGGGCGACGGCAGCATGGAAGCGCTGGGCGAGGCCTTCATGGCCCTGGCCGAACAGCGTTTTCCGCATTGCTGGCAGGCCCGCGACGTCTGGCGCGAAGTTGATTTCGATGCCCGCTTTGAACAGGGCGTGGGCCTGATGCTGGACGGCATCGAACAACGCCTCGCCCGCACCTCCTGAACCCCATCCCCGTACCGCTGTTCCGACACGGAAGCTCATCCATGCGTTCGCCCTTACTTCGCTCCTCCCTGCTTGTGCTCTCCCTGGCCGTACTGACCGCCTGCGGCGGCAAGGATGATGCCGAGGCCGATGCGGCCACCACCTCGGCGCTGCCGGTTTCGGTAGCCCCGGCACAGACGCAGCTGATGCCGCGCACGGTGCTGGTGTCCGGACCGGTCAGCGCCTTCGAGGAAATGCAGCTGGGCGTGGAAATCAGCGGCCAGCGCGTTACCGCCCTCAACGTGGATGTCGGCCAGTACGTCAAGCAGGGGCAGATTCTGCTGCAGCTGGACCATCGCACCCTGGACAGCGAACTGGCCCAGGCCGACGCCTCGCTGCGCCAGGCCCAGGCCTCGCAGGAGCTGGCCCGGTTGAACTACCAGCGCAGCGAGAAGCTGGCCGCGGAAAAGCTGATCAGCGAAAGCAGCCTGGATGAGCTGCGCGCCAATCGCCTCAACGCGGAAGCGCAGACCGCCACCGCCCGCGCCGCGCGCGACGCCGCGCAGCTGCGCCGCGACTTTGCCGACCTGCGCGCGCCGGCCGATGGCCTGATTTCCAAGCGCCTGGTGCAGCCGGGCCAGGTGGTGTCGGCCGGCAGCGAACTGTTGCGCCTTATCCGCGATGGCCGCCTGGAATGGCGTGCCGAACTGCCGGAAGACCAGCTGACCGGTGTGGCGGTTGGCAATCCGGTGCAGTTGCCGTACGCCGGCCAGACCATCACCGGCCGCATCCGCGCCGTCACCCCGGGCGTGGATGCGCAGACCCGCACCGGCACCGTGTACGCCGACCTGCCCGAACCGGGCACGCTGAAGCAGGGTGTCTACGTGGAAGGCCGCATCGTCACCGGCGACGGTGACGTGCTCACCATCCCGACTGCCGCCATCGTGCAGCGCGACGGCCACAGCTATGTGTTCAGCGTCAGCGACAAGCAGCAGGCCACCCGCCACCGCGTGCGCACCGGCCAGGCCCTGCAGGGCCGCACCGCGATCCTGGAAGGGCTGAAAGCCGGCGACAAGGTGGTGGTGGATGGCGCGGGCTTCCTGGGTGAAGGCGACCGCGTACGCGTGGTGGATGCCACCGCCGCCAAGAAGGCGGACGCGCAATGAACTTCTCCGCCTGGGCGATCAAGCGCCCGTTACCCGCCCTGCTGATCTTCTTCGTGCTGTGTGTCGCCGGCCTGTGGGGCTTCCACCAGCTGCCGGTGGCGCGCTTCCCGGACATCGCCTTCCCGATGACCACGGTCACCGTGACCCAGCCGGGCGCGTCGCCCAGCCAGCTGGAAGCAGAAGTCACCCGCAAGGTGGAAGACTCTGTGGCCACGGTGAACAACGTCAAGCGCGTGATCTCCTCGGTCAGCGAAGGCGTCAGCACCACCACGATTGAATTCCAGCTGGAAGCCGACCTGGCCACCGCGCTGGACGACACCCGCGACGCGGTCACCCGCATCCGCACGGATCTTCCGCAGGACATCCAGGAACCGGTGATCTCCAAGGTCGACATCGGCGGCTCGCTGATGACCTACGCCCTGGTTGCCCCGCACATGACGCCTGACGAAGCCAGCTGGTTCGTCGACCGTGACATCGCCCGCGCCATGTATGGCGTGCCGGGCGTGGCCCGGGTCACCCGCGTGGGCGGCGTACAGCGCCAGGTCCGCGTGGACCTGGACCCGAACGCACTGATCGCGATGGGCATCACCGCCGGTGATGTCTCGCAGCAGCTGGCCCGCATCCAGGTCGAGCGCGCCGGCGGCAAAGCCGAAATCGAAGGTGCGCAGCAGACCATCCGTACGCTGGGCACGGTGGGCGATGCACAGGCGCTGCGCGACTACTCCATTGCGCTGCCGGACGGCCGCTCGGTGCGGTTGTCCACGCTGGCCAAGGTGACCGACGCGGCCGCCGACCCCACCGAAGCGGCGCTGCTCGACGGCGACGCGGTGGTGGCGTTCTCGATGTCGCGCACGCGTGGCTCCAGTGAAGTGAAGGTGGAAGCCGGCGTGCATGAGGCGCTGGACAAAATCAAGGCCGAGCACCCCGGCATCGACTTCAAGCTGGTCACCACCGCCATCGACGAAACCCATCGCTCCTACGATTCGTCGATGACCATGCTGTACGAGGGCGCGCTGCTGGCCTTGCTGGTGGTCTGGCTGTTCCTGCGCGACTGGCGCGCCACCTGGGTGTCGGCCCTGGCCCTGCCGCTGTCGATCATTCCCACCTTTGCGGTGATGTACTTCTTCGGCTTCACCCTGAACATGATCACCCTGCTGGCCTTGTCAGTGGTGGTGGGCATCCTGGTCGACGATGCGATCGTGGAGATCGAGAACATCGTGCGCCACCTGCGCATGGGCAAGCCACCGCTGGAAGCGGCACGTGAGGCGGCCGGCGAGATTGGCAACGCGGTGATCGCCACCTCGCTCACCCTGGCGGCGGTGTTCGTGCCGGTGGCGTTCATGCCGGGCATTGCCGGCAAGTTCTTCCGCGAATTCGGCTGGACCGCGGCCACGGCCGTGCTGTTCTCGCTGCTGGTGGCACGCCTGCTCACGCCGATGATGGCGGCCTATCTGCTCAAGCCACACGGTGAGGAAAAGCCGGAATCGAAGTTGATGACCTGGTACCTGGGTTGGGTCGACGCGGCACTCCGCCACCGTGGCCGCACCCTGTGGCTCGCCACGGGTCTCTTCGTGGCCTCGCTGGCGCTGGTGCCGCTGATTCCAGCCACCTTCATTCCGCAGTCCGACCTGGGCCGCAGCAACCTCAGCCTTGAGTTGCCGCCGGGCACGCGCCTGCAGGAAACCGTGGCGGTGGCCGAACAGGCGCGCGCGCTGCTCAAGGACATTCCCGAGCTGAAGCAGGTGTACACCGCCGTCGGCAGCGTGCTCGACCTCGGTGACCCCAGCGCCACCGGCGTCGGCGAACCGCGCAAAGCCACGCTGGTGCTGGACTGGGGCCTGGCCGATGACCGTGATCGTGACCAGCGCGCGCTGGAACGCGAAGCGCGCAAGCGCCTGGCCGACCTGCCCGGGGTGCGCGTGAGCTATGTCAGCTCCGAACCGGGCAACCTGCTGCAGCTGGTGCTGTCCGGGGACGATCCGCAACGCCTGCAGGACGCCTCCACCGCGCTGGAACGCGACCTGCGCGGTATCCAAGGGCTGGGCAGCGTCACCTCCACCGCCTCGCTGCTGCGCCCGGAAATACAGATCGTGCCGAACCCGGCGCGCGCTGCTGACCTGGGCGTGGCCACCGCCGATATCGCCGAAGCGGCGCGCATTGCCACCGCCGGTGACTACGAACAGCGCCTGGCCAAGCTCAACCTGCCGGATCGCCAGGTGCCGATCCGCGTTGGCTTCGCCGAGGCCGACCTGGCCAATCCGTCGCTGGTGCACCAGCTGCGCGTGCCCGGACGCGATGGCCCGGTGCCGCTGGCGGCCGTGGCCGATATCCAGCCGGGCAGTGGCCCCTCGCAGATCTCGCGCTACCAGCGCCAGCGCAACGTGACGCTGACGGCCGAGCTCAACGGCCGTCCGCTGGGCGAAGTGATGACCGAGGTGCAGGCATTGCCTACGGTGAAGAAGCTGCCACCGGGCGTGACCTTCCTCAACACCGGCGATGCCGAGGTGTTCGTGGAGCTGTTCATCGGCTTCCTGCTGGCGATGGCGGCCGGCTTGATCTGCATCTACATGGTGCTGTTGCTGCTGTTCAACCATGCGCTGATGCCGGTGACGATTCTGGCCGCGGTGCCGCTGTGTGCCGGCGGCGCATTCGGTGCGTTGCTGATCACCCAGAACATGCTCTCGCTACCGGCGCTGATCGGCCTGCTGATGCTGATTGGCATCGCCACCAAGAACTCCATCCTGCTGGTGGACTACGCGGTGATGGCCGAGGACGAGCAGGGCATGAGCCAGCACGACGCGCTGATCGATGCCTGCCGCAAGCGCGCACAGCCGATCATCATGACCACGCTGGCGATGGGGGCCGGCATGATGCCGATCGCGCTGGGTTTCGCCGGCGATTCCAGCTTCCGCGCCCCGATGGCCATTGCGGTCATCGGCGGTCTGATCACCTCCACGCTGCTCAGCCTGATCGTGATTCCGGCGGCCTTCACCGTGGTCGATGATGTCGGCGAGTGGCTGTCGCGGAAGTTCCGCCACCGCTCCTCGCATCATTCGCAAGCTGCCCAGGATTGATCGTCTGCAAACGGGGGGTAGAGTCGGTCGATAGACGACTGCCGATAGCAATGATCGGCACGGTGACGCATGACCTGGGCCAATGGAGCTTCTTCGGACTTCGCCGCAGGTGTGACGCAGTCCACACTGCATCCCGGGGCTGCGCAAATCGTTAACAGAATGTCATGTGGAGGTCACCCACGCTCCAGATACTCCGGCGCGTCCTCCATCCCCCAACTGAGAACCCATGCGCATTGCCGGACGTGTTCCCCGCATCACCCTGCTGGCCCTGACCCTCACCACCGCGCTGGACGTGCTGGCGGCCGAGAATGCCCCTGCTGACGATGCGCGCACGCTGGACCAGGTGCAGGTGATCGGCCAGGCCACCAGCTACGCCAAGACCAGCGTCAGCCAGGAAACCCTGCAGCGCCAGCAGATCATCGGCAGCGTCAATGGCGCGCTCAATGAACTCCCCGGCGTGGTGGTCAGCGAAGCCGACGCCACCGGCTCCTCGGTGTGGGGCACGCAGATCAGCATGCGCGGCTTCGTCACCAACCGCGACACCCAGCAGATCGGCACCACCATCGACGGCCTGCCCAACGGCGGTTCGGGCTATGGCGGTGGTTCGCTGGCCAACCGTTACATCGACACCCTGGACCTGGAAACCATCGAGGTCAGCCAGGGCACCGCCGACATCTCCTCGCGCTCCAACGAGGCCTTGGGCGGCACGCTCAACTTCCTCACCAGCGATCCGCTGAGTGAGCAGCGCCTGCGCATGGTGGTCGGTGCCGGCGACAATGACATGCGCAAATACTACGTGCGCTATGACACCGGCGTGCTCGGCGGGCATACCCGTGCCTGGGTCAGCGCCTCGTCCGCGCGGGTCAGCGACTGGATCGACGGCAGCGGCAAAACCAGCAACGACCACGTGGCGGCGAAGTTCATCACCGAGCTGGAGCGCTGGACCCTCAGTGGCTACGCCTCGTACAACGACGCCGACGAGCCGGAGTACACCAGCGTCACCCCGGCCGCGTTCGCGACCAACCCCAACCGCGACGGTTTGACCGGCACGCTGACCGGCATTCCGAACCTGGACCAGAACTACCGCTCCGGTTCGCGCGCGCTGCGCGAGAACACCTTCGCCTACCTGCGCGGTGCGTTCGACAGCGGCAACGGCTTCAAGGCCACCCTGAGCGGCTATGTGCACAAGATGGAAGGTCGGGGCGACTGGCTGCCGCCCTACCTGGTGCAGGCACGCAACGACGGTGCCGGCGCGCCGGAGTCGGAATACCTGGGCGGCAGCACCAGCTACGGTGGCAGCGCGCTGGGCCAGTTCTACTTCGTCAATCCGGACGGCAGCGCCGCGCAGATGATCGCCGGCTGCACGCCGCGCGCCGGTTTCAGCGCCGAGTACGACCCGAACTGCTACGCCGCCAACGTGCAGGGCGTGCAGTCCTACCGCCACACCCATTACGACAACGATCGCGCCGGCGTCACCGCCGACGTTGAATGGACGCAGGAACTGGGTGCGGTCAACAACACCGTCCGCGCCGGCCTCTGGCTGGAGACGTTTGACCGCACCGCGCGCCGCGACTGGCATCGCCTGCTCAACGTCGGCACCGACATCGGCTTCGACCAGCAGCCGTACTGGGTGCAGTTCGAGGACGACTACAGCACCGACGAACAGATGTACTACGTGGAAGACGTCGCCCGCTTCGGTGCGTTCAGCGCCCGTGTCGGCGTGAAGCAGTTCTTCGTCGACCAGACCCGCCACCGCACCATCGGCGCGGCCGAGAACGTGCGCTCTGATTCGAAGTCCGACCCGCTGATCTCCGCCGGCGGCACCTGGACGCTGCCGGTGGAGGGCCTGGAAATGTTCGCCGGCTTCTCGCAGAACTTCGCGGCGATTCCCTCGGGCGTGCTGGGCGAAACCGATCCGCAGCGCTTCGCGCGCGTGGAACCGGAAACCGCCGACAACATCGAACTCGGCCTGCGCATCAGCCGCTGGCCCTTGACCGGCGCGATCACCCTGTACAACATCAAGTTCGACAACCGCATCGTCTACCTGCCGGCGCGTCTGGCCGACGGCATCGACTATCTGGATGAAACCGATGGCGTGTATGAAAACTTCGGCGGCGTGGAAAGCAACGGCGTGGAAGCCGCGCTCGGCTACGGGTGGGACAACGGCTGGCGCATCAACGGTGCGTACACCTACAACCGCTCAAAGTACCTGGGCAGCGGCAACGCCGACCGTGATGCCGCGCTGGGCATCGTCGACGGTGCGCAGGTGATTGGCCAGCCGCGCCACATGCTGGTGATGTCGGCCGACTGGCAGGGCGAGAACTGGAACGTCGGACTGTCTGGGCGCTACCTGGGCGAGCGCTATCTGAACGCATCCAACAGCGCGAAGCTGTCGTCGGCCACGGTATTCAACGCCAACATCGGCTTCGACCTGCAGAGCCTGTCGCCGAAGCTCAAGGGGGTGGGCGCGAGCATCGTGGTCAACAACCTGACCGACCGCAAGTACCTGGCCGGCGTGGATGGCAGCAATTCGGCCTTCATCGGCGCGCCGCGTACCGTGGGCTTCTCGGTACGGGTTGACCTGTGACCGACCTCGGTCGCCGTCGACTGCTGCAGGGGGGCATCAGCGCGGGCATCGCCGCGCTGATGCCCAGCATCGCGCGGGCGGCAGCGATTGCGCCGGACGCGCGCACCCGCAGCCTGCAGGACCTGCAGCACATCGTGGTGTTCATGCAGGAGAACCGCTCGTTCGATCACTACTTCGGCACGCTGCCCGGCGTGCGCGGCTTCGGCGACCGCTTCGTCGCGCCCGCCGCGCCACTGGCGGCCGGGCAGCCAGCGCGCACGCTGTGGCTGCAACCCAACGCGGCGGGTACCCGCGGTATCGCACCGTTCCCGCTGGACACGGCCGCGCAGTTCGGGGTCATGCGCGTGGAGGGCACGCCGCATACCTGGCCCGATGCACAGCGTGCCTGGGACCATGGGCGCATGGCGCACTGGCCGGTCGCCAAGCAGGACCATGCAATGGGCTACTACCGGCGCGCCGATCTGCCGTTCCAGTTCGCCCTGGCCGAGGCGTTCACGGTCTGCGATGCCTACCACTGCGCGATGCAGGCCGGTACCAATCCGAACCGCCTGTTCCTGTGGACCGGGCACAACGACCCGCACGCACGCCATGGCGGCCCTGCGGTGGCCAATTCGCACGACAACTTCCCCGAGCTGGGTGGCAACCCCAACAGCTACACCTGGACCACCTATGTGGAACAGCTGCAGCAGGCCGGCGTGGACTGGCGCATCTACCAGGACATGGCCGACAACTTCACCGACAACCCGCTGGCCGGGTTCGAGAGCTTCCGCCAGGCCTGGCGCGGCACGCCCGGGCATGACCCGCAGCTGCGCGAGCGCGGGGTCAGCACGCGTGGGCTGGCGCAGCTGCGTGAGGACGTGCTGGGCAACCGCCTGCCGCAGGTGAGCTTCATCATTGCCGACGCCGCCGGCAGCGAACATCCCGGGCCGTCCAGCCCGGCGCAGGGCGCGGCATATACCGCGCGCGTGCTGGACGCGTTGACTGCCAACCCGGAGGTGTGGAGTCGCACCGCGCTGCTGCTGATGTTCGACGAGAATGACGGCTTCTTCGACCACATGCCGCCGCCGGCACCGCCCTCGGCCGATGCCACGCGATCCACCGGCTGGGCCGGCGCGTCGGCGGTATCCACTGCGGGCGAATATCACCAGCACGCTTCACCGGGCAACGAGAAGGCAGATCCCCTGGATCTGCGCGGTCGGCCCTACGGGCTGGGTCCGCGCGTGCCGTTGTACGTGATTTCGCCGTGGAGCCGCGGTGGCTGGGTGGACTCGCAGGTGTACGACCACACCTCGGTGATCCGCCTGATCGAACGCCGCTTCGGGGTGGCTGCGCCGCAGCTGTCGCCGTGGCGGCGTGCAGTGTGCGGGGATCTCACGGGCGCGTTTGATTTCTCGCGCACCGACGAGCGTCCGTTCGTGGGCACATTGCCGGCCACCGCCGAAACCGCCGCCCGCGCCGCCGCGTTACCCGGGCGTACTGTTCCGGAATTGCCAGCGGGTTTGGAGGCGGCTGCACAGGAGCCGGGCGTACGTCCGGCGCGCGCGTTGCCGTATCGACCACAGGTGGAGACGCATCGTGAAGGCGACGCGCTGCGGCTCGACATGCGCTGCGAAGGTGCCGCTGCGGTGCTGCATGTGTACAACCGGCTGCAGCTGCAGGCGGTTCCGCGCCGTTACACGGTGATGCCGGGTGCGATGCTGCAGGACAGCTGGAGCGTGGATGCCGAACACGGGTATGACCTGTGGCTGCTGGGGCCGAACGGGTTCCACCGGCATTTCCGCAGTGAAGCCGACGCCGATCCCGTGCAGGTGGCGTTGACCCGGAGCGGAGACGAACTGTGCCTGCGCCTGGGCAACCCGGCCCGCGCTGCGGCGAGCGTGGAGGTGCGGGCGAAGGCATACGCCGCGCATATGCCGGCGCGACGGGTGGACCTGCCCGCTGGAGGCAGCGCGGAGATCCGTTGGGCAGCTGCGCCGACGTCGGGGTGGTATGACCTGGAGATCGTGCAGACGGGTGCGTCGCAGCGGCTGGCGGGGCGGATGGAAGATGGTCGGCCGGGGACGACCGATCCGGCGATCGGGACGCAGGCGATGGTGTTTCATCTGGAATGACCGGTGACGGTGCTTCGATCAGGGTCCTGCGTTACCGGGCGTTGCACCGTCCACGGCCGTCGTCTGTCGACCGACGCTACCGGGTCTGCGGCATGGGCACCTTCGCCGCGCGGCTCCACGCGCGCAGCCCCATCACCGCCAGACCAATGAACAGCACATACAACCCGGCGGTGACGTTCAACGACTTCACCACGTACATGCCCACGTACACCACATCTACCACGATCCACAGCCACCACGTCGCCACATGACGCCTTGCCTGCCACCACTGCGCGACCAGGCTCAATGCGGCCAGCATCGCGTCCAGCCAGGGCAGCGCCGCGTTGGTCCAGGTGTGCATGGCCGCGCCGAGCAGCAGCCCGCCCAGCACACCCACGCCCAGGTCGCGCACCCACTGCCGGCGTGACAACGGGGCAATGGTGATCTGCCCCTCGGTCGCCGCCGTGCGCCGCCAGCTCAGCCAGCCATACAGCAGGAAGCACCCGAACGCGATCTGCAGCAGCGTGTCCGAGTACAGCCGCGCTTCCACGAACACCACCGCGTACAGTGCCACCGCCACCAGCCCCACCGGCCACGCCAGCAGGTGCCGACGCGCCATCAGCCATACGCCGAGGATGCTGGCGGCGACGGCAGACCATTCGAGCACGGCCGGGTTCATAGGCCGATCGTCACCGACAGCCGCGCCTGGCGCGGTGCACCGGCGAACAGGTAGTAATCACCGTCGGTGCTGCCGGTGTCACGCCAATAGAAGCGGTCGAACAGGTTGTCCACCGACAGGTTCCAGCGCACCGGGCGCTGCCCGACGGTGTGCTGGAAGCGCAGCCCGGCGTCGAACACGCTGTACGAGGGCACGCTGACCTTGCCATCCACCGTGGCCACGTTCGCCGATGCGTAGCGCCAGCCCGCACCCACCGCCAACCCTTCGACGAAGGGCAACGCGTAATCCACGTGTACCGTGGCGCGACGCTTCGGCACGTTCACCAGCTGATGGTCCTCATAGGCAGGCGTGCCGGTGTCACGCGCACGTGCCTGCAGCACGCTGGCGCTGGCAGTCAGGGTCAGGCGTTCGCTGAGCTGGCCATCCGCGCTCAGCTCCAGCCCGGTGTGCACCTGGCGGCCGTCCTGCACGAAGGTGTAGCCCGCATCGCTGTCATCCGGTTGGGCGTACTGCAGTGGCAGCGAAGACCGGAACAGCGCTGCGCCGAAGGTCAGCGCATCGGTGCGGGCGAACTTCACCCCCACTTCGGTCTGGCGCGATTCCAGCGGCTGCAGCCAGCTGCCGCCGTTCTGGGTCCAGAACGGTGCTTCCTTGCCCAGCGAAAGGCCCTCCACATAACTGGCGTACACACTCACCGCGTCGTTGGCTTTGAACACCACGGCCGTCTGCGGCAGGAACTTCGACAGCCGGCTGTGGCGTTCGGGGGTGCCGCGCTTGTCATAGGCGCGTTCGTCCATGCGCACGTAGCGGCCACCGGCCAGCCATTGCCACTGGTCCGTGAAGCGCACACGGTCGAGCACGAAGGCCGAACGCTGCCAGCTGTCCAGACGGCGTGCCGAAGCACCGGGCTGCAGCGGCGACGGCTCGAACACCGGGACCTGCGGGGCGTAGATGTTGGCGGTGCCGACGTACTCGTTGACGTTCTGGCGCTTGTCCACGGTGCGATGGAACGCGTCCACGCCGAACGAGACTTCGTGGCGCACGCTGCCGGTGGCAAAGCGACCGCGCAGTTCCGCGCGCAGCTGCTGGTTCACCCGGGTGTCGTCGGGACTGCGGTAGTCGTAGATGTCGTAGTCGCCATTGGGCGCGAAATAGTTGCCCGGCGTGCTGCCGTCGGCACAGGCCTCGCTGTAGTAGCAGCCATAGGCGAAGGCGACGTTGTCGTTGATCACCGTGCGGCTGTGGCCCACCGACACGCGTGACTGCCAGTCCGGGGTGAAATCGAAGGTGTGCAGTGCGGTCAGGTTGGTGCTGGCAATGCCGACCGGCTGTACCCAGGGCTGGTAGCCGAGCATCTTCTCGCGGTCCACGCCGCGCGGAATGCCGGTCGCACCGAGCAGCTGAAAGCCGGAAGCAGAGCGCTGCGCGCTGGTCTGGTAGTTGGCGTCGACCTCCAGCTTGCTGCGTTCGCTGATCTGCCAGTCGGTCGCCAGCGAATAGAAGTTGCGGCGGCCGTCAGCATGTTCGATGTAGGAATCGCTGTCGTCCCAGGCCGCGTTGAAACGCACGCCAAACTGCGGGGTCAGCCAATGCCCGACATCCACCGCGGCATAACGCGAACCCTCCGAATCGGTGCCCAAGGTGACAGTGCGCACCTCGGCCGGGCGCTTGCCGACGTAGTTGATCAGGCCGCCCGGGGCCATCACCCCGGCGGCGAGGCCGGCTTCACCCTTGAGCACTTCCACCTGGGCGATGTTCTCCAGCGCCAGGCGCTGCTCGCCGGCGATGGACAGCCCGTTGAAGCGATAGCCGGTGGCCAGGTCCAGCGCAAACCCGCGGATGGCCACGTTCTGGTAGTAGCCCACCGGGGCATAACTGTCGCCCAGCGACGCATCGTGCCGGGCCAGTTCGGACAACCCGCGCACCTGCAGGCGGTCCAGGTAGTCGCTGCCCAGCACGTTCACCGACGCGGGGGTGTCCTTCCAGCTCCCTGCGCCGAAGCTGCTCGACGGCGACGACGTCTTCGTCTGCTGGTGCGCCTGCACACGGATGCCGGCAAGGTCGGTGGGCGAGCGTTCGCCCGCGTCGGCGGCGGGTTCGCTGGCATGCAGCGGCAGGGCGGCACCGAGGGCGGCGGTCAACAGGGAAATGCGCAGGCGGTTCATTCGTTTCGTCATCAGCCAGAGGAGACGAAGCGAAGGCACGCACGCAACAGCGCCCAGGACGGACACCACGTGTGCTGCTCAAAGCTCCCTACGCCGGTGCAAACCGGATCAGGTTCCAAGGGACTCTCTCAGCCTGGCAGATCCAGGCACCCCCGCTTCAGCGGTCATTTTCACACCAAACCGGCCCGAAAGGCCACTCCGCGTCTCACGCCGCGCTGCGAACCGTGTCGAGCAGGGACCGGCCGGCGGCGCTGGCGAACCAGTCGGCATGGCCGATCAGGAAGGTGTGGTACGCCACGTCGGCATTCGCCCGCGAACCGGTGATGGCATCGAAGTACTCCACCTCCGAGAGAGCGAAATCCACGTGCACCACCGGTAGCAGGTCGGCCAGCAGTGCCACCTGGGCCGGGGTCAATGGCCGCTGGCGGCGGTAGCCGTCGAGCAGGGCGAGCGCGGTGTCGGCATGGGCCACCGGGCCGCCGCTGGCCAGCCAGTCAACGGCATTGCGTTCGATCGCCGTGGCCAGGTCGAACAGGGCACTGGTGGGGGCGGCCAGCCCGAAGTCGAACACGGTGCTGATCGAGGCGGCTGCACCTTCGCCCTGCCACAGCAGGTTGGAGACATGCCAGTCGTTATGACCCCAGCACACCGCTTCGGCGGCGTAGCGGCGGCCCAGCGCGGCATGCCACGGCAGGATCGCGCGGGTCAGGTCGGTGTCCCACGGCACGTCCGCCAGATACGTGGCCAACCCGGGGCGTGCCGGCAGTTGGGAGCGCAGCTGCGCCAGCGGATCGGCCGCACGGATCAGGTCGTCACGCGCCACCAGCACCTGCGTGCTGCGCTGTGGCGCGGTGTAGTCAATGGCTGCCTGGTGCAGCCGCGCGAGCATCGCCCCGACGGTGCGTGCGCGGTCCAGGTCGGCCAGCGGCGTCCACGACGGCGTGTCGCGATACAGGTCGGCCCCGCTGCCTTCGGCGTGCACCTCGTAGGTCCAGTCGCCGCGCGTCAACGCGGTATGTCCATCCCGCGCGGGCAGTACCTGCACCACGGGCACGCCGGCACCGGCCAGATGCGCGATGAAGCGGTGCTCTTCTTCCAGCACCGGTGCCCGGCGCACGCGTACATGATGGCGTTTGACGAACACGCGCCCCTGCGAACCCTGTACCAGCGCGGCGGCAGAAAACGGACGCGGGCTGTGCCACAGCACCTGGCCGTGGCCTGCCAGTGCGGCGTGCCGCGTGCCCAGCCATGCCAGCTCGTCTTCGCCCACTGCCGGCCAGTCGGCCTGGACGTGGTCGTTGTCCAGGCCCTGCACGCGGTGTTGCGCGCTGCTCAAAGCTTGCTGTCGCGCAGGTAGTCGAACAGTTCGGCGTCGCCCTTCAGGCCCAGCTTGAGCATGGCGTCGCCTTTCTGCCGGCTGATCGTGCTGACGCTTTTATGCAGGTGCAGCGCGATTTCCTTCACGGTCTGGCCGGCACCCAGCAGGCGCAGCACTTCCACTTCCTTGGGCGACAGCGTGCGGGTGTCCTTCTCATCGACGTCATGTGTGCCGATTGCGTCAATTCGTGCCTTCAAGGTGCTGCTGAGATACGGCTGGCCGCGGTAGACGGTCAATATGGCCTGCGGAAGCTCATCCATCGACGAGGCTTTGTCGACCAGCCCCTGCACGCCGGTGGACACCACCATGCGCAGGATGGCCAGATTGTTGGCCACGCTGAGCAGCACGACGGGCAGGTCAGGGTAGTGGCGGCGGATCATGCTGATCATGGCAAAACCGTCAGCCTGGTCACCGCCTGGCATGGAGTAATCGGTGACCAGCACGTCACAGGGATGAGCCTTGAGCATGTCCATCAATTCGCTGGCACTGCTGGCTTCGGCCACGACCTTGCCAATGCTCTTGGCATGGATGACGGATCTGGCCCCGATACGTACGACCGGGTGATCGTCGGCGATGATGATGCGCAGTAGCGGCGGTGAGGTCATGGGCTAGTATTGCCTGCAAGGCAGCGGCCCTTCGGGGCCCTTCGGGGTGTTGGAATCATTTTACGGAGATCAGACCGCATGCGTACCTCGGTTGTCCGCTGGCTGGTCGTGCTGGTTCTGCTGATCACTGCAAGTACCTCCAGCATGGCAGCACCGGGTACCTTGCCAGCTCCGGTGCTTTCGCCGCGCCAGGCCGATTGGCTTGAGCGGAACCCTACCATCTTACTGGGCCTGTACGACAGCGGCTGGCCGCCGTATGAGTTCGTACAGAACGGACAGCCAAAAGGCCTCGGTTACGACTATCTGACCCTGCTTTCGCGCCAACTTGGCGTGAATGTTCAGGTTCGTATGTATCGCGATTGGGCCGATGTTCTCGACGCCGCCTGCCGCGGCGAAGTCGATGTCGTAATGAACATAGCGCTGACCCCGGGCCGTACCCGCTGCATGGTCTACACCTCGCCGTACGCCGAAGCGCCGCTGGCGCTGGTGGGCCGCCCCGGTGACACGCGCGCGTCCGCCGACCCGGACCTGACCGGCCTTCGGGTGGTGACCGAACAGGAGTTCCTGACCAGCGAACAGATCCGTTCGCGATTCCCGGCCGCACGCCGGGTCATCGCCCCCAACACGACTGCGGCATTGAACATGGTGGCGGAGGGTCAGGCGGACGTGTACATCGGCAACGCGCATGTCGCAAACGCCATCATCCGCGAGCGCAAGCTGGAAGGCATCACCCTGCTGCGCCCCAGCGACCTCGCCCCGGAGCGCCTGCATTTCGGTGTACCCAACGCCCGCCAGCCGCTCGCCGAGGCGCTGGATGCGGCGCTGGCGACGCTGCCGGCCACCCAGCGCGAGGCCATCGCAAAGCGCTGGCTGACGCCGCTGCAGTGGTCGGCGCAGTCGCGCCTGGTGCTGGGCGAGGCCGAACGTCGCGTGCTGGCCACGCCGTTGCGCATGGGCTTTGCACCGCAAGCCGCACCGTTGTCGTTTGTGGACGCTTCCGGTGAACCGGCGGGCGTGTCCGGTGACTACCTGCGGCAGCTGCGCATGGTCGGCGCGCAGTTGAACCGGGTGCCCGCGCATGACTGGTTCGAGGTGCGCGACCAGATGCGCCGGGGCACCGTCGACGCGGTCATGGGCATGCCCAACGACGCCCACTACCTGGGCGACGACTGGGTGTTCAGCCAGCCCTTCATCAGTGTGCCCAACGTGGTTGTGACTCCGACCAACAGCCGTTCGGTGCTGGGTCTGAGCGACCTCGACGGGCGCACCATCCTGCTGTCCGACCCCGACCGCCTGCGCGGCTACATTCTGCAGCACGCGCCCAAGGCGCGCATCGTGCCCGCGCGCAGTGTCGAGCAGGCGCTGGCGCGGCTGGCCAATGGCGACGCCGATGCTTATGTCGGCAACCTGGCCCTGGCCGACCGGGTGATCCGCGAGCTGTACCCTGCAAGGCTGCATGTCGCCGCACCGGCCGGGTTCAGTGACCAGCTGTCGCTGGCGGTGAAACGCCAGTACGCACCGTTGGCCACCACCTTCGACCGGGTGCTGACCAACCTCACCCCGCGCGAACACGCGGCCATCCGCGGTGACTGGCTGCTGGCCGAATACCGCGCCGGGCTGGACTGGCGTTCGATCGCACGCTGGGCGGTACCGCTGTCGCTGATCCTGCTCACCGGCATGATGGTGCATGGCTGGGGCTACCTGCGCCTGCGCCGCGAGGTGTCGATGCGCCGCGACCTGGAAAAGCGTCTGGAAGAGATCACCGACAACCTGCCGGCCATCGTGTACCAGGCGCGACGCGAGAATGATGGACAGGTCACGTTCCCTTACATCACCGGCGACCTGAACTCGATGTTCGGCGTAAGCACGGTGGAGGTGATGCGTGACGACACCCTGCTGGAAGCACAGATCGATGCGCGCGACCGCGAGGCCATCCACGAAGCGATGACGCATGCGGCGCGCAACTTCACCCCGCTGGATATCGAGTTCCGCACCAGTCCGCATGGCGTGGTGCGCTGGGTGCGCACGCGCGCGCTGCCGTACGCGGCCGCCGACGGCGCGGTGCTGTGGAGTGGCTACTGGGTGGATGTCACCGAAGCACGCGCCCAGGCCGATGCCCTGGCGGCGGCCAAATCCGATGCGGAGCGGGCGACCGCGGCGAAATCCAACTTCCTGGCCACCATGAGCCACGAGATCCGCACGCCGATGAGTGGTGTGCTGGGCATGGTCGAGGCACTGTCGCATACCGATCTGGACGGTGAGCAGCGACGCATCATCGGCGTGATTGAGGATTCCGCACAGATGCTGCGGCAGATTCTGGATGACATCCTGGACTATTCGCGGATCGAAGCCGGTGCACTGCCGCTGGAACCGCAGCCGGTGGCGCTGCGCAGCCTGCTCGACAACGTGCAGCAGCTGTTGTCACCGCAGGCGTCGAGCAAGGGGCTGGACCTGAGCCTGCAGGTAGACCCGGAGGTTGCGCCGCAGCACCTGGTGGATGGCATGCGGCTGCGCCAGGTGGTGTTCAACCTGCTCAGCAATGCGATCAAGTTCACCAACCAGGGCGGGGTGAGCATCGCCTTGAAGGTGGAGCGTTCCGACGACATGGCACAGACCCTGCGCCTGACCGTGGCCGACACCGGCATCGGCATTTCCGCCGAGCAGCGCCAGCGCCTGTTCAAGCCGTTTGCCCAGGCGGACGCTGCCATCACCCGGCATTACGGGGGCACCGGGCTGGGATTGAGCATCTGCCAGCGGCTGGTTGGCCTGATGCGCGGTCGCCTGGACATGCACAGCACACCCGGCCAGGGCACCAGCGTGGAGGTGGTGTTGAGCCTGCCGCGGGTTCCCGGCGAAGACGGAGAGCGCGGTGCGCAGCGGGGCACGGACGAGGTGCAGCCGCTGCCGCCCGGTCAGGCGCGGCGCCGCGTGCTGGTGGTGGAGGACCACCCGACCAACCAGGCACTGATGCGCTGGCGACTGCAGCAGTTGGAGCTGCAGCACGAACTGGCGGTGGACGGCGAGGCCGCCCTGGCATTGCTGGATGCGTCCAGTTTCGACCTGGTGATCACCGATTGCCGCATGCCGGTGATGGATGGCTACACGCTGACCCGGCGCATCCGCGAGCGCGAGCGCGGTACCGGCCTGCGCATGCCGGTGCTGGCGCTGACCGCCAGCGCCCTGGCTGAAGACCTGCAGCGCTGTCGCGAGGCGGGCATGGATGACCTGCTGGCCAAACCGGTGGCACTGGCGACGCTGCGCAAGGCGCTGCGGCGCTGGCTGCCCAGCGACCCCGACGATGAGGCACCCTCGGCCGTCGACCTGGCTCCCGCGGATGCCGAAACGCCGGCGGTGCCGCCCACCCGTCAGGTCATCGTCGAGCGGTTCGGCTCGGAGCATGTGGCGAACGTGCTGATTGAAAGCATGCGCAAAGCCACCGGCGAAGACCTGCAGCGTGGCCTGCTGGCGCGCGAGCAGAACGACAGCAATGCCGCGGTGGAGGTGCTGCATCGCATTGTCGGTGGCCTGGGCACGCTGGGCGCGGAGTCGCTGGCAACGCAGGCGCGCGCGCTGATGCAGCAGATACAGAACGAAGGTGTGGCGGCATGCGCGGCGGACATCACCGCCTTCGAGCATGCGCTGGAGGCCTACCTGCAGAGCCTGGATCCTTCGTAGAGCCGGGCTTGCCCGGCTGGCTTTTGAACTTGCCCGGCTCGCCTTCAGCGGGGCAAGCCCCGCTCTACGGGGCGCGTTGCTGGCCCAGGTACTCGATCACCAGCTTCCGTCGTTCCGGGTCTGCGGTGGAGTTGACCATGCGCGAATCGGGCACCACGCTGGTTGGCGAACGCAGGAAGGCATCCAGCGTCTGCTCAGTCCACACCAGGTTGGCCCGGCGCATCGCCGGCGAATAGGGGTAGTCGGAAAGGCTGCCGGCGCGACGGCCGATCACCCCATGCAGGTTCGGGCCGAACCGGTGCACGCCGCCGGCGTGCGCGGTATGGCAGCCCCCACAGATGGCAAACGCGCGCTCGCGCTCGCGTTGCCGTGCCTGTTCGGGCGTCTGCGGTGCGGCCGTGCATGCGCTGAGCAGCACGACCGCGAGCACGGCCAGGGTTCTCACATCGAGGAGTAGTTGGGGCCGCCACCGCCCTGCGGAGTCACCCACACGATGTTCTGGGTGGGGTCCTTGATGTCGCAGGTTTTGCAGTGCACGCAGTTCTGCGCGTTGATCCGCAGCTGTTCCTGGCCTTCGCCGCCGACGAATTCGTACACGCCCGCCGGGCAGTAACGCGCTTCGGGCCCGGCGTACTCGGCCAGGTTCACCTGCACCGGAATGCTGGCGTCCTTCAGCGTGAGGTGACTGGGCTGGTCTTCCTCGTGGTTGGTGCTGCTCAGGAACACCGAGCTGAGCCGGTCGAAGGTCAGCACGTTGTCCGGTTTCGGATACGCGATGCGGGTGTGCTGCGACGCCGGTTCCAGGCATTGGTGGTCGGGTTTGCTGTGACCGATCGTCCACGGCGGGTTGCGGATGCCCAGCTTCGGCAGCAGCCACTGTTCAATGCCGGTCATCAGCGTGGCCACGGTGCGGCCCTTCTTGAACCACTGCTTGAAGTTCTTGGACAGCTTCAGTTCGTCGTGCAGCCAGCTGTTTTCGAAGGCGTCGGGGTAGGCGCTGAGCTCATCGCGTTGGCGGTCGGCGGCCAGCGCGTCAAACGCGGCGTCAGCGGCCAGCATGCCGGTCTTGATCGCGGCATGGCTGCCCTTGATCCGGCTGGCGTTGAGATAACCGGCTTCGCAGCCGACCAGCGCGCCCCCGGGGAATACCGTCTTCGGCAACGAGAACAAACCACCGGCGGTGATCGCACGCGCGCCGTAACCAATGCGCTTGCCGCCTTCCAGGTGCTTGCGGATCGACGGGTGGGTCTTGAAGCGCTGGAACTCCTCGAACGGGCTCATCCACGGGTTCTTGTAATCCAGTCCGACCACGAAGCCGACGGCGACCTTGCCACCTTCGGCGTGGTACAGGAACGAACCGCCGTAGGTGTCGCTGTCCAGCGGCCAGCCGGCGGTGTGAACCACCAGGCCCGGCTCATGCCTGGCCGGGTCGATCTGCCACAGTTCCTTGATGCCGATGCCGTAGGACTGCGGGTCCTTGCCGGCGTCCAGCTGGAAGCGCGCGATCAGCTGGCGACCCAGGTGGCCGCGCGAGCCTTCGGCGAAGATCGTGTACTTCGCATGCAGTTCCATGCCGCGTTCGAAGTTCGGCCCGTGGCTGCCGTCCTTGCGGATGCCCATGTCGCCGGTGGCCACGCCCATCACCGCGCCGTTGTCGTCATACAGCACTTCGGCAGCGGCGAAGCCGGGGAAGATCGCCACTTCCAGCGCTTCGGCCTGCTGTGCCAGCCAGCGGGTGACCTCGCCCAGGCTGACGATATAGTTGCCCTGGTTGTGGAAGCATTCCGGCAGCAGCGCATGCGGGGTGCTGCGCGCGCCGTCCGGGCTGAGGAACAGGAACTCGTCGCGGGTGACCGCCTGCTTCAGCGGTGCGCCGCGCTCGGCCCAGTCGGGGAACAGTTCGGTCAGCGCGCGCGGATCCATGATCGCGCCGGACAGGATGTGCGCGCCGGGCTCGGAGCCCTTTTCCAGCACGCAGACCGACAGTTCGCGGCCGGCTTCGATGGCGCGCTGGCGCAGGCGGATGGCCGTGGCCAGGCCGGCGGGGCCGGCTCCGACGATCACCACGTCAAATTCCATGGCTTCGCGCGGGGGCAGGGCGGTGGTTTCTTCGCTCATGGTGGTGCGTAACTCGTTGGGTAGTGCCAGCGGCCAAAGCCGGCGGCGGTTGCCTGGGAATGCAGTTCAGTACGTCAGGGTACCGGGAGCCGGCGTTTACGCCTAGTTCGCCGACGTTGGTCACAGCTTGAGGGACGAATGGTGCAGTGCCGCATTTCCGTGGAGCCGGGCTTGCCCGGCTTCCAGGACGCCTGTGCCGGGCAAGCCCGGCACTACGACCCAAACGCCGCGTGATACCGCACGTCCGCGTCCGGCCATGGCCCCCGCAGCAGCACCGCCTGGAAGTATTCCGCCGGCACCCCCGCCAAGCGCAGCCGCGCATCCGCCCGGAACCCGAAGCGCCCGTAATACACCGGATCGCCCAGCAGCACGCAGCCGGCTGCGCCCCGTTCCTGCAGCGCGGCCAACGCCGCCCGCATCAAGGCGCTGCCCACGCCCCGCCCCTGCTGCGCCGGTGCCACCGAGATCGGCCCCAGCCCGTACCAGTCCGGGCTGCCGTCGCTGAGTTCAACCGGTGACAACGCCACATGGCCGACCGGTGCTTCACCCTCTTCAGCCACCAGCGACACCGACAGCGCGCCGGCGGCGCGCAACGCATCAATGACGTCCTGCTCGGTCCCGTCACGGTGCGGCGCATGGGCGAACGCCTCGCGGGTCAGGACGTGAATGGCGGCGATGTCCTGCGCGCGTTCGGGTCGGATCTGCATGGCGGAAGGCTCTGCGACGGAATGTCGCCATTGTAGGTCTGTGCTGCGCCCTGCCTTGGCCGGGGGGTGCCGAGCGCGGACAATGGCACCCTCTGCTGCTCTTCCCTGCCAGGTAGCCATGTCCCTGAATCCGTATGACCTGTTCGATGTCCGTTCCCTGCTCAGCGAAGAGGAACGCGCGGTGCAGGCCAGCGTGGCCCGTTTCACCGACGAACGCGTGCTGCCCATCATCGGCGACGCCTTCGACCAGGGCCGGTTCCCGGATGAACTGATCCCGGAGATCGCCTCGCTCGGGCTGCTGGGCTGCACGCTGCCGGAACACTACGGCGGTGGCGGGCTCAACGCGGTCAGCTACGGCTTGATCTGCCAGGAACTGGAGCGCGGCGACTCGGGCCTGCGCAGCTTCGTGTCGGTGCAGAGCTCGCTGTGCATGTACCCCATCTACGCGTACGGCAGTGAGGAGCAGCGTCTGCGCTGGCTGCCGGACATGGCGGCCGGCAAGGTGATCGGTTGCTTCGGGCTGACCGAAGCGCATGGCGGTTCGGACCCGGCGGCGATGAAGACGCGCGCGGTGCGTGATGGCGGCGACTGGGTGGTCAACGGCAGCAAGATGTGGATCACCAGCGGCCCGGTGGCCGACATCGCCATTGTCTGGGCGCACACCGACGACGGCATCCAGGGTTTCGTGCTGGAAAAAGGCATGCCGGGGTTCACCACCCAGGAGATCAAGCACAAGATGAGCCTGCGCGCGTCCCTGACCGGTGCGCTGTTCTTCGACAACGTGCGTGTGCCCGAGCGCAACCGCCTGCCGAACGTGCAGGGCTTGAAGGGGCCGCTGGGCTGCCTGACCCAGGCCCGCTATGGCATCAGCTGGGGCCCGATCGGGGCGGCCGTGGCCTGCCTGGATGAAGCGCTGGGCTACACCAAGGAACGCGTGCTGTTCGGGCGGCCGGTGGCGGCCACGCAGAGCGCGCAGATCAAGCTGGCCGACATGGCGCGACGGATCACCAGCGCGCAGCTGCTGGCACTGCAGCTGGGCCGGTTGAAGGATGCCGGCCAGATGCAGCCGCAGCAGGTCAGCCTGGCCAAGTGGAACAACTGCCGCATGGCGATCGACATCGCCCGTGACTGCCGCGATCTGTTGGGCGGGGCCGGCATCACCACCGAACACGTGGCGATCCGGCATGCGCTGAACCTGGAGTCGGTGATCACCTACGAGGGCACCGAAACCGTGCACCAGCTGGTGATCGGGCGCGAGCTGACCGGCATCAACGCGTTCTGAGGGTCATTCGCCGCCGGCGAACCCGCATTGCCGCCAGGCCTCGTACATCACCACGGCGACGGTATTTGAAAGATTCAGGCTGCGGTTGTCCGGGCGCATCGGCAGACGCAGCCGACGCCCGTGGGGCAGCGCGTCCAGCACCTCCTGCGGCAGGCCACGGGTTTCCGGGCCGAACAGGAAGGCGTCGCCGTCTTCGAACTGCTGGGTGTCATAGCGCACGCTGCCACGGGTACTGAGGGCGAACAGGCGCTTGGGCGCAATGCGCTGCAGGGCGGTGTCCAGATCGGGATGCACCTGCAGTCGTGCGTATTCGTGATAGTCCAGGCCGGCGCGCTTGAGCTGCTTGTCGCTCAGGTCGAAACCGAGCGGTTCAATCAGGTGCAGCTGCGCGCCGGTGTTGGCGCAGAGGCGGATCACATTGCCGGTGTTCGGGGGAATTTCCGGCTGGAACAACACAACATGGAACTGGGGAGAGGTCATGGCCAAAGTGTACGCCGCGACCCATCACCGAAGGTACCAGCCCCTGGCTGGTAGACCTCGGGTCTTACGGGCGAGCCAGCACCGAAACCGCTTCAGCCGCGAAGGCCTGCAGGTCGTTCGGCGACGGGCGCACCTGCAGGGTCGGCAGGTTGATGATCACTTCGTTGGCGACGGCGGTGGCCGCAGCAGCGAAGGTGCCCATGTAGTCGCGGTGGCTGTCCTGTTCGGCGGCCAGCGCTTCACGCTGTTCGGCGGTGGGACGCACTTCGACGGCGGCCAGGGTGGTCACGCGGCGGCTGTCAGCCAGTTCCTGGCGGTATTCGGCGATCTGGCCGGCGGTGGGACGCACTTCCACCAGCGCCAGGGTCGGGATCGGGCTGTTGCGTTCCCATTCGGCCTGGGCCAGCTGGTCGGCCGAGGGACGGACCTGGACGGTTTCCAGGGTGGGGATGGCGGAAGCGGCATGCACGTTCGAAACAAACGCGGAGCCGGCGGCGATGGCGATGGCAATTGCGATGGTCTTGGTGTTCATGACGGGGCCTGTTTAGTGTTGGTGAGCAGTGGTGTGGTAGTAAGGTAGTACACCGAATCTGGGCTTGCAAGAGAAATTTTCAATTTCGGTGTTTTGTTCAGCGATCAGTCAGCTTGTGTTTGATCGCCTTCTGTCCGCACAGAGAACAAAGCAGGACCCGTGCCAACTTTTCATCGTTGATTTACAAGGGGTTTTTGCCTGAATCGCAGTGTCCGCTGTCCGGACACCTGTCCGATCTGCAGACCACGACTGTCCGTCCGCGGCGATGTGACCTTCCCTGACGGCGGCAATGACTGTTGGCCGATGCCAGATTCAGCGGGGCCGGGCTAGGATCGGCCTCCACTTTCATGACCAAGGACCCGGAATGACCCTGCACCTTCGACCGCGTGGCGCACTGCTTGCTGTTGCGCTTTCTGCCGCCCTGGGCACGCTGGCCCCGGCACCGGTGCTGGCCAAGCCGGCACAGACGGCCAAGGTCGACATTCCGTTCGAGGAGTTCACCCTGCCCAACGGCCTGCGCGTGGTGGTGCACACCGACCGCAAGGCTCCGATCGTGGCGGTGAACATCTGGTACCACGTGGGCAGCAAAGACGAACCCGCTGGCCGCACCGGTTTCGCGCACCTGTTTGAACACCTCATGTTCCAGCGCAGCGAAAACCACGACGGCGAGTACTTCGAACCGTTCAAGCAGGTGGGCGTGACCGGGCAGAACGGCACCACCAATACCGACCGCACCAATTACTTCGAGAACGTGCCCACCACCGCGCTGGACATGGCGCTGTGGATGGAGTCCGACCGCATGGGCCATCTGCTGGGCGCGATCGACCAGGCGGCACTGGATGAACAGCGCGGCGTGGTGCAGAACGAAAAGCGCCAGGGCGAGAACCAGCCGTATGGCCAGGTGTGGGAAAAGCTCAACCGCGCGCTGTATCCGGCGGGCCACCCGTATCACCACAGCGTGATCGGCTCGATGAACGACCTCAACGCTGCATCGCTGGACGATGTGAAAACGTGGTTCCGCACCTGGTACGGCCCCAACAACGCGGTGCTGGTGCTCGCCGGCGACATCGACGTGGCCACCGCCAAGGAAAAGGTGGCGCGCTACTTCGGTGACATTCCGGCCGGCCCGAGCATGGCCCAGCCGAAGGTGGACGTGGCCAAGCGTGAGAAGTCCACCCGCGAGACCATGACCGACAAGGTGCCGCAGGCGCGCATCTACCGCGCCTGGAACGTGGCCGAAGTGGGCACCACCGACATCGACCAGCTGCAGCTGTTCGCGCAGGTGCTGGGCGGGGCCAAGGCCTCGCGCCTGGACCAGCGCCTGCTGCACCAGGACAAACTGGTCGACAACGTCAGCGCGGGAGCCTACAGCTCGCAGCTGGGTTCGAACTTCATGATCATGGCCACGGTGAAGCAGGGCGTGGACCCGGCCAAGGTCGAGGCCATCATCGATGAGGAAGTGCGCAAGCTGATCAAGGACGGCCCCACCGCTGCCGAGCTGGCGCGCGGCAAGACCGCCTTCCGCGCCGGCTTCATCCGTGGCATCGAACGCATTGGCGGCTTCGGCGGCAAGGCCGACGCGCTGGCCGAATGCACCGTGTACGAGGGCGACCCCGGCTGCTTCCGCCGCTCGCTGAAGGTGATCAACGACGCCACCGCTGCGGATGTGCGCGGCATCGGTGCCAAGTGGCTGGGCCCGGGCGACCACACCCTGGTCGTGGAGCCGGGCACCCGCGTGGCCCTGGCCGAAGAACCCTCGGCCACGCCCAAGCCGTTCAACGTGCCGGCGGTGGACCCGAAGTTCAGCACCCTGCCGAGCCAGGTCGACCGCGCCAGCGGCGTGCCGCAGACCAAGACCTTCCCGGAACTGAAGTTCCCGCAGCTGCACCGCGCCACGTTGAAGAACGGCACCCAGGTGATCCTGGCCGAGCGCCACGACATTCCGGTGGTGCAGTTCAGCTATGAGTTCCCGGGTGGCTTCACCGCCGACCAGGGCCGCAAGTCCGGCACCGCCAACTTCACCATGGACCTGATGGGCGAAGGCGCAGGCAAGCTGGGCGCGCTGGCCTTCGCCGACGCCGCCGACATGCTCGGGGCCAGCATGGGCGCAAGCGCCTCGCTGGACAGCGCCAGCGTGTACCTGTCGGCGCTGAAGGAAAACCTGGCCCCGTCGCTGGCCCTCTATGCCGACATGCTGCGCACCCCCCGCTTCGAGCAGGGCGAGATCGACCGGGTCAAGGCGACCTGGATCGCCGGCATCCAGCAGGAGAAGGTGAATCCCAACGCGGCCGCCATGCGCGTGCTGCCGCCGCTGCTGTACGGCAAGGGCCATCCGTACGCCATTCCGTTCACCGGCAGTGGCCGTGAGGCCGACATCCAGTCGCTGACCCGCCAGGACCTGGTCGACTTCCACCGCGACTGGCTGCGCCCGGAACAGGGCACCCTGATCGTGGTCGGCGACACCACCCTGAAGGAAATCGTGCCGCTGCTGGAGCGCCAGCTGGGTGACTGGAAGAGCACCGGCCCGGCCCCGCAGGTGAAGGCCACCGTGGACGTGGCGCGCCCGGCCAAGGGCCGCGTGTTCCTGATCGACCAGCCCGGCGCGGTGCAGGCCAACCTGTTCGCCGGCCAGGTGGTGCCGTCCACCCTGGACGCCGGTGCGACCCGCTTCGACATCGCCAACGGCGTGCTCGGCGGCGACTTCACCTCGCGCCTGAACATGAACCTGCGTGAAGAGAAGCACTGGTCGTACGGGGCCCGCAGCAGCGCCAGCAGCACCCTGGGCCAGCGCCCGTGGATGGCGATGGCTCCGGTGCAGATCGACAAGACCGGCGAGGCCATGGCCGAAATGCGCCGCGAGATCGCCGATTTCGCCAGCGGCGGCGAGCCGATCACCGCGCCGGAAGTCACCCGCATCCGCAACATCCAGACCCTCAGCCTGCCCGGGGCCTATGAGACCGCCAGCGCGGTGATGGGCACCATCAGCGGCATCGTCCGCTACCAGCGCCCGGACGACTACGTGTTCAAGCGCAAGGCCGAGATCGAGGCCATGACCCCGGCGCAGGTGCAGCAGGCCGCCGCCACGCTGGACCCGAACGCCCTGACCTGGGTGGTGGTGGGTGACCTGAAGCAGACCGAGAAAGAGGTGCGCGCGCTGAACCTGGGCGAGGTCACCGTCATCGACGCCGACGGCAACCCGGTGAAGTAAGGAACAGGGGGGCCGGCCAACGGCCGGCCCTCATCCATCCACCCCCGATTCAGCCCGTTCAGGCAAAATCCCCCCATGACCTCCCAGAACGCACGCGCCATGCGCCTACTGCTGCTCTCCGCCCTCACCCTGACCGCCTCGGCCTGCACCTGGGTGCCGATCGAACCCAGCGGCAAGACCGTGCGCGTGCTCCCCGCCGGCCAGGTCCCGTCGGGCTGCCAGCAGCGCGGCGAAGTCGTGGTCACGGTCAAGAGCAAGGTCGGCTTCTACAACCGCAACCCCTTGCGCGTGCAGGAGGAACTGGAAACCCTGGCCCGCAACGAGGCCCCCAGCGCCCAGGCCAATGCCATCCAGGCCGCCGCCGCGCCCGCGGACGGCAGCCAGCGCTTCCTGGCCTTCCAGTGCCCACCGCGCTGACGTATTCAGCCCCACGCCCGGACCATACGCCCGGGCGTGAATTCGTAAAGATGCGGTGAAAGCCGCTGGGGCTTACAATAGCGCCCCCTTCGCCTGAGCCTTGGCGCTAACTGATGCTCTTCAAGAATGTCTCGATCGCCGGTCTGGCGCACATCGACGCGCCGCATACGCTGACGTCGAAGGAAATCAACGAACGCCTGCAGCCGACGCTGGATCGTCTGGGCATCCGCACCGACGTGCTCGGCGACATCGCCGGCATCCACGCCCGTCGCCTGTGGGACGCCGACATGCTGGCCTCCGACGCCGCCACCCTGGCCGGCCGCAAGGCGCTGGAAGACGCCGGCATCGGTGCCGACAAGATCGGCCTGCTGGTCAACACCTCGGTCAGCCGCGACTACCTGGAGCCGTCCACGGCCAGCATCGTCTCGGGCAACCTGGGCGTCAGCGACCAGTGCATGACCTTCGACGTCGCCAATGCCTGCCTGGCCTTCATCAACGGCATGGACATCGCCGCCCGCATGCTGGAACGCGGCGAGATCGACTACGCGCTGATCGTTGACGGCGAAACCGCCAACCTGGTGTACGAGAAGACCCTCGAGCGCATGGCCCTGCCGGGCGTGACCGCCGACGACTTCCGTAACGAGATGGCCGCGCTGACCCTGGGCTGCGGTGCCGCCGCCATGGTCATGGCACGCAGCGAACTGGTCCCCGATGCTCCGCGTTACCGCGGCGGCGTCACCCGCTCGGCCACCGAGTGGAACCAGCTGTGCCGCGGCAACCTGGACCGCATGGTCACCGACACCCGCATGCTGCTGATTGAAGGCATCAAGCTGGCCCAGAAGACCTTCATGGCCGCCCGCGAAGCGCTGGGCTGGGCCGTGGAAGAGCTGGACCAGTTCGTGATCCACCAGGTCAGCCAGCCGCACACCGCCGCCTTCATCAAGAACTTCGGCATCGACCCGAAGAAGGTGATGACCATCTTCGGCGAGCACGGCAACATCGGTCCGGCCTCGGTGCCGATCGTGCTGAGCAAGCTCAAGCAGCTGGGCAAGCTGAAGAAGGGCGACCGCATCGCCCTGCTCGGCATCGGCTCGGGCCTGAACTGCTCGATGGCCGAAGTGGTCTGGTAAAACGACACTCCAGTTGATTCCAAGGGCCGGTTCTACCGGCCCTTTTTACAGGTGCGATCCGATGTCCCAGCTTCCCGGTTACCCCACCCATCCGCAGCGTTTCGAGGTCCGCCCGGGCCTGACGATGAGCTATCTCGACGAAGGCCCGCGCGACGGCGAAGTGGTGGTGATGGTGCATGGCAACCCGTCGTGGAGTTATTACTGGCGCACCCTGGTCGCTGGCCTGTCGGACAACTACCGCTGCATCGTGCCCGACCACATCGGCATGGGCCTGTCGGACAAGCCGGATGACAGCCGCTACGCGTACACCCTGCAGTCGCGCGTGGACGACCTGGATGCGCTGCTCAGGCACCTGGGCGTCACCGGCCCGGTGACCCTGGCCGTGCACGACTGGGGCGGCATGATCGGCTTCGGCTGGGCGCTGTCGCACCACGCGCAGGTCAAGCGCCTGGTGGTGCTCAATACCGCCGCCTTCCCGATGCCGGCGGCCAAGAAGATGCCGTGGCAAATCGCGCTGGGCCGGCACTGGAAGATCGGTGAGTGGATCATCCGCACCTTCAATGCGTTCTCCAGTGGTGCCTCGTGGCTGGGCGTGGAGCGGAAGATGCCGGCCGATGTGCGCCGCGCGTATGTCTCGCCGTACAACAGCTACGCCAACCGGATCAGCACCATCCGCTTCATGCAGGACATTCCGCTGAGCCCGGCCGACAAGGCCTGGTCGCTGCTGGAGCGTGCTGGCCAGGCGCTGCCGTCGTTCGCCGACCGCCCGGCGTTCATCGGCTGGGGCCTGCGCGACTTCGTCTTCGATCACCACTTCCTGAAGGGCTTCCAGGCCGCGCTGCCGCAGGCCCAGGTGCATGCATTCGAAGATGCCGGGCACTATGTGCTGGAAGACAAGCACGAAGTGCTGGTGCCGGAGATCCGCGCGTTCCTGGAGCGCAATCCGCTTTAAGACCGGGATGCGGTAGCGCCGGCCGTTGGCCGGCCCTCATGAACCCATCCGACAGATGCATGGGCCGGCCAACGGCCGGCGCTACCGGCACGCGAGCAGTTTCGGCAATGCCGGATTGGCGTTGGCTTCCCGCCAGAACAGCACCTGTTCCACCCGTGGCGCCTCTTTCAGCGCCACGAACGCCACCCCGGGCACGCCGAGCCGGCGTAGTGATGCCGGCACCAGTGCGACACCCAGCCCTTCGCCGACCAGGCTGACGATGCTCTGCTGCAGCTGCACTTCCAGCCGGATCTGCGGGCGCAGCCCTTCCCGTGCAAAACACGCGTCGATTGCCTCGCGCAACGTCGGCACCACATCGGCCGGCGCGGTGATCAACGCTTCCTCCGCCAACTGCCGCACCTGCAGCTGCCGCCGCCGCGCGAGCGGATGAGCGGCCGGCAGCGCCACGCACAGCGGCTCTTCGAACAGGGCCTGCATCGCCAGACCCGACGCATCGGCCGGCGCGAACCCGATTCCCGCATCCAGCTCGCCCTCGCGTACGGCCTGCAGCAGCGCCACCGGCAGTGCCTCACGCAGGCGCAGCTGCACCTGCGGATGGGCCGCGATGAATCGGCGCGCCAGCGGCGGCACCGAACTGTGCGCCGCATGCATCATGAAGCCCACCCGCAGCTCGCCCACCTCACCGGCCGCCACCTGGCGCGCGCTGCGGCAGGCCTGTTCCAGTCCAATCAGCAGCGCACGGGTGTCCTGCTGGAAACGCGCTCCCGCAGCGGTCAGGCGTACATGGCGCGAATCGCGTTCGAACAGCGTGACCCCCAGTGCTGTCTCCAGCGCGGCGATCTGCCGGCTCAACGGCGGCTGGGTCATATGCAGGCGCTGCGCGGCGCGGCCGAAGTGCAGGGTGTCGGCGACCGCCTGGAAGCACTGCAGGGCACGGATGTCGATCATGCCGGAATGGTATCGCTGAAGGCCTGCAAAAGCATTGGAGGGTATCGATCCGGGCGCGTAGCCTGCACCCTTGTCATTCCGGGTGCGTCCCATGTTGTCCGTGCTGGCCATCGTGCTGCCGATCTTTGGCCTGATCTTCGCCGGCTGGCTGGCCCGCCGCAGCGGGGCGCTGGGCCCGCACTCGACCTCCGAGCTGAACCGCTTCGTGGTCTATCTGGCGCTGCCCGCGCTGTTGTTCGACGTGGTCGCCAACGCGCATTGGCAGGCGCTGTGGAATCCCGGCTTCCTGCTCAGCTTCGGCGGCGGCACCGCGCTGGTGTTCGCCGGCACGGTGCTGCTGCAGCGCCGTCGCGGCCAGCCATTGGCCGACGCCAGCATTGATGGTCTGAATGCCGCTTACGCCAACACCGGCTTCATCGGCTTCCCGCTGGCCGTGGCCGTGCTCGGCACCAGCGCGCTCACTCCCACCCTGGTCGCGACCCTGCTGACCGTGTGCGTGCTGTTCGCACTGGCCATCGTGCTGGTTGAAACCGGCCTGCAACGCGAAATGCGCCTGCACCACCTGCTGTGGAAGGTCACCCGGGCCCTGCTGCGCAATCCGCTGGTGCTGGCCCCGCTGCTGGCGCTGCCCCTGATGGCCACCGGCACGCCGCCGCCGGCACCGGTGCAGACGTTCCTGAAACTGTTGGGCGGCGCGGCGTCCCCGTGCGCGCTGATCGCATTGGGGCTGTTCCTGGGCGAGCGCCGCAACGTCCCCGAGGGCACCGGACGCACCGCGCTGGGGTTGGGGTCGGCCAAGCTGCTGCTGCAGCCGCTGCTGGTCTGGCTGCTGGCCACCCAGGTGTTCCACCTCGACCCGGTGCTGACCCACGCCGCCGTGCTGCTGGCCGCGCTACCCACCGGGACGGGGCCGTTCATGCTGGCCGAGTTCCACCGCCGCGAGGCCGGCACCACCGCCGCGACCGTGCTGGGCACCACGCTGGTGTCGGTGCTGACCCTGACCCTCTACCTGACCTGGGTGGGGCCGGGCGTGGGGTAGGGCATTTCAGTCCTTGAGCGGCCAGTCGGCCGGGGTCAGGGCCGGCATGCCGAAGGCGATGCGGGCCTTGTCGCACTGCGGGCTGGCCTTGCCGTACTCCCATGAAGCATCGACCTCACGGCACACGCTGGGCCGGTTGGGATGGATGCTGCAGCGGGAGTAGACCCCGATCTCCGCGTCCAGTGCGACGCAGCGCACCGGCTTGGAATGGGTGCCGCGCATGCACAGCCGGTGCGGATCCAGCACTTCGGTCAGTTCATGCGGCACGCCGCCAGGGGTGACTTCGTCAGATTCCATCCAGTGGAAGGCCACGCGGTACTGGGTGCAGCACGCGCCGCAGGTCATGCAGGGATGGACCATGAATGCCGGCCTTCGGGCGGCGGAGAGCGGGAGGGGAAGGGCGCGAATTTTCCACGGTGGCGGCCGCCGCGCAAGAATTTTCTGCAGCGGCGACAATGAACGGATGAACAGCCCCACCAATATCGCCGCGCGCCTGCCCGAACTGGCCCGCGAACGCCCCGACCAGATTGCCATCCGTTGCCCCGGAAAGCCCGGCCCCACGGGCATGGCGCGCTATGACGTGACCCTGGACTACCGCACCCTCAACGCCCGCAGCGATGCCATGGCCGCCGGGCTGGCCGCCTACGGCATCGGCCGTGGGGTGCGCGCGGTGGTGATGGTGCGGCCCTCGCCGGAGTTCTTCCTGCTGATGTTCGCGCTGTTCAAGAACGGCGCGGTGCCGGTACTGGTCGACCCCGGCATCGACAAGCGCGCGCTCAAGCAGTGCCTGGACGAAGCCCAGCCGCAGGCCTTCATCGGTATCGGCCTGGCGCATGTGGCGCGGCTGGTGCTGCGCTGGTGCCCGGGCGCGAAGACCCTGGTGACCGTCGGCCGCCGCTGGGGCTGGGGTGGCACCACCCTGGCCCAGCTGGAGGCGCAGGGGGCACGCGCGCCGCAGGCGATCGCCGCCACTGACGGTGACGACACCGCCGCCATCCTGTTCACCAGTGGGTCCACCGGCGTGCCCAAGGGCGTGGTCTATCGCCACCGCCATTTCGTCGGCCAGGTGGACCTGCTGCGTTCGGCCTTCGGCATGGAGGCCGGCGGGGTCGCCCTGCCGACCTTCCCGCCGTTCGCACTGTTCGACCCGGCGCTGGGCCTGACCTCGGTGATTCCGGACATGGACCCCACGCGCCCCGCCAAGGCCGACCCGCGCAGGCTGCACGACGCCATCGCCCGCTTCGGGGTGACCCAGCTGTTTGGCTCGCCGGCGCTGATCCGGGTCCTGGCCGACCACGGCCAGCCGCTGCCCGGCGTGCGCCGGGTGACCTCGGCCGGCGCGCCGGTGCCACCGGACGTGGTCGCGCGCTTCCGCCGCCTGCTGCCCGACGACGCCCAGTTCTGGACCCCGTACGGAGCCACCGAATGCCTGCCCGTGGCCGTGGTCGAAGGCCGCGAGCTGGAAAACACCCGCGAGGCCACCGAACACGGTGCCGGGACCTGCGTCGGCCGCGTGGTGGCGCCCAACCAGGTGCGCATCATCGCCATCGACGACGCGCCGCTGCCGCAGTGGACGCAGGTGCGTGAACTGGCCACCGGCGTGGTCGGTGAGATCACCGTCGCCGGCCCGACCGCCACCGACAGCTACTTCAACCGCCCACAGGCCACTGCCGCGGCCAAGATCAGCGAAACCCTGGCCGATGGCAGCACCCGCGTGGTGCACCGCATGGGCGACGTCGGCTACTTCGACGAACAGGGCCGGCTGTGGTTCTGTGGACGCAAGACCCAGCGCCTGGAAACCGCGCAGGGCCCGCTGTACACCGAGCAGGTGGAACCGGTGTTCAACACGCTTGAGGGCATTGCGCGCACCGCACTGGTCGGGGTGGGTCCCGCCGGCCAGCAGGTGCCGGTGCTGTGCTACGAACTGAAGCCGGGCACGGCGGATTCGCCGGCGTTGCAGCAGCTTCTGCGCGCGCACGCCTTGGCCAACCCCGGCACCGCACGCATCGAACATTTCCTGCCGCACCCCGGCTTCCCCGTCGACATCCGTCACAACGCCAAGATCGGTCGCGAGAAGCTGACCGTCTGGGCCACAACCCGCATGGAACAACACGCATGAAGATTCTGGTCACCGGTGGTGGTGGTTTCCTCGGGCAGGCCCTGTGCCGTGGTCTGGTCGAACGCGGGCACGAGGTGCTCAGCTTCAACCGCGGGCACTACCCGTCGCTGGCCGCGCTGGGTGTCGGCCAGATCCGCGGCGACCTTGCCGACGCCGAGGCGGTGCGCCATGCCGTGGCCGGTGTGGACGCGGTCTTCCACAATGCGGCCAAGGCCGGCGCGTGGGGCAGCTATGACAGCTATCACCAGGCCAACGTGGTGGGCACCGACAACGTCATCGCCGCCTGCCGCGCCAACGGCATCGGTCGGCTGGTGTACACCTCCACGCCCAGCGTGACCCATCGCGCCACGCATCCGGTGGAAGGGCTGGGCGCGGACGAAGTGCCGTACGGCGAGAACTTCCAGGCTCCGTACGCGGCGACCAAGGCGATTGCCGAGCAGCGTGTGCTCGCTGCCAACGATGCGCAGCTGGTCACCGTGGCGTTGCGCCCGCGCCTGATCTGGGGGCCGGGCGACCAGCAGCTGGTGCCGCGTCTGGCCGAACGTGCACGCGCCGGTCGCCTGCGCTTCGTCGGCGACGGTACCAACCTGGTCGACACCACCTACATCGACAACGCCGCGCTGGCTCACTTCCAGGCATTCGATCACCTCGCCCCCGGCGCGGCCTGCGCCGGCAAGGCGTACTTCATTTCCAACGGCGAACCGCTGCCGATGCGTGAGCTGCTCAACAAGCTGCTGGCCGCATCGGGCGCACCGCCGGTGGAGAAGTCGATCAGCTTCAAGACCGCGTATCGCATCGGTGCGGTGGCCGAGCGGTTGTGGCCGCTGCTGCGCCTGCCGGGCGAACCGCCGATGACCCGCTTCCTTGCCGAGCAGCTGTGCACGCCGCACTGGTACAGCATGGAACCGGCGCGTCGCGACTTAGGTTATGTGCCGCAGGTGAGCATTGACGAAGGCCTCACGAGGCTGAAGGCTTCATTGCGCGATGAGGTTGCCGTCACTCCCTGAACACCGGCAAATCGACACCATGGCAGCACGCCAATCCGGCACGCACCACGCGAGGATCGACATGCTGCACTACGCCGTAGTTTTCTTTGTAATCGCCATCATTGCGGCGGTGCTCGGTTTCTCCGGCATCGCCGGTGCCGCCAGCAACATCGCCTGGATCCTGTTTGTCGTGTTCCTGGTCCTGGCCGTGATCTCGATGTTCCGCAAGCGTACGTAGTACCCGCAGTACCTGCCTTGACGGCAGTGCGGCGGGCACCTCTCTCCTGCCCGCCGCACTGCCGCGGCATGCAACGACGGCCTGGTTGACCAGGCCGTCGTGCTGTCCGGCCATCGCCAGGCACCCGCCATTCAAGGCCCGCAGGTAGAATGGCGGCATGCCCCGCTCCCTGCTTTCCTCCCTCAAGCCCCTGGCCGGCAATGCCCTGCAACTGGCGTTGAACCGCACCCTGGCGCTGGACCCGGACACCCGCCATGCGCTTTCCGCGCTGGATGGCCGCCATATCGCCCTGACCCTGGAGTCGCCGGCGCTGGCGATGCGCATCGGGGTGGAGGGCGATCGCCTCACCGTCGGACCGGTCGACCCGGGCCAGGAACCCGATCTGGCCGTGCGCAGCACCCTGGGCGGGGTGCTGGCACAGCTGCCGCTGATCGCCAATGCCCGCCGTGGCGGCGACGCCCCGGCAGGGCGGGTCAAGGTCTCCGGCGACGCCGAACTGGCGCGTCGCCTGCAGCAGCTGGCCAGCCGCTTCGACCCGGACTGGCAGCTGCCGTTCGTGCGCGTGTTCGGCGAAATCCTGGGCGTACAGGTGGCCAACACCCTGCGCTCGGCCCTGCAGCACGCGCGCCGTGGCGCGTCCGATCTGGCGCACACCGCTGCCGAATTTATTACCGAGGAGTCGCGCGACGTGGTACCCCGAGCTGAGCTGGATGCCTTCCATGACGATGTGGACGTGATGCGCGACGACGTCGAACGACTGGCCGCCCGCGTGCAGCGCCTGCAGCAGGTGCGCGCATGAAGGCGATGTTCCGCGCCACCCGCATCGGCCGCGTGATCCTGCGTTATCGCCTGGATGATCTGTTACAGGGCACGCCGCTGGAGCGCTGGCTGCGTCTGGCCAAGCCCTTCGTGCCGCGTGCATCGGCCGACATCGCCGCGCAGTCGCGCGGTGCCCGCCTGCGCCTGGCGCTGCAGGACCTGGGCCCGATCTTCGTCAAGTTCGGGCAGATCCTGTCCACCCGCCGCGACCTGATTCCGGCCGATGTCGCCAACGAACTGACCCTGCTGCAGGACCGCGTGAAACCCTTCGACGGCGACGCTGCCCAACGCATCGTCGAAGCCGCGCTCGGTCGTCCGGTCAGCGAGGCGTTCGCAAGCTTCGACCTGCAGCCGCTGGCCTCGGCCTCGATCGCGCAGGTGCATGCGGCCACCCTGGCCGATGGTCGCCAGGTGGTGGTCAAGGTGCTGCGTCCGGACATCGAGAAGCAGATCGACGCGGATATCGCCCTGCTCAAGTCCGCCGCCGCACTGGTCGAACGCACCCATCCGCGCGCTGACAAGATCCGCCCGCGCGAAGTGGTGGCCGAAGTCGAGAACACGCTGGCCGCCGAGCTGGACCTGCAGCGCGAAGGAGCCAACGCCAGCGTGCTGCGCCGCTTCTGGCAGGACTCCGATGACCTCTACGTGCCCGAGGTGATCTGGAGCCACACCGCCGAACGCGCGCTCACGCTAGAACGTGTGTGGGGCATTCCGTCGGACGATATCGCCGCACTGGACAAGGCGGGCATCGACCGCAGGGCCCTGGCCGCCAAGGGCGTGCGTGTGTTCTACACGCAGGTATTCCGCGACAATTTCTTCCACGCCGACGCGCACGCCGGCAACATCTGGGTCGACACCGACCCGGCGCGCCGCGACAACCCGCGCTTCATCGCGCTGGACTTCGGCATCATGGGCCAGCTCTCGGAAGAGGATCAGTACTACCTCGCCGAAAACTTCATGGCCATCTTCAACAAGGACTACCGGCGCATGGCCGAGTTGCACGTCGAAGCCGGCTGGATGCCCAACAACGTGCGCATCGACGAACTTGAAGCGGCCGCGCGCTCGGTCTGCGAACCGTACTTCACCCGCCCGTTGTCGCAGATTTCGCTGGCCGAAGTGCTGATGAAGCTGTTCCGCGTGGCCCAGCGTTACCAGCTGACCCTGCAGCCGCAGTTGATCCTGCTGCAGAAGACCCTGCTCAACATTGAAGGCGTGGGCCGCCAGCTCGACCCGCAGCTGGACATCTGGGCGGTGGCGCGGCCGGTGCTGGAACGCATCCTGCGTGAGCGTTACAGCCCACGCCGCGTGCTGAAGGAACTGCGCAAGCGCCTGCCGGAAATCATGACCCACACCCCGGACATGCCGCGCCTGGTACACGCCTGGTTGAAGCAGCAGGTCGAGGGCGACCATGAACTGTCGATGCGTTCGGTCGATCTGGTGGCACTCAACAACAATCTGCAGAAGCTGCAGAAGCGCGCGGTGGCCGCGATTGCCGGCGTCGGCCTGCTGATCGTGGCGGCGGTGCTGTACGGCATGCAACCGGGCGGCTGGTACTTCGGTGATGCGCCGCTGCTCAGCATTGCCAGCGGTGCGGCCGGGCTGTTCTCGCTGGGCGCGGCGTGGTGGCGGCGGTGATCGCAGTGGAAGACGCGTCACCCGCCATCGAAACGCCGGCGGCGCTGCCGCCACTGCAACTGCTGCATCTGGACGAGCGTCTGGCCGTGGTCAACAAACCCGCCGGGCTCATGGTCCACGACAGCAAGCTGGCCCGGGGCGAAGACGACTTCCTCGCCGACCGCCTGCGTGAGCAGCTGGGCAAGCCGATTTTCCTGGTCCACCGCCTCGACCGCGCCACCAGCGGCTGCCTGCTGCTGGCGTTCGACCGCGAAAGCGCCAGCACGCTGGGCAAGGCGCTGATGGGCGGCGATGTCACCAAGGATTACCTGGCGATCTGCCGTGGCTGGCCGGCTGAAGAAGTCTTCACGGTTGACCACGACCTGGACGGTGGCCCCGGCAAGCCGGTGAAGAAGCAGGCCATCACCCATTTCCAGCGCGTGGCGGTAGGTGAGATCGCGGTGCCGGTGGGCGAGTTCCCGACCTCACGCTATGCGCTGCTGCGCTGCCAGCCGCAGACCGGGCGTTTCCGCCAGATCCGCCGGCACCTCAAGCATCTGTCGCATCACCTGATCGGCGATACCAGCCACGGCGACGGCCGGCATAACCGCAGCTTCCGCATGCAGGGCATCCACCGCATGCTGCTGCACGCCGAACGCCTGCGTTTCCCGCATCCAGACGGCGGCATGATGGACGTCAGCGCGCCGGTGGATGGGGAATTCGGCAAGGCGATGGATCTGTTCGGCTGGCGCTGACGCGTTATTTCTGCGGCGCCGGTGCCGGCTGCTCGTTCACGATCGCTTCCAGGTCCTTCTGCAGGTCCACGAACAGCGGCTGCATCCGTTCCTGGATCGCCACCATCACGTTCTGCATCAGCGCCGGGGTCTTGTCGAGCAGACTCTGGCCGGCCGAGCTCTCGTAGAACTCGGCCATTGCCAGCACGTCTTCCTTGCTGAAGGTCTTCTTGTACAGGTCGACGTACATCGGCCGCAGCTGCTGCCATGACAGCGCCTGGCGGATGGTCTGGTTGGTGCGCTGCTCGATGCGCTGCAGCTGCGCGCGCTGGGCCTCGTCCAGCTGACGCTGCTGCGCCACCTGCTCGAACTGCTGGCGCTGCATCGCCTCGATCTGCGGCAGCATCGTGTCCAGCATGCTCTGCGCGCGCGAGGCGGCCAGCAGGCGGTTGATGTCGGCGTCGGTCGGCGGTGCGGCCCATGCCGGCGCAATCGCAGCCAGGCCCAGGGCCAGGGTCAGGGCCAGGCGGACCAGGCCACGGCGGGGCGGAAGGCGAATCAGGGTCATCACGGTGCGTCCTGCAGTACGGAAAGCCCGAGCATACCCGGCTGGCGCGCACGGCGCGGTGGTGGCTGCGCCGCAGATCGTGACGATAGTCACCCCGTTGTGGCCCGTTACCCGCCCATTCGATACCAATGGCGTACGTTCCAGTCACCAAAGGCGGCGATCCAGCCTTTACAATGCCGCCCATGGGAAATGGGCCTGTCACCATCAACGCGCACCTGACGATTCCGGACTCGGAACTCGTCGAACGCTTCGTGCGCGCCAGTGGGGCCGGCGGCCAGAACGTGAACAAGGTCTCCACCGCGGTGGAACTGCGCTTTGACGTGGCCGGTTCGCCCTCGCTGCCCGAAGCGCTGCGCACGCGCCTGCTGGCGCGCCGCGACCGGCGCATGACCGGCGAGGGCGTGCTGGTCATCGACGCCCAGCGTTTCCGCACCCAGGACCGCAACCGCGAAGACGCCCGCGAACGCCTGGCCGCCTTCATCCAGGCCAGCCTCAGCGTGCCCAAGGCACGCGTGGCGACCAAGCCCTCGTTCGGGGCCAAGATGCGCCGCCTGGACGCCAAGAAAGAGCGCTCGCAGATCAAACGCGCGCGCACCACACGCAATTGGGAGTGATTGCTTGAACAACCCACATTCGCTGGTTCCGGCCATTCCGCCGAACATGCCGCAGGTCAAACCCAGCCGTTTCTGGCGCTGGGCCGCACGCTGCGCGCTGCGCCTGGGCGGCTGGAAGATCCAGGGCACGCTGCCGAACGTGCCCAAGCTGGTGATGATTGTCGCCCCGCACTCGTCCAACTGGGACGGCTACTGGGGCATGGCGGCCAAGATCGCCATGGGCCTGCAGGTGCGGGTGCTGGGCAAGGCCTCGCTGTTCTGGTGGCCGCTGGGGCCGCTGCTGCGCAGGCTGGGCGTGATTCCGCTGGACCGCAGTTCGCCGCAGGGCACCGTGGAACAGGCCGTCCGCCTGATCCGTGAGTCCGACAAGATGTGGTACGTGATCACCCCCGAAGGCACCCGCAAGGCGGTCGAGCACTGGAAGGCCGGGTTCCTGAAGATCGCGCGCATGGCCGACGTGCCGGTGCTGGCGGCGTACTTCCATTACCCGGAAAAGATCATCGGCCTCGGCCCGGTGTTCCATTCCACCGGCGACGACGTCGCCGACATGGCCACCATCCGCGAGTGGTACCGCCCCTGGCAGGGCAAGAACCGCGGCACGGTCTGAGTCTTCACGCCGGCACCCGGGGCCGGCACAGCCAGATGCCACGTCCGGCACATGCCGGCAACGGCCAATGGGAGTAGGGTGATCGGCTGCAACTTTCTGCAGCCGCACCTCTTCCCAGGAGCCCGTTTCATGTCGCGTACCGTCATTCTGGCCGCCGCCATCAGCCTGGCGCTGGCCGCTTGTTCCGGCAAGGAGTCCACCCCCGTGACCGATGCCCAGACCCCCGCTGCGCAGCAGCCGGCCGAAGCCTCCACCAACCCCCTGTTGAGCGCCAGCACCCTGCCGTTCCAGGCCCCGCCGTTCGACCGCATCAAGGACAGTGACTACCTGCCGGCCTTCAACGAAGGCATGAAGCAGCACCTGGCCGAAGTGCGCAAGATCGCCGACAACCCCGAGCCGGCCACCTTCGACAACACCATCGAAGCGCTGGAGCGCAGCGGCGAAACCCTGACCCGCGTTTCGCGCGTGTTCTTCGGCATCGTGCAGGCCGACACCAACGACGCCCGCCAGAAGATCCAGGAAGAAGTGGCCCCGAAGCTGGCCGAGCACCAGGACGAGATCAACCTCGACCCGAAGCTGTTCGCGCGCATCAAGAGCATCTACGACCAGCGCGACGCGCTGGGCCTGGACCCGGTGCAGAAGCGCCTGGTCGAGCGTGATTACCAGGAGTTCGTGCGCGCCGGTGCGCAGTTGAACGACGCCGACAAGGCCACCCTGCGCAAGCTCAACGTGGAAGAAACCACGCTGGCCACCCAGTTCCACACCCGTCTGGTCGCGGCTACCGCGGCGGCCGCCGTGGTGGTGGACGACAAGGCCAAGCTGGCCGGACTGAGCGAGGAAGAGATCAACACCGCCGCCGCCGACGCCAAGGCCCGCAACCTGGAAGGTAAGTTCCTGCTGCCGCTGCAGAACACCACCCAGCAGCCGGTGCTGGCTTCGCTGAGCGACCGCGACCAGCGCGCCGCCGTGCTGAAGGCGTCGGAAACCCGCGCCGAGCGTGGCGATAGCAACGACACCCGCGAAACCGTGCAGCGCCTCGCCCAGCTGCGTGCGCAGAAGGCCAAGCTGCTTGGCTTCGACAACTACGCCGCCTATAGCCTGGCCGACCAGATGGCCAAGACTCCGGCGGCGGCGACCAAGCTGCTGACCGACACCGTGCCGGCCGCCACCGCCAAGGCGCGCGGTGAGATCGCCGAAATGCAGAAGGTGATCGACGCGCAGAACGGCGGCTTCAAGCTGGCCGCGTCGGACTGGGACTTCTACGCCGAACAGGTGCGCAAGGCCCAGTACGACCTGGACGAGTCGCAGATCAAGCCGTACTTCGAACTGGACAACGTGCTGCAGAACGGCGTCTTCTATGCCGCCACCCAGCTGTACGGCATCACCTTCAAGCCGCGCACCGACATTCCGACCTACCACCCGGACATGAAGGTGTATGAAGTGTTCGACAAGGACGGCACCTCGCTGGCGCTGTTCTACACGGATTACTTCAAGCGTGACAGCAAGTCCGGTGGCGCGTGGATGGACGTGTTCGTCGAGCAGAACGGCCTCACCGGCGACAAGCCGGTGGTGTACAACGTCTGCAACTTCACCAAGCCCGCCGCCGGCCAGCCTGCGCTGCTGAGCTTCGATGACGTCACCACGATGTTCCATGAGTTCGGCCATGCGCTGCACGGCATGTTCTCGAACGTGAAGTACCCGTCCATCGCCGGCACCAGCACCTCGCGCGACTTCGTCGAGTTCCCGTCGCAGTTCAACGAGCACTGGGCGCTGGACCCGAAGGTGTTCGCCAACTACGCCAAGAACTACAAGACCGGCGAGCCGATGCCGCAGGCGCTGGTGGACAAGATCATGAAGGCCCGCACCTTCAACCAGGGCTATGCCACCACCGAATACCTGTCGGCCGCGCTGCTCGACCTGGCCTGGCACACCCAGCCGGCCGACGCCAAGCTGCAGGACGTGGCTCCGTTTGAGGCGGCCGCACTGAAGAAGTTCAAGGTCGACCTGCCGCAGGTACCGCCGCGTTACCGCACCACCTACTTCGACCACATCTGGGGCGGCGGCTATTCGGCTGGTTACTACGCCTACTTCTGGGCCGAGGTGCTGGACCATGACGCGTTCGAGTGGTTCAAGGAGCATGGCGGCCTGACTGCCGAGAACGGCCAGACCTTCCGCGACAAGATCCTCTCGCGCGGCAACAGCGTGGAGCTGGCCGACCTGTACCGCGAATTCCGCGGCAAGGACCCGTCGGTGGAACCGCTGCTGGTGAATCGCGGTTTGAAGTAATCGCGTGATTGTTTGACACACGAACGGCGGGGGAAACCCCGCCGTTCGCGTATGTGCTTCTTTGGACTTCGGCTTCGGCTTCGGCTGTTGCTGTTGCTGTTGCTCTGGGTATGGCTTTGGCCTTTGCTGTTGCTATGGCTATGGCTATGGCTATGGCTATGGCTATGGCCGTGGCTGTGGCTGTGGCCTTTGCCGTTGCACTGGCTGTTGCCTTGGATCTGGCTGTTGCTTTGGTAGGGTCGGTCGACAGACGACCGCCGTGAAATCTTCAACACCCGGTAACGCATGACCTGAATCGAAGGGACGGGGCAACCGACAGCCGGCCCCCAATGGGCATCCGGTGACCTACCTCCGACCGAACTTCGGGCCGGCCCAGCCCTCGCGCTGAGCTCGATCCACTTCATCCTCTTCGCCATACGCAGGCGGCTCAGCGGAACGCTTGGTCGCCTTGTCGGTCGCAATGGCCGCTTTGTTGACCGTGTTGCTCCACACGGTCAGATCCACCACATGCGGATCGCTGTCGTAGGCAATCAGCCGATCCACCAGCAGCCGCACCAAGTCCGGTGAATGGCACTTCCGACGCTTGGCGATGCCTTTCAACCGGCAGCGCATCTCGTCTTCCATCCTGA
>DGLB01000070.1 GCA_002387845.1 Stenotrophomonas maltophilia | reverse complement strand
AAGCCAGGGAACCGATGACCACCGGCTGTTCGCCAAGAACCAACAACAGCCGGGCACAGCCCGGCGACACGTAGCCCTTGCAATCCGAGGAAGTTGCGACAGCAACAGTTGCACGCCCGAAAAATTCGGGGTACGTTCGATCCATGGCTCCGTCCCTGACCACCGTCGTCAACAACAACCGCAATAATCTGCGCGCGAATAATCGTGCGCGGCCGATGCGGGACTGCGACCAGGGCTAGAACCAGAAACACGCCCGGATACCAGAAAACCCGCATCGGTCGATGCGGGTTTTTTTATGGTCCGGGTTTTTCACATCCGGGCCTGGGTGGCCGGTCGAATGCCTGCACCACGTGTATTCCCCCATCATCAGGAGCTGTTCCCATGTGTTCGATCTTTGGAATGTTCGGCCTGCAGGCCGGCGATGATCTTCCCGCCCTGCGCCGTCGTGCGCTGGACCTTTCGCAGCGTCAGCGCCATCGCGGTCCGGACTGGAGCGGGGTGTACGTCGACACCGGTGCCGTGCTGGTGCACGAACGCCTGGCCATTGTCGACCCTGCCGGCGGCTCGCAGCCGCTGCTGTCCGACGATGGCGGCCTGGCCCTGGCCGTCAACGGCGAGATATACAACCACCGTGAGCTCAAGGCCGAACTGACCCAGCCGTACGCGTTCCAGACCGGCTCGGACTGCGAGGTCATCAACGCGTTGTACCGCGAAGATGCACCGGCGTCCTTCCTCAACCGCCTCAACGGTATTTTCGCCTTCGCCCTGTGGGACCGCGACCAGCAGCGCGTTCTGATCGCGCGCGATCCGATCGGCGTCGTGCCGCTGTACTGGGGGCATGACCAGGACGGTCGACTGGTGGTGGCGTCGGAGCTGAAATCGCTGGTCGATATCTGCGCCGACGCCGCGCAGTTCCCGCCGGGACACTGGTACGACAGCGCCACCGACACGCTCAGCCGCTACTACGAGCGCCCGTGGCGCGGGTACGACGCCGTGGAAGGTGTCGACGCCGACCGCGTCGCATTGCGCGAAGCCTTCGAGCGCGCTGTGCACCGCCAGTTGATGACCGACGTACCCTATGGCGTGCTGCTGTCCGGCGGGCTGGATTCCTCGCTGGTGGCCGCCGTGGCGGCCCGCTATGCGCGCCATCGTATCGAGGATGGCGACCAGAGCGAAGCGTGGTGGCCGCGCCTGCACTCGTTCGCCATCGGTCTGAAGGGGTCGCCGGATCTGGCCGCCGCCGCCATTGCCGCCGAAGCGCTGGGCACCGTGCATCACGGCTTCGAGTACACCTTCGAGGAAGGGCTGGATGCGCTGCCTGAGGTGATCCGCCATGTCGAAACCTACGATGTCACCACCATCCGCGCCTCCACCCCGATGTTCCTGCTGGCGCGGCGGATCAAGGCGATGGGCGTAAAGATGGTGCTGTCCGGCGAGGGCAGCGATGAGATCTTTGGTGGCTATCTGTACTTCCACAAAGCGCCCAACGCCCGCGAGTTCCATGAAGAGCTGGTGCGCAAGCTGGATGCGCTGAACAACTACGACTGCCTGCGCGCCAACAAGTCGATGATGGCCTGGGGCGTGGAGCCACGCGTGCCGTTCCTGGACCGCGAATTCCTTGATGTCGCCATGCGTTTCGATGCGCGGCACAAGATGGTCGGGCAGGGCGGTGACGGTGCACGCCGGATCGAGAAGGCGGTGTTGCGCGAGGCGTTCGAGGGCTATCTGCCCGATTCGATTCTGTGGCGGCAGAAAGAGCAGTTCAGCGATGGCGTCGGCTACGGCTGGATCGACGGCCTGAAGGCGCACGCCGAGACCCAGGTCAGCGACCGGGTCATGGCCGCCGCCGACAAGCGCTTCGTGCACAACCCGCCGCAGACCAAGGAGGCGTACTACTACCGCCACCTGTTCGAGCAGTTCTTCCCGACCCAGGCCGCGGCCGAGACCGTGCCCGGCGGCAAGTCGATCGCCTGTTCGTCGCCCGCCGCGATTGCGTGGGATGCCAGCTTTGCCACCATGGCCGATCCCTCGGGCCGCGCGGTGGCGGGGGTGCACGAACAGGCGATCAGCGCGTAAGTGCCAGCGCGGGTGTCAAACGTCGTGCGCCCGGCCGCGCTATGATCCCGGCTCACGCAAGGGGAACGTACATGGACGCACAGACCGGGGGCGGGTCACGGCCGATGAAATGGGGTTGGCACTACCTGGCCTGGGCCGGGATTCCACTGGCCATTGGGCTGGCACTGGCGCGCTATGCCGGCCCGGGCGTGCCTGCGGTCGCCGCCAAGGCTGAAAAGGTCGTCGGCAGTGACTGGGCCCAGCATCTGGCGTCGCCGCTGGGCCTGTTCCTGCTGCAGTTGCTGGTGCTGCTGGTGGTGGCCAAGGGGGCCGGTGCGCTGCTCAGGCGCCTCGGCCAGCCGGCGGTGATCGGCGAGATGGCCGCCGGCCTGATGATGGGGCCGCTGGTGCTGGGCAGCCTGCTGCCGGGCCTGCACGGCGCGCTGTTCCCGGCCACGTCGCTGGGGCCGCTGGGCATGCTCAGCCAGCTCGGCGTGCTGATGTTCCTGCTGGTGGCGGGCGCGGAACTGGACCTTGGCGCGTTGCGCGGTCGCCGCCGCTTCGCCTTCACCGTCAGCCACGCGGGCATCGCCGTGCCGTTCGTGCTCGGTGTAATGCTGGCGATCTGGCTGTACCCCGAACATGGGCCGCAGGGCGTGGGCTTTACTGCCTTCGCCCTGTTTGTCGGCATCTCGATGGCGATCACCGCCTTCCCGGTGCTGCTGCGCATTCTGGCCGACCGTGGCATCACCCACACCCCGCTGGGGCAGACCGCCATCGCCTGCGCGGCGCTGGGCGACGCCACCGCGTGGTGCCTGCTGGCGCTGATCGTGGCCGCTGCGCAGGCTACGGGTTGGCTCACCGCCAGCGTCAGCCTGGTCTGCGTGGTGGCCTTCATCGCGTTGATGCTGGGGGCGGTGAAGCCCTGGTTTGCACGGCAGACGATCCAGCCGGGCAGCGAGGGGCGCTGGCTGCTGGGCGTGCTGCTGTTGTCCCTGGCCAGCGCGCTGGTCACCGAAGTGCTGGGCATCCATGCGTTGTTCGGTGCCTTTGCGGCGGGTGTCGCGGTTTCGTCCAACACCCAGCTGCGTTCGCTGCTGATCGCCAAGGTCGAGCCGTTCGCCGCCACCTTGCTGCTGCCCTTGTTCTTCGCCATGACCGGCCTGCGCATGCGTGCTGATGCGCTGCAGGCCAGCGACCTGCTGCTGTGCCTGGTGGTGATTGCCGTGGCCACCACGGGCAAGTTGCTGGGCACCTTCAGCGCGGCGCGCAGCGCGGGTCTGGAAACGCGTGAGGCGTGGCGACTGGGTGCGCTGATGAACACCCGTGGCCTGATGGAGCTGATCGTGCTCAACCTGGGCTACGAGCTGGGCCTGTTGGGTGACCGTCTGTTCGCGGTGCTGGTGATCATGGCGCTGGTGACCACCGCCATGACCGGACCGTTGTTGAACCTGATCGAGCGTCGCAAGGCGGGTTGAACGCCCGCGTTGTGACGGTTGGTTTCAACTATTGCGGCGTCAATGTCAGGGTGTGCGTCGTTTTCCCCGGCAGGAACGGCGTCGGCGTGCCGCGCACCCAATCCTCGTGCCCCGCACCCCAGAACGGCGATAGGGGGTGCCCGCTCTGCCCGCCGGGCATATGGATGATGCCGTCGGCTTCGTGCCCGGGTGACACCACCATCCGCTGCGACGCACCGAACGACGGCCCCTGCACGCGTGGCATGTTGTTGTCGCCAGGCAGCGGATCGGCCGGCATGCACAGCCAGCGCCGGGTGAAAGCGGGCAGGGCACGGCTGACCGGGTGGCAGATTGCGGCGGTGTTGAGCTCGCCGTAGGTGCGCTTGTCCAGATCCGGGCCATGCTCGGCCAGCGATCCCTCCAGCCCGTGTGCGGCGTCGGCCAGCAGTGCGTCCCAGCTGGCGTAAGCCGGCGGCAGCAGATGCGACGGGCGTTCGCTGATCAGCGGCCATAGCACGCCTTCCAGCTGCGCCAGGCGTGGCTCCAGATACGCGTCACCCAGTTTGGCCTTGGCCGGTGCCAGCAGTCCCTCCGAGACCGCTTCCAGCACGCGGCCACGGAAGCCGCGGGTGATGCGGTAGCTCACCGAATCGACCGAGGCGTGGCCCTCCCAGTGCCGGGTGGCGGCTTCCAACCGCTTCAACGCGGGGTCGTCGCTGTGCGTTACCACCTGGCGCAGCAGGGGGTACCAGCGCTCCAGGAACACCGCGCGGTCGTCCAGCTGGATCGCCAGCAGGTCCTGTTCGGTGAAGCGCTCTTTGGCGAACAGGTCGTCGCGGATTTGCCGGCCGCGCGCGCCCAGGTCATAGCCGGCATTGCCGGCCACGGCCAGTGCCTCGCCGTCGAGCACACGGCCATTGGCGGTCCACAGCCGATGCGTGGGCGGGTCGATCAACGCCGGGGCTGCATCACTGCGGATCGGCCACGGTGCGCACGTTGCCGGGGGCGTGCTGTTGAAGCCGGTGGGCGGGCAGCTGGCCGCCCGGTCCGGGCGTGCGCCGAGCAGTCGCCACGCGATACGGCCACTGCGGTCCGCGATCACCAGGTTCTGGGTCGGAATGCCGGCACGGTCGGCGATGGCCAGCGCCTGGTCGAGGTCACCGGCACGCGCCATCTCGGCAAAGTCCAGGCGCAGCGCGCCAGGCTGTTGCGCCGTCCAGCGCAGGGCCTGGCCACTGCCGTCCGGGCGTTCGTGCAGGATCGGACCCCAGTCGGTTTCCCGCACACGAAACACCACGTCGGCCTGGCCGGCCACACGGATGCGCTCGTTGTGGATGCGGATGCCCGCCGCGTGCGCCGTCACCGGCTGGAAGTCGGCGGTGTCGATGTAGCTGTTGGTGAAGCCCCACGCCACATGCCCGTTGCTGCCGACCACGATCGCCGGCAGGCCCGGCAGCGAGAAGCCGCTCACATCGACCTTGCCACCGGCGGCGGCCGGGTCGGGGTAGCGCAGCCGCACCCGGAACCACAGGCTGGGGGCGCGCAGGCCCAGGTGCATGTCGTCGGCGACGATGGCGCGGCCATCGGCAGTCAGCGCGCCGGACACCGCGAAGTTGTTGCTGCCTTTGACGTCCGGCTCCGGCACCGCCGCGCCCGAACCGGCAGGTGAGGGCCGCTGGCCCTCACGCAGGTCAAGCACCTCCGGGCCCGGCAATACCGCATTACCCCGCGCTTCCCCGAACAGCGGCGCATCCCATTCGCTGCCGTCATGCGCGAGCAGCGCATACAGCGCTGGCGGCACCACCTCGCGGATCCGGGTCATCGCCAGTTCGGTCTGGTTGGCCGGATCCTGCAGGTCGGCATACATGGCCAACCCGGTCAGCACCGAATCGGTGGCGCTCCAGCGCGCGGGTGCCTGGCGCAGCAGCAGGTAGGGCCAGGGGCGCACGCGCAGCTCGCCCACGCCCGCATTGACGCCCTCCACGTAGGCCTGGAGCACGGCCGCCTGGCTGCCCATCGCCGCATCCAGATGGGCGTCGGTGCGTGCGCGCAGCCGGTGAACGCGCATGCGCTTGTCCACGTCCACCGCCGCCGGCCCGAACAGCTCGGCCAGCTCGCCGGCTGCGGCACGCCGCATCAGGTCCATCTCGAAGTAGCGTTCCTGCGCATGCACCTGGCCCAGGGCACGCATGGCGTCGGCCGGGGAGGCGGCATCGATGGTGACCACCCCCAGCGCGTCGCGCTGCACGGTCACCGGGGCCTGCAGGCCGGCCAGCGCATGCTCGCCATCCAGCGGAGCCAGGCTGCCCCGCAGCAACCACCAGACCAGGCCAATTCCGACAATCCCAACCAGCAGCACCAACCCCAGCACCCGCTTCAGCCAACGACGCATCCCGCGACCTCCCCTCCGGTGGAAGGCCGATTGTAGGGCCTGTCGATGTCGCGTGAATGCGGGCTGCGAGCGCAACTGCGACTGATTCCGGTTCGATCACGCCGGTTCCAGATAGGGCACCATGCGCGCATCGATTCACAAGGAGCCCCCCATGAAAGGTCACCCGGACGTCATCGCCTGCCTGAAGGAACTGCTGCGCGGCGAGCTTGCAGCACGCGACCAGTACTTCATCCATTCGCGTCGCTACGAGGACCAGGGTCTGTTCGCGCTGTACGAACGCCTGAACCATGAGATGGAAGAGGAAACCCAGCACGCCGACGCGCTGCTGCGCCGCATTCTGTTCCTGGGCGGCAACCCGGACATGCGCCCGCACGCCTTCGAACCCGGCGAGACCGTGGAAGAAATGCTGCGCAAGGACCTGGACACCGAGTACAGCGTGCGCAACAACCTCGCCGCCGGCATGAAGCTGTGCGAGCAGCATCAGGACTACGTCAGCCGCGACATGCTGCTGGTGCAGCTGAAGGACACCGAGGAAGACCACGCCTGGTGGCTGGAACAGCAGCTCAGCCTGATCAAGCGCATCGGCCTGGCCCTGTACCAGACCAGCAAGATCGAAGCCAAGGGCACCGCCGCGCATTGATCGTGCCCCGTGCCGACCCACGGTCGGCACCTGCCGCATCCGGTCGCCAGCCAGCCAACGCCAGCCAGCCACCCACAAAAGAACCGGGGAATCCCCGGTTTTTTTGTGGGTGCGGTGCCGGGCAGGGCCCGGCACTCCGTGGGTTACTCCACGCTCAACCCTTCCACCTTCTGCCACCCACGCGGTAGCAGGTGGCCACGCGTCGCACGCGCACCCAGGTAGGCGTCCAGATCCTTGAATGACAGGTTCATGGTGCGTGCACCGCTGTGCACCTGCAGGGTGTTGCCCGGCGACACCGCGACCACGGCGACGACGCGCTCGGTGGCAAGCTTGGCCTTGGGGATCTCGATGATCTTGTTACCCTTGCCCTTGTCCAGTTCCGGCAGCTCGCCGGCCGGAATCGCCAGCAGATTGCCCGAGCTGGTCACTGCCACGATGCGGTCGGTTTCCGCGTTGGTCACCACCGCCGGGGTCAGCACCTTCGAACCCGAGGTCAGGTTGAGCATGGCCTTGCCGGCCTTGTTGCGGCCCACCAGGTTCTCGAAGCGGGTCACGAAGCCATAGCCGTGCGAGGACGCCAGCACGAAGCGGGTGTTGTTCTCGCCGCTGGCCAGGGTCATGAACGCGCTGCCGGCGGCCGGCGAGAAGCGCCCGGTCAGCGGTTCGCCGTTGCCACGCGCCGAGGGCAGGGTGTGGATCGCCGTCGAATAGGCACGACCCTCGCTGTCCAGGAACGCCACCTGCTGCGTGCTGCGCGCACGCACCGCGCCCAGCAGCGCGTCGCCTTCGCGGTAGTTCAGCGTGGACGGGTCCACGTCGTGGCCCTTGGCCGCACGGATCCAGCCCTTCTCCGACAGCACCACGGTCATCGGCTCGCTGGGCACCAGCTCGGTTTCGTCGATGGCCTGGGCCGCACCACGCTGCACCAGCGGCGAACGGCGCGCATCCCCGAACTTCTTCGCGTCAGCGGTCAGCTCGTCACGGATCAGCTTCTTCAGCTTGGCCTTGCTGTCGAGGATCGACTGGATCTTGTCGCGTTCCTTGGCCAGCTCGTCCTGCTCGCCGCGGATCTTCATTTCTTCCAGGCGGGCCAGCTGCTTCAGCTTGGTTTCCAGGATGTACTCGGCCTGGTCTTCGCTCAGCCCGAAGCGCGCGATCAGCGCCGCCTTGGGTTCGTCCTCGGTGCGGATGATGTGGATCACTTCATCCAGGTTGAGGAACGCCACCAGCAGGCCTTCCAACAGGTGCAGGCGACGCTCGACCTTTTCCAGGCGATGGTTGAGGCGGCGGGTCACGGTGGCCTGGCGGAACTGCAGCCATTCGCTGAGCAGCATCTTCAGGTTCTTCACCTGCGGACGCCCGTCCATCCCGATCACGTTCATGTTGACGCGATAGCTGCGCTCCAGGTCGGTGGTGGCGAACAGGTGGCCCATCAGCTGTTCGGCATCGACCCGGTTGGAGCGGGGCAGCAGCACCAGCCGCACCGGATTGGCGTGGTCGGATTCGTCACGCAGGTCTTCCAGCCACGGCAGCTTCTTGGCGCGCATCTGCGCGGCGATCTGCTCGATCACCTTCGACGGCGAGACCTGGAACGGCAGGGCCGTCACCACGATGTTGTTGCCTTCCTTGGTGAACGTCGCACGCGCACGCACGCTGCCGTTGCCGGTTTCGTACATCTGACGCAGGTCGGCCAGCGGGGTGATGATTTCCGCCGTGCTCGGGTAGTCCGGACCCTTCACGTGCTCGCACAGGTCGGCGATGCTCGCGTCCGGGTCATCCAGCAGGTGCAGCAGCGCGCTGACGATCTCGTTGAGATTGTGCGGCGGCACGTCGGTGGCCATGCCCACGGCGATGCCGGTGGTGCCGTTGAGCAGCAGGTGCGGCAGGCGCGCCGGCATCCAGGTCGGTTCTTCCAGGGTGCCGTCGAAGTTCGGCACCCAGTCGGTGGTGCCCTGGTTGATCTCGCCCAGCAGCACTTCGGCGATCGGCGTCAGCTTGGATTCGGTGTAACGCATGGCCGCGAACGACTTCGGGTCGTCGCTGGAGCCGAAGTTGCCCTGGCCCTCGATCAGCGGGTAGCGGTACGAGAACGGCTGCGCCATCAGCACCAGCGCTTCGTAGCAGGCGCTGTCGCCGTGCGGGTGGTACTTACCGATCACGTCACCGACGGTGCGTGCGGACTTCTTCGGCTTGGAGGCCGCGTTCAGCCCCAGCTCGCTCATCGAATAGATGATGCGGCGCTGCACCGGCTTGAGCCCGTCGCCGATGAACGGCAGGGCGCGGTCCAGCACCACGTACATCGAGTAGTCCAGGTACGCCCGTTCGGCGTACTCGCGCAGGGGCAGCTGTTCAAAGCCGTGGAACGCGGGGCGGGCAAGTTCGGTCATGCGGGATTGTTACCTGTGGCAAAGGACGGCGAGGGCTGTCGCCGTCGCAGGCGGTCGATTATCCGGATGCGGCCGGGGATGCCAAGTCATGTGAAGAAATCGGGCCCGGTCATCACGGTCCTGAATGAACCGAAAGCCGATTTGCTTCCATCTTAAATATTTCCATTGAGAAATATATTTGATGGAAGTAAAGTGCGCACCCATGATGATCTGCCCTGAAACCACCCCGCCCAGCCTCGGGCTGCTGCTGCGCCAGGTCCGCGACGGCCTGATGCGCCAGCTGGACATCTCCATGGCCGAGGAGAACCTGGACATCGGCTTCACCCACTACCTGGGGCTGAAGGTGCTGTCGTTCCGTGCGCCGTGTACCGCCAACGAGCTGGCCCAGGCGCTGGACCAGGTGCCGAGCGCGGTAACCCGCCTGCTCGACAAGCTGGAAGCGCTGGGCTGCGTGCGCCGTGAGCCGCATGCCCAGGACCGCCGTGCGCTGCAGATCGTGCTGACCGACGAAGGCCGCGCGCTGTGGGCCCGGCTGAAGCTGCGCGGCGAGGCCACCATCAATGACGCCATGCGTGACCTGAGCGCCGACGAGCGCGCCCAGCTGCTTTCCCTGTTGACCCGTGTTCGCGATTCCCTGACGACGCCATGACCATGACTACTTCACCCACCTTCCGGCTGCAGCCACTGCTGCCGGCCGCACTGGCGTTGGCGCTGGCCGCCTGCGCCAGCACCGGCGGCCTGCAGCCGCAGGGCCAGCTGATCGACGCTGACCAGCTGCAGAGCCAGCGCACCCTGGCCGGGCAGGACCTGAGCCAGCCGGGCTGGCCGGCCACCGACTGGTGGCGCGCGCTGGGCGATCCCCAGCTTGACGCGCTGATCGCCGAAGGCCTGCAGCACAACCCGGGGCTGGACGCGGCCGATGCGCGCCTGCGCCAGGCCCGTTCGCAGATCGGCAGCGCCCGCGCCGACCGCCTGCCCAGCGTGAACGCCTCGGCCGGTTACACCGGCGTGCGCCTGCCCGAATCGATGGTCGGCGACGAAATGGGCGGCCGCTATGCCGGCAGCGTGCAGGGCTACCTGAGCTTCAGCTACGGCATCGACCTGTGGGGCGGCAAGCGTGCCGCCTGGGAAGCGGCCGTGGACAGCGGTCATGCCGCCGAAGTGGATGCCCAGGCCGCGCGCCTGGATCTGTCGGCCGGCATTGCCGAAGCCTATGCCCAGCTCGGTTACGCCTGGCAGCTGCATGACGTGGCCAACGGCGAACTGGAGCGCGCGCAGAAGACGCTGAAGCTGACCCAGCAGCGCCGCAGCGCCGGCATCGACAGCGACCTGCAGGTGCGCCAGGCCGAAACCCGCATTCCGGCCGCGCAGCAGCAGCTGCAGGCCGCGCAGCAGCAGATCGACGAAGCCCGTACCGCGCTGGCCGCGCTGGTCGGGCAGGGTCCGGACCGTGGTCTGCAGATCGAACGCCCGCAGCCGCTCAACCCGCTGGCGCTGCAACTGCCGGGCGTGCTGCCGAGCGAGCTGCTGGGCCGCCGCCCCGACATCGTCGCCGCGCGCTGGCGCGTGGAGGCGGCCGGCAAGGAGATCCATGCGGCCAAGGCGAAGTTCTATCCCAGCCTCAACCTCACCGCGCTGGGCGGGGTGGTCAACAGCGAAGTCGACCAGCTGCTCAAGAGCAGCTCGACCTTCGCTTTCCTCGGCCCGGCGCTGAGCCTGCCGATCTTCGATGGCGGCCGCCTGCGCGCGAACCTGGACAAGACCGACGCGCAGTACGACCTGGCCGTGGCCGACTACAACCAGTCGGTGGTCGGTGCACTGCGCGAGGTCGCCGACCAGGTCAACGCGGTGCGCTCGCTGGCCGACCAGGCCGCGGCCCAGCAGCAGGCGCTGAACACCGCGCAGGCTGCGCAGGACCTGGCCCAGCAGCGCTACCGCGCCGGCATTGGCAGCTATCTCGACGTGCTGGTGGTGGAAGAGCAGCTGCTGGTGGCGCAGAAGCGCCTGGCCGAGCTGCAGTCCCGCCAGATCCTCGTTTCGGTGAAGTTGAGCCAGGCGCTGGGCGGGGGCTTCACCCCGTCCAGCGACACCGCCACGCTTGCCGCCCCCACTGATTCCACGCATTCCTGAGACAACGTTCATGAGCCAGACTTCTGCTCCCGCTGCCGTGCCGGCAGCTCCGTCCCGTCGCGGCAAGCTGCTGCGCGGCCTTGTGGTCATCGTGGTCCTGCTGCTGGCCGCGTTCGCCCTGTGGTACTTCATGTTCGGCCGCTGGTTCGAAGAAACCGACGACGCCTACGTGCAGGGCAACCAGGTGCAGATCACCCCGCTGGTGAGCGGCACCGTGGTGGCGATCAACGCCGACGACGGCATGCGCGTGGAGCGTGGCCAGCTGCTGGTGCAGCTGGACCCGGCCGACACCGAAGTGGCGCTGCAGCAGGCCGAGGCCACCCTGGCCAAGACCGTGCGTGAAGTGCGCGGCCTGTACCGCAGCGTGGAAGGTGCGCAGGCCGAATTGAATGCCCGCAACGTCACCCTCAAGCGCGTGCGCGAAGACTTCGCCCGCCGCAAGGACCTGGCCGCCACCGGCGCGATCTCCAACGAAGAACTGGCCCACGCGCGTGACGAGCTGGCCGCTGCCGAAGCGGCCGTGGCCGGTTCGCGCGAGACCTTCGAACGCAGCCGTGCGCTGGTCGACGACACCGTGATCGCCACCCAGCCGGACGTACAGGCCGCCGCCGCACAGCTGCGCCAGGCGTACCTCAACAACGCCCGTGCCGGCATCGTCGCACCGGTCACCGGCTACGTGGCGCGTCGTTCGGTGCAGGTCGGCCAGCGCGTGCAGCCGGGCAACGCCCTGATGGCGGTGGTCCCGACCGAGCAGATGTGGGTGGAAGCCAACTTCAAGGAAACCCAGCTGCGCCACATGCGCCTCGGCCAGGAAGTGGAACTGAAGTCGGATCTGTACGGCGGTGAGGTGCACTACACCGGCCGCATCGACAGCCTGGGCCTGGGCACCGGTTCGGCGTTCTCGCTGCTGCCGGCGCAGAACGCCAGCGGCAACTGGATCAAGATCGTGCAGCGCGTGCCGGTGCGCATCGCCATCGACGCCAAGCAGCTGGCCGAACATCCGCTGCGCATTGGGCTGTCGATGAAGGCCGAAGTGAGCCTGCGCGACCAGAAGGGTACGGTGCTGCCGACCGAAGCAGCCAAGGGCCAGGTGTTCGACACCGACGTGTATGCCAAGCAGCTGCACAGCGCTGACGACAAGATCCACACCATCATCCAGGCCAACCTGCCGCAGCAGGCCAAGGCGAGCTGAGAACTGAACGATGTCCGCACAAGCTCCCACCGCGCCCGGCAACCCGGGCGCGCCGTCGGCGCCCGGTGCGGCCGGCGCGTTCCGCCCGGCCAATGTCGCGCTGTGTACTGCAGGCCTGGCGATGGCCTCGTTCATGCAGGTGCTCGACACCACCATCGCCAACGTGTCCTTGCCGACCATCGCCGGCAACCTGGGGGCCAGCTCGCAGCAGGCAACCTGGGTGATCACCTCGTTCGCGGTGAGCACGGCGATCGCGCTGCCGCTGACCGGCTGGCTGAGCCGTCGTTTCGGCGAAACCAAGCTGTTCATCTGGGCGACGCTGTCGTTCGTGGTGGCGTCGCTGCTGTGTGGCCTGGCGCAGAGCATGGGCATGCTGGTGGTGTCGCGCGCGCTGCAGGGTTTCGTGGCGGGACCGATGTACCCGATCACGCAGTCGCTGCTGGTGTCGATCTATCCACGTGAGAAACGCGGACAGGCGCTGGCGCTGCTGGCGATGATCACCGTGGTGGCACCGATCTGCGGCCCGATCCTGGGTGGCTGGATTACTGACAACTACAGCTGGGAATGGATCTTCCTGATCAACGTGCCGCTGGGCATCTTCGCCGCGCTGGTGGTGGGTAACCAGCTGAAGGGCCGGCCGGAGCACATCGAAAAGCCGAAGATGGACTACATCGGCCTGATCACGCTGGTGATCGGCGTGGGCGCGCTGCAGCTGGTGCTGGACCTGGGCAATGACGAAGACTGGTTCGCGTCGCCGAAGATCGTGGTGCTGGCGTGCGTGGCGGTGGTGGCGCTGGCGGTGTTCCTGATCTGGGAACTGACCGACAAGGATCCGATCGTGGACCTGCGCCTGTTCCGGCACCGCAATTTCCGTGCGGGCACGCTGGCGATGGTGGTCGCGTATGCGGCGTTCTTCAGTGTGTCGCTGCTGATTCCGCAGTGGCTGCAGCGTGACATGGGTTACACGGCGATCTGGGCGGGGCTGGCAACAGCGCCGATCGGCATCCTGCCGGTGATCATGACGCCGTTCGTGGGCAAATACGCGTCGCGTTTCGACATGCGGTTGATCGCGTCGTTCGCGTTTGTGTTCCTGTCGTTCACGAGCTTCCTGCGTTCGAACTTCAACCTGCAGGTGGATTTCAGCCACGTGGCGGGGGTGCAGTTGATCATGGGCGTGGGCGTGGCCCTGTTCTTCATGCCGGTGCTGCAGATCCTGCTGTCGGACCTGGACGGCCGCGAGATCGCGGCGGGCTCGGGGCTGGCAACGTTCCTGCGTACGCTGGGCGGCAGTTTCGCGGCGTCGCTGACGACATGGCTGTGGGCACACCGCACGCAGGAGCACCATGCGCATCTGACCGAACACATTTCGGTCTACCAGCCGGGCATGCAGGAGCAGGTAACGGCGATGGGGCAGGGCGACCTGCAGCATGGCGCAGCGGCGTTGAACAACATCATCAACCACCAGGCATCGCAGATGGGCTTCAACGACATCTTCTTCCTGCTGGGCTGGGTGTTCCTGGCGATCATCGCCTTCCTGTGGCTGGCCAAGCCTCCGTTCGGTGCCGGCGCAGGCGCTGCTTCCGCCGGCGGCCACTAAGGTCTACGTAGAGCCGGGCTTGCCCGGCTGCTGTTGGCGTTTGGCGAACCGCCCTTGGCCGCTTGTCTACGTGGCTGGGGCCATTCGGATGGGGGTGCGGGACACGCCGTGCCTCACGGAAATGATTGGAGAAAGGGTGGGATCGGTCGAAAGACGATGATCACCGGTAGGGTCGCACGACAGTCGACCGCCGATAGCGGTGATGGGTGCAGTAGGGCATGACCTGCAACGAAGAAGCGCGTCACCGTTCGATGGTCATGCGTTACCGGGCGCGGGTGATGTCACGGCCGTCGTCTATCGACCGACGCTACCGGTCCCGTCGGTCCCGTCGGTCCCGTCGTCCCACCGTCCCACCGTCCCGGCATCCGGCATCCGGCATCCGCCAATGCCCACGGTAGGGTCGCA
>DGLB01000030.1:410-80058 GCA_002387845.1 Stenotrophomonas maltophilia | reverse complement strand
TTTTCTACGAGCCCCCATGGATGGGTTCACGGCGTGTCCCGTACCCCCCTTCCGATGGCCCCAAGCACGTAGATCAGCAGTCGAGGGCTGTTCGCCCAAATCCAACAGCGGCCAGGCACCTGAACCCGTTAAACCGTCATTCCAGTGTAAAATTCACGGTTTTGACCGGAACCATGGCGAAGAAGCCCCAACCGCCTGTCCCCGGCCCGCCCTTCATCCGATTGCTGGCGGCGCTGGCCGACCGCAATGCCCCGCGTACCAGCCCTGATCTGGCCGACCGGCTCAGCCAGTGGATCGACTGGACCCGGGCCGTGGCCCTGTCGCGTGCCCTGGATGGCCGCCTGCCGGCCGCTGCTGACGCTGAACCCGGTCCGGTTGACCCGCTGCTGGCCGAGTGCCAGCGGGTGCGCGACAGCCTGGGCCAGGCCATCCAGCAACCGCCCACCCCCGGCAAACCCGAACCCCGCGAAACCATGGCCTGGCGTACCCGCTGCCTGAACCACCAGCGGGCCATGCTCAGCGCCAGCGGCCGGCTGCGCGGCCTGCTGCGTGACCGGTTGAGTGCCCTGCCCGACGACCGCGCCCGCCTTGCCGAGGTCGATGCCGTCATGGAACAGGCCCTCAGCCCCCGCGAACAGCACCTGCTCGCCGCCGTGCCCGCCCTGCTCGGCACCCACTTTGAACGCCTGCGCGACGCCGCCAGCCCCGATGACACCCACGACGGTGTTGATCCCGCCTGGCTGCAGTTGTTCAGGAAAGACATGCAGAACGTCCTCCTGGCCGAACTGGATGTCCGTTTCCACCCCATCGACGGCCTGCTTGCAGCCCTGCGCGCCCACTGAACCCGTGCCCCCCATGCCCAGAACCGCTCTTCATCTTGTTGTCTTCCTCGCCGGCCTGCTGGCCGTGTGCTGGATCGGCGCCGGCTACATCGGCCATAACGCCGTTGGCGTCGGTGTCGCCCTGGTGATTGCCGCCGGCTACATTGCCGGTGCGCTCGAACTGCGCCGCTACCGTGCCGACACCGCTGCGCTTGAGCACGCGGTCGCCGCGGCCGAGACCGCGCCCGCCAGCCTGGGCGAGTGGCTGCAGCAGGTGCCCGCCAGCCTGCGCAACGCCGTCCGCCTGCGCGTCGAAGGCGAGCGCACCGCCCTGCCCGCGCCCACCCTCACCCCCTATCTGGTCGGGTTGCTGGTCCTGCTGGGCATGCTCGGCACCCTGCTCGGCATGATGGCCACCCTGCGCGGCACCGGCCTGGCGCTGGAAAGCGCCACCGACCTGCAGGCCATCCGCGGCTCGCTGGGTGCCCCGGTGGAAGGCCTGGCCGTCGCCTTTGGCACCTCCATCGCCGGCGTCGCCACCTCCGCCATGCTCGGCCTGCTGTCGGCGCTGAGCCGCCGCGAACGCCTGGGCGTGGTGCAGCAGCTGGATACCCGCATTGCCACCACCCTGCACGTGCACTCGCAGAGCTGGCAGCGCGCTGAAACCTTCCGCCTGCTGCAGGCCCAGGCCGGCCTGCTGCCCGCGCTGGTGGAGCGGCTGCAAGCGGTCAGCACCGCGATTGAGCAGCACAGCGGCAACACCGGTGAGCGCCTGCTCAGCAGCCAGCAGCAGTTCCAGCAGTCGGCCGCACAGAGCCAGCAGCAACTGGCCAGCACCCTGCAGCAGACCCTGCAGGACGGCGTGGCACAAAGCGCACGTGCCGTCGGCGAAGCGCTGCAGCCGCTGATGGCGCAGACCCTGGCAGGCCTCACCGAACAGACCACGCAGCTGCAGCACAGCGTGCGTGACGCGGTGCAGGCGCAACTGGGTGCCCTCAGCAGCGGCTTCGAACAGAGCCAGACCCACGCCCGTGAGACCTGGGGCAGCGCCCTGCGCGACCAGCAGCAGGCGCATGCGCAGCTGGCCGGCGACCTGCGCGGCACGTTGGAAGGCTTCAACAATGCCCAGGGCGAACACAGCCGCCAGCTGCTCGACGCGGTGGCCGCGCGCCTGGACGACACCGCCGCACAGTGGAACAGCGCGCAGCAGACCCAGCAGCAGACCCATGCCGCGCTGATCGAACAGCTGCGCGAAGCGCTGCGCACCGCGCAGGCCGAGCAGAACACCCACGCCACCGCGCTGGTGGACGCCCTGGCCGCCCACATGCAGGCCAGCGCCGATATCTCGGCCCAGGCATGGCGTGACACCCTGGCCGGCCAGCAGGCCGTCAACGCCGAACTGGCCGAGCGCAACCAGCAGGCGCTGGCCAGTGCCAGCGCCAGCTTCGAAAGCCACGCCCGTGCCCTGGTGGACGGCCTGCAATCGGCCCACAGCGGCCTGCAGGACACCCTGGAAGCACGCGATGCGCAGCGCCTGGACACCTGGCGCGATGCGTTCGCACGCCTGTCCGAGCAGCTCGGCCAGCAGTGGGAAGCCAACGGCGCACAGGTGGCCGCCAGCCAGCAGGCCGTGTGCGAAACCCTGGCCAGCACCGCGCACCAGATCGGCACCCAGGCGCAGGATCATGCGCGCGAAACCATCGCCGAGATCTCGCGCCTGGTCACCCTGGCCTCGGAAGCGCCCAAGGCCGCCGCCGATGTGGTGGCCGAGCTGCGCCAGAAGCTGTCCGACAGCATGGTCCGCGACACCGCCATGCTGGAAGAGCGCACCCGCCTGCTGGGTACGCTGGAAACCCTGCTGGACGCGGTCAACCACGCCAGCACCGAGCAGCGCACGGCGGTGGACGCACTGGTCAGCACCTCGGCCGAGCTGCTGGAACGCGTCGGCACCCGCTTTGGCGAACAGATCACCACCGAAGCCGGCAAGCTGGAACAGGCCGCCGCGCAGGTCAGCGGCAGCGTGGTCGAAGTGGCCAGCCTGGCCGAGGCCTTCGGCAGCGCCATGCACAGCTTCGGCAGCGCCAGCACCGGCTTGGGCGAGCAGCTGCAGCAGGTGGCCGGCGCGCTGGACGCATCGATGGCGCGCAGCGATGAGCAGCTGGCCTACTACGTGGCGCAGGCGCGCGAAGTGGTCGACCTGAGCGTGCTGTCGCAGCAGCAGATCATCGAGGAACTGCAGCAGCTGGCCGGTCGCCGTCGCAGCAGCGGGACCGCCACCGCATGAGCGAGGAGATCGAACTCGACGGCGAAACCAGCACCCCGGTCTGGGCCGCGTTCGGCGACCTGATGTCGGTGCTGCTGGGCGCGTTCGTGCTGATCCTGGTGGGCGTGGTCGCGATCCAGCTGGAGCTGTCACAGCGCCTGGACCAGGAAGTGGCGCAGCGCGAAGCCGAAGCCAAGCGCCGCCAGACCCTGGAGCAGGCCCTGGCCGGGCCGCTGGCCGCCGGTCGGGTGACGTTGGTGGATGGCCGCATCGGCATTCGCGGCAGCGTGTTGTTCGCGCTGAACTCCGACCAGCTGCAGCCGGAAGGCCGTGAACTGCTGAAGAGCCTGGCCGCACCACTGGCCGGCTACCTCAGCTCGCGCGAGGAAATCCTGATGGTCAGCGGCTTCACCGACGACCAGCCGGTGCGCGACACCAACCGCCAGTTCGCCGACAACTGGGAACTGTCCGCGCAGCGCTCGCTGACCGTGACCCGTGCGTTGATTGCCGAAGGCGTGCCTGCCGGTTCCGTGTTTGCCGCCGCGTTCGGGGCCGAGCAGCCGGTGGACAGCAACACCAGCGAGGAAGGACGCTCGCGTAACCGGCGCGTGGAAATGGCCCCGATTCCGCGCCCCAAGGCCACTGACGCAACGGACTCCGCCGCTGATGGGCGCTGACGGCAACACCGCGCCGGCGCAGCTGGTGCGTTGGCGCACGCAGGGACACGACCGCCTCGACCCGGTGCAGTTCGCCTTCCTGGAAGCGCTGCAACAGCGAGCGCAGGCCCACGACGGTGCGCTGCGCCGTGTGCTGGATGCACGCCTGGGCGCGCTGCTGGATGCGTATGCCGCGCGAATTGAAGCGCTGCCGGTCACCGCCGCAGCCGACACGCAGCCGGCCGACACACTGCGTGGCCTGGCCACGCCGCGCAACCCCGAATACCCGCAGTTGCCGGCGCTGGAGCAGTTCCGTGCGCTGTGGGCCACGCTGCGTACCGAAAGCCAGGTGCGCCAGACCCTCGCGCAGGAAGCCCCCAGCGACAGCGGGCCGCTCAATTCCAGCATGCTGGTGCACCGCACGCTGGGCTGGATGGGGGACATCTCGCCCGGCTACCTGCAGCACTTCCTCGCCTACCTGGACAATCTGGCGTGGCTGGACACGCTGCAGCAGCGCGGCACGCTGCCCAGCCGCGACAGCGCCACCCCGGGCGCGAAGTCGCGCCGCCGCACCGCGCGCTAGCCGCGCAGCGTGGCCCCGCCGTCCACGTACAGGTCGCTCATGGCGATGTGGCCGGCCTGGTCGGACAGCAGGAACATCACCGCCTGCGCCACATCTTCGGGCCGGGCCAGCTTGCCAAGCGGAATTCCCGCTTTGAAGGTTTCCGGGCTGCCGGCAATGACCCGCTGCGCGCCCTGGTCATCCGCCCACATCCCGGTCTGCATCGGCGTCAACGTCGACCCCGGCGCCACGATGTTGCAGCGGATGCCATGCGGTGCCAGTTCAAGGCCGAGGCAGCGGGTGAACATGGTGGCGGCCGCCTTCGAGGCCGCATAGGCGGCCATGCCATGGCGCGGCACCCCGGCCGCATTCGAGCTGACCGTGACGATGGCACCCCGCTGGCGCGGCGTCATCACCCGCGCCAATGCACGCCCGAGATGGAACACACCATCGGTATTCACCGCGAACACGCTGCGCCATTGCGCATCGCTGATGCCGGCCACCTCACCCACCTGCAGCACGCCGGCCACGTTGACGCCGAAGCCAATCGGGCCCAGCCCAGCCTCGACCGCCGTGACCCGCGCGTCCACCGCTGCCGCGTCACTGACGTCGAGCGCATGCGCATGCAGGCGCGGATGCGCCGCCAGCACCGGTGCGTCGCGGTCGGTCGCCACCACCACCGCACCCGCATCCAGCAGCGACTGCACCAGCGCTGCGCCAATCCCGCCCGCCGCGCCGGTGACCAGCGCCACGGTGCCGTTGAATCCGGTGAGTTTCATGAAGAGACGTCCTTGGGAGTATCGAAGGCAGCAAGACGCTGCGACAGCCACGGGGCGAGCTGCGCCACCGCATCACGCCCGGTCAGTTCGCTGTGCAGGAACGGCAGCGGCACCGCCTCCACCTGTGACGCGTGGGCCTGCCACAGCGACGACTGCAGGTGCGGGCGTTGCACGTGGTCGCGCGCCGCACGGACATGCGCCAACACGCCATTGAAGTGGCGATGGTGGTGTTCACGGATCAGCCGGTTGGTGCCGGTCACCGCGCGCACCACGCCATCCAGCACCGCGTCAGGCAGGTTACCCAGTGCGCTGTCGCCGCGACGCAGGAAGCCCACAATGCGGTCGCGGCTGTCCAGCTCCGGGTGCCCGTCCGGGTCGTAGCCGGCAATGGCCAGCAGCGCCCGCAACGCGGCCACCGGATCCGGCTCGGGCTCTGCCCGCCAGCATTCGCTGGGATAGGCATCCAGCAGCACCAGTGCGCCCACCGCGCGGCCCAGCGACTGCAGATGCACGGCAATGGCCTGGGCGATGATGCCGCCCACCGACCAGCCCAGCAGGTGCACCGGTCCTTCCGGTTGCAGGTGAACGATGCGTGCCGCATACGCTGCGGCCAGGGTGGTGATGCTGTCCGGCAGCGGCGCGATCAGATCCAAGGCCGGCGACTGCAGCCCATGCACCACACGCGCCGGCTGCAGCGCGGCGGCCAGTTCGCGGTAGTTCCAGGCAATGCCGCCAGCGGGGTGGATCACAAACAGCGGTGCCCTGCCCGGCTCGCCGGCTGCCAGGGTGATCACCGGGCCCAGCCCGTGATCGGCGACCGCCGCCGGGCGGTCCAGCCGTGCGGCCAACGCGGCCACCGTGGCATGTTCGAACAACGTGCCCAACCCGGGATCGTGCGACCAGTGCTGCTGGATCTCCAGCAATAACCGCACGGCGCTGAGCGAATCACCGCCCAGCGCGAAGAAGTCCGCATCGGCATCCACGGCCGAAGGCAGCGCCAGCACCTGGGCGAACAGCGCGGCCAGGCGGCGCTCGCTGTCGGTGGCAGGTGCACGCCCGGCCGCCCTCACCACCACCGGTGCGGGCAAGGCATCCCGATCGAGCTTGCCATTGGCGGTGACCGGCCAGCTGTCGATGGACACGAACGCGGACGGCACCATGTAGTCGGGAAGCTGGGTGACCGCGTGCTGACGCAGCGCCTCCGGATCGAAGGCACTGCCGGAGACATACGCCACCAGCGCCGCATCGCGTACCAGCACCTCGGCGCGGGTAACGCCGGCAACACCGCGCAGCACGGCCTCGATCTCGCCCGGTTCAATGCGCAGCCCGCGCAGCTTCACCTGGTGATCGCTGCGGCCCAGGTACTCCACGACCCCATCCTGCCGCCACCGCGCCCGGTCGCCGGTGCGGTACAGGCGTTCGCCCGGCAGATGCGGGTCGGCGATGAAGCGTTCGGCGGTGAGATCATCCCGGCCCAGGTAGCCGCGCGCCAGCTGCACGCCGCCCAGGTACAGATCGCCCGGCACCCCGGCCGGCAGCGGGCGCAGCCGTGCATCCAGCACATACATCCGCGTGTTCCAGACCGGATAGCCGATCGGGACCCGCTGCGAACGGTCGTCAGCGGTGGCCGGCCACCAGCTCACATCGACGGCCGCTTCGGTCGGACCGTACAGATTGTGCAGCTCGGCGTGGATGCGGGCATGGAAGCGATCGCGCAGCGTCGGTTCCAGTGCCTCGCCACTGGTGAACACCTGCCGCAGCGCCAGGCCATTGCTTTCCGGAACCGATACAAACGCGTCCAGCATCGACGGCACGAAATGCACGGTGCTGATCCGCGCGCGGCGGATCAACCGCGCCAGCGCCTGCGGGTCGCGATGCACGCCAGGCGCGGCAATCACCAGCGTGCCGCCGCTGAGCAGGGGCAGGAAGAATTCCCAGACCGACACGTCGAACGTCGAGGGGGTCTTCTGCAGCACGCGCTCGCGGGCATCGAAGCCGTAATGATGGCGCATCCACTGCAGGCGGTTGACGATCGCGCGGTGCTCCACCAGCACGCCCTTCGGTTCGCCGGTGGAACCCGAGGTGAAAATCACATACGCCGCGTCGGTGGGCTGCACGTTGTCGTGCAACACATCGGACGTCTGTTCAGCCCACTGTGCAGGCGTCAGCACGGGCAGGCCGTCAAAGCGCGCCGCCGCATCCGCTTCGGTCAACACGCAGGCCGGCTGGCTGATCTCCAGCACGCGGCGCAGGCGCGCATCCGGGTGCGCCAGATCCACCGGCAGGTAGGCCGCGCCCGCACGCAGCACGGCCACCAGCGCAACCAGCAGCGACAGCGAACGCGGCAGCGCCACCACCACGCGGCTCTCACGGCCAACACCCCGCGCACGCAGTTGCAGCGCCAGTGCACGGCTGCGTACTTCCAGCGCCGCGTAGCTGAGCGACTCGCCCTCGAACTCCAGCGCGGTGGCCTGCGGGGTCGCGTCCATCTGCGCCAGCAACAGGGCGGCGAGGGAGACATCGTCCACCGGATGCGACGTCGCATTGACCGCATGCAGCCAGTGCTGCGCTTCGTCCGGCGTGGCCAGCTCGATCTCGCCCATCTGCCCGCCCTCGCCCAGCACCTGCAGCGCCTGCGCCACGAAATGCGGCAACCGTGCCGCATGGGCCGCCAACGCGGCATGATCGAACAGCCCGGGATTGGCCTCGATTTCCAGCTGCAGGCCGCTCATGGCATCGCCACGGAAGCCAAAGGTGATCTCATCCACCGGCCCGGTGCCGAGGATCTCCAGCGCGGCAGCGGCCCCCGGCCAGGGCAACGGCCGATAGAACGGCTGCACGTTCACCAGCGGCCCGTGCAGGCGATGCTGACGACCCAGCCAGCCCAGGTCGCGGCGCAGCTGCTCGCCCCGATAGCGACCATGCCGGCGTCCGCGCACCAGGTCACGTGCGGTGTCGCGCAGGTACGCCTCCACCGTGTCGTCATCGCACGCACGTGTGCGCAGCGGCAGTACATTCATCACCATCGCCGGCACCCGCGCGGACGCGCTGCCCAACCGGCCCATGGTCGGCACCCCGACCACCACTTCTTCCTGCGCGGCCATGCGCTGGCAGTACGCCGCCACCAGCGCGGTCAACAGGTCCGGCCAGGGCTGCCCGATCTGCTGCGCGGCCGCACGCAATGACGCGCAGAACGCCGGCCGCATCGGCCACACGCCGCGCAGGGCATCGCTGGCCGCCACCCGACCACTGCCTTCTGCCGGCCCCGCACCCTCCATGTAGGCCTGCCACCAGGCGGCGTCGGTGCTTCGGCGTTCGCCACGGCAATAGGCAGCGTCTTCCTCCAGCACCGGCGACCACGGCTGCAGCGCGGCCTGCGCTGCTTCGCCGGCATACAACGCACACAGGCGCTCCCCCGCCAGCGCCATGCCATAGCCGTCGGTGGCCAGATGATGCACCCGCAGGTACCAGACGTGTTTCTGCGGCCCCAGCACGAACAGGCGCTGCTGGGCGATGCGGTCACGCTGCGGATCCACCGGCGTCAAGCGGTCGCGGTCCATTGCCGCGCGCGCGGACTGCGCAGGATCGTCCTCGCCGGACGCGTCCACCACCTGCAGGTGCGGTACATGTGCGATGTCCCGCCATTGTTCCGGCACGCCATCGGCGCGCTCGGCAAAGCGCAGCGCCAGCGACTGGGCTTCCGTCGCCATCTGGTCCGCCGCGGCGCTGAAGCGCACGATGTCCAGCGGTCCATCCAACCAGACCGCGTGCGCGGTATTGAACGCGGCCGGGGCCAGCGCCAGCCGCTGCGCATACCACAGCCCGGTCTGCGCTTCGGTCAGGGCGAATCGGCGCACCTCGTCCCGCGGTGCGGCGACCACGTGGCCCTTCATGCCGGGGCCGTGCCCTGCAGGCGCTGCACGACATTCCACCAGTCACGCAGCGTGGTGTGCTCGGCCAGGTGACCGAACTCAAGCGGAATGCCGGTGTTGCCCCACGCCAGCACCAGGCCGAGGACGCGCATCGAATCCAGGCCCAGGTCCATCAGGTGATCGTCGTCGCCCACCGCATCGGGGGTTTCGCCGAGCATGCCGGCGATGTCGGCGCGCATGCGTTCCAGGGTCAGCGGAAGGGTGTCGGTGCTCATGCCAGCTGCTCCAGCAGGGTGTCGGTGGTCAACGGCACGCCGGTGGTGCGGGCAATCCAGTGCAGTGCCAGATCGTGGTCGGCGCGCGAAAAGTCTGCGACGGCATCGGCCGCGATGAAGGCTTCGATGTCGCGCTGGAACGCCTCGCTCACCGTGGCGGTGCAGCCGATGTGCGCATACACGCCGGTCACCAGCAGCTGGTCGCGACCGCGTGCCCGCATCATCGTTTCCAGGTTGCTGCGCTGGAAGGCGCTGTAACGGTGCTTGACCAGCACGTGGTCGCCCACTGCCGGAGCCAGCGCGTCAATGATCGTTTCGTGCTCGGCGGTCGCCTGCATGCCCGGACCCCACAGGTCGGCCTGCAGGCCACGGTCGCGGCGGTCCTGGTTGCCACGTTGGGCGGTGTAGAACACCGGAATACCCCGCTGCCGGCAATGCTGGAGCAGCCGCGCGATGTTGGCGATGGCCGGGGCCAGTGGACTGGCATCCGCGGCGAATGCGGCCAGGAAGTACTGCTGCATGTCATGCACCAGCAGGGCCGCACGCCCGGCCTGCAGCCGCCACGGTCCACGCGCTGCGGGCAGCTCTGCTGCCACCGGCAGCGGGTAAGGGGTAATCTTCGGCAGCGCCATCAGCGCGGTTCTCCCATCTGTTGCAGGTGTTGGTCGCGCAACTGCGCACGCAGCTCGCGACGACTGATCTTGCCCACGGCGGTGGTACCGAACGCCGGCACGAACACGACCTGGTCGGGCACCTTGAACGCGGCGACACCACGCCCACGCACCCACGCCTTGAGCTGGGCGGCCGTCGGCGGCTCACCCTGGGCGATCACAAACGCACAGCTGCGTTCGCCCAGGTAAGGATCTGGAATGGACACCACGGCGGCATCGAACACGGCGCTGTGTGCCAGCAGATGGTCTTCGATTTCCTCGGCGGAGATCTTCTCACCGGCACGGTTGATGTGGTCGCCGGCGCGGCCCTGCACCACCAGATAGCCCCCCGGCAGCTGCTGCACGCGGTCGCCGGTGCGGTAGAAGCCATCTTCGGTGAACGAACGCGCATTGGCACCCGGGTCGTTGTGATAGGCCCCGATCGTGTACGGCCCACGCGTCAGCAGGTGCCCCACTTCACCGGGTGCGACCGGGTGACCGTGATCGTCCAGCACCAGCACTTCGTCATCCGGCGAGATCGGCCGCCCCTGCGTGCCCAGCACGATGTCGGTGGCATCGTGCAGACGGGTGTAGTTGACCAGGCCTTCGGCCATACCGAACACCTGTTGCAGCTGGCAGCCCAGCCCATCCACCACCCGCCGCGCCGCTTCCGGTACCAGTTTGGCCCCACCGACCTGCACCACCTTCAGGCTGGACAGGTCGTGCGCGCTGGTCGGGGCGGCCTGCGCCCACAGCAGCGCCAGCGGGGGCACCAGCCCCACGCAGGTCACCTGTTCGCGCGCGATCAGCGGGAACGCCACGTCCGGGCCAGGGCCCGGGCTCAACACCACCCGCGCACCGGCATACAACGCGCCCAGGAAGCCGGGCGAGCTCATCGGGAAGTTGTGCGCGGCCGGCAGCGCGACCATGTACACGCTGCTGCGGGTGATCGCGCAGATCTCATTACTGGCGCGCACCGAATACAGGTAGTCGTCGTGGGTGCGCGGAATCAGCTTGGACAGCCCCGTGCTGCCACCAGAGAGCTGCAGGAAGGCCACCGACTGCGGATCCGGGTCGGGCGGCAGCGCCGCGGTGTCGCCGTCCAGCGATGCCACGGACGGGAATTCCTGGCCGTCGCCGCTGATCACCACCTGCTGCAGCGCCGGACGCGCCGCCAGCAGCTCGCGCGCCAGCGTGCGGTAGTCGAAACCTTCGTACTGGGCGGTGGCGATGTAGGCGCTGGCCTGGGCCTTGTCCAACACATGGCTCACCTCGGTGAACCGGTGCGCCGGCAAGGCATACACCGGAATCAGACCGGCACGGAACAGCCCGAACACCACCGCGATGAAATCACCGGTGTTGCCCAGCTGCACCACCACACGGTCGCCCGGGCGCAGCCCGCGCGCCAACAGACCGGCCCCGATGCGCCCGGCGTGCTGCCAGAGCTGCGCATAGGTCAGCCGGACCTCATTGCCGATCACCGCAAGATCATCGGCATAAGTCTCAGCACGTTCGCGCAACATGCCCGGCAGGGTTTCGCCGCGCCAGTACCCGGCAGCGCGGTAACGCGCCGCACGTGCGGCCGGCCAGGACTGCGCCAGTGGCAGACGCGCGTGCGCGTCATTGAAGTGCATCATCATGAATCGGTTTCCGTTGAAGCCGCAGGGCCGATGCCCAGGGCGCTCAGCATTGCAGTGAATTTCGCCGCCGTTTCGGCCACTTCCAGCGCAGGTTGCGAACCGGACACGATGCCGGCACCGGCAAACACCTGCGCCTGCGCGCCCTGCACGCGTGCGCAGCGAATGGCCACATACCATTCACCGTCACCCTCGGCATCCATCCAGCCCACCGCGCCGGCATAGAAGCCACGCGGATTCGGTTCCAGCCGGCGAATGCTGTACATCGCATCGTCGTGCGGGGTGCCACAGACCGCCGGGGTGGGATGCAGCGCCGCCAGCAGCGCGGCGACCGGCGTGGACGGATCACGCAGGGTCGCTTCAATGCGCGTGCCCAGATGCCACATGCTGGCGGTGGCATGCAGTTCCGGTCGCTGTGGCGCGCGGATGTCGCTGCACCAGGGCATCAGCGCTTCAACAATGGCCTCGACCACGTAGCGATGCTCGTCATGGTCCTTGGCCGAGCCCAGCAGTGCCTGCGCCGCAGCTGCGTCCTCGGTCGGATCCGCACTGCGTCGTGCCGACCCGGCCAGCGGATGCGAGTACACGCTGCGTCCCTGCCGCGACACCAGCAGTTCCGGGCTGGCCCCCACCAGCCATGCCGGTGGAAGGCGCGGGTCCTCCGGCAGCGCCGCCACGAACGGGGCCACGCCGGCATCCTGGCCCAGGCGCATCGCCAAGGCGTGCGGGTCAATCGGGCCCGTGGCGGTCACGTGCAGGCTGCGTGCCAGCACCACCTTGCGCAGCGGGGTGTACGGGTTGTTCAAGGTGTCCAGCGCGTGGCCCACGGCATCGGCATAGGCCTGCGGGGTCGGTTCGCTGCGGACATCACCCACGAACGCCGGAATCGGCTGCGGGTGTGACGGTAACCCCGCCAGCAACGAAACCGGTTGGTACAGCGCATCCAACGCGGTCGGATCGAACGGCAGCGCGCCCACCAGCAACGGCAAGCCGGTGGTGTTGGCGTTGAAGAAGTCGCTCACCCGCGCACGCAATGTCGCGGTGCCGCCCGCGGGCAGCATGGCCCGGCAACCGCGGGCGTCCAGTGTGCGCGTGCCGGTGCGCAGCAGGAATCCTGGTGCGGCATCGTTCAGTTCGATGCCCCCGAATGCGTCGTCGTTGGCGCTGGTGGCGTACAGGGCCTCACTCATGGCGCGCGCCTCGCATGCAGTGCCGCCGCGACCGACAGCGCCAGCAACAGCACCCCGACCAGCAGGTAAGGCAGCGGAGGGGCCACCCGGTAGAGCAGCGTCCCCACCATCGGGCCGATCACCATGCCCAGCCCCTGCACGGATGCCACCGCGCCGGCGGCGGCACCCTGCTCATGTGCGTCCACCGAATCGGCGGCCAGCGCCTGGAACGACGGAAACACAAAACCCATCCCGAAGGCGGCCACGGCGTAGGTCGCCAGCAGCTGCCACGGCACCTGCACCAGCGACACCGAGGCAAAGCCGATGCCGGAGATCAACGCGCCCACGGCAATCCAGCGCCGCGGCGGCACGCCCTTGAGCTTCATCACCCCGACCTGCGCCAGGATCAGCCCCACCCCGACCGCGGTGAGCGCCAGCCCGGCCATGCGCGCACCGTCGGCGGGGCTCAGCCGCAGCCGATCGATGGCAAAGAAGCCCACCGTGACCTGCGCGATGGTCACCGAGACCATGGCCAGGAACACGGCCAGCACCGGCAGACGCAGGCGCGCGTCATGCCAGGCCAGGGTGCTGCGCGGTCGGCCAGCGGCGGCCGCTGGCGGTGCGGCCGACGGCAGCCCGAAGGCCACCGCAGCCAAGGCCAGCAGCGGCAGCAGTGCGGCCACATACAGCGTCAGCGACAGGTTCTGGTACGCCACCCAGCCGGCGGCGGCGGGGCCGACCACCATGCCCAGCGCGTTGGCGCTGCCCAGTTTGGCCATCACCCCGGCACGTTCACCGGGCGGGGCCGCGTCGGCCACCAGGGCCGCCGCCGTGGGCGGCACGGCGGCATAGAACAAGCCGACCAGGGCCCGCGTGCCCACCAGTGCCAGCACCGACAGCCACACCGCCGGTGGCGAACGCAGCGCGGTGTCGACGAACACCGCCATCACGATATAGATCAGGGCGTAGGCCAGCAGCGCGATCACCAGCACCCGCTTGCGACCGATCCGGTCGCTGAGCCCGCCCCACGGGCGCGCCGAGAGCATCCATAACACCCCCGCCGCGGTGACGGACAAGCCCGCGTGCCATTCCGACAACCCCAGCAGGCGCACCACCGGGCCCACCACGGCCACGAACGACATCATCGCCATGGTGCCCGCCAGGGCGGCAAACACCAGCGCGGGCAAACCAGGAACAGAGGGAGTTGAGCGCATCACACACCACGAGCGAACGATTCGCAAATGATAACAGCTCTCATTTGCCGTCACACCCCAATCGTCCACACATTGACGTCGATCAACCCCTGACAACATCCGGGACGTTAGGCTGGACCCACTCCTCCCCCCAAGGATGCTGCATGCACTCCACTCCCCTGCCTCCGCAACTGGGTGATGCCCACGCCATCGACCTGCAGATCATCAGCCTGATGGGCGAACTCTGGAGCGGCGAAGTCCGCGAAGTCAGCCTGCCCGGCAGCGAAGGCCGTTTCGGGGTGATGGCCCGCCACGCCCCGCTGCTGAGCACCCTGCGCGAAGGCATGGTCTCGGTGTTCCCCGCCGGCAGCGAACCGCCGCTGCACGTGTATGTGTCCGGCGGCTACGTCGAGGTGCAGCCCGGGAAGGTGATCGTGCTGGCCGACCTGGCGCTGCGCGGCGAAGACCTGGACAAGGCCCGTGCCGATGCCGCGCGCCAGGCCGCCAGCTCGCCGATGGCGCAGGACTTCACCGACGACGGCTACGCCAAGCTGCACGCCGAACTGATGCTGCAGCGCCTGCAGAACCTGCGCCAGCTACCCCCACGCTGACTCCGCCTGGAACCCCCACCATGCTTGCCTCGCTCAAGGCCCTGTTCCGCTACTTCAACAACGCCGTTCCGTTCCGCCTGGTGCCGGCGCTGATCACCACCGTGGTGCTGGTCACCCTGTTGCTGCTGCCCTGCCCGGACGGCCTGACGCCCAAGGCCTGGGGGCTGGTGGCGATCTTCCTCACCACCATCGTGGCAATCATCCTGAAGGTGATGCCGATCGGGGTGATGGCGATGATGGCCATCGTCATCGTCTCGCTCTCGCAGGTGACCTCCACCTCGTCCAAGGGGGCGATCACCGACGCCCTGAGCAGCTTTGCCAGCCCGTTGATCTGGTTGATCGTGGTCGCCATCCTGATTTCGCGCGGGCTGAAGAAAACCGGCCTGGGCAGCCGCATCGGCCTGATGTTCATCGCCCTGCTGGGCAAGCGCACCGTCGGCATCGGCTATGGATTGGCGGTCTGCGAACTGGTGCTGGCCCCGTTCACCCCCAGCAACACCGCGCGCGGCGGCGGCATCGTGCACCCGGTGATGCGTTCGATTGCCAACGCCTTCGATTCCGATCCGGCCAAGGGCACCCAAGGCAAGGTCGGCACCTACCTGGCACTGGTGAACTACCACGCCAACCCGATCACCTCGGCGATGTTCCTCACCGCCACCGCACCCAACCCGCTGGTGGTGGACTTCGTCGCCAAGGCAACCCACCAGCAGTTCCACCTGAGCTGGACCACCTGGGCCTTGTGCATGCTGCTGCCGGGCCTGGTGTGCCTGCTGCTGATGCCGCTGGTGATCTACCTGTTGTCCCCGCCGGAACTGAAACACACACCGAACGCCGTGGATTTCGCGCGCAGTGAACTGCAGACCATGGGCCCGCTCAGCGGCAGGGAAAAGGTGATGATGGGCACCTTCGGCCTGCTGCTGGCGCTGTGGGCCAACCTGCCGGCGATGATCTTCGGCCCCGCCTTCACCCTGGACCCCACCGTGGTGGCGTTCCTGGGCCTGTTCGTGCTGATCATCACCGGCACCATCGACTGGGACGACGTGCTGTCCGAGAAGAGCGCCTGGGACACGCTGATCTGGTTCGGCGCGCTGGTGATGATGGCCGAGCAGCTGAACAAGCTCGGCGTGATCAGCTGGTTCTCCGAAGGCATGAAGAACGCCATCGTCGCCAGCGGCATGGGCTGGCAGGCCATCGCGGCGGTGCTGGTGCTGGCCTTCGTGTTCTCGCATTACCTGTTCGCCAGCACCACCGCCCACATCAGCGCGATGCTGCTGGCCTTCCTCGGCGTGGGCGCGTTGTTGATTCCGCCGGACTACGTGATTCCCTTCATGCTGATGATGACCGCCGGCTCGGCGATCATGATGACGCTGACCCATTACGCCACCGGTACCTCGCCGATCATCTTCGGCAGCGGTTACGTCACGTTGGGCACGTGGTGGCGCGTGGGCTTTGTGATGTGCGTGTTCGAGCTGCTGGTGTTCGCGACCGTGGGCATCGTCTGGTGGAAGGTCCTCGGCCACTGGTAGGCACCCCAGGGTGCGGCAACGGGTCACGTTGCCTCACCCTCAACACTACATATGATGTTGACGATGAGACGCGTCCACACTATGTTGTGTTTATCGGCTCCCCGCTTCCGCCAGGTCCGGTTCTTTTCGTACGGCACCTGGAAGCCCGCCTCTGGTCACCGCCCCGCTGCGGCCGTGACCTTCCGCCCCCGCCGGGGCCCGCCTCCATGACCGCCGTCCAGACGCTGCGATGACCGCATCGCGCCCTATTGACCGCGTACTGCATGGAACTGCGATGAACAACGAATTCAACACCCTGTCCGCCGATGCCGCGCTGGCACCGGAGCCGACCGCCGTGGCCGGCGAAGCGCCGCTGTGGATCACCAAGGAAGGCGGCAACCGCCGCATGCCGTTTGATCCGGCGCGGCTGGAGCGCAGCCTGCGCACCGTGCATGCCGAGTTCCCGGCGCTGGACCTGGCCGACTACCTGCGTGCGGTGCTGGCCCTGATCACCCGTCGCGCCCAGCTCAGCGCCGATGACCTGGTCGACCTGCTGGTGCGCGAGGCCGAATCACGCATTGACCTGGTCGCGCCCGACTGGGAGCACTTCGCCGCACGCCTGTACCTGCGCCGCCTGTACAAGCGCGCCAGCAAGAACCGCTTCTATGACGCCACCCTGCGCTACGGCTCGTATGTGGGCCTGCAGGAGAGCCTGGCCGACCGCAACGTCTATTCCATCGACATCCTGAAGGCCTATTCCAAGGAAGAGCTGGAAGAAGCCGGGCGCATGATCGACCCGGAGCGCGACACCTTGTTCGCCTACAACGGGCTGTACCTGTTGGCCACCCGCTACCTCGCCACCGACCACTCGCGCGGCGTCTTCGAACTGCCGCAGGAACGCTGGCTGACCATCGCGCTCTACCTGATGCAGCACGAGCACCTGCATGGCGAGCGCTCGCGCCGCCGGCGCATGCTGCTGGTGCGCGAGGCGTACTGGGCGTTGTCCAACCTGTACATGACCGTGGCCACGCCGACCCTGGCCAACGCCGGCAAGACCGGGGGGCAGCTGTCGTCGTGCTTCATCGACACCGTGGATGACAGCCTGCAGGGCATCTACGACTCCAACACCGACATTGCCCGCGTGTCCAAGCACGGCGGTGGCGTCGGTGCCTACCTGGGCTATGTGCGCTCGGCGGGTGCGCCGATCCGCGGCGTGGCCAACTCGTCCGGCGGCGTGGTGCCGTGGATCAAGCAGCTCAACAATACCGCGGTCAGCGTGGACCAGCTGGGCCAGCGCAAGGGGGCCATCGCCGTCTATCTCGACATCTGGCACCGCGACATCGAGGCGTTCCTGGATCTGCGCCTGAACAACGGCGACCAGCGCCTGCGTGCGCACGACGTGTTCACCTCGGTGTGCCTGCCGGACATCTTCATGGAAGCGGTGGAACGCCGTGGCGACTGGTACCTGTTCGACCCGCACGAGGTGCACCGGATCAAGGGCTGGTACCTGCAGGACTTCCACGACGAACAGCGTGGCCAGGGCAGCTTCCGCACCCGCTATGCCGAGGTGGTGGCCGACGAGCGGATCAGCCGGCGCACGGTCAAGGCCATCGACCTGTTCAAGCGGATCATGGTCAGCCAGCTGGAAACCGGCAACCCGTTCATGTTCTACCGCGATGAAGTGAACCGCAGGAACCCGAACAAGCATGCCGGCAACATCTACTCCAGCAACCTGTGTACCGAGATCCTGCAGAACATGAGCCCGACCCGGCTGATGCAGGAAATGATCAGCGGCGACCAGATCGTCACCACCCGCCAGGCCGGTGATTTCGTGGTGTGCAATCTGTCTTCGATCAACCTCGGACGTGCGGTTACCGCCGCGCCGGACCTGCTTGACCACGACGTGCTGGAACGGCTGGTCAGCGTGCAGGTGCGCATGCTCGACAACGTGATTGACCTCAACCAGCTGCCGGTGCCACAGGCCACCATCACCAACCGCAAGTACCGCGCCATCGGCCTGGGTACGTTCGGCTGGCATCACCTGCTGGCGCAGCAGCACATCGCCTGGGACGACCCGCGCGCCGAGGATTACGCCGATGCCTTGTACGAGCGGATCAACTTCCTGGCGATCCGCGCCAGCCTGCAGCTGGCCCAGGAAAAGGGCCGCTACAGCGCTTTCCTCGGCAGTGAGTGGCACAACGGCGAGTATTTCCGGGCACGCGGCTATACCAGCCCGGCCTGGCAGGAGCTGGCCGCGCAGGTCGGCGTGCACGGACTGCGCAATGGCTGGCTGATGGCGGTGGCCCCGAACATGAGCACCGCGCAGATTGCCGGCTCCACCGCCTCCATCGACCCGGTGTACGGCGCGTTCTACTACGAGGAGAAGAAGGACTTCCGCCGACCCGTTGCGGCACCGGGGCTGTCGCTGGAGACCTACCCGTATTACGAGAAGGGCGCGTACCGGCTGGACCAGTTCGCCAGCATTCGACAGAACGCACGCCGCCAGCGCCATGTGGACCAGGCAATCAGCTTCAACCTGTACGTGCCCAGCACGATCCGGGCGAGCACGCTGCTGGACCTGCACATGACGGCGTGGAAGGAAGGGTTGAAGACCACGTATTACGTGCGCTCCAACGATATCGATATCGACGAATGCGAATGGTGCAGTTCGTAACGCCCCCCCCTCATTGAATCGGAACCCCCATGGCCACCCCGCTCGAACGCATCAAGATCCTCGAACCGCGCCACCCCAACCGTTCCACCGGCATCATCAACGGCCGCACCAGCGGCATCCTGAACTGGAACGACATTCCCTACCCGTCCTTCTACCGGGCGTACAAGGAACTCTCGACCAATTTCTGGATTCCAGACGAAGTGGACATGAAGGGCGACGCGCGCCAGTACGGCGAGCTCTCCGCCCGCGAGAAGAACGCCTACGATTCCATCATCGGCCTGCTTGCCACACTGGACTCCCCGCAGACCCGCTTCATCTACAACGTGGCCGAGTACATCACCGACCCGGCCGCGCATGCCAATGCCGCGATCATCGGCCAGCAGGAAGTCATCCACAACGAAAGCTACAGCTACGTGCTGGCCTCCATCGCCGGGCTGGCCGACCAGAACCGCGTATTCGAGCTGGCCCGTACCCACCCCACCATCCTCGCGCGGAATGCGCCGATCATGGAGTCGTATGACGACTTCATGCGCGAGAAGACCGCCGAGACCCTGATCCGCTCGCTGATCCAGTCGTCCATTCTGGAAGGCATCAACTTCTATTCCGGCTTCGCGTTCTTCTACAACCTGGTGCGGCAGAACCGGATGACCGGCACCGGCAAGATCATCAGCTTCATCAACCGCGACGAACTGGCCCACACCAAGTTCATCAGCGAGCTGATCCGCGCCATCATCGGCGAGAACCAGGCTCTGCAGGGCGACCAGCTCACCGCCTACGTACACGACGCGTTCGAACACGCCATTGCGCTGGAAACGCGCTGGACCGGCGAAGTGCTGGATGGCATCGACGGCATCGACGTGGACGAGATGATCCGCTACGTGAAGTACCGGGCCAACAAGATGGCCGGCATGTTGGGCATCGACAAGTTGTACAGCGACGCCAATGCCAACGTGATGCCGTGGATCAAGGCGTACGCGGACAATTTCACCGAGACCAAGACCGACTTCTTCGAGATGCGCAATGCCAGCTACAAGAAGACCAATTCGGACAATGGGTTCGATGATCTGTAGCCCAGCATGCACATCCTGATCGCCTTTGCTTCCCTCAGCGGCAACACCCGCGAGGTCGCCCGCCTGCTGGCCGCCCACTGCCGCGGCCGCGGCCATGCGGTCGACTGGCTGGAAGCCGACGAAGACTCCGAGCAGGCGCTGCCCATCCTGACCCGCCCACACGACCGCTACCTGTTGGGCGCGTGGACCGACAACGCCGGACGCACACCCACCGAGATGAAAAACTTCGTTGCCCTGCTGCGCGACCATCCCGGCCTGCCACCGGCCGAGCGCGTGGCCATCTTCGGCACCGGCGAAACCCAATGGGGCATGGAGTACTACTGCGGCGCGGCGCACCGGCTGGCCAGCTACTTCCACTCCCCCTACCCGGTCCTGGAAATCGAGCAGATGCCACACGGCACGGCCGACCGCCAGGCCATCCAGCACTGGGCCGACCAGGTGCTGGCCGACCCCGAGAGCCCACCCCCATGCTGACCCTGCACGCCACCTCGCCCGACGATCTGCAGCGCATCGTGCGCGAGCACCCCACCGTGCTGGTGGACTACTACAAAGACCAGTGTCCCGGCTGCCGGATGCTGGACATGGCGCTGGCCAGCGTCGCCCAGACCCCTGAAGCGGCTGACGTGGTGTTGTTGAAGGTGCGGATGGAGACGGTGGGTGAAGCCTGTTTCCGGGCCCTGGGGTTGCGCCAGACGCCCACGCTGGGGGTGGTGCGCCACGGTGCGGAAGTGCAACGCCTTCCGGGCTACCAGTCGCCCGCCCAGATCGGCGCGGCGTTGGCGGCGCTCGCGTCGGACCGGACGTCGCGAAATCTTCACATCTGACCGACATCGCCTTGGACATGCTGAACGCGTGGACGTGTCGCCTTCAACCCGCAACTAGTTGCATTGGGGGGGGACGTCCACCACCGGATCATGCGCGCTTCGCCTGATCCCGGTTGAGTTGTGAACCAACGGGGGTTGTCGCTTCACGCTCCGGAGATTTCACAATGAGGCCTCTCTCTCAGTGCCGCCAGCGCTGTGCGCTGTTCAGCGCCATCGCGTTGTCCCTTGCCCTGCCCGCCCATGCCGCCACCCTCACCGGCCCGGGCACCACCCATACCGTCAACGCCGGTGATCCGGTTGAGGACTGGACCGTCTCCGACGGTGCCGAGTTAACCCTGGAAGCCGGCGCGGAAACCAACACCGTGCTCGTGGACGGTGCGTCGGTCATTTCCAACGGCGGTCTTCTGCGCGGCGTCTTCGGCATCCGCGCACTCAACGCGGCCACGGCCACCCTCACCGGCGGCAACATCGACATCGTTTCCACCGTCGGGGATGCCGGCAGTGCCCGCTCCGGCAGCCAGATGACACTGGATGGCACCAACATCACCTCGCTCGGCCGCGGGCTGGCGGTCTCCGATGCGGGCAGTGTGCTGACCGTCCGCAACGCGAACGTCACCACCGCCAACGAGGCCTTCCAGGTCGCCAGTGACGGGCAACTGGTGCTGGACACCGTGACGGTGTCCTCCACCGGCACCGGGACCGGCGGCCTCGGGCATGCACTGGCCATCAGTGGCGGCAGCGCGCAGGTGAGCAACAGCACGCTCGACGGCTTCACCGCCGGCATCGACATGAGCGGCGGCACCCTGCAGCTGACCAACTCGCAGGTGACCTCCACCAACACCGCCCTGGTCCTGGCCGGTGCGGGCGGCAGCGGCCCCACCGCAACGGTCACCGGCTCGGAACTCAGCGGCAGCCTCGGTGCCACGGTCAACGCCGGTGCCACCTTGAACCTTGCAGGCAGCACGGTGCGCGGCACCGGCACCGGTACCGGGCTGAGCAGCGGGGCCGGCGTGGCGCTGAGCAACGGCACGCTCAACGTCACCCAGGGCAGCCGCATTGAGGGTACGCAGCGCGGCATCAGCATCAATGGCACCGCCGCCGGCACGAATACGGTGGTGATCGACGGCTCGCAGGTCAGCGCCAGCGCCGGCCCGGCGCTGGACGTGGTCGGCACGGCCAACGCCGACATCACCCTGGGCAACGGCAGCACGCTGACGGCCAGCAACGGGATGGCCGTGCAGGTGGCAGCCCGCGCCACGGCCACCGTGGCGATCACCGGTTCCACCATCGAAGGCGATCTGGTGGCCCAGACCCAGGGCCCGTTCACCGGCACGCTGGATGTTTCGCTCGGCGGCGGAGCCGCATTGCGCGGTGCGATCCTCAATGGCAACAGCGTGGCGCTGGCCGATGCGGGCTGGCAGCTGACCGCCGACAGCAACGTGCAGCAGCTCGACGTGGGCAGTGGCGCGGTGGTGCAGTTCAGTGACGGCGGCGCGTTCCATACCCTGCAAGTGGCCGGCAACTACAGCGGCAGCGGCGGCACGCTGGTGTTCAATACCGTGCTGGCCGGCGACGACGCCTCCACCGACCGCCTGGTGATCGGCGGGGACACCAGCGGCCAGACCTACGTGCGGGTGAACAACGTCGGCGGTGCCGGCGCGCTCACCGACCAGGGCATCCAGCTGATCGACGTGGCCGGGGCCTCCAATGGCACCTTCGACCTGGACGGACGCGCGGTAGGCGGCCAGTACGAGTACTTCCTGTTCAAAGGCACCGCCGATGGCGACTGGTACCTGCGCTCGGAGTTGCCGGTCCAACCGGACCCCTGCGACATCGACCCGACGCTGCCGGAATGCCAGGAACCGGAGCCGGAGCCCGAGCCGGAACCGGAACCGGTGCTGCGCCCGGAGCCCGGTGCCTACCTGGCCAATCTGCAGGCCGCCGGACAGATGTTCCGCCTCGGCTATCACACGCGCCACGACGGCCAGAACAGCGGGCGCGTGTGGGCACGCGTGGACGGCACGCGGTCCGGCTTTGGAGCGGACGCGCGTCAGCTCGATGTGCGCGGCAGCAGCCAGGCCCTGAGTGTCGGCACCGACGTGTTCGGCAGCGAACGCGGCAGCCGCGTCGGCGTCATGCTGGCCAGCGGCAACGCAAGCAGCACGTCCACCAGCACGCTCACCGGCTACTACGCACGCGGCAAGGTGAAGGGCAATGCGGTGGGTGCCTATGCCACCTGGCGTCCGGGTCATGCCGCCGATCCCTACGCGGGTCTGTACGTGGACGCCTCCGTCCAGCGTGCCGCGTTCCGGAACACGGTGGATGGGCTAGGCCTCGAACGCGAACGTTACGACAGCCGCGCCTGGCACGGAGCCATGGAGGTCGGCTATGCCATCCCGGTGTCGTACGGCGACCACGGCCACGTGTTCATCGAACCGCAGCTGCAGGTGGGTTACACGCGCTGGGACGTGGACGCCCACACCGAACGTAATGGAACCGTGGTGCGCTACGAGGACGCCAACGGCACCTTTGGCCGCGCCGGGGTGCGCCTGTCCGGGGTGACCCGCTGGAGCGGCACCGCGGCCGAGGTGCAGCCCTTCGTTGCCGCACACTGGCTGCGCGACAGCAGCAACGCCTATGTACGTATGGACGACGCCCCGGTGGATGCGCGCATTCCGCGCAACCGCGGGGAGTTCAGCGCCGGGGCAAGCATCCGCTTCCGCGGCGGTCTGGGCGCATGGGCCGGCCTGAGCCTGCAGAGCGGCTCCGGCTACCACCAGCGCAGCGCACAGCTGGGTCTCAGCTACCGCTGGTAACCGGTGCGGCGGCTGGCACCGTCCGCGGTGCCAGCAGCCCCATCCGCTTGAACCACCACTCCAGCGGCAGCGTCACCAACGGCGGCACCGCGGCCGCGATCGCGATCAGCGCGGCCCACCACGGCCAGCGCAGGCGTACGGCGGCCAGCACGGTGACCACCACGTAGACCATGAAGGCCAGCCCGTGCAGCGGGCCGAAGATGCGCACGCCCAGCGTGGTGGGCTCGCCAGCGTGGTACTTGAAGTACATGCCGATCAGCAGGCCCGCCCAGGTGAAGGCTTCAAACAGGGCCACGATGGCGAAGACACGGCCCATCGGGCTGAGCGCAGCAGAGGTTTTCAAAAGCGAACCCGGTGATCACGGCGAAGGGGCCGCCATGATAGCCGGGTTATCGCTAATGCGAACCGTTCGCTTAAATGAACATTCCGCCTGAGGCTTCCACGCGCTGCGCGTTGATCCACCCGGTACGCGGCGACAGCAGCGCCGCCACCACCGGCCCGATGTCGTCCGGCAGGCCCGCACGGCCCAGCGCCGTATTCCCCGCCACCATCTTGTTGATGTCCTGGTTGTCGCGCACGTGGCCACCACCGAAGTCGGTTTCAATCGCGCCGGGTGCCAGCGTGTTCGCGCTGATCCCACGCGCCCCCAGCTCCTTGGCCAGGTAACGGCTGAACACTTCAATGCCGCCCTTCATCATCGCGTAGGCCGAGCTGCCCGGCAGCGCGAAGCGGGCCAGCCCGCTGGATACATTGAGAATCCGGCCACCGTCGCTGATCAGGGGCAGCAGCGCCTGGGTCAGGAAGTACGGGCCCTTCAGATGCACGGCAACCAGGTAGTCGAACTGCGCCGGCGTGGTCTCGGTGAAGCCGGCATACAGGCCTTCGCCGGCGTTGTTGAGCAGGCCCTGCAGGCCGGTGGCACCCCACTGCTGCAACTGGGCTTTCACTGCGGCGGAAAAGGCCTCGAAGCCGGCGCTGTCGGCGACATCCAGCGACAGCGCGGCGGCGCGGCGGCCCAGCGCTTCAATCTGTGCCACCACCTGCTGCGCGGCGTCGGCCTGGCTGCGGTAGGTAATGATCACATCGGAGCCGTCGGCGGCCAGTGCCAACGCGGCGTTGCGGCCCAGGCCGCGGCTGCCGCCGGTGATCAGGGTGATGCGGGAGGTCGTGCTCATGACGTGCTCCTTGGTTGGGGTGCGGCCAGACTATTACCCTTGCCCGGCCCCATAAATCGCGCGATCCTGATTTGACTGTCCAACCACAGCGAACAATCCATGGACCGCCTTGACCAGTTGCGCAGCTTTCTCCGGGTGGCCGAACTCGGCTCGTTCACCCGCGCCGCCGACAGCCTGGGCCTGCCCAAGGCCAGCGTTTCGCTGGCGGTGCAGCGACTGGAAGCCGAGGTCGGCGTGCAGCTGCTGCACCGGACCACGCGGCGGGTGCGGCTGACCGCCGATGGCGCGCAGTACCAGCAGCGCGCCCGCGACCTGCTGGACGACATGGAAGACCTGCAGGGCATGTTCCGCCGCGAAACCGGGCAGCTGACCGGACGCCTGCGCGTGGACATGTCCAGCGGGCTGGCGCGGCAGCTGGTGGTGCCGCACCTGCCGGATTTCCTCGGCCAGCATCCCGCGCTGGAGATCGAGCTCAGCGGCACCGACCGCCGCGTGGACCTGATTCGCGAAGGCTTCGACTGCGTGCTGCGGGTGGGCCCGCTGGACGACAACACGCTGGTCGCCCGCCCGCTCGGCGTGATGCATATCGTCAACTGCGCCAGCCCCGCCTACATCGCCGCACGGGGCATGCCGCAGACCCTGGCTGACCTGGCCACGCACGCGCTGATCCACTACGTAGGCACCCTGGGCCAGCGTTCGCCGGGGTTTGAGTACTTCGACGGCCAGGCCTATCAAAGCCTGCCGATGGGCGGACCGATCACCGTCAACAGCGGCGAGGCCTACAGCGCCGCCGCACTGGCCGGGCTGGGCATCATCCAGGTGCCACGGCTGGGCGCGCGTGCGGCGATGGCGCGCGGGGATCTGCTGGAAGTACTGCCACAGTGCGTGGCCGAGCCGATGCCGGTGACCCTGCTTTACGCGCAGCGCCGGCATCTGCCGCGCCGGGTGGCGGCGTTCATGGACTGGGTGGCCGGGGTGATCCAACCCGAGCTGGCCCGCGCGGACTAGCAGCCGCTCCCGTTTATACGTATTCATCCGTATTTATCGCTACTTCGTGTATCTTTGCGCCATTACATCTGCACGGTTGTATCCATTCATGCACGAAGAGAGCGACGCACTCCCCGGCGAACGCCAACAGGCCATCCTCGACCTGCTGCGCCAGAACGGGCGGGTATTCTCGGCCCAACTGGCGCTCCAGCTGGGCGTTTCCGAAGATTCCATCCGCCGCGACCTGCGTGATATGGCCAGCCAGGGGTTGTGCCGCAAGGTCTACGGCGGTGCCCTGCCGGCCGCCCCGGAAGCGCCGCCGCTGGTGGCACGTCATGCCCAGCAGACCGTGCAGAAACAGGCACTGGCCGATGCTGCGGCGACACAGGTACGGCGCGGTGACGTGGTGCTGCTTGATGCCGGTTCCACCAACAGCGCTATCGCCGCCGCCCTGCCAGGCCACATGGCGCTGCGGGTGATCACCAACGCGCCGGATATCGCGATGGCGTTGATGGCACGTCGCGGTTTCGAGGTCAGCCTGATCGGCGGACGCCTGGATCCGCGCCTGGGCGCGGCGGTCGGCGCACAGGCACTGGAGGCGGTTGCCGCCCTTCGTGCAGACGTGTGCTTCATCGGCACCTGTGCGGTCGACGCCGAGGCCGGCCTGTGGGCGGTGGATGGCGAAGAAGCGGCGCTGAAACGCGCCCTGCTCGCCGCCAGCAGCCGCTGCATCGTGGTCGCCACCAACGACAAGCTGGGTACGCAGGCCTCCCACCGCATCGGCAGCGTCGAGCAGATCGACGTGCTGGTGGTGGAAGCTGACGCCCCTGATACCCACACTGCCGCTTTCGAACGCCGTGGCGTCGACCTGCTGCGCGCCGCCCACGTCTGAGATCTCTTTTACATGACCACAACGATGAGTGCGCCCGCCCAGGCGCGCGCCGAACAACACGCCACCCGCGCGGCCTTCCTGCTGCCGGGCTTCGCCACCGCCGCCTGGGCACCGCTGGTGCCGTATGCCAAGAACCGTACCGGGCTGGATGAAGGCACCCTCGGCCTGGTGCTGCTGTGCCTGGGGGCAGGCTCGTTGCTGGCGATGCCGATTGCCGGTGCACTGGCCGCGCGCTTCGGCTGCCGCGCCATCATGGTGATCACATTGCTGATGGCGATGGTGGCCCTGCCCCTGCTGGCCATTGCCCCGTCACCGTGGACGCTGGGCGCGGCGCTGTTTGTGTTCGGTGCCGGCGTGGGTGCGTGCGACTGCGTGATGAACATGCAGGCCGTGATCGTCGAGCGCGAAAGCGGACGGCCGATGATGTCCAACTTCCACGCCTTCTACAGCATCGGCGGGGCGATTGGCGCAGCGGCCATCACCACCCTGCTTTCGATGCGCGTTTCGCCGCTGCTGGTGTGTGTGCTGGCCTCGGCAGTGATGATCGCGCTGCTGGCCGTTTCCGTGCGCTGGTGGCGGCGCGACCGCGCGCCGAATGACGCGCCGATGTTCGCCGTGCCGCATGGCGTGGTGCTGGCCATCGGCGTGCTGTGCTTCGTTGCCTTCCTCGCCGAAGGCACCATGCTCGACTGGAGCGCGGTATTCCTGCATGAAGTGCAGCAGGTGCCGCAGGACCGCGCCGGCCTCGGCTTCATGTGCTTCGCCATCGCCATGACCGTGACCCGCCTGGTCGGCGACGGCGTGGTCGCCAGGCTGGGCCGCCACCGCGCCATTCTGCTCGGTGCGCTGGTCGCCGCCGTCGGCTTCGGACTGATCACCTATGCCCCGCCGCTGCTGCCGGCACTGGCCGGCTATGTGCTGATCGGGCTGGGCTGCGCCAACATCGTGCCGGCGCTGTTCTCGATGGCCGGCAACCAGAAGGCCATGCCCGAAAGCCTGGCCATTCCGGCCATCACCACCCTGGGTTACGCGGGCGTGCTGGCCGGGCCGGCGCTGATCGGTTTCGTCGCCCAGGCCAGCAGCCTGGTGTTCGCCTTCACTGCTGTGGCGGTGGTGATGGTGCTGATCGGCATCACATCCCGCTGGGTGCGGGTGTAATCAGCGGTGCGCCAGCGCGTAGTCGATGGCGGCGCACACCGCCGCCACCTGCGCGTCGTTGCACTGCTGCGGGGTCGCGCGCGGGCTGTCCGGGTAGACCTCGGTGGTGGTGGTGAACTTCGCGCCGGTGATACTGGCGCACAGGCCCAGGCGCTTGAGCGGGTACTCGATCACGCCCGGTGCCACCACCGGTGAACCGATGATTTCACCCTTGTCGTCGGCCGGGGCGATGTGGGTCACCTTTTCTACTTCGGCGTTGACGGCCTGCTGGAACGCCGGCTGCGGATTCTCGGTGTCGTCGACCAGATAAAAGCCATCGGGAATGCCGCCCGGCTCGAACGGCTTGCCATCGCGCGCGGCCAGCGCCGGGCGGAATTCGGTTTCGTCGCTGTCGGTGGTTTCGTGCAGGTCGATGTGCAGCACCATGCCGTCACGCAAGGGCTGCACCAGCGCCATCAATGCAGCGGATTCGGCGGCCGGGCTGTCGGTCACGAAAGAACGGTTCGGGTCGATCGCCAGCGCGTTCCAGCGGTTGATGCGCTCGAAGCCCCAGGGGTTCACGCACGGGGCCACCAGCAGGTTGGCCTTGCCAGCGTAATCCTTGGCGCGCTGCGCCACGAACTGCAGTGCGCCTTCGACGCCGCTGGTTTCATAGCCGTGCACTCCACCGGTAACCAGCACGCTGGGCAGCGCCGGGTTCCAGTCGCGGCTGCGCAGGGCGAACAGGGTGTACTGGTCCGGGGCGTAGTCCAGTTCGCCGTAGGGCACGATGTCAAAGTCCGCGCCCAGCGCGTGGACCTTGCTCACCACCTCATCGGCATAGCTGCGCTGCTTCGGCTGCCCTGCCCGCCACTGGGCCTTCTCTTCCGCGCCCCAGACCTGACCGGGGGTACCAATGGGGTAGAAGCGGGAAAGGGTCATGGCAGGTCTCGCAGGGATTTCAGGAGCGCAGATGATAGCGCGCCGGTGTGGGAGCGGACCTCTGGCGTGGGCTGTCTGGTGTGGGCCGTCTGGCGCGCACCTTCTGGCGTGCTTCTTCTGGCGTGCTTCTTCTGGCGTGGACCTTCTGGCGTGGACCTTCTGGCGTGGACCTTCTGGCGTGGACCTTCTGGCGTGGACCTTCTGGCGTGGACCTTCTGGCGCGCACCTTCTGGCGTGCACCTCCTGGCGTGCACCTTCTGGCGTGGACCCTGGCGTGGACCCTCTGGGGTGGTAGGGTCGCTCGCAAGACGACCGCCGTGAAACTGGCAACGCCCGGTAAGGCATTGAAATCGACGAAACGCTGTTACTGGCCGCAGGCAGGACGCTCTGATTGCCCATTGGCCCAAATGCACGGCCGTGCTTTGTGCCTCTTCGCTTTCCGGTCATGCGCTAAAGAACGCTCAACGCTTCACTGCAGTCGTCTGGCGACCGACTCTACCCCTCCGAACGATCCAACACCCGTAACGACGCGCCACGCGCGTCAGTTCCTTTGCACCACCCGTAGTGATGCGCCACGCGCGTCAATGCCTTTGCACCACCCGACGTGACGCGCTATGCGCGTCAATGCCCGTCCAGCGTCGGTCATTACCAGCGTCCGCGTCAGGGCCACGCCGACATCTGTGGGGGGCCGCGATGCGCATTGAAGCCTGCCCTGCATCCGTAAAGCCACGCAGGGCGTGGCTTCACCGGGTGGGTAGGGTTAAGGGGTCGGCGCGGAATTGATGGGTTACGGGCGCAGCAGCACCTTCCCGTTGCGACCGGGCTGCAGGCTGGCCTTGGCCGCCGCGGCCACCTGATCCAGGCCAAACACACCGTCCACCGGCAGGCTCAGTCCACCCTCCGCCGCCAGCTTCAACAGCTCACCCACCAACCGACGCTTGTTTTCCGGGGCCATGTCCTGGCTGACCTTGCTGCCCCAGAAGCCCTTGATCGTGGCCTGCTTGAAGATCACATCACCGCTGCCGATCTGCATCGGTTCACCGGTCATCGAGCCAAACGACACCAAGGTGCCTCCTTCACCGAGCAGGCTCACCAGTTCACCGCTGGCTTTACCGCCCACCGAGTCCACGGCAGCGGCCGCCCCGCCCTCGCCCAGCGCTGCTTTCACCTGGTCCAGCCAATCCGCCTGCGCCGTGGAATAGGTGTGCTCGATTCCCAGCGCCTGCATCTCGCCCACGCCATCATCGCGCCGCACCAGGTTCAGGCAGTGCACGCCACGCGCACGCGCCAGCATCGCCAGCGCCTTGCCCACCGCGCCGTTGGCGGCGTTCTGCACGATCCACTGGCCGCGCTCGACCTGCAGGAACTCCAGCAGCATCAGCGCGCTCAGCGGCATGGCAATCAGCTGCGCGGCAGTCTCGTCATCAATGGCGTCCGGCATGGGAATGACCATGCGCGCCGGGGCGATGAAGGCTTCGGCCCAGCTGCCATGCACCGAAGCAGCACTCACCCGCTGCCCGAGGTGCAGCCCGGTCACGCCCTCGCCCAGCGCGTCGATGACGCCCGTGCCTTCGCTGCCACCTACGGCCGGCAACTCCGGCTTGTAACCGTACTGGCCACGCACCGTCCACAGGTCGTGGTTGTGGATCGCGGCGAGCACGGTGCGGATGCGCACCTCACCTGCGCCGGGTTCAGGCAGCGCGACCTCGCCTGCGTGCAATACCTGGGTGGGGTCACCGAAGGTGTCATGAAGTGCGGCGCGCATCAGCGGCTCCTTACGTAAGCGATGAGTGGAATCAGCGACGGTGACGATGCGCCGCCACCACAGCGACACGCGGGGCACGCCACGCACGTGCGCGCAGCAGCAGGGTCTGCACCAGCAGCAACGCGGCCACGCCCAGCGCCAGCACGGCCACGGTGTCGGCACCGGGCAAGCGCCAGCCCGACTGCTTTACATACACCCCCACCAGCGCCCAGATCACGGCGGCCGGGTACGCATAGTGCCCACGCAGCAGCAGGTTCATGCACCACGCCAGCAGCGTGGCCAGGGCCAGCAGGACCAGGCTCCACGGCAGCATGTTGGCGGTGTCCAGCCAGCCGTAGGCGACAATCACCTGGGCGGTGTTGAGGAACGCCGCCATGCTCAGCCAGCCGGCGTGCAGCGCCAACGGATAGGCAGCGAATGCCCGCTGGCCGGCACTGGCGTTGAGCGGTGCGGCGCGCACGGCGGCGACGGCCATGCAACCCAGCGCGGCCCAGATGATGGCCAGCGCCGGCAGGAACGCCTGCTGCGAGAACACCGGCATCCAGGCCGCGGTGAGGGCGAAGCCGACGGTGGCCCAGCCGCGCACCCGGGCGTTGAAGTCGGGGGTGCGGCGGCGCAGTTGCCAGACGCCGAAGACCACATCCAGCAGGAAGATCAGGCCCCAGATGGAGAACGCGTAGCCGGCTGCGACCAGCAGCGTGGGGTAGCGGTCGGAGATGGCTCCGTTGGTGGGGCCGAACTGGCCGGTTTGTGAGAGCCATGCCACGACCGGCATGGCCAGGGCGGCCAGTAACGCTATCCACCGCATTGGGGGTACTCCTGCAAAAAGACAGCGCAGGATACTGGGCGCAGGGTTAAGGCGGTGCCACGGTGATTGCCGCCTGCGAGGTGATGTTTCGCGAGAAGCAGCCGGGCAAGCCCGGCTCTACGGGTCCATGACGTTCGGAAACACTGGCGTTACCCAAGGTCGTGATGGTGATGATGCCCCATGTGCTTCAACACCCCTTCCCCACCCACGAAATGCCGCACCACCGGCGCATGCTCGCCCCGGTGCAGTTCGCGGATCCGCTCCTGATACACGCGATCCTCCGCGGTCACCCGCTCGTGCTGGCGCAGGTGCTCCACCCAGGAACTGGTCACGAAATACTCCAGATGAATCCCCGGCGTAGCGACATCCTCGGCCACACCCCAGACCACCGCGCCATCGCGACGACGAATGCGGCCCAGCTCGCCGATCAGCGTGTGGAACGCCGCGCGGTCAGCCGCATCAATCCGGTACTCCACCGTCACCAGCACCGGGCCGCGATCATGCGACACCGGCTCGGCCAGCTCGGGGGCCGGCCAGCTGCCGGCGGGGCGCAGGTCCAGGGTTTCGGTGCCGGCAATACGCACCCGCCAGACCAGCAGCCCCCCCACCACCGCGCCAATGGCGGCGATGGTCAGCGCCAGCGGAATGGAACTGCGCTGGGCCACGCTGCCCCAGCTCAGGCCGCCGGCGGCCATGCCCAGCGAGAACACCATGATGTACAGCGACAGCGCGCGCGCCCGCACCCACGGTGGCACGGCGGTCTGCGCGGCAATCTGCAGCGAGGACAGGACGGTGATCCAGGCGAAGCCGTTCACCAGCATCGCCACCGGCAGCACGACGAGGCTGCGTACCCAGGCCAGGCCGAGCAGGCTGATCGCCAACGCAACGGTGGCCAGCAGCACCAGCAGGTCGCGGTCCAGCCTTGCGCGCAGGATCGGCAGCAGCAGCGCGCCGGCTACCGCACCCACGCCAATGCAGCCGAGCAGGAAGCCATACAGCCCGGCCCCGCCCTGCAGCTCGCCGCGCACCACCAGCGGCAGCAGCGCGGTGGCGGCGCTGGCAAAGAAGAAGAACCCGGCCGACTTGATCAGCACCGCCTGCAGGCGACCGGCGCGCAACGCATAGCGCAACCCGGCCCGCAGCCCGGCACCGAAGCCCTCAGGCGGCAATGCAGAGGCTTCCGGTGCGCGCTTCCAACCCCACAGCACCCACAGCATCAGGCTGAAACTCAGCGCATTGACGCCGAACGCCCACGCCGGGCCCAGCTGCGCCACGATCAAACCGCCGATCGCCGGTCCCAGTGAACGTGCGATGTTGATGCCAATGGAATTGAGCGCCACCGCCGAGGCCAGCATTGGCCGCGGCACCAGCTCGGACACGACGGCGGCCTGGGCCGGCATCGCCATCGCCGCACCGCAGCCCATCGCAAAGGTCAGCACCACCAGCAGCGGCGGCGTCAGCAGACCCAACCCGCTGAACACGGCAAGCGTGCCCGCCACCAGCAGCATCCAGCCCTGTGTGAGCAGCAGGTAGCGGCGGCGGTCGACGATATCGGCCAGCGTGCCGGCAGCCAACGCCAGCAGCACCACCGGCACGGTGGTGGCCGACTGCACCAGGGCCACCATCAGCGGCGAACCGGTGCGCTCGGCCATCACCCAGGCGGCGGCCACGTCGTTGATCCAGGTGCCGACGTTGCTGCCCAGAATGGCCAGCCACATCGCGCGGAACAGCTTCACCTTCAAGGGTGACCAAGCGCCTTCGGCGGGAGCCGCGTCAGCGGCTGCGTGTTGTTTCTCTACCATTGCCATGCTCCTACTACCGAGGCAAACAGGGTGTTGCGGCCGCCACTCTGGCGCAGCCCGGGGCCAGCCTCGAACCAGGCCAGCTGGCCTTGCCACTGCCAGTGCGGGCTGGCTTTCCAGGTGGTTTCCCACTTGAACTGCTGGCCGATGCGGCGTGCGGTACCGGCGCTGCCAGGTATCGCACTGAGGGGGGTGGGGGTGGTGTAAATGGCGTCGCTGCGCCGGTGCTTCCAGGCCAGCTGCCAGCCGAACTCGGTGGTGAGGCCAGCCCGCGGCGTCAAGGTGAGCGTGGGCTGCACATCCATCAGGTTGGCCGGAGCCAGCAGGCTGGCTTCACTGAAGTACGCCGCCTTGGGGTACAGCGCGTTGAAGGTCTGCAGGCGACCGTCATGGGGGTTCGCATCGCCACTGGCGATATCGGCCTTGATCCCCAGCCGGGGCTGCAGGCGCACGTCCGGGAAGCGCAGTCCGATGTCGCTGGCCACGGTCCACGCACGGATGTCCAGCGAACCCTGCGGGCGTGACAGCGTGCCGTCCTGCAGCACCAGTTCCACATTGGCGTCCCAGCGCGGCTGGCGCGCGAACAGCCGGGTGCCCAGCGTGGTACGCCGCTCATCGCCGCTGGCACTGGCAAAGCGCGCACCGTCGCGACCGTAGCCCAGCAGGTACAGATCCACGCCATTGCCGGCGCTGCGGCCCCGGCGCGTGGCATAGCTGCCGACCAGATACTGCCCTTTATCACTGCGGTCATCAAAGGCACCCGGGCGGTTGTCAACCGGGCGCAGCGCCAGCGCATCCACCTGCCAGCGCGCGTTCTGCCAGCGCCCGCGCACGCCGTCGAAAGCCAGGCGGATGTTGGGGCCATCGCGCACCGACAGAATGCGCGAGCTGCCGTAGGGAATCTCCTGCCGGCCCACCTGCAGGCCGAACGTGTCGCCCTGCCAGCGCACATAGCCCTGCTGCAGGTCCAGCGCGCCCTGGTCGGTGCCGCCGGGTCCACCGGCGCGCCCGTTCTCGCCATGCACGCCCAGCTGCGCGTAACCCTGCCACTGGCCGTGGGTGACCTGCACCGAGCCCAGCGCGCGCAGCAGCCCGTAGCCGTCTTCCCCCCCACCCTGCACGCCGAAGCGGGTGGGGTCGTAGTACATCCCGCGCAGGCGCAGCGAAGCATCCCACTGCACGCGGGCACCATTGGCCAGCATCGTGCACTGGCCGCCAGCCACACCGGCGCAGTCCTGGGCGAACGCGGGGGCCGTCACGGCGGCCAGCGCCAGGGTCAGAACGCGAAGCACGAACAACCCAGCGCGCCCCAGAATGCATTCGGTTCCGACGTGGGCACCGCATGCGCGGCGGCATGGCTGTGCGTGTGCGTGCGGCAACCGCCCGCGCCGTGCGCATGCAGGTGCGCGTGCGCGGCAACCAGACCGGTTGCGGTGCCACCCACGTGATAGCCACCGAAGCGGTTCACCGGCGACCAGTCCGGCATCGCCGGCGGCAGCACCGGGGCCAGCGGTCCAAACTCGCCGTCACCGTGCACCACCTGCCCGCCCAGCACGGTCAACACGCTGGTGATATCGGCAATGGCCGCATCATCCACCGCGAAGTAGTCCGACGACAGCACGCAGAAGTCGGCCAGCTGGCCCACCGCCAACGAGCCCTTGCGCCCTTCATCACCGGAGAACCATGCACTACCCTGGGTCCACAACCGCAGCGCCTCTTCGCGCTCGAGCAGATTCTCCTCGCCATACAGCGCCAAGCCACCCACCGTGCGCCCGGTCACCAGCCACGACAGCGCCACCCACGGGTTGTAGCTGGCCACGCGGGTGGCATCCGTACCCGCGCCGACCGGCACCCCGGCCTGCAGCATGCGTCGCACCGGCGGGGTGTGGCGGGCGGCGTCAGCACCGTAACGCTGCACGAAGGCTTCGCCTTGGTAGGCCATGCGGTGCTGGATCGCCAGCCCGCCGCCCAGCGCGCGGATGCGCTCGATGTTGCGCGGAGTGATCGTCTCGGCGTGGTCGATGAACCAGTGCAGGCCATCGAACGGCACCTCACGGTTCACCTGCTCATACACGTCCAGAATGCGGGTGATGCTTTCGTCATAGGTGGCATGGATGCGGAACGGCCAGCGCTTCTCCACCAGCAGCCGCACCACGTCGTGCAGTTCCGGCTCCAGGCCGGGCGGCAGTTCGGGGCGCGGCTCGTTGAACAGCTCGAAGTCGGCGGCCGAGAACACCAGCATTTCGCCGGCACCGTTATGGCGCAGCAGGTCGTCGCCCTGGCGCGGCTGCAGCAGCTCGCTCCAGCGCTGGAAGTCCTGCACTTCGCCGCCCTTGTTCTGGGTGAACAGGTTGTAGGCGATGCGCACGCTGAGCTGGTTGTCGCGGTGCAGCTGCTCGATGACCTGGTAGTCCTCGGGGTAGTTCTGGAAGCCACCGCCGGCGTCGATCACCGAGGTGATGCCCAGACGGTTCAGCTCGCGCATGAAGTGACGCGTGGAATTGGCCTGGTACTCGATCGGCAGGCGCGGCCCCTTGGCCAGGGTGGCGTACAGAATCAGCGCGTTCGGCTTGGCCAGCAGCAGGCCGGTGGGATTGCCGGCACTGTCGCGCACGATCTGCCCGCCCGGCGGGTCCGGGGTGTTGCGGTCGTAGCCACAGGCACGCAGCGCCGCGCCGTTGAGCAGCGCACGGTCGTACAGATGCAGCAGGAACACCGGTGTGTCCGGGGCCAGCGCGTTGAGTTCGGCCAGGGTGGGCAGGCGCTTCTCGGTGAACTGTTCCGCAGTGAACCCGCCGACCACACGCACCCACTGCGGCGCGGGGGTCACGTCGACCTGTGCCTTGAGCATGGCCATCGCGTCCGCCAGCGAGCGCAGCCCGTCCCAGCGCAGTTCCAGGTTGTAGTTCAGCCCGCCGCGGATCAGGTGGGTGTGGCTGTCATTTAAGCCGGGCACCAGGCGGCGGCCACCGGCATCGATGACCTGCCCGGCCTCAAGGCCGGCACGCGACAGGGCGCCGCGCACCTGTCCTTCCTCGCCCACGGCAAACACGCGACCGTCATGTACGGCCAGCGCATCGGCCTGCGGCGTGTTGGGGTCGAGGGTAGTGATGCGGGCATTACGGATCAGCAGGGTGCTCACGGAATTCTCCGAAGATTGGGCGAACGCACGACCGGCCATGCCCAGTGCCAGTGCAGCACCGGCTCCCAGCAGCAGATCGCGACGGCTCGGCATGACGGGGTCATGGCTCATGTCAGGGCTCCCTCGCCAAACGCGTGAAGCGACCAGGCACCCGGCCCGGCCAGGGCGATCGCCAGCAGCGCCAGCGACCAGAACAGGGGGTATTCCATGCCGCCGTGCATCCAGAACCAGCCCTTCGGCCGTGCCAGCACCGCGGTGGACAACAGGAACAGCGCCGCCACGACGGCGGCAACGCGGACCTGCCAGCCCAGCAGCACGGCCACGCCGCAGCTCACCTGCAGCAGCGCCAGCAACAACGGCAGCGGCGAAACCGCCGGCAGGCCAAAACCGCGCAGTTCGTCGGCAAACCCGGCCAGGCCGGGCCCACCAAACCAGCCAAACAACTTGCCCAGCGCATGCGGCAGCAGGAAGCCGCCGGCGGCCACACGCAGCAGCAACAACGCTGCGTCCAGCCCGCTGGCCGCGCTCATGCTCAGTGCCCGCCTTCCTGCGCGCCGAACATGGTTTTGGCGTACTGGATGCCGATGCCATAGCCGCCGGCGTGATCGCGGGCGATGCCGGTGGTCAGGCCGTAGGTTTCCGCGCGTGCCCAGTCGCGCTGCAGTTCCAGCAGGTACTGCACCGCGGTCACCGGCACGGCACCGGCCTGCACCATGCGGGTCACCGCGCGCTCGTGCGCTTCGTCGCTGACGTCGCCACAGGCATCGGTGATCACGTACACCTCAAAGCCCTGCTCGATCGCCGAGAGGGTGGGGCCGACGATGCAGACGCTGGTCCACAGGCCGGCGATGACCAGGCGCTTGCGGCCGATGCGGTTCACTTCATCGATCACCGCCGCGTCTTCCCAGGCGTTCATCGAGGTGCGGTCGAAGGCCTTCTGGCCCGGGAAGATCTGGGTCAGCTCCGGGAACAGCGGGCCCGAGAACGAGGCCTCGGCCACGGTGGTCAGCAGCACCGGCACTTGGAAGCCGGCCGCGCCCTTGCCGATCAGCGCCACGTTGTTGCGCAGGGTGGCGATGTCGATCGAATGGGTGGCGAAGGCCATCTGCGACTGGTGGTCGATCAGGATCAGCGCGTGGTTGGTCGGCGACAGCAGTGCGCTGCCGGGAACGGCGGTGGCGGTGGTCATGGGAAGTCCTTGGAAGTGCGGCGAGGGAATCACGCGGCGGGCGCTACACCCGGTGAACGCATCGCGTGATGCATGGCGGACATCGTCGCCTTGATGGGTGCGGCACCCTACCCTCGTTCGGCGGTGGAGCCGGCTACTCTTTCGGGGGAGCGCGGCCGCGCCGCGTGGAACCCCATCGGCGCACCCGCCGCCCGAAGCGGCCGCCATCCAGTGAGTACGCTCCCGGGCCCAGCAGCAGCAACGCCAGCGCCACCGCCAGCCACGGCCAGTGCAGCGCAGGGCCGGCACCCAGCAGCACGCCGGCCAGCACCGCCGCCAACGGGGTCAGCCAGCCCAGCACCAGCAACCCGACCACCACCGCCAAGGCGGTGCTGCGCAGCGTCCACGGGGCACTCCACTGCAGCAGCAGCGGCATGCACAGGCCCATGCGCAACAGCACCAGGCCCACGCCCGGGGCACGGTCGGGGAACATCACGAAGAGTCGTTGCACCGCCGCGCTCCATTCGGGTGCGTTATCGATACCGCACCCCTGCCCGCAGCGCCTGCCCCGAAAGGGTAGTCAGCGCCTGCCCCCTGGCTGACACAATGGCGGCATGTCGCCCCCCACCCTGACCCGTCCGCTCCTCTGGCTGGCCCGCCACGCACGCCGCTGGACGCTGGCCTGCGTGTGCCTGCTGCCGGCACTGGCGAATGGGCAGGGACTCAACGCGTTCCAGCACACCGCGTGGGTCGTGGGCCAGGGCGCTCCCGGTGACATCTGGGACATGGCCGAAACCCCACAGAACGGCCTGCTGCTGGCGACCGGTTCGGGGCTGTACCGCTTCGACGGCCGTCAGTTCACCCGCCAGGACGCACCGGACGGCGCGCGCTTCCCTTCGTCCAACATGACCACGCTGCGCCGCGACGACGACGGCACGCTGTGGATCGCCTATTACAACGCCGGCATCAGCCAGTGGGCGCGTGACGGAACGCTGCGCCATTACCAGGCGGCCGAAGGCCTGCCACCGGGACTGGTGCCGAAGCTGGAACGCGACGCCAGCGGTCGTCTGTGGGCCGCCGCCGATGGCGGACTGCGCTGGTTCGACGGCACACGCTGGCAAGTGCCTACCGCGGCCATGGGCATTGGTGATGTGCCGGCACACTGGGCGCTGCGCGACCGCTTCGGCACATTGTGGCTCCTGGCCGGCGGCCAGCTGTGGCGGTTGCCCGCGCACGCCACCCGCTTCGAGCCGTTGCCCCTGGCGGTATCCCGATTGTCCGTGCTGGCCCTGCGTGCCGATGGGCAGCTGTGGCTGGGCGACCGCCAGCACGGGGTGATGCCGGTGGCGGACCGGAATGGCCTGCTGCCGGAAGCGCAGCGTCGCGCCGGCGCGCTTCCGGAACTACGCGCCGCGCGCCTGCGCTTTGCCAGCGATGGCAGCCTGTGGGGTAGCTTCATTGCCAATGGCGGCGTGTTCCGGGTCAGCTTTGACCGTGACCACGCACCGCGGGTGGAGCGCTTCGATGCGGCCCAGGGGCTGACCTCCACCACCGCCTCGCCCTTGTTGGAAGACCGCGAACACAATCTGTGGGTGGGCACCAACCTCGGGCTGAACCGCTTCCGCGAACACGACGTGCGTGCCCTGCCCCTGCCCGGCCCGGCCGACCCGTTGCGCACGCTGTATCGCGCGCAGGACGGCAGCGTGTTCGGGTATGGCGAGGACCTGCAGCCGCTGGCGCTGCAGCGCGATCTGCTGGCCGCCTCGATGAGCGCGTGGCGTCAGCCCGCCACCCGCACGACCCAGCCGCTCTGGCTGCTGGGCGCGGACTTCGTCCGCCTGCGTCACCACGGTGCAAACGCGGACCTGCATCCCGGTACCGCCTCTGCACGCGACCTGCGCGCAATGGTGGCGGTTTCGGCCGACGATGCCTGGTTCTGCTACGGGGCCGACCGCATCGTGCACTACACGCGTGGCCACTGGCTGACCGATGCGAGGCTGCCCGCCCGGGCCTGCTCAAGCCTGTCCAGCGGTCCACGGCAGCAGCTGCTGATCGGCTTCCCGGACGGCCATCTGCGGGTCCTCGAAAACGGCAGCTGGCGGCAGTACGGCGCGGCGCAGGGACTGGATGTGGGTCCGATCTCCGCCACCGCATTGCTCGGCACCCGGCTGTGGGTGGCCGGCGAGAACGGTCTCGCCCTGCTCGGGCCCGACGGTTACTTCCACAACGCACGCACCGCCACACCGGGTCTGTTCGAAGGCATCACCGGCATCGTCGAGGACGGTAACGGGCAGTACTGGCTCAATGGTGCGCGCGGACTGGTGCGGATCGAGGGCGGCACCCTGGCCACTGCCACGCTGGAGGGCCGCGCGGTGGACCCGCGTCTGTTCGACGCGGTGGATGGCATGCCCGGCATTGCCGCGCAGTCCTCGCCGGTGCCCAGTGCGGTGTTGGCCCCGGACGGCCTGCTGTGGCTGTCCACCAACCAGGGCCTGGCCTGGCTGGATACCCTGCACGCCGCGCCGCGCACGCCCGCCCCGCAGCCGCGCATCAGCCAGGTGTCATGGACCAACCAGCAGCGTCCGCTACGCGATGGCGACGTGCTGCCCGCCGGCACCACCCAGTTGCAGATCGACTACACCGCCGTCTCGCTTACCCGCCCCGAGCGCACCCGCTACCGCTACCGCCTGCTCGGCCTGGATGAGCAATGGCAGGAGGCCGGCACGCTTACCCGCGCCTTGTTCACCAACCTGCCGCCGGGGGCCTATCGCTTCGAAGTGATGGCGGCCAACCAGGACAGCGTGTGGAGCGAGCACCCCGCGCAGCGCGCCTTCCGCATTGCACCCATGTGGTACCAGGCCGTGTGGTTCAAGGCGCTGTGCGTGCTGCTGGTGCTGGCCGCCATTGCGCTGGCGGTGCGTCTGCGCAGCCGCCGCCTGACCCAGCTGGTGCGTGCACGGCTGAAGGAACGCCACGCCGAGCGCGAGCGCATCGCCCGCGAACTGCACGACACCCTGCTGCAGGGCACCCAGGGCCTGATCCTGCGCCTGCACGCGGTCAGCCATTCCGAACACGCGCATCCGACCGTGCGCGAGGCCCTGGAGGCCGCCATGCAGCAGGCCGAACAGGTGCTGGCCGAGGGCCGCGAGCGGGTCAGCCTGCTGCGTGACGGCTCCACCGGCGACCAGGACCTGGGCGCAGCGCTGGTGCAGGTATATGGCGAACGCGCTGAAGGCACGGACAGCCCGGCGCTGCGACTGAACGTGGAAGGCACCCCGCGCGCCCTGCGCCCGGACGCCGTTGAAGAGGTCTACCTGATTGGCCGCGAGGCGCTGCTCAATGCCTTGCAGCACGCCAACGCAGGGGCCGTGGAAGTGGAGCTGGCCTACACCCGGCGCGGCCTGCGCCTGCATATCCGCGATGATGGCGACGGTCTGCCCGATACACTGCCGGAGGGCCGCTGGGGCCTGGTCGGCATGCGCGAGCGCGCCGAGCGCCTGGGTGCGCGCCTGCGCCTGTGGTCGCGCGCCGGGGCGGGCACCGAGATGGAACTGTTCCTGCCCCGCGACCGCATCTACCTGCCGCGCCGCCCGTGGCGCTGGCGCACTGCCCCTGGAGACACCGCATGACCGCTCCTTCTTCCGACGCCAGTGCGTCGATCGGCATCCTGGTGGTGGATGACCACCCGCTGCTGCGCGACGGGCTGGCCGCCCTGCTCGGCCTGCAACCGGACATGCGCCTGCTCGGCGAGGCCAGCGACGGCGAAGAGGCCGTCGCCCAGTACCTGGCGCTGCGCCCCGACGTGGTGCTGATGGACCTGCAGCTGCCGCGCGTGGACGGCGTGGAGGCGATCACCCGCATCCGCCACCACGACCCGCGTGCACGCATCATCGTGCTGACCACCTATCGTGGCGACGTCCGCGCGGTGAAGGCGCTGCAGGCCGGGGCCAGCGGTTACCTGCTCAAGGACATGCTGCGGCATGAGCTGGTGGACACCATCCGCACCGTGCACAGCGGCCGTCGCGCCGGCGTGCCGGCGGCACTGGCCGCCAGCATCGCCGCACATGTGGTGGAAGACAGCCTGTCACCGCGCGAGACCGAGGTGCTCGGTCATGTCGCGGCCGGTCGCTCGAACAAGGCCATTGGCGAGCAGATGGGGATTTCCGAGCAGACCGTGAAAGCGCACATGAAGAACATCATGGAGAAGCTGGGCGCGCGCGACCGGACCCACGCGGTGACGTTGGCGTTGAAGCGCGGGATCATCAGTCTGGATGATGCTGCGGGTGACGGCGACGCCTGATCGCCTCCGAACGGTGATGCATCGCCTGGGCCGGCCAACGGCCGGCGCTACCGGCCAACATTCCGCGCGTGCCCCTCCCGCCGGCGCAACCGGGCAACATTCGGCGCACGACCCTCCCGCCGGCGCTCCGGCAACATTCCGCGCACGACCCTCCCGTAGAGCCGGGCTTGCCCGGCTGCTCTTCGCGTCAACCGTCAACGCAACCGCTGCAACAAACTCGCCGTCGCCGCCACTACGGCCAACCCGGCCACCCCCATCCACCCCCACTGCGCCAGCGCCACCGCGCCCAACGCGCCGCCACTGGCCATGCCCAGGAACACGCCGGTGAACAACAACGCATTCAACCGGCTGCGCGCCTCCGGTGCCAACCCATAAACCAGCGTCTGGTGCGACACCAACGCCGACTGGAACCCGAAATCAAACACCACCGCGCTCACCGCCAGCAGCGGCAGAATGGCCACGCGCGGCAGCAGCGGGTCCAGCAGCAACAACCCAAATCCACCCAGCGCAATCAGAATGGCGATCCGCGCCACCGCATGGCTGCCCAGCCTGTCAGCCCAGCGCCCGGCCAACGGTGCCGCCAATGCACCCGCCGCGCCCGCAATACCAAACGCGCCCGCCACCGCACTGCCCAGCCCATAACGGGTATGCAGCATCACCGCCAGCGTCGACCAGAACGCACTGAAGCCCACCGCCAGCAGGCCCTGCGCATACACCGCACGACGCAGCTGCGGCTGCCCCTTCCACAGGCCATACAGCGACCGCAGCAACGCCGGATAGGCCAGCTTCGTGGTCGGGGCCATATGCGGCAGCTCACGCGCCAGGGCCAGCGCCATCAGCACCACCGAGCCTGCCGCCAGCCCGAACATGGCGCGCCAGCCCAGCCATTCGGCGACCAGCCCACTGGCCACGCGCGACAGCAGAATGCCCAGCAGCAGGCCGGTCATCACCTTGCCCACCACCGCACCGCGATGCGCCTCCGGTGCCAGCACAGCGGCGGCCGGCACCACGTCCTGCGCCACGGTCGCCATCAACCCGACCAGCAGGCTGGCCAGCAGCAGCGTCGGCAGGTTGCCGGCCACCGCCGCGAAGGTCAGTGCCGCTGCCAACACCAGCGACTTCACCAGAATCAGCCGGCGCCGATCGAAACGGTCGCCGAGCGGGGCCAGCAGCAGAATGCCCAGCGCATAACCCAGCTGGGTCAGCGTCGGCACCATGCCGGTGGCCTGCTCGCTGCTGCCCAGCCCGCCGCTGATGACGCCCAGCATCGGCTGGCTGTAGTAAATGGACGCGACCGAAAAGCCGGCTCCGGCCGCCAGCGAGACGATCAGCCGGCTGGGGACGCCGTGCGTGGGCCGCACCGCGGTGTTGATATGCGTTGTGGACATGAGCCACTCCTGGGGGGAGGAAGATGGCGGCTAGGATCCGCTTCATTCGCCGGGGCGTGTAGTAGGCTTGGGTACATATCCGTCATACGAAGGTTGTATGAGCACCCCTGCCAGCGCCGCCGGCGCGGACCGGATCGACCTGCTGCGCACCTTCGTACGCATTGTCGACACCGGCAGCCTCTCGGCGGCCGCCGCCCAGCTCGGCACCACCCAGCCCACCGTCAGCCGCCGCCTGCAGGCGCTGGAGCGACTGTTCGGGCTGCACCTGCTGCAGCGTTCCACCCACCAGATGATGCTCACCGAGGACGGCCAGCGCTGCTATGCGCACGCGCGCAGCCTGGTGGAAGAATGGGACGCCATCCAGGCCGACCTGCGCGGCGAAGCCGACGAACCCCAGGGCCGGCTGCGCGTGGTGGTTCCGCATGCCTTCGGCCAGGCCCAGCTGCTGGAACCGATGCTGCAGTTCCTGGCGCGCTACCCCAAGGTATCGGTGGAGTGGATGCTGGACGACGAGCCGCCGAACTTCATCGCCGACGCCATCGATTGTGCGATCCGGGTCGGGCCGGTCACCGAGCCGCAGCTGGTGGCCGTGCATCTGGCCGACGTGCCGCGCATCGTGATTGCCGCGCCTGCGGTCGTCGGCGATGGCGATCCAGCCGATCCGGACCGGCTGCCCACCCTGCCCTGGATCGCCCTGACCAAGTACTACCGTGAGCACCTGACCCTGCTGCCCGCCGACCAGGGCCCGGGGCTGCGGGTGGACATCCAACCACGGCTGCTGACCGGCAATCTGTTCGTGGCCCGGCAGGCGGCGGTGGCCGGGCTGGGTGCGGCGGTGGTGTCGTCGTGGCTGGTGGAAGCGGACCTGCGCGAGGGACGGCTGGTGCAGCTGGTGCCGGGCTGGGAGGCGCCCGCGCTGCCGGTGTACCTGGTGTTTCCCTCCAGCCGGCAGATGCCCAGCCGCCTGCGGGCGTTCGTGGATGCGATGAAGCAGCAGTTGCCGGGCACCCACGGCATGCGCCGGGTGTCGAATTGACCCACATTGCACCACCTTCATAACATAGCCCCTGCTATATTCGGGCCATGAACCCGCCCCCTCCCCCCTCTGCCACCTCGCCCAGCCTGGGCGAAATGAATGCCAGCGTCGCCGTCCCCCAGGGCGGCCACTGGTGGTTCCGCCTGCTCGCATTTCTCGGCCCGGGCTACATGGTCTCGGTGGGTTACATGGACCCCGGCAACTGGGCCACCGACATCGCCGGCGGCGCGCAGTTCGGCTACCTGCTGCTGTCGGTGATCCTGGTCTCCAACCTGATGGCCATCGTCCTGCAGGGGCTTTCTGCCCGCCTCGGTATCGCCACCGGGCGCGATCTCGCCCAGGCCTGCCGCGACCACTTCAGCAAACCGGTGAACCTGTGCCTGTGGCTGCTGTGCGAAGTGGCGATCATCGCCTGCGACCTGGCCGAGGTGATCGGCACCGCCATCGCGTTGAAGCTGCTGTTCGGACTGCCGCTGGTGGTGGGCGCGATCATCACCGCCATCGACGTGGTACTGGTGCTGTGGCTGATGCATCGCGGCTTCCGCGCACTGGAGGCGTTCGTCATCGCGCTGCTGCTGGTCATCTTCGGCTGCTTCGCGGTGCAGATCGTGTTGGCCGCCCCGCCCGTGCATGACGTCCTTGCCGGGTTCATTCCGCGCGCCGAGGTCGTGACCAATCCGCACGCGCTGTACCTGGCCATCGGCATCATCGGGGCCACGGTGATGCCACACAACCTGTACCTGCATTCGTCCATCGTGCAGACCCGCGCCTACCCGCGCACCGACACTGGCCGCCGGGGCGCACTGCGCTGGGCGGTGACCGACAGCACCCTGGCGCTGATGCTGGCCTTGTTCATCAACGCCTCGATTCTGATTCTGGCCGCGGCGGTGTTCCACGCCAATGGGCGCACCGATGTGCAGGAAATCGAGCAGGCCTACGAACTGCTGGCTCCGATGCTCGGGGTTGGGCTGGCCTCCACCCTGTTCGCGGTCGCGTTGCTGGCCTCGGGCATCAATTCCACCGTGACCGCCACCCTGGCCGGGCAGATCGTGATGGAAGGCTTCCTGCGCCTGCGCATGGCCCCGTGGATACGGCGGCTGCTGACCCGCGGTATTGCCATCGTGCCGGTGGTGGCGGTGACCGCGCTGTATGGCGAACAAGGCACGGCCAAGCTGCTGGTGCTGAGCCAGGTGGTGCTGTCGATGCAGTTGCCGTTCGCGGTGATTCCGCTGGTGATGTTCGTCGGCAACAGAGCCAAGATGGGCGCGCTGGTGGCCCCGCGCTGGTTGCTGACGCTGGCGTGGCTGATTGCCGGGGTGATCGTGGTGTTGAACGTTAAGTTGCTGGTCGAATGGATGGGCGCTTGACCTCAACCTTGGTTCAGGCCGTACCGTAACCCGCGCCCCTACCCTGCGAACCCTGGACATGGCCGAAACCCCCACCCAATCCGCCCTCTGGAACGGCCCCGCCGGCCACGCCTGGGTCACCGCGCAACGCATCCTCGATGAAATGTTCGACGGCTTCGCCACCCACCTGGCGCAGACCGTACCGTTGAACACCAACCGGCGCGTGCTGGACGTGGGCTGCGGCACCGGCGACACCACGCTTACCCTCGCCCGCCGTCTTGGTCCCGGCGGGCGTGCCATCGGCATCGATCTCTCGGCACCCATGATTGAAGTGGCACGCCAGCGCGCCGCCAACGCCGGCCTGCCGGTCGAGTTCATCGCCAGCGATGCCGGCCAACCCCCGCTGCCCGCCGGTTCGGTCGACCACATCGTGTCGCGCTTCGGGGTGATGTTCTTCGACAACCCCATACAGGCATTCACCCGCCTGCGCGAAACCACCCGGCAAGGCGGCACGCTGCACGCCGTGGTCTGGCGCAGCGCCGCCGACAATCCGTTCATGACCACCGCCGAACGGGCGGCGGCACCATTGCTGCCATTGCCGCCGCGCGTGCCCGATGGCCCGGGGCAGTTTGCGTTTGCGGACCCGGACAAGGTGCGGGGCATATTGGAATCCGCCGGTTGGGGCGAGGTGGCGATCACGCCGCTGGACATGCCGTGCGAGATCGCGCGCAGTGACCTGCGCACCTACCTGTCGCTGCTGGGCCCGGTCGGCACCGCGCTGCGCAGCGAAACGCTGGATGCGGCGGAACGCGAGCGAATCCTGGACACCCTGGAAGCCGCCTTCGCACCTTTCGGAGTCGGCGACCGCGTGCACTTCACCGCCGCCTGCTGGGTAATCGAAGGCGCAAACCCGTAGAGCCGGGCTCGCCCGGCTGCTCTCCGTTCCGACGCCCTGACCACCGAACCATCGCCCCCCACACCGTAATGACACGCATGGCGTGTCACTACGCCACCCGCAACACCACCGCCCCGGCCACAATCAACCCAGCCGCCCCCCACCGTCGCCGACTCACCCGTTCACGCAGCACCCACGCCGAGATCAACACCCCAAACAGTATCGAGGTCTCGCGCAGCGCAGACACCATCGCCACCGGAGCCAGCGTCATCGCCCACAACGCCAACCCATACGACACCAGCGTCCCAACACCCCCAACCAGCCCATAACCCCAGTTGTCACGCGCATAAGCCCGCAGCTGCCTCGCCCGCGTACACAGCGCCCACACCGGCAACGGCAATCCTGACAACAGGAACAACCACAGCGTGTAAGCGGGAGCAGATCCGGACAGGCGGGCCCCGGTGGCATCCACCAGCGTGTAGGTCGCAATCACCATCGCGTTGATCAAAGGCAGCGCCAGATGCCGCCGCTGCACTCCGTGCGTCATGCTCAGGATGCCCAGGCACACCAGCCCGATGCCGCCCCACGCCAGCACAGGCAAGCGTTCCCCCAGCCACTGCGCACCCACCACCGCCACCAGCAGCGGAGCCAATCCACGCATCACCGGGTAGGACGCGCTCATATCCGTGACCCGATACGTCCGCGCCACCAGCACGTAGTACCCCGCCTGCAGCACCGTGGAAGCGGCCAGCCAGGGCCAGCTGCGCGGATCCAGCGCCGGCACGAACGGCAGCAGGACCGCGGCGATGAGGGCCGCCGATCCGGTCACCAGCAGGGTCGTCAGCAGCGTATCGCTGCCACGCTTGACGATGGCGTTCCAGCTGGCATGCAGCAGGCCGGCGAACACCACGATGCAGAACAGAATGGGAGACATTGCCCCGGATTGTAACGACCCGCCCACCGTAGAGCCGGGCTTGCCCGGCTGAACCGCCAACCCACCCACCGCGGGAACGCGCCATACGCATCCATCCCACCGCCCGGCATGCGATGCTGCTCCCCTCTCACCCGGAGCAGCGCCATGGATAGACGCGATTGTCTGAAAGCAGGCCTGGGCCTGTCCCTGTTGCCCCTCTCCAATGTGATGGCTTCCACCGCCCTTCCCGCCCGCACCACGGTGCGCCCGGGTGAGGCAGGTTGGCCCACGCAGGCGCAATGGGACGCGCTTTCGGCGCAAGTCGGCGGCCAGCTCTCCACCCCGGTCTCGCCCTTCCTGGCCGACGAGGCTACGCGCGCCGAAGCACTAGCCCAGATCAAAAACCCGTTCTACATCGGCGACCAACCCGCCCTCACCCAGACCAGCGGCTACCACGGCGCGTGGCTGTCACAGCCCAGCGCCCGCACGGTCGCGGCGCGCAGCAGCGCCGACGTCGTCGCTGCGGTCAACTTCGCCCGCGAACACCGGCTGCGGCTGGTGGTGAAAGGTGGCGGTCACAGCTACCACGGCACCTCATGTGCACCCGATTCCCTGCTGATCTGGACGCGGCCGATGAAGCAGGTCGACCTGCACGACGCGTTCGTGCCGGCCGGTGCACCCAGTGGCACCGCAGGCCAACCTGCCGTCAGCCTCGGCGCAGGGGCCATGTGGATCCACGACTACGACGCGGTCACCACCCGCGCCGGGCGCTACGTGCAGGGCGGCGGCTGCACCACCGTGGGCGTGACCGGGCTGGTCACCGGCGGCGGCTTCGGCAGTTTCTCCAAGGCACACGGCACGGCCGCCGCCAGCCTGCTTGAGGCCGAGGTGGTCACCGCGGACGGCCAGCTGCGCGTGGTGAATGCGCATCAGGATCCAGATCTGTTCTGGGCGCTGAAGGGCGGTTGCGGCGGCAGCTTCGGCGTGGTCACCCGCATCACCCTGCGTACCCATGCCCTGCCCGACTACTTCGGCGGCGTGTCGCTGAAGGTGCAGGCGGCCGATGACGCCAGCTGGCAGGCACTGGTGGCGCACACCCTGCGTTTCTACCGCGACGCCTTGTGCAATCCGCATTGGGGCGAGCAGCTGCGGTTCGATGACGCGCATTGCCTGCAGGTTTCGATGGTGTTCCAGGGCATCAACGAACGCGAGGCCAAGGAAGCCTGGGCGCCGTTCATGACGTGGCTGGGTGAGCACCCCGCGTATTCCATCGTGGAACCGCTGCAGGTGTCCGCACTGCCCGCCGAACACATGTGGGACGCGGCGTTCTTCCGCCAGTACGCGCCGCAGTTCATCGCCCGCGACACCCGTGCTGGCTCGCCGCCCATCCATATGCTGTGGAAGGGCGATCAGGGTCAGGTGGGGTGGTATCTGCATGGCTACGCCTCGGCGTGGATGCCTGCGAAGCTGCTGGATGACGCGCAGCGGGATGCGGTGGCCGAGGCGATCTGTACGGCCGCCGCGCACATGCCGGTGGAACTGCATTGCAACAAGGGGCTGTTCGGGGCCCCCAGGGAAGCGCTGGAGGCAACACGAAACACGGCCATGCATCCGGCGGTGCTGGATGCGTTTGCGCTGGCCTTGATCGGAAACGCCGGTGACCCGGCCTACGCCGGCAGCGGTGGCGTGGTGAATGAGAAGAAGGCCGAACGCGGGGCCAAGCGGGTACAGGCGTCGTATGACGCGTTGCGCGCGGTGCTGCCCACTGCGCCGACCTACGTATCGGAATGCGATTTCTTCCAGCGTGACTGGCAGCAGGCGTTCTGGGGACCGAATTACCCGAAGCTGTTGGCGGTGAAGCGGAGGTATGACCCGGAAGGGATGTTCGTGATTCACCATGGAGTGGGAACGTAACGCGGGGTCACGGCAGCCGACGCGCTCCCGTCCCCATCTCTGCAATTGGATCATCCCGTATCAATTGCGGCGCGGACGCCTGCGTATCCTCCTCACGACTGCTTCGCCCGATAGGTGTAGTCATCGCCACCATCGTCGGCACCACCACCCGCAGATGCGCAGCGTCATCCAATCGTCCCTGCACGGCAAAAGTGTTGGCGGCGTTGTCGCTCATCACCACCGCATCAATGCGGTTGCCGCCGGCCGCCTGCATTTTCAGTGCCAATGCCGCCGCCAACTGGTCGCTGCCCAGGTCCGGTGTGCGACCCACCTTGGCATCCAGTTCGTGCACGCCTCGCTGCGCATCTTTGAAAAGTGAATGGCCCGGATGGCCGGGCTGGTCGATACGGGTCGGCGCTGGCGGCTGCTGAGGTTCCGCCTCGCGTCGGGCCGGCTCGCCAGGCTCCAGCGGACCGCGCATTGAGTTATAAGCGTGAATCGCAACGCCCGTCGCCCCCATGGCAGCAAAACTCATGGCCCGTGCTCGCTGGCGGATATCGTCACGATACTCGCCGATCATGCGCGAGTTCTTATCCGCCAGCCATTCGGCGTAGCGGTCGTCCAGCACCGATTCCGGACCGGAGAAATGGCGCAGGGCATGGAAGTCCGCCGACGCGGCTGAAGCGTTGAGTGGATAGTCCGGAATCAGCGCATTGAAGCGACTGTTGCTGAACTGCATGCGCGACAGCGTACTCATTTCCTGTTCCGTGGCGTGCACTTTTACCTCACCGAAGTGCCGGGAGGCAGCACTAACCGGGTCGGTGGCCATGACGTGGTTGATCAGTCTGCTGCCGCCTTCGGGAATACGGTGGCCGGTGAGGCCGGCCGCCCCGTAAGCATTGAAGGTTTCACCCTGCAGATCATGGTGGTGGGCGGTTATCTGGGCGAGCGTGCCGCCGAGGGAGTGACCGGTTACGGATACCTGGGGAAGGCGGCCATACTCGGCACTGGACATCTGAGCCTCCTTCAGTGCACGGGAAGTCAGCGCCAATGCATGCGGTGCCTGTGGGTTGCTCTTGGCGAACACCATGGCAGCGTCGGTGATGATGCCGTCCTTGATGAACTCTTCGGTACCTCGATGCGCGACAACGAAGTCCTTCGTGCTCACTCGCTGATACAGGGTTCCCTGGTAACCGGTGCGTGCATCGTTGACGTGCTCGAACACCTCGTACTGATTCCCATTCAAGTACAGTATCTCTCGCGCCCCCGGCGGGCGCTCGCCACTCACCCGGTCCACATAGGCGTTATCCGCAAGGGCTGCATAATCCCGGCTGGTGAAGCTCATGGTGCCAGCTCCTGCGACGTCATGGTCAGTGAGAAGGCCGTGGCGCGGACCGCAGGAACGAAGGCGTCCAGGTCATGGTGGCCGGTGGACGCGTGGTTATCCAGCCACGGGAGGTTCGGAAACTCCTCGGTAGGCCTCGCTCTTGGATACGCATGACGCGCGTGGTGAATCGTGTTCGGCTGGCCTGACACCACATCCGCGGCGTCCAGGTCTGCGAAGAACCGCGTTTCTTCATATACCCCCGTCGCCTTCAACGTCGCAGTGGCTCGACTGAACTCCCAGCGGCATACGCCATTCCCGTGAATATCGCTATCGAGCATGTAATCGACATAGACAAGCCCTCGGTACTCCGATTCGGATATGCGCGTCAGCGGAACCTGCTCCAGCTGCGTGATACGCACAGGCGTTCCAGTCATGCGGTGAAGCTTTCCGCACTCATCCTCGTTGGTCACGTCGTACTGCGCCCCGCCGACGACGTACTCGAATTCGCCCGGCGCATTGTCGATGCGCAGGGTGATCCAGTAGGCCCTGGTTGGATTGGGATTCAAGTGGATCTGTCCGCTTCCGGCAACGGCGGCGTCAGAGCGATTGCAGCCGAGCAACAGCAGTGAGATGAAACACAGAAACATCGTCCGGTGCATGCAGGAATCTCCCGTCATAGGCGCACTACGTGTGTGACGCGCGGACCGCTGGAAAGCGGCGTTGTGTCGGGATGCTAGGCCGCCGGAAGGGAGCGACCGCCCGTCTCTGGCACACTGGGGGGTGGAGATGCTTGTGGAGAGGGCGTTGTGCGTTGATCGGTCGGCCTGCGTCAAATGACGCGAATGGCGTGGATGGCGCAGTTCGCTGCTGGCCAGCCAGCTCTTCCGATACAGGTCATGCGCTACCGGACGCTGCGCATTTCACGGCGGTCGTCTGTCGACCGACCCTACCAGCCCTCCCCGCCCGCGTTGCATATTTCATGCGTGGTCGTCCATCGATCAATCATCCTGCTTCGATAGATTCTTTCAATTGTGGAACACAGTTCGCGATTTCGATTGGCCGTTTGCGACATGTCCTAGCCATGCTGGGGCGCGCGGGAATAACGTCGTTTTTGCCTGTTTCAATGCGATTGCGGAAGGCGCACTGTTTGCGCCGGGTGTAGTAGCCCGCGCTCATGGCAATAATGTTTGTGCATCCCGAGTCGGGAGGGTGGTTAATACAACACCCTCGTGCGGGGGAAATACGCCACACCGTACGTCTGAGCGCGGCTACTAACCTCCCGACCCCTCTCGCCGCAATGGCGAGAGGTTTTCCAGATCAATGGAGACTGTGTATGCGCAATACCGATGTTGATACCGAAGACACCACGCCCAGGGCGGAACGCTGCAAGTGCTGCAACAGCGTGCTGCGCCCACCACACCTTCCGCACAAGCCTGCGCCGTTCCTGCTGCTGCATGGTGCGTGGATGACCCATGTGGGTATCGCCGTGGGCTCGCGGGTGCGGGTTGAAGGCGGACCGGGCCAGATCAGGATCACCCTGGTGGGGCCGCGGCGACGGGTGCGTTCGGTGATTCCAGATGGGCCCACCGGTGAGGTGCGCCACGTGCATTACGTGGATGTGCACGCCGATCCGATTCCGCCCAGGCCGTCTGCGGCGTAACACGCGCGAACCCTGACGGGCGTCCGACCGGCCGGCGGACGTTTTGATGGGAACCTTCAACCTGGCGAACGGGTCGTCTTGCGGTACGCTGCAAACCACCTACCCGCCGGAACGCCGCCTGTGAAGCCACGTCCGTCCGCCCTTGCCTTATGCCTTGCCCTCGGCACTGCCGTGCTGCCCGCCATCGCCCTGGCCCAGGACGCACCGGCAGCCGCCGCCGCCGATGACGCCAGCGCCTACAACACCCTGCTGGACGCGCAGACCATGGCGGCGATCAACGCCGATCCGGAGCTGCGCACCCTGCTGGGCCTCAACGGCGGACCGGCCGGCGATACCTCCGACCAGCTCACCGACGTCTCGCTGGAACGGCGCGCGATCAACCGGAAGATGCTGGCCGACAACCTGGCCGCGCTGAAAGCCTGGAAAGGCCCGCCGCTGGATGCGCAGCAGCAGCTCAGCGACGGCCTGGCACGCTGGTTCTATCAGTCACAGATCGACCTGATGGCAGTGCCGTGGAGCGCGGCGTGGCTGCCGGTGGGCGGCAGTACCTATGCCATCGACCAGTTGTTCAGCCTGCCGGTGAACCTGCCGCAGTTCTTCGACAACCAGCACGCGGTCACCGACCTGACCAGCGCCGAGCATTACATCGCGCGCTTGAACGCGCTGGGCCCGAAGCTGGACCAGGTGCTGGCCAACGCCGACCTGCAGGCCGAACACGGCGTGGTGCCACCGGACGTGGCGCTTGAAGGCGCTGCCAGCCAGTTCCGCACCCTGCTGGAGCCGGCCCCGAGAGACAGCCTGTGGGTGACCTCGTTCCGGCGCAAGCTCGAAAAGGTGCCCACGATCAAGCCGGCCGAACGCGCCGCGCTGGTCGCGCAGGCCATCGCGGCGGTGACCACCTCGGTCAACCCGGGCTACCAGCGCCTGCTCGAGCGCAGCGAAGCGCTGCTGGCCACCCACCCGGGCAACACCGGCATGTGGTCCCGCCCGCACGGCGATGCCTACTACGACGCCGCGCTGCGCTGGTACACCAGCACCGATCTCGGGGCCGATGCGATCCACCAGATTGGTCTGAACGAGGTGGCCCGGCTGGAAACGGCGATGGACGAACGTCTGCGCCAGCTGGGCCTTGAAGATGGCAGCGTGGCCGAACGGGTGCAGGCGCTGGCCGCCGACCCGCGCTACACCTATGCCGACAGCGACGCCGGCCGCGCCGAACTGCTGGGCGACATTGAAAAGCGGCTGCGTGACCTGGACCCTATCCTGCCGGACTACTTCAGCCACCTGCCATCACAGAAGCTGCTGGTGAAGCCGGTTCCCACCCACATGCAGGCCACGTCACCCGGTGGCTATTACTACCCGCCGGCCATGGACGGCTCACGCCCGGGCACCTTCTTCATCAACCTGGGTGACATGAAAGCCAACACGCGCTGGAGCGTGCCCACCCTGACCTATCACGAAGGGGCACCGGGGCATCACTTCCAGATTGCCATCGGCCAGACGCTGGAGCACCTGCCGATGCTGCGCCGCAGCCTGAACCCCAGCGCGTTCAGTGAAGGCTGGGCGTTGTATGCCGAACAGCTGATGGCCGAGGCCGGCGTGTACCAGGATGACCCGGCCGGCGACCTGGGCCGCCTGCAGGCCGAGATGTTCCGTTCGGTGCGGCTGGTGCTGGACACCGGCCTGCATCGCAAGCGCTGGACGCTGGAGCAGGCCATGGCCTACATGCAGGAGAAAACCGGCATGACCGAATCGGAGGTGCGGGTGGAGGTGAACCGGTACCTGGTGCAGCCGGGGCAGGCTTCGTCCTACAAGATGGGGCATCTGCGCCTGCTGGAGCTGCGCGAGCAGGCAAAACAGCAGCTGGGGGACCGTTTCGACGTCCGCCGGTTCCATGACCTGATTCTGGGCAATGGGGCGATGCCGATGACGGTGGTGACGCAGGCGGTGGATGCGTGGGTGGCACAGGGCGGGGGGAACCCGACGGGGGACGAGTGATCATCGGTAGTTTTACTGGTGGCTCCTCGGTGTAACTCCGCTTGTTCGTGCCGCCCAGCCTGCGCAATGTGACGCTTTGGAACCGTCACGGAACGTGCCATGCACCAGTTGCGCCGCTGTCTGCTGGGCACGCTGATCCTGGTCGCCGGTCTGCTGGCCGCCCCGGCCGCCTCGGCCGCTGACCCACCGGCCATCGACCCCGCCGCGATCACGGCGGTGGATCAGATGGGCAAAGCGCTGCGGGCACTGCCGAAATTCGCGCTCACCGCCGCCACGCGTACCGAATACGTGCTGGACGATGGCCAGAAGCTGTCGCTGGCCGGCACCGTGAACTACAAGGTGCTGGGCGCGGATCATTTCTTCGTGGAGATCCTCAGCGACCAGCAGCACCGCCAGCTGTTCTACGACGGCCACACCCTCACCCTGTTCGCGCCGCGGCTGAAGTACTACACCGTGGTGGAGAATCTGGACCGCAGCAGCCAGGCGCTGGTGCGTGATGCCGCCACCGAACTGGGGGTGGAGTTCCCGCTGGCCGACCTGTTCCTGTGGGGCACGCCGGCCTTCCCGACCACCTCATTCCAGTCGGCATTGAAGGTGGGCAGCGAAACCATCAACGGCGACGCCACCGATCACTTCGCGTTCCGCCAACCGGGTGTGGACTGGCAGGTGTGGATCTCACGTCGCACGTACCTGCCACGCCAGGTGCAGATCACCAGCCATGGCGACCCTGCCCTGCCCACCTACCAGGCCACGCTGGACTGGGACACGCAGCGCGCCATCAGCACGGCGGACGTGACCTTCAAACCCGGCAACGCCACCCGGATCGCCTTCGTACCGGCGGTGGCGGTGGTCGATGACACGGCGGGAGACCGCTGAGATGGCCATGCTCCCGCTGCAGCGCACGCTGCTGACCGCATTGCTGGTGTCCCTTGGTGCCGCCACGCTGGTGCCGGACGCGCACGCGCGACCGGGGTTGCGCGGCTTCGCGCACCCGTCCATCGCGCACGCCGGTGGCTTTGGCGGTGGCGGCTTCACCCCGCATCCCGGGCCCGGGCCAGCACCCCGTCCCGGCCCCGGTCCACGCCCTGGTCCTGGCCCTGGACCAGGTCCGCACCCTGACCCGGGACCACACCCCGGCCCTGGACCTGGACCTGGACCCGGTCCCCACCCCGGCCCGGGCCCCGGACCCCATCCTCCAGGCCCAGGCCCCGGCCCAGGTCCTGGCCCGCATCCACCGGGTCCCCCTCCGCCGCCTCCGCCTTACTGGGACCACCCGTTCTGGGACGCGGCCGCGTTCGGTGCCGGCGTGGCGGTCACCTCGGCGATGATCGGTTCGATCGTTTACAGCCTGCCTACCGACTGCACCACGGTGGTGGTCAACGGCATCGGCTACCAGCAGTGCAGCAGCGGCTGGTACCAGCCGCAATACCTGGGCACCACCGTGCAGTACGTGGTGGTGGACGCGCCGCGATGACCGGAGCACGACCATGCCACGATTGAAGCGCACCGCATTCGCGATGGCGCTGGCAGCCACCGCGTTGACCAGTCTGCCGGGTTGCCGTCCGGCGTCGATGGCGCGTACGACCACGCCAAGTGCCGGTGGCGCATTGGCCGGCGCGGCGGAACTGCCGGCGCGGCGGGCGCTGGCGCGCGATCTTTACGTGGCGGGTGTACCGCTGCTGGCCCGCTATGCGCTGGTGCATGCGCGGAACATTGATCGCGACGGTGCGGAGTATCAGGGGCCGTTGAATACGCTGCGTTGGACGATGGTTCCCGTGGAGAGCAGCCGGGCCGAGGCGTTCAGCGTCGCCGCCAGCCTGGACCTGCGCACCGAACCGCTGGTGGTGCGTGTGCCCCGGCTGCCCGCTGATCGCACCTACGTGCTGCAGTTCACCGACCTGATGGCCTCAGTGCCCGCACAGATCAGCAGTCGCAGTACCGGCAACCAGCCCGGCGATTATCTGGTGGTGGGCCCGGGCTGGGACGGGAAGGTACCGGTGGGCATCATCGACGTCATCCATGCCGATACCACGTTGATCAGCGTCAGCGGCTGGGTGCAGGATCTGGCCACCGACACGCCCCGTGAGCAGCAGCACCTGCAGCGCGGCTTCCAGTTGCAGCCGTTGTCACGCTATCTGGCCGTTGCACCGCCCGACCCTGCATCGGGCGACTGGCCACAGCCATTGCGCGCCGACATGGCCCGCCACTCGGCGCTGTTCTTCGCGCAACTGGAGGCACTGTTGTTGTTCGCACCGGGCCGGCCCGGCGATCCGGGTCTGCGCCAGCGCCTGCAGCAACTGGAAATCACGCCGCCCCAGCCGACCCTGGTGCAGGCGGCAACCCGCGCCCTGCGCGAGGGCATGGCGGACGGCCAGCGCGAGATTGACCAGCGGCGCGCTGCGCTCAGTGGGTGCGATGCCGGCGAGGTGGCTGAAGCCGACCCCGTCCACAGCGACGCCATCGCGCGCGCCTGTGCTGCGCAGCGCACCTTGAAGGAGGGGTGATGCCACAGCATCCCTGGCTCTGGATGGCCGCCCTGTTCCTGGTGCCGCTGCTGGCCGCGATGGTGGTGAGCCTGATCGTGCGCAAGCGTGGGCTGCGCGCGAATGCGGTGCTGGCGTGGTTTGTGCTGGTGTGCTGGATCGGTGCGTTGACGGTGATCTGGTTGCAGGTCCGGTAAGAGCAGCCGGGCAAGCCCGGCTCTACGACAGGTTCGGTAGCGCCGGCCGTTGGCCGGCCCACGCATGGTGTCCAACCTTCGGTAGCGCCGGCCGTTGGCCGGCCCACGCATCGTGTCCAACGTTCGTGCGCGTCACAACGTCTGGCCCAGTTCGATGAACACCACCCGCTCGCCGCCTTCGCGCATGCCCATGCCAAAAATCAACGGCCCGATCCAGGAATCAAAGCCGAGGAACAGGCTGCCGTTCCAGATGCCGTCCTCCAGCGACGTGTCGCTGCGCCGCTGCCAGACGTTGCCGTACTCCACGGTGCCACCGACCTGCGCCGAACGCCCCAGCACCTTGCCCAGCTCGTAGGTGTAGCCAGCGAACCCCAACGCATAATGCTGCCCGGTCAGCTGGTTGTGCTGGAACCCGGCCAGCCGCCAGCGCCCGCCCAGCCGGTACAGGTTCTGCACCGGGGCCTCGCCGGATGCGGTCACGTGGTAACGCAGGCCCAGCTGCACGGCCTGTTTGCCAAACGGAAACGCGCCCACCGCATCCAGGTCGATCTGCCCGAAACGGGTGTCGGCCCCCAGCGCCTCACGCGACTGGTAGGTGCCCAGCGTGACCAGGAAACCATCGCGCGGGAAATACAGGCTGTCGATGTTGTCGTAGGTGGCGCTTGCGGTGAACGCACCCTCGTCGAAATCGGTGCGCGGAATGGACGGGTCGCCGACCTCCACCTTGGCGTTGCCCCGGTAACGCTCCACGCCGGCACGCAGCGCCAGCACGTTGGATACCTCGCGCACCAGGCCGACCGACGCACCCGTGCGTTGCACGCGGTAACGGGCGAAGCGGTTGTCACCGCGGTCGTCAAACAGGTTGAAGGAGCGGGTCTGGAAGCCGCCGGCCGCTTCGAATCCATAGCGGTTGTGCAGGTCGAACGGATGGTAGTAGCTGCCGGTCAGGGCCGGCTCGCTGCCCACCTGCAGGGTGACGCGCGCCTCGGCCCCATACGGCGACAGCGGCGCAAACAGCAGCCCGGCGCGCAGGTTGCTTTCATGGTTGCCTTCAAAGTCGTTGCTGATGGTCCATCCCGCCTGCAGATACGCCGGCCCGTTGGGTTTGGCACGGGCGCTGATGCGCACGCCGGCCTGGCCGTCGCGCTCGATCTGCTCGTAGTTGAAGCTGGCCAGGGTATCCATCCCGTAGCCGCGCAGGATGCCCTGCTGCATCGCCTCGCTGTCCAGCGGCTTGCCCACTTCCACCGGCAGGTAGGACAGCAGCACGGCATCGGCGTAGGCGGTCTGGTTGTCGACGTCGATGAAGGCGATCGGTGCCGGCGTGGCCGACTGCGCCCGCTGCTGCCGCGCCACCCGCCACTGCTGGTAGGTTGCCGCCGACTGGCTGAAGGCCTGCAGGGCCGGGGCCGCCGCATCGGCCGCTTGTTGCCCGATCTGCAGCGCCAATGGGGCCTTGTTGAAGTCACCGGTGGCCACCTGCCCGGTCAGCGGCGGGGTAATCAGCAGGTCCTGCGTTCCCAGCGTGGCCAACTGCTGGTTGGCATTGCGGGTGGTGAGGAAGCCAGTGAGCTGGCCGATCACATCCAGCAGGCTGGCATCCTGGTCCACTTCGCTCAGCGGCGTGCCCACGTCCACCGCGATCACCCGCTCGGCCCCCATCGCCCGCACCACGTCCACCGGCACGTTGTCGGCAACACCGCCATCCAGCAACACGCGTCCGTCGATGCTCACCGGACGGAAGATGCCCGGCAGGGACATGCTGGCCCTCATCGCCATGGGCAGGTTGCCATGCGACAGCACGACCGCCTGGCCGGTGTTGAGGTCGGTGGCCACCGCGCGGTACGGGGTGGCCAGCTGATCGAAATCGCTGCTGATCCGGCTGCCGCCGGTGGCGCGCTCGAACAGCGCGATCAATCGTTCCCCCTGCGATACCCCGCCAGAGATCTGCACGCGTTTGCCCGCACCGCCCAGGCCGATACCGACGGCGGTCATCTGGGTGTAATCGTCGGCCTTGCGCCGCAGCGAGCGGTCACGACGCGGCAGGGTGTCGCTGAACATCGCCATCCACTCGGTATCCAGCACGATCTGTTCGATCTGCGCCGGACTCTGCCCCGACGCGTACAGCGCGCCCACCAGTGCACCGGCGCTGGTGCCGGCAATGCAGTCCACCGGAATGTTCAGTTCCTCCAGCTTGCGCAGAATGCGTACGTGCGCGATACCGCGCGCGCCGCCACCGCCCAGTGCCAGGCCGATGCGCGGCCGGTTGTCTCCTGGCGCACGTTCCCCGCAGCTGGTTCCGGTGGGCAGGTTGACCACGTCGATCGCCTGCGCCTGCCCTGCCCCAAGCAAGGCCAGCAGCAGCAACCACGCGCGCGCGGCACTCAGCGCCATGGCGAGCCTACCTGGATGTAGAAAGTTTCATCCTCCGGGCCCCACGCGTAGTCCACACCCACGTGCATGCCCAGCTGACGGGCAATCAGGTAGCGCACGCCTGCGCCCTTGGCGACCTCGTCGCTGCCGTCGCTGAAACTGTTGTGCCGTCCCCAGGTGCGCCCTGCCCCCACGAAGCCGACCAACGCCCAACGCCGGGTCATGTTCCAGCGCAGTTCGGTCTCCAGCACCGCCGCGCGGGTGTCCTGGTAGCGCGCCGAACCGATCCCGCGCAGGTCAATGTACGGCAGCCGATAGAACGGAATGTCACCGTTGGCCCAGCGCGCATCCACGCGCCCGCCGAGCACGAACGCCTTGCCCAGCGGCCAGTAGCCGTAGGCATGGCCGCGATAGCTCTGGAACGCGCTGTCGCTGCCGATACCCGGAAGGTAGGCATTGCCCTCGATCATCCCGAGCCAGCCGCTGGAGGGGCTGAAGGTGTTGTCGCGGCTGTCGTACTCGAGTGACAGGCCGAGCCCCGAACTCTTCGTGCCCAGCTCGCGCGGGGTGAAGTTGTCGCGGTCAGAGGCGATGTCGAAGCCGATGTCCATGTCCATGTAGATCCAGGCCAGGCCCACATACAGGTCACGCGCGCCGAGGCGGCGGAAGCCCTGCTGGAACGAGACCACGCCATCGACGTTGTAGTCGATCTCCAACGGTGGCAGGCGTCGCCCGGGGGTGTGGTAGCCCAGGTTGATCGAGGCCTTGGCGACGCCGCCCCGGTACCGCCAGCGGTCGTCGTCAAAATGCAGAGACGCACCGACGCCATAGAATTCACTGCCGTTGCTGGTACGCGCGCCGCCGGCACCGTACAGATTCGGACGGGTCACCGTGGCCCCCTCTGCCCCTGGGGCAGTAGCACCACCGTGCGGCCGCTGGAAGAACGCCAGCGCAAGACCGCCGCCATTCCCCAGCGCCGGGTCGGTGATGATGATCGGCACCGGCAGAAAGCCGCGGTGGTCCAACAGCCAGCGCGACATGTCGAAACGACCGTCTTCAGGGTCGCGCAGCAGCGACGCGGGCGCGCTGCCTGCCGATGCCTGCTGCGCGTGTGCCGCCGGCAGCAGCAGTGCCAGGGCTGTCGTGAGCAGTGCGGGAGCGGAAAAGTGCACGGCGTCGCGTCGCTGGGGAGGGAGAAGCGCGACGCGACGCCGCGCGGTGAGACGGCGGCGGGCGTCAGCGTGCCGCTGCGCTGCCCGGCGGGAAATCGGCGAACAGTTTGTCCAGCCCGGCCTCAACGGCGGCGTTGATCTGTGCGGTGGAACTGGGCACGGTGCCGCTGGCCGAGCCGCGCCATACCGCCTGCTTGGTACGCGCATCGAACATGTCCACCACCAGGGTGCCAACGTCATAGGTGTGCACGGTCGTGGTGGACGAGGCCATGCCCATGCCGCCGCCCCAGCCGCCACGCCAACCCCAGCCGCCCATGCCGGTGCCGGTGTAGAAGGTGTCCAGGGTCTGGCGCTGGCTGTTGGCGATGTTGGCGACCAGTGCGATGTCACCGTTGGCGGCTTCGGTCAGGCCACGCGCACGCAACCGCGCATCAATGCCGTCCACGATCCGCTGCACCACCAGCGGCGATGCGCCCTGCGGCTTCTGCGCCCAGCTGTAGGTCTTGAACGAGGCAAAATTCGCGCTCGGGTCGTGGTCGGTTCTGACCGTGGGCGACGACGCACACGCCACCAGGCCGGTGGCCAGAACGGCAAGGGCAAAGGCTTTCATCACAGCAGACTCCAGCGTCGTGAACAGGGCTTCAGGCTAGCGCTCCGCGTGGTGCCGGAGCATCCGCATAACTACGCAGAACGGGCAGAAAAACTACCGGTTCAGCGCGGGGCATTGATCACCACGTACTGCACGCTGGTCCCGGCATAGCGCGGCTCGTACCAGTCGCTGCCGCACTGCTGGTAGGCCACGCCGTTGATCACGGTGGTCACGCAGCTGGGAGGCAATGAGTAGACGATGGAGCCGATGACCGCCCGGGTGACCGCCACGCCCGCGGTCACCGCCGCCGCCGTAGCGAAGGGATGGTCATCCCAGTCGTTCCAGTGGTCGTCGTGATCGTAGTGGTGGTCCACATCCACGTGAACGTCACGATTCACGTTCCGGTTCACGTCACGGTTGACGTTGCGGTTGTGGTCGATGCTGCGGTTGTGGTCCACATTGCGGTTGACCGCACCACCGCCAGGGCGGTTCACCGGTCGATTCGCAGGTCGCTGCGCCGCACGGTTCACGTTGGCATGCGCGGACGCACGTGCACCGCCGCCGCGATGCCCGGGCTGGGCATGGGCGCTGTCGAACAGCGCCGGTGCCAGCGCCAGCAAGGTGCCCGCCAGCGTCGTCAGCAACAGGGGTCTCATGCATGGGAGGTGCATGTCACTTCTCCTCGGCGGTGTCAGGTTCAACGACGGCCACCGCCACCGGGACCAGCTTGATCCGGTGCGCGTCGGCCGGCGGCGTGAACGCAAAAGCGCTGGCCGGCACCGGCGTGCGCGTATCCCACCGCAGGCGGGCGCGGTACTGGGGCTGGGCCGGGTCGTCCAGCGAGTTGATGATCAGCTTGACCGGCAGCGAGCTCGCCTTGGAAATCCAGACCTGCCAGTCCACGCCGTCCTGCTGGAACGCATACTGCTCGATCGGCTCGCCACCCTGGGTGCCGCCGCCCACGTGCCGGGCGCTGTGGATCAGGCTGTTGGGGGCTTTGTCGGTGCCCCACAGGAACATGTCGGCGAGCGGAAACTCGATGTCATAGCGCGTGGCCGCCTGCTCCACCAGCTCGCCCAGGGTGGCATCCAGCCCTTCCACCTGCGCGTAGTATTTCAGCTTCGGCGCGAACACGGTCAGTGTGTGCCCGTCGTAGATCAACTGACGCTGCTGGCGGTCGCTGTCCAGCGCCACGAACACCTGGTTGGGGCGTTTCACCCGGTAGCTCACGCTGCCGTCCAGCTCGATCTTCTGTCCGTCCTCCAGCACCACTTCGGTACTGGCTTCGGAGGTCAGCGTGAATTGCTGGAGCGCGCGCAGCGCAGCGCCCATGCGATCCAGCGCGGCCAGCGCCTCGGGATCGCGTTCGGCGGCGGCCGCAGTGGTGGCGGCCGCCGGCTTCGGCGTCGCCGCGTGCGCGGGCAGGCCCAGCGTGCCCATGCCGGCCATCAGCAGGCAGGCGGCGGTACCGAGTGCGGAGGTGGGACGAATCATGCGCATGTCTCCTCAGAATCCAGCGCTGATCGACACGCTCCAGGGATCGCCCTCGAAGCGGTTGCGCACACTGAATTCACTGATGTAGCGGAACGAGATGTCCAGGTGCTCGCCCCCGGACCACTTCTTGCCGTAGGTCAGCACCGGACCCAATCCGAAGCTTCGTCCCTTGAAGCCGTTCAACTGGTCGGCCAGCGCACTGTCGTCGTCCTGCACCTGCTGGATCCAGCCACCGGCAGCGCCGAAGCCCCAGCCGCTGGCGGTGCGCTTGACCAGCAGCGCGTCGGCACGCAGCACCAGCCCGTTCTTGTAGTCGGTGTCGTCGTTGCGGCTGTACCAGTCGAACGCGCCCAGCGCACTGAACTCCAGCGTGCCCTTCTGGAACAGGTGCGTGTAACCGACGCTGGGAGACAGCGTCCACACGTTGAGACCCGGGTTGGCAAGATTGTCGGGGTTGTACTTGGCGGTCGGCGCATACACGTACAGGCCCATCGAGACATGCTCGACTTCGCTGATGTGGTAGCCGGCGATGAACGGCGCGAAGTACACGTCGAACAGGTTCGAGGCGCTGTCGCTGACCCGGATCTGATTGCCCAGCGGCCCCTGCAGGCCGGCATCGACGTCGGCGGTGATGTACGGCACGGTGAGCATGGAAGCGAAGTTCCAGCGCCCGGTGTGGGTCGGCCAGATGTAGACACCGGTGGCGGCAACCAGGCTGACGTCTGCCTCCAGCCCGAGCGAGATGCGGCCGGCAATCGGGGCCGAACGGCTGCCGCTGATCTTGCCGTCATAGCCGACATAGCTCAGTGACCACTGGAAGCCCGGCTCGGGCGGAATGATGCCGGCATACGGGGTGATCTGCATGCCGGTGATCGAGCGCCCCAGCGCGCCTTCGGTGGCCTGGGCACTGCCTGCAAACGCCAGCGTGGCCACCGCCAGCAGCACCATCGGCGATGTCGCGCGGCGGGATTGGACATGATGCATCACTTCACCTCCAGAGGTGACTCCAAATGGGCGGCACGTTCCTCGCGACGCTCGCGCACCCGGCGCTGGCGCTCGCGGATCTCAGTGATGTCCTTCTCCAGGAAGTAGTTGAGGAAGGTCCGGATCACCGCAATGGCGGCCAGCTGGCCGATGCTGTCCCAGCTGGTGTAGATGGCCGACTCCAGGATGTCGGCGGCCAGCTGCACCGACAGCCCGGCCACCAGCCAGCGGCCATACTCCAGCCAGATCGAACGGCGCTGGTCACCGTCGGTATCGCCACGGACCAGCAGCCACAGTCCCTGGAAGAACAGCTTTACCGTAGCCAGCGTGATCAGGATCAGGGCCATGAACTCGATCATCGTGACGATCGGTTCGGTCATCGTCACCAGCACTTCATGCAGTTCCAACATGATTCGCTCCGGATTCGATGCCCTGTGCCCGCGTCAACCGCGCTCGACGCAGCGGAAGCCGACGTGGCAGGTGGTCGTGTCAACCGGCTGGGCCATGCGCGCGGCGGGGCGGTAACGACGGCAGTAGTTGGGCGCACACAGGTGCGAGCCGCCCTTCATCACCCGGCGTGGAATGGCGCAGGGGTCGCGCGGGTCGCGGCTGGCCTCGAGCGTGCCGCCGCGAGGGTTCTCGATCGCACAGCACGGCCTGCCCTGCAGCGCGTTGTGCTGCTGGTACCAGTCGCGGGTCCACTCCCACACATTGCCGATCATGTCGTACAGGCCATAGCCGTTCGGCGCGAAGCTGCCCACCGGTGATGTCCAGCGGTAGCCGTCCTCGTCGAAGTTCTGCCAGGGGAATTCGCCCTGCCAGGTATTGGCCTGGTGGCGGCCGCGCAAGGTCAGGGTGTCGCCCCATGCGAACTCCTGCCCGTCCAGCCCCCCGCGCGCGGCGAATTCCCATTCGGCCTCCGTGGGCAGGTCTTTGCCGGCCCACGCGGCATAGGCCAGCGCGTCGTCAAAGCCGATATGCACAACCGGGTGATCATCCAGCCCGTCCAGGCTGGAGTCCGGGCCACGTGGGTGACGCCAGTCGGCCCCCGCAATGTACTGCCACCAGTTATGCGTGTTCTGCAGGTCCACGCGCTGGGTGGGCTGGATGAACACCACCGACGACGGCACCAGCAACGCCGGGTCCGCACCCGGGTAGTCGCGCGGGTCGGCAGGTTTCTCCGGCGCGGTGACGTAGCCGGTTTCGCTGGCAAATCGCGAGAATTCGCGGTTGGTCACCGGATAGCGGTCGATCCGGAACGCCGCCACCCGTACCTTGTGCGCGGGAGCCTCTTCCGGATAGTGGTCGTTGGATCCCATCTGGAACACGCCACCGGCGATCTCGACCATGTCATCCACGATCGCATTCATGGGCAACCCCACGCGCTCGAAGGCATCATCACGGCAGGCAGATACGGGGTCATCAAAGCGCTCCATGGTCAGCCGAAGGGCCAGGTGTTGAAGCTCATGCTGGTGATGGCCAGCAGGCCAAGCAGCCACAACAGCCCGGCCGTGATCAACGTGAGTGAAACCGGATAGTGGCTTTCGCCGTGGATCAGGCCCTCCTTGATCATCAACGTGCGCTCGCTGCGCAGCCCCTGCATGTAGCGCAGGTGATAGACGATGCCCAGGGTCAGCATGACCAGCCCGAGTGCCACCAGTGCGATGCCGAAATTGCGCGGCGCTCCGGGCTTGAGTGTGTTGCCTGGCAGTTCCAGCACGTGGCCGAAGAACTGGAAAATGGTGAAGCCAAAACCGATCAGCGAAAGCGCGGTGCGGATGATCGACATCAGCGTGCGGTCCGCACTCATGCGGGTGCGCTGGAACGACATGCCGGTGCGTCGGGATGAAAGCTCCAGCGACGCGGCGTCGGTGTTGCCCAGAATCTCGCTCGCCCGCTCGATGGTCAGGGCGCGGTCCTGCAGCGAACGGGTCGGATCCTGCTCGGCCATCAGGCTTCTCCCTTCTGTTTCACCCAGCGACCGGCCAGGCGCCGGAACGGCCCCCGCAGCAGCAGATACGGAATGAAGGCCAGCGCCACCGCCACCACGAACGCTTCCAGCGGATACGGAAAGCCGCCGAAGGTGCGCACCTGGTAGATCACATCCATTGCCACGCCCAGCAGCAGGATGCGCGCGGTGGCGGTAACGCCTTCGCGCAGCACCTGCCGGCGTTCGGCGTGGCTGCGTGCATGCAACAGCCGCTGGAAGTAAGGTCCACGCCCGGCGCGCGCGTCGCCGATGCCATCGATCAATGCGGTGATCAAGGCCATGGCCGGTTGCAGGAACAACCTGAACGTCATCACCCCGTCGGTTCGCGCGATCAGGTCCGTCCAGAAACGAGTCAGGTAGTCGATCACCAGTAGCATGCGCTTGGCCCGGGTCGCTGGAACCCTAGAGTGGCCCCCACGAACGCCTGCCGGCATCGGGAGAGGTACTGCCGACCATCCAGTATTTTTACTGCCCGCAGGCGCGCGGACGGCAGCGCTATCCTGCGGCATGCGCCACGATCACTATTCGCTGATGCGCGGCGGACTGGTACACCGCCTGCTGCATGCCACCGGCACGCTGCACCGCACGCGGCACCTGTCGGTGTGGCTGACGTTACTGCTGGTGGCGCTGGCCGTACTGCCGCTGCTGGTGCTTGCGGCACGCTCCGGCACGCTGTGGCCCACCCCGCAGGCTGCGCCTGCGCACATCGCCCTGCTGTCCGACTACGACACGCTGGCACGCCTGCTGCTCGCCCTTCCCCTGCTGGTACTCACCGCCCCGCGTGCGGATGCGTTGCTGCGCGGTGCCGTACGCCAGCTGAGTCGCAGCAGCGTGGTCCATGACGTCCGCCGACCACGACTGGCAGCGCTGCTTGACCATGTGCGCAGCCAGCGCGACAGCTGGCTGCCGGAGGCGGTGTGTGTGGTGCTTGCGTTTGCACCGGCATGGTCGGGAGCCCCGGTCGCCGGCGTGCTGCCAGGGGTGGACGACTGGCGCTTCCACGGCGCAGCGGCCAGTCCCGCCGGCCTGTGGTACACCGCCGTATCGGTGCCGGTGCTGCGGTTGTTGCTGCTGCTGTGGTTCTGGCGGTTCCTGCTGTGGTCGCTGGTGTTGTGGCGGCTGCCGCAGGTGGGGCTGGACCTGCATCCCCAACATCCAGACCGCGCCGGTGGGCTGGCCTTCCTGGGGCGGGCGCAGATGCGCTTCAGTCCGTTGGCCGCCGCTGGCGGGATCATGCTGGCGGGCGCGTTCCTCAATCAGATGCTGTACCAGGAGCAGACGTTGTTCGGCCTGCGCCACCTGATTGCCGGCTACGTGATCGGCATCACCCTGCTGTTGACCGCGCCCCTGCTGCTGCTCGCACCCGCCTTGATCCATGCCAAGCGGCACGCGCTGTATCGCTTCGACACACTGGGCAACCGCGCCGCGCGGGTGTTTGACCAGCGCTGGCGGGTAGGCGGCGCGCCGCGCGCCGCCGACGACTCGTTGCTGGATCACAACGATGCATCGGCCTACTGCGACTTCGGGGGCGTTTACCAGGGCGTAGCGGCAATGCGGGTGGTGCCGCTGTCGCGCTGGAATCTGCTGGGCCTGGTCCTGTCTGCGCTGGCCCCCATGCTGCCGCTGCTGCTGGTGGCGATGTCGGTCGACGAGCTCGTGGCCAAGCTAATGGGGCTGCTGGCCTGAGCGACGTGCCGCCTGCAGTGAGTGCGACAGAAAGGTTTCACCCCGCACCGCCGCCTGCACCGCAGGCAGCAGGTCTTCGCCGGCGTCGGCCTTCAACACATAGCTGCAGGGGCCCAGCGCCATGGCGCGCGCCACCATCTGCGGCTCGGCGTGCACGGTGGCGAACACCACGCCCAGCACCGGGCGCTGCGCGCGCAGTTGCCGCACCGCCTCCAGCCCGTCCAGCTGCGGCATCGCGATGTCGGTCACCACCACATCAGGCAGCATGCGCTGGGCCGCGTTCAGCAACGATGCGCCGTCCTGGACCAGCCCGATCACATCGTAGGCGTCGGTCAGCAGGCCACGCAGCTGCCGCCCCATCGCGGAGCCATCTTCGGCCAGCAGGACCCGTACTCCGCTCATGTCTTCCGCCAGAACCACCTGAAGAGGGATGGTGGGCGGCACCGACAGGCGCGGCAATGGAAAAACAACCGGGCGCGGACAAGTAAATCTACTTGCCGCTCAATGGCGGATCAGGCCCTCCAGCTCCGCCTTGCGGACCAGCTCCAGGGTTCCGTGCACGCCCAGCTCCTGCATGATCGCGTACTTGTGCGACTCGATCGTGCGTACCGAAACGCCCAGCTCATAGGCAATCTGTTTGGAGCGCAGGCCGCGCGCCACGTATTCCAGAATGCGCAGCTGCTTCTCGGTCAGCAGGTAGCGGGGCCGCCCGGTACTGACGATCGCGTCGGCGGCCAGGGTCGGGGTCACATAGGTGCGGCCGTCCATCACCCCGTCCAGCGCCCGCACCAGCTCCTCGCCCGCCGCGCTCTTGAGCACGTAGCCCCGCGCGCCGGCGCGCAACGCCTGTGCGGCCATGTTGGTTTCGTCGTGCATGGTCAGAAACACGACCGGTACGTCATAGCCTTCTTCGCGGATGACCCGCATTGCATCGATACCGCTCAGACCCGGCATGCTGATGTCGGCGACGACGACATCAGGTGGATCACGGCGCACCGACTCCACCAGTGCTTCACCCGAGGTCACCAGCTCGATGGAGTCGAAACGTCCCACCAGCAACTGCTCGATTCCCTGCGCGACCACCCGATGGTCGTCGGCCAGAACCACCCTGCGATAACGACATTCTTCCTGCACCTGAAGCGCCTGCATAGTCGTGTCTCCGGTTGCGTTCAACCTTCCCTGCAGCGGGTGCCGCCCGCATTCGTGAACGGCACCTGCACAAGAACATGACGTTGCTTCCACTGCCGTGATGGCAACGTGACGCAACCGCATCTAAACCGTGACATTGCTCTCAACCGCGAAGTGTGTCGCGCGGGCTCTCGCCAAACATGTCCCGGTAGATGACCGAAAACCGCCCCAGGTGCCCGAAGCCATAGCGCGTAGCCACATCGGTAACCGCCCCCTGCCCCTTGGCCTGGCGCAGCGCGCTGCGTGCCAGGTTGAGCCGGGCCATCTGGTGCCACTGGCAGGGGCCGTGCCCATACGCATCCCGGAACAGGCGCTCCAGCTGGCGCTCGCCCACTCCCAGCGCGGTGGTCAGGGCCCGGCTGTCGTAGGCGCGGTCGCACTGCGTTTTCAGATAGTTCTCGGCCCGCCGTACCACCGCGTCGCGATAGCGCTCGCTGTAACTGCCGAGCGCACGGCGTGGCTGCCCGGCATCCGTGGCCGCCACCGATTCCAGGAAGGCCGTCAGCAGCGTCTGTGCCTGCACGTGGATCTGCGCTGGGGTCAGCAGCCCCACCGGATGCGCGGCCTCATGCAGGGTGTTGAGCACGGTGCCGCGCAGCCGCGCGGCATCGCTGGCGGTCGCCGCGCGGCTGTACCAGCCCGAACGCGGCAGGTTCAGTTCGCGCCCAAGCCAGGTGACCGCTTCGCGCTGCAACACCGGTCGTGATATCAACAGGACCGCCCACTGCCAGCCACCGGGGCGGGGCCGCACATTCAGCTCGCTGTCTTCGGCGAACACCATGATCTGTCCGGCCGGAATCCAGCGCCCGTTGGCCCACATGGGGCCATCGCTGTTGACCGCCATGGCCAGGCCGATCAGGTCCTCGCCGAAGCTGCCGCTGGCGAAGATGGGCAGGTTGTAGGCACCGCTGTCCAGGCTGAACTCTGGAAACACCACCCGCTGCACACAGGCCCGGAACTGCCCGCCGGCAAGCAGGCGCTGCTCGAACCGGGTGTCACGGACGACCCCCAGCAGCGCATCGGCATCGAAGCCGTCCACATCGAAGCGACTGTACTGGGCCAGCGAATCGTCCATGCCAACTCCGGGGTGATGTCGGAAAGTGGATAGCGCGGGACACGGCAACCTGCTTGGATAGGGGCGATTGTGCGACCGGATTCCAGCGCCGACAAGCCTATCCACATCCTCCCGCGGCCCGGGGTTGCCGGAGCACACCGCGGCGACAGTTGACGAGGTGAGACGTGCAGGCAAGCAGTCAGGTAAAGCGCGTGGGCGCGCGGCCTCGGACGGCGCGCAGGCCACTTCCCGCCCAGGCTCCGGTGTGGGCACTCAACGGGACCGAACTCCGCCACCTGCTGCTGCGGACCCTGCCGTTGCTGCTCGGTTGCCTGCTTGGCCAATGGCTTCCCGACCTGGTCGACCTGCCGGGGCGCAGCCTGCACCTGTTCTGGCTGCCGGGTCCGCTGCTGCTGGGATGGCTGCTGACCCTGCCCCTGCCGCAATGGCGCGAGGCACTGCTGGCGGCCACCGCAGGAACCCTGCTGGCGTTGCTGCTGGTCCCCGGCAGTGCCTATGCGCGCGTACTCACCAGCCTGGGTGAATTCGCACTGGTCACCGCGTTCGCCTGGGCGCTGGTGCGCTGGCAACAGAGCCGTCCGCTGCTGGAGGGGTACCGCGACCTGACCCTGTTCCTGCTGCTGGCCTGCGTGCTGCTGCCACTCTGCGGTGCCTGGTGGCATGCGCTGGCCGCCGGCAGCCAGCTCAACAGCACCCAGGAGCTGCGTGCGCTGGCCCTGTGCCACAGCGTGAGCTACCTGCTGGTGGTGCCGGCGGTGATCAACCTGGGCCGCAGCATCCGCGCCCCCCAGCGTCGCCAGGGCTGGCATCTGCAGGCGGCCGCGCTCGCCCTTGTACTGCTGGCGCTGCTCGCCCTGCTATGGACGGTGGACTGGCGCGACGGTGTGGTCACTCCGCTGCTGTCACTGGCCCCGGTACCGATCCTGGTCTGGGCGCTGATCGTGTTCGGCGTTGCCGGGGCGTCGGTGGGCATGGTGCTGGTGGCGACGCTGGGCACGGTGCTGGGCCAGTATGGCCTGGGCCCATTCGGGTTCTGGAGCCCGGAGCGCAATCTGCTGACCGCGCAGGCCTGGACGTTCGGCACCGGTATTGCGCTGCTGTTCCTCGGCGCGCTGTCGGACCAGAAGATGTCCAGCCGGATCAAGCTGCATCGGGCGTATCAGCGGCTGGGCGAGGTGACCGGGCGCATGCTGGTGGTGCAGGAGGAGGAACGCACGCGCATTGCCCGCGACCTGCACGATGACATCAACCAGTCACTGGCGGCCATCTCCATTCGCCTGAGCGCGCTGCGCCACCAGCTGCCCGATCGCACACGCCCGGTCGTGACCGAGCTGCAGGACCAGCTGCTGGCGGTCTCCAATGACATCCGTTCGATCTCCCACGAACTCCATCCCAGCATCCTGCGCTTCACCGGCCTGGCCAGCGCGCTGGATGCGTTCTGCAACAAGCGCAACGCGCGCGGCACCCTGCGACTGTGCTGCAGCATCGACTGTGCGCCGCGGCTGGGCGAGGACAGTGAACTGAGCGTGTTCCGCATTGTCCAGGAGGCGCTGAACAACGTGGACCGGCATGCGCGCGCCAGCGTCGCGGACGTGCGCATTACCGTGCACGGCAACGACGTGGTGCTGCGCGTCGATGACGACGGCGTGGGCATGCCCACGTCGGGCAGCGCCACGCGCGCGCCGGGGCTGGGCCTGATCAGCATGGAGGAGCGCGCGCGCCTGCTCGGTGGCAGCCTGCAGGTCAGCCCGAGTCCGCTGGGCGGTACCCGCATAGAAGTGCGCTTCCCGGTGCCGTGCGCGCGCCCCCAGCCGACCGCCGTCCAGTAATTTTACTGAGACGATTCCAGTAGAACGCCGGTTGTCGGCCGCAGCCGCAGCTTGGACAGTGGCATCAGCCACTCCGCACCCGTACACCGGGGCCCTCCCTTACCGGGTGTATGGGTGCGGGGTCGGTCGACCCCTGTCCATGGAAGGCCACCATGCGCACACCCAGCCGCCGTCTGGCCCCCTTCAGCGTCGTGCTGGCCTGTTCCCTCCTGTCCGCGTGCGCGACGGGTCCTTTGGAGCCAATGGCCGCCGCGGTACCGCCAACCGCGGCGGCCCCTTCTCCGGTTCCCGAACTGCGCCCCGGCGTTCCTGCCGGCTACCTGGGCCGTGCCCTGCCCGACAGCCTGGCCCTGCTGCCGCCGCCACCGGCCAAGGGCAGCGCTGCATTCGCCCGCGACCAGGCCACGCACGCGGCGGCCCGCAAACTGCGCGGCACGCCACGCTACGCGCTGGCCACGCGCGACGCCAACCTGGAGTTTCCGCAGGTCGCCAGCACCTTCTCCTGCGCGCTCGGTGTTCCGGTCAGCAAAGCCGATACGCCGCGGCTGTACCTGCTGCTGCAGCGGAGCATGATCGACGCCGGGTTGGCTACCTATCCCGCCAAGGAGCATTACCAGCGCACGCGCCCGTTCGTGTTCTACAAGGAGAGCACCTGCGCGCCCGCCGATGAAGCGGCGCTGCGCAAGGATGGCTCGTTTCCTTCAGGCCATACGGCAGTGAGCTGGGCCTGGGCCTTGATCCTGACCGAGCTGAGCCCCGACCAGGCCGACGCGGTGCTGGCACGTGGCCGTGCATTCGGCGAGAACCGGCTTATCTGCAACGCGCATTGGCAGAGCGATGTGCTGCAAGGGCGCGCCGTGGCCGCAGGTGCGGTCGCGAAGCTGCACGCCAACGCGGATTTTCTGGCCGACATGAAAGCGGCGCGTGCCGAGATTGATGCGCTGAGAGGCGCGGGTATTCCTGCGACCGACTGCGATACTGAAGCGGCTGCGTTGAAGGTGAAGATAACCGGCGTCGAATAGAAGTTCTGCACTGCTGCTGGATCCACCTGCTTCCAAAACAGATGACCTGGCTCGCTGCTCCCTCAGCGATGACGGGGGAGACATCCCGCGGCCGACAGCGAGCCAGGTCAAGCTCTGCCCCCATGCGACCTGAACTCCCTGCATGGGCGCGTATCTGGTCCAACCACTTCCCCCCGTACGGTGCGCACATTCGTCGCTATGCCGTGATGCGGACGTGATGGATCTGAAAGCACATTTCCATTTTTACTTACGCCGTATTAACTTATTTTTAAAGACGTGCGAAAAAAATGACTTGCAAGATACTTTACTGTCCGGTTTCGATTAACTTCCGGCTATTTTCTTGCCAGCTGCGCGACCCCGGATATCTCTACCCGCCGGTTTGGCGCAAGACACGCGATCAGCGCGTCGCCTGCGGGCTGTGTGCACGCCACCACGGGTGACGTTTCGCCGCGCCCTTCGGCCACGATCGCAGTCGCTGGCACGCCGCCGGCGACCAGCGCCGCGCGCACTGCTTCGGCGCGGCGCTGCGACAGACCGAGGTTGTAATCGCCGTCGCCAATCCGGTCGCTATACCCGGTGACGGCGATCATCTGCACCTGGCTGGCCGCACGCACGCGCTGCACCAGCGCGTCGACGCTGCGACGTCCCTGTGTGGTGAGGCTGTCGCTGTCGAAGGCGAACAATGCATCGGCCTGCAGCGCAAGCGGCTGTGCCGGCAACGTGGCGGGCACTGTCGCCGTGGACGGAGCCGGGTTGGCCTGCAACATGGCGGCGCAGGATTGCGGCTTCCAGTAGCTGTCCTGGGCAATGCCACTGCTGTCAAAGTGCACCTGGAACTGACAGGTAAAGTAGTCGCCGTTGGGCTGGCTGCGGAAATTGAACAGGTAGTTCCATTGCCGCACGCCCCACATGCCCTCGTTGAAGTGCGGCGTGCCCAGCAGTGCATACAGCTGGCGCTTGCTCATGCCACGCGCGAACAGACGCAGGTTGTCGACGTTGACGAACATGCCGCCTTTCAAGGTGGATGCGCCGGGATCGGGAAACGCAACCGGCGTGGCGTGTTCGGCGCTGCGCGTGGAAGGCTGGGTGGCGCAGGCGCTGAACAGCAGCGTCGCCAGCGCCAGTCCCAACGAGCGCAGCATCACGGTGTCATGTGCGGTGTGGTTGTTCATGGTCGTCTCCCCGGGACTCACCATTGGATGCCTGCGCCCACCGACACGCCGCCTTCGCCACGGCTGTTGGTGGACCCGCTTGCCTTGAAGATCCAGCGCCCGCCTTCGGACACGCTGGACAGACCCACGGCCATGCCCGACTCGCCGTTGTAGCTGCCAGCCGCCACGGCCAGCATGCTGCGCCCGGCCTCGGTCGGCTGCGGCAGACCGGCGGTGGCCATCGCACTGGCCACGCCAGCCGACGCACGGTTGTCGGTGCGGCGCAGGTCACGGTCGAAGCCACCCATGCGCTCGTCGGTGTAGGCCCTGGACGCATCCAGGGTCTGGCTCATGCCGGCGCGCAGCTGGTCCACATTGACCGCATCGGTGCCGGCACTGCCCGGTCCCACGTTGTGCACCACGGTGGTGCCGCCGCCCGGGGTGCCGAGGGTAACGCTGTTGTAGTTGGTGGTGCCCTGCACGGTGGTGTCGTAACGCAGCGTGCCCTGCTGCGATGCCTGCAGCTGGCGCAGGTTGACCGCGTCGGTCGCTTCGGTGCCGTCGCCCACGTGTGTGATCTGGCGGGTGCTGGCCGCGCTGCCCACCGACACCGCATTGTCGCGGTCGGCCACCGAACCGGCTCCCAGGGCCACGCTGTTGGCCGCCGTGGCCGACGCGGTGTCGCCGATGGCGATGCTGCCGGCACCGCTGGCGCTGGCCACGCCGCCCACGGCAATGCTGTCAGTGCCCGAGGCAATGGCAGCGGTTTTGTTGGAGTTGACCTGCACGTACGGGTTGGTCGCGGCAGGCCCCGACGGCTGGCTCAGGTCGATCCGGGTGTTGAGCATGTTGAGCGAGGCATCCACCGCCGCGAACGCCGCGGTGACGTCGGCGTACGACGCGGTGCTGGTCGCACCGTTCAGTGCAAACGAGGTAATCGCAAAGCTCGGCGGCGTCCAGGTGCCGCTGCCGCCATCGAAGGCGGTACTGCCGCCCAGATAGGCCGCCAGGATGCTGTGGGTCTGGAACAGCTGGCTGCCATTGATGGCCTCGCTGCTGGCCGCGTCCACCTGCCCTGCGGCGAGGTTGCCGATCGCCACGCTGCTGCCACTGCCGTCGCCGACCAGGCTGACCCGATTGAGTGCGTTGCCGCTGCCGTCCACGTCGTACTTCACTGCCAGCCGGTCCACCGTGTCGGTCTGCTCGGCGACGTTGGCCAGCGACAGGCTCACCGCATCGAACGCGCTGCCCACGTTGGTGTAGGTGCCGGGGGTGACCACGCCGGTGCTGGAGACCGAATTGATGGTGTAGGTCGGCGCGGTCACATTGCCGCTGGCGTCCACCGTCGAGCCACCGCCCAGATGGGTGGACACCGCCTGGTTCGCCGCGAACAGCTGGGCCCCGTTGACCGCATCGCTGCTGCCCGCGTTGACCGCACCGGCGGCCAGGTTGGTGACCGTGGTCGGGCCCGCGCCGTTGCCCAGGGTGACCCGGGCGTAGTTGGGCTGGCCGGTGCCATCATCATCGTAGGACACCGCGAAGATGTCGGCGGCCGCGCTGATCTGCGAAATCGCTCCCTGCAGCTGCGCCACGTTGACCGCGTCGGTGCCGGCGCTGCCGGCGGCCACGTTGCTGATCTGGCGCTCGCCGCCCGCAAAGCCCACCGACACTTCACCGGCCGACACCTGCGACGCCGTCAAGCCAAAAGCGGCGTACGCGGCCTGTGCGCCGCGGTCGGCCACGCTGCGGAAGCCCAGGGCCACGCTGTTGGCCTGGGTGGAGCGCGCTTCAGCGCCCAGCAGCACCTGGCCGTTGGCGGTGCCGACCGCGCTGTCGCCGACGACCACCGAATGCCCCATCCGTGCGGCATAGTCGGCGGTGGGCACGCCGGTCGGGTCGGTCGGGTCATTCAGGCCCGCGCCGGGGAATGCCACGTTGGCGTCCACCTGCGGCAGTTCATGCCGCGCGTTCGCGCCGATCACCACTTCGCGCGAGCCATTGGCATACGCGCCGTCGCCCATCAGCACCTGGTAGTCCTGCGCCGGATTGAGCGCCCAGCAGTCGATGTCGGCCACCAGCAGGTCCACGCACTTGCTGGCCCACGCCGGGGCCTGGCCCGGCAGGATCAGCCCGAGCAGGCCGTTGGGGTCGCCGTTGTTGATGTTGTAGATGTAGCTGTCCGAGGTGACGCCGCCGATCAGGGTCAGGTGCGAGTTACCACCGGTGGTGGCCCCGCCCAGACCGTCCAGCAGCGTGCCGACCGGACTGAGGTTGACGGTCGGAATGCCCAGCACATTGGTCACCGAGTAGGCCTGCATCACATTGGCGCTGCTCACCGCCAGGTTGCCGTTGCGCACGTAGCCGTCGCCGCCCAGCAGCCCCTGCGCGGTGGGTCCGACCAGTTCGCTCAGATTGCCGGTCAGCCCACCGGTGCCGATGATCAACCCGGCGTTCGGATCGCTGGCGGCCGGAGCCTTCGGGCTGCCCGGCGGCAGGGCGTTGACCACGCCGCCGCCCAGCCCGCTGCCGACCGCGCCCACCACGCCGCCGAGGTCACTGACGGTGTTGCCCAGGCCGCTGCCAAGATCGCCCAGCAGCCCGGAGCTGCCGAGCGTTCCGCCGACGTTCTGGACCACGCCACCGACCACCGTGGCCAGATCACCCACGCCGCCCAGCAGACCGACCACCAGCCCCTCGCGGCTGCTCTGCAATGCACTGGCCTGCACGCTGACATCGGCCGCGACAAGCTTCTGGTTGCGGTCAGCCACCTGCACCTGCGCCTGCACCGCCTGCACGTCGGCTGTGCCGGCCACGTTGGCGGACACGCTGGCGCGCAGCGCAGCATCGGCCTCGACCGTGGCGTCGACATTGGCGTCCAGCGCAACGGCATCGGCCAGGCTTACCTCGACCGGCACATGCAGCGTGGCCTTCGCCGGCAGGGACGTGGTGGCTCTGGCCTTCAGGCCCGCGTGTACGGCCACTGCAACCGGCTGCGGTGCGGGTGCGCCAGGTGACGTCGGGCGCGTGCCCAGCCCCACCTGTACATGGGCGGCAACGTCAGCCAGTGGCGACGTGGGGGGCGTGGCTGACGTTGCCGAAACCAGGGTCTTCAGCGCCACGTCGGCGTCAACCTGCACCGGCAGGTACTTGTCGGTCAGCGCCTGCAGGTCGGCCAGGGTCTGGTTGTCTGCCGCGAGGGCCGAGCCGCTGCCCAGTGCACAGGCCAGGCCCAGCGCCAGCAGCTTCAACGGCACTTTCAGATGCACGACGACCGGACCGGCGACCAGGCTGCCACGCGACGTGGCGATTTCCGAGACCACCACCAGCGCATTGAGCCGATGGTTCCAAACCAGACGAAAAATGCGGTTCATGGTCACTCCCCCCGTTGGAGTTTTGATGCGCGTATGTGCGCTGTGTGACGTCCTGCGTGCCCGCCAGCACGTGGAAGTCATTACAGGCGCTTACGCCAGCGAGGGGCACTTCATTCCGGCAGCACGAACGTGCGTTCCGGCAAGAGAGAGCAGGAAACCGGCAGGCGGATGTGCAATTCCGGCAGATTGCCGGAAACGTGCAACTCAGGCCGGATGACCCAGGGCGGCCGGCGCACGCATCAGGGTGTCGCGCGGCAGTTCACCGAATACCCGACGATAATTGTCGGCGAAACGGGACAGGTCCCACAGCCCGCAACTCAGGGCCACGGCCTTCACCGATTTGCGGGTGGCATCGGCCGTGGACAGTCCCCGGCACGCCGCGCACAGGCGCAACATGGACAGATAGCGGTTTGGCGAGGTGCCAAACAGGTCTTCAAAGGCATAACGCAAGGCGCGCTCACTGACCCCGGCGGCGTCGCAGATCTCATGCATGTAGATGTAGCGACGCAGGTTCTGGCGCATGAAGTTCTCGGCGCGCTGTGCGATGAGGTAATGCGCTCGACGCGCACGGCTGCAGCTGGGGCGCTCCTGCGATTCCGCGCCCAGCAGCGCCTGCACGTGGTCGTGCAGCAGCCGCTCCACTGCATCGTCCGGCAGGCCCTGTGCACGGTCATCCAGCCACGCCGGCAACTGCGCGTAGCGTTGGGCCAGGCGGGTGGCCCCGGCGCCGGTGTCGCCCAGGAACAGCGACAGCGCCTGGCCCGACGGCAGCGTATTGCGCAGGGTCAGCTCGGCCAGCTTGCGCTGCAGGCGCCGGGTGGGAGTGAGCAGCAGGCTCAACTGCGTGCCCGCACTCAATGAGAATTCGCTGATGCCTTCCGGCAATACCGTCACCGCCATGCCCGCATTCAACGGCAGCCCGTGGCACCAGCTGCGCTCGGGATCGGTGGCATGAATGAAACCGAGCAGGCACCAATCCGGCGGCAGCATGAAACGGCCGCGAAACTGGAAACCACAGGTGGCAGAAAGAAACAGGGATTCGTCGTGTACCTGCGACTGCACGCTGGCGCGCGGACCGTTGGCGTCCAGCAATACCAGTTCAATATCACACACGCGCAGCACCCCACCCAGCGTAGCCAGATCGAACGCCTTCAGCGGATTTACTCCAGCCGCCTCCCCTGCACCATCAACCATGACAGTGACGCCCCCTTTGTGATTTACCGGACCGGTTGCGCCGCCAGCGCCCCGGGCCTGCCAGCCAACGGACGGGGCCAGTATGCCTTAATCCCGACAGCGCAGATCAAGCCAAATACGACATTAACTGCCGCATTAACCATTAAGCCAAACTGCTGATTTTTGGCCGTTTATGCGTCAATTTTTCGACGTCACAACGCATTCACGATGAATATACGAAACCTTCACCGCCGGGACTTTACATCGGAGACACGCGAGGTGTAGTTTTGCCACCGCGGTCACAGATAGAAACTCAAGTTCGTCACTGGAATGCCGTTTCTGTGCATTGCCAGGCAGGAAAATATTCGAGAGTTAATGCAGCACAGCCCGGCACGTTCTTGGCGGAAACCCGGGCTGACCACAAGGGGGATGCAATGCAGCGACTTCACATCGCGTCGCGACAGTTCTGTCGCCGCCGCCGTCAGGGGTATGCCACCCGCAGCGGCCGGACGCTCATTCCCTGTTGACCTTACCTGCGTGGCCCGGGCTCCGGCCTGGCGCAGTTCAATGGTGGCGTCCGGTGCAACCGGAGTCGGCCACTCCAGCAACACAGATGATTGACCGGAACAGGGAGACGACCGTCATGAACGTTTCAATCCGCAGTTTTCTTGCCGAAGAAGATGGTGTTACCGCACTGGAGTACGGCCTGCTGGCCGCGGTGATCGCCGGGGTGCTGGTGGTCGCTGGCCGTGATGGCCTCAGCGCGATGTTCACCTCGCTGTTCTCCAAGCTGAAGACCCTGGTGGACAACACCATCGGCGGCACCGGCGGCGGCACTACCCCCACCACCTGATCCCCCGCGCTAGGCCTGACGGCCCTGCCCCACCGTTCGCCCCGGCGAGCGGTGATGGATTCGTTCGGCCTGGCGATGGAGCACCCGCGCCGTTCTGCTCTGGAGGAGCATCGGATGTCCTTTCTTGCCCTGCTCGCGTTGTTGTTGAGCCTGCGGATTGCGATCAGCGATCTGTATGCGCGACGCGTGCCCAACACGTGGCTGCTGGCCGGCGCGTGCGGCGCGGCGCTGGGGCTGCTGGGCACGCAACTGGCGGGGCAACCGACCGCGGTCACCGACCATCTGCTCGGCGCGTCGGCAGGATTGGCAGCGCTGCTGCCGTTCTACGTGGTCGGCTGGATGGGCGCAGGGGACGTCAAGTATTTCGCCGTGCTCGGCCTGCTGCTGGGGCTGCACGCCCTGTTGCCGGTGTGGTTGGGGGCCAGCGCGCTGGCCGGGGTCCATGTGCTGTGCGTGGTGGGGCTGCCACGCGTGCGCGCCGTGCTGCCGTTGCCGTTGCAGCAACTGCACCTGCGCGCCGTGCAGCAGTGGCAACAGCATCCGGCGCTGCTTCAGATGCAGCACGCGCGCCAGGGCCGGGTGGGCATTCCGTTCGCCGCCTACCTGGCCATCGCCACGCTGGCCTGGGTGCTGTGGCCGGCGCAGGGAACAGGCATATGAACGCCAGACGCGCGCGCGGCGCGGCCACGATCGAGTTTGCCTTCATGCTGATCTTCGGCCTGCTGCCGCTGCTGATGCTGACCTACACCGGGGTGATGATCATGGCGGTGCAGCAGACCTTGTCATTGGCCGCCGCCGAAGGCGCACGCGCGTCGTTGCGCTATGCCGCGCGGGACCAGCGCCGCACCGCCGCCTGCGAGGCAGCACGACGCTCGATGCAGTGGCTGCTCAGCTACGCCGGGCAGACGCCCAACTGCAGTGCGGCCAGTGCCGCCCCCATCGTGGTCTCCGCACCGGCCCCGTGCAGCGGCCTGCCCAGCGCGCAATGCATGCAGATTTCGGTCAGCTACGACTACCAGGCCAAACCGTTCCTGCCCGGCACCGGGCGGGTGTACGGCTGGGTGATG
>DGLB01000030.1:0-316 GCA_002387845.1 Stenotrophomonas maltophilia | reverse complement strand
CCCAGCCGATCCGCAGCAGCGCCGTGGCCCAACTCGACCTCGGAGCACCGTGATGGCGCTTCCCACCTTGCAGGAGTGTGACGCATGCTCAAGCTGACCCGCCTGGCCGCGATCGGACTGATAGCGCTGGCCGTGGTGCTGGCGCTGGCCGCCTTCGCGCTGAGCCGGCGTGCGCCGGCCGCCACGGTCGTTCCCACGGCCGCTGACAGCGCGCCGCCGCGCAGCGTAGCGGTCGTGGAAGCCACCACCGCGCTGCGCGCGGGGCAGCCGATCCGTGCCGCCGACCTGCGCATGGCCACCGCCGAGATCGGAAGAG
>DGLB01000072.1:30151-127716 GCA_002387845.1 Stenotrophomonas maltophilia | reverse complement strand
TGGCATAAGCGATGCGAGAGTAGGTCATCGCCAGGGTTTCCCCACAACGCCCCGCTGGTCCCTAAGCGGGGTTTTTCTTTGTGCGCCTTGTACGCGGACAACGCGACGGGGCCACGCCCTGACGGAAAGCCGGAACGCTGGGATGATGGGATGCCGGGATCTTTGATTGGTAGCGTCGGTCGCAAGACGACGTCCGATAACCTGCGCGACCGCATTGACGCATGGACCGGTGCAATCAGGCGCCGGACGCATCGCGGTCGTTCCGAAAAAGGTCATGCCCAACCGAACGCGGTCACAGGATCGGCGGTCGACTGTCGTGCGACCCTACCGCAACCCCAGCACCACGAGATGCCGAAGCGCCGAAGCGCCGAAGCGCCGGGATGCCGGACCGCCGGGATTCCGGATTACCCGAACGCCGGAACGCCGGGATGTTTCCTTGGTAGCGTCGGTCGCAAGACGACGGCCGATAACCTCCGTGACCGCATTGACGCATGGACCGGTGCAATCAGGCGCCGGACGCATCGCGGTCATTCCGAAAAAGGTCATGCCCAACCGAACTCGGCCACCGGATCGGCGGTCGACTGTCGTGCGACCCTACCGTCCCGAGGTACCCGTTTCACGAGTATCGGGGCCATGAGGATCCGTGCCACGAGATTCCGAAGCCTGAGGATCCGATGCCGGAGGATCCGAAGCCGGAGGATCCGATGCCGGAGTATCCGAAGCCGGAGGATCCGTGCCCAGACCATCGGTGGGTGGCACATGCAGGTGGATCACCCGGAACTCGGTGCCCGCGGTGTTTTCGGCAACAGCCTGCCTGTGCAGGGACGCGAACAGGTGGACCAGCAGTACGTGCCGCATCGCATCCAGGGCGGGTCCCTGCAGCGCTGGGTACAGCTCCCCAAGCACAGCGTTGGCCCGCGCGCGCCCTGCGTCATCAAGCGCGCCGCTGGCGTGGATCTGCAGATCGAGGGCGCGCAGCAGCGCGCTTTGCAGCGTCGGTGGCAGCGGGGCATCCAACGGGAGCAGGCGGCTGCACCACGGCGACGCCAGCACCTGTTCCAGCTCACCCTGCAACAGACACCGCGCCGCCACCAGATAGGCCGCCCACGTTGCCGGAGCTTCGTTACCCTGTGCCTGCGCAGCAACAGCGTCCTGCCGAAGGCTGTTGGCAGCACAGCAGGTCCAATGATCGAGCAGCCGCAGCCATTCTGCTTTCAGGTGGGTGCCATGGTCCGCCAGCACCGTGTGCTCAGGCGGCCGGTTGTGAACCCACTGACACACCAGGTGCTCGCCAACGATGGCGGCGTCGGGGACCGAGACCTGCCGCAGGCGCAGGCCGTAGCCGCCCAAGGCCGGCATCCGAAGATCCTCCGTATCGGGATGAGGCAAGGGCGCAGGGGAAGGTGTATTTCGAACCTCGACCCGCGCTGCGTCCCCCAGTCGGGGCGGTGCGCTGGCCGGGCGCGGCACCACCACGGTGCAGAGGGCCATCGGTTCAATGGGCAACGTGATGCCCCCCGGTCGCGGGCGCCGAGGCTGAATCTGCGATGTTGCCAACATGGCCCAGCGCCGGCTTCTTCATCGCAACCTCGTGCAGCGCGTCGAACAACGGTCGCAGCAACGGGTTGCCCAACACGTCCCTGGCCGGCAGCTTCATGCAGCCCTCAAGGTAGCGCATCAGCACCTCGCCATCCTGCTGCAATGGGCTGCCAGCGGCGACCGTGCGCGACATCTCACCCCGCATTGCGTCCAACAGGGGGGCACACACCGAGTCCGGCAAGGGCGCATCCAGTCCGAACAGCCTGCACAGGTGTTCGGATTCCAGCATCAGCGACAGCGTGGCCGGGAGCACGTGCCAGGCCGCCGCCTTGTACGCCCGCCACAGATAAAGCGTCGGCACGCCCACACGCGGTAGATCGGGTGCGTCGCGCATCGCGGTCGCCGCGTGGGTCAGCCAGCCGGTGATGACACCGGTCCACGCGCCATCCAGTACCGGTGTGGTGGGCCGTTGCACGGCGGCGTCAGCGCTGTTGCTGATCTGTTCAAGTGCGCTGCTGACAACGCACGGTGGGCAGCTGGCCGGTCGGTCCGGGCGCCCTGGCCGGGTGGGCGCGGAACCCGCTGCAGCGCAGGCAAGGGGGGAACTGGAACCAGGCATGGAGCGCTCGCAGAAAAGGACAACGTGGGTTGTCGGAACCTGCGACTAGACAGACTCAGCGCCGCCCGCACCACGACGCGCATCTCGTTTTGCACCTTGCTGGTCATCTGCGACGTTTGCTGACCCTATCAACCCGGCCTCAGCAGCCGGGTGCGTCACTGGCCCTGCAGGAACGCCGTGATCACGGCCGCCACCGTCCCGGGATGCTCCATATGCAGATGATGTGTTCCCGGAAACACCGCGACCCGCCCGTCGCGCAGCAGCTTCAGTCGCTCGCTGCGCATCGGCTCGGGGTAGTACGACTGTGCCGGACTGGCGTATACCACCTGGGTCGGGCACTCGATGGCAGCCAGCAGATTGTCGATCTGCGTCTCACTCATCCGCATCGCAGTCGGCAGCATCAGACGCGGGTCGCTGCACCAGCTGTAGCCGCCCTCCACCGGCATGACACCGCGCTCCACCAGCAGCCGCGCACAGGGTTCGCTGAGCTGGTTGGCCATCATCCGCGCGCGCACCGGCGCGGCCAGATCGGCAAACACGCGCAGGCGTTTGTCGCCCAGCCGGCGTGCGGCCTGCACATGCTCGCGCAGACGCGAAGCGGTCTCTTCTTCGGGACCCCGCAGCCCGCCCAGCGCCTCGATGGCGATCAACCGCTCCACCCGCTCGGGCGCGGCTGCGGCGGTCAGGCTGGCGATGCCCGCCCCCATGGAATGGCCGAGCAGGGTAAAGCGGTCCCACCCCAGCGCGTCGGCCACGTCCAGAACATGGCAGATCGCGCCGGGGGTGTTGTACTGCGTGCCCGGGGGCAGATGCGCGCTGTGGCCATGCCCTGGCAGGTCGATGGCAACCAGGTCCAGCGCCGGCAGATGGGCTGCCAAGGGGACGAAGCTGGCGGCGTTGTCGAGCCACCCGTGCAGCGCGAGCACGCGGGGCACCTGGCGATGTTCCGAGCGCAGCCCGGCCACCCGGGTGGTGGCCAGTGGCAGGGTGAACGGCTGCAGGATCAAGTCAACGCCGCCACGCTGAGCCGCGCAAGGGCCCGCGCGTGCGCCGGCGCATCATTCAGGCAGGGGATGTAGCGCATCTGCGCGCCGCGTTCGGCCACGGTTTCGGTGAAACCCATTGCCACTTCCTCCAGCGTCTCCAGGCAGTCGGTGGCGAAGCCAGGGCAGACCACGTCGATCCGCTTCGTGCCTGCGTCCGCCCATTCCCACAGCGTCGGTTCGGCGTAGGGCTGCAGCCACTTCTCGCGTCCGAAACGCGACTGGTAGGCCAGCTGCCATTCGCCATCGGCCAGGCCCAGTGCCTCGGCAATCGCGCGCGCACTCGCCTCGCAGCGCTGCGGATAGGGGTCGCCGGCATCGGCCAGGCGCTGCGGAATGCCATGGAACGAGAACAGCAGCCTGTCGCCGCGTCCGTGCTGGTCCCACCACGCGCGGATGCTGTCGGCAACGGCGCTCACCCATGCCGGGTCCACCGCGTAATCGCGCACCAGGGTCACGGTGACGCCTGGATGACGCGGCTGCCATTGCCGCAGCTGGTCTTCGATCGACGCGGTGGTGGTGGTGGAGTACTGCGGATACAGCGGCAGCACCACCACGCGGCGCACGCCTTCGGCGGCGAGCCGGTCAAGTTCGGCGGTCAATGCCGGCGCGCCGTAGCGCATGGCGTGGCGCACGGTCAGGTCGGGCATCAAGGCCTGCATCGACTCGGCCAGCCGCCGTGTGTACACCATCAGCGGCGAGCCCTCCGGCAGCCACACCTGGGCGTACTTGGCGGCCGAGCGTCCGCTGCGCAGCGGCAGGATCAGCCCGTACAGCAGCGGTTTCCACAGCAGGGCGGGAATGGAGACCACGCGCGGATCGCTGAGAAACTCAGCCAGATAGCGCCTGACCGCCGGGGCGGTGGGCGTTTGCGGCGTGCCTAGATTGACCGCCAGCACGGCGGTGTCGGGTGCGTCGAGCATGGGGGGTATTCTCGCAGGTCCGGGATACTCATTGCGGATTCATTGAAACCTGACTAATTTCGGGTATTGCGTGCCCACTTGCGTGGGCACCTACCGGTTCTGTGTTGCGTGCCCATCAGGATGGGCACCTACCGGTCCTGTAATGCGTGCCCATCAGGATGGGCACCTATCGTTGATTGCTTTCGGAGACCACCATGCGCCGCATCCGCCTTGTCCTGTTGATCTCTGCCAGCCTGCTGTCGGCCCAGGCCGTGGCCGGCCCCCAGGAAGACCAGCGCGCCCGCAATGCGGTGCGCGTGCTCAATGAAATCCAGTCGATTCCCGAACAGGGCATCCCGGACAAGCTGCTCGACGAAGGCCGCGCCATCGTCGTGATTCCCGACACCATCAAGGCCGGCCTGGTGATTGGCGGGCGTCGCGGGCATGGCCTGATGTCGGTCAAGAATCCCGACGGCAGCTGGTCCAACCCGGTGTTCATGAAGCTCACCGGCGGCAGCATCGGCTTCCAGGCCGGCGTGCAGTCCTCCGATGTGGTGCTGGTGTTCCGCAACGACCGCAGCCTGGACAACCTGGTCAACGGCAAGTTCACCCTCGGTGCCGATGCCGGCGTCGCTGCCGGCCCGGTGGGCCGCAATGCCGCTGCCGCCACCGATGGCCAGCTGAAGGCGGAAATCTGGTCGTGGTCGCGTGCGCGCGGGCTGTTTGCCGGTGTGGCGCTGGACGGCGCGATTCTGCAGATCGACGACGAAGCCAACCTGGATGCCTACGGCAGCAGCACCACTCCGCGCATGATCTTCGAAGGCCGGGTGGGCGAATCGCCGTCGATGGACGTGGTGGCCTTCCGCGACCGCCTGGAAGAGGCCACCTATTCAGCCCGTGCCAACCGGGGCACTGCGGGTGCCGCACCGGCGCCGCGCGCCGCGCCGAATACGACCGGCGCACCGGCACTTCCGCCGGCTGAACAGGGCACCAGCGAAGCCACCACCGCGCCGCTGCAGGCGGTTCCGGCGCAGCCGCCGGCCCAGCAGGGCTTCCAGCCGGTGGGCGAAGGTGAAATCCGCACCGAATCGCTGGATGGCGGCAACTGACTTTCGTCACGCGCGCCGTCGTAGTGGCGGTGCGCTATGCTCAACCTCCTGTTGACTAGGTACGCGAGCAGCACATGGGCAGTATGAGCTTGTGGCATTGGGTGGTAGTGCTGGTGATCGTGCTTCTGGTGTTCGGCACCAAGAAGCTGACCAGCGGTGCCAAGGACCTTGGCAGTGCCGTCAAGGAATTCAAGAAGGGCATGCGCGATGAAGACGCGCCGCCTGCGCAGCTGAATGACCAGTCGCGCACTACTGATTCGACGACGTCCTCGCAGAACGAGCACGACCGCGACCGTCGCTGACCGGACGATCTGGCGTGTTCGATATCGGCTTCAGCGAACTGCTGCTGATCGCAGTGGTCGCTCTGGTGGTGCTGGGCCCGGAACGCCTGCCCAAGGCAGCGCGGTTTGCCGGGCTGTGGGTGCGTCGTGCCCGCAACCAGTGGGATTCGGTCAAGCAGGAGCTGGAACGCGAACTGCACGCTGATGAGATCAAGCGTCAGTTCCGCGAGGCGCAGCAATCGGTACAGGATACCGAGGCGCAGCTGCGCGCCAGCGGGGAAGCGGCGCGTCGGCAGGCCGAGGAGCTGCAGCGCGATGTGGCGCGCACCGATGCGGGCAGCCCGGAGGAACCGGTGATGACCGGCCCGGCCCCGGATTCGCCGGCCAGCGTGGCCCAGCATGTGGTGCCAGCCACGCCTGACCTGCCGGAAGCGGAACCGCAACGCGATGCCATGGCTCCGCCCGGCATCGACGGGGGCTCACCGCGTGATCCCGCCCCCGTACCGCCCACCGACATGCCGCCGGAGGGCAAGCCATGAGCGATCCGCAGGCTCCCGAAAGCGGGCTGGTGGAACACCTGATCGAACTGCGCGCGCGGTTGATGCGCGGGTTGATCGGCCTGGGCGTGATTCTGCTGGGGCTGATGCCGTTCTCGCGGCAGATCTACACCTGGCTGGCCGAGCCGCTGGTATCGCAGCTGCCGAACGGGCAGTCGATGATCGCCACCAACCCGGCCGGGGCGTTTTTCGCGCCGCTGAAGCTGACCTTCTTCGTGGCGCTGTTCATTGCGGTGCCGTGGCTGCTGTTCCAACTGTGGTCGTTCGTGGCCCCGGGCCTGTATGCGCGCGAAAAGCGCCTGGCGGTGCCGCTGCTGGTGTCTTCGGTGCTGCTGTTCTACATCGGCTGCGCGTTCGCCTACTTCCTGGTGTTGCCGGCGGTGTTCCACTTCCTGACCACCTTCCGCCCGGACGTGATTGCGATCACGCCGGATGCGAATGCGTACCTGGACTTCGTGCTGGCGATCTTCTTCGCCTTCGGCAGCAGTTTCGAGCTGCCGGTGGCGATGGTGATCCTGACCCTGCTGGGCTGGATCACCCCGGAACAGTTCAAGGAAGGCCGTGGCTACGCGATTGTCGGCATTTTCGTGCTGGCCGCGGTGCTGACCCCGCCGGACGTGGTCTCGCAGCTGATGCTGGCCATTCCGATGTGCCTGCTTTATGAGCTGGGCATCCATGCGGCCCGGTGGCTGGTGCCGCGCAAGGGCGAACAACCCGCCGGTTGATTCCGGCACCGCGCGGACACGCCATGCGTGTCCCACGGGTACTCAACCGATCAGGCCGCGAAGATGTTCTTCGGACCGTTCGACGGCGGCACCGGCGGCGGGTTGCCGCGGGTGCGGTGGGCGAACATCTGCTTCCAGGAGGCGTACACCGCGCCCACGTACAACGGCATGATCACCGTGGTGACCACCAGCTGCATCAGCGCGGTGGCGGCGGCGGCACCGCCGACCAGCAGTGCGATCTGCATCACGATGGCTACCAGGAAGTAGATGCAGAGCATGGCCACCAGGCCAAGCAGCATGAACACGGTCATCGCACCGAAGTTCTCCACGCAGCCCTGCAGGCTCATGCGCAGGGCATGCATGCCGCTCTGACGGTCGAACATCACCAGCGCCGGCTGGGTGAACATGGCCATGCTCAGTGCGACAAACACCGCAAACACCAGCGCGATCCACAGCAGCACGCGCTTCACCGGCACCGGGTCGAATACCGCCAGCACCTGTTCGTTGCTGGGCGCGGTGCCCGACTGCTGCAGTACCTGCAGGTTGCGGGTGGCTTCACCGATGGCGTTCAGCCCGTCGCTGCCGATCATGAGGTACAGCAGCGCACCCAAGGCCAGAATGGTGACCATCTGGATCGCCAGCGGCACCAGCAGGTGACTCACCCGGCGGTCGCGGATCGGCTGCAGCAGGTGAGCCGGCTGGGCGCGGTGGCCCTGGTCGATCTCACTCACCGCCCACAGCATGCCGCCGAACAGGATGGGGCCCACCGCCACCGACAGCAGCTGCCCGAGCAGGCTCAGCCAGCCCGGCAGCGCCTGCGAGACGATGGCGATCAACGAACTGACCAGCATGCCGATGATGCCCAGCACGGCCAGCTGCAGCGGCGCGCGGCGGTACAGCGTGAATGTGTCCAGCAGCCACTGGGCACCCGCCGAGGCGGGCAGCTTGCGAATGTCTCTCATACCAATCCGGAACAGGGGGAGTAGGGGCCGCAGGCCCCGTGCTGGCTCGATTATCCCTGTTTTATGTGCGCGCCACCTGAAGATGTGGACGGTTCGGGGTATCCGGGGAGACGGGCGTGGCCCGTCACTACCGTGTGGCGTTTCAGTGACCGCGTTCGGCGTTGCGCGCCTGGCGTACGAACCGGCGCAGCAACTGGCGGGCCAGCGGGGCGGCGCTGACCCCCCGTGCCACCGTGCGTGCGCAGCCGCCGTGGCTGCGGATGCACTCGGCGCGGGCGCGGACGTAACCGCGCATGTGGTGGGTGGCGAATTCCGGATGGAACTGCACGCCCCAGGCCTGCTCGCCCCAGCGGAACGCGTGGCAGTTGTCCTGTGCGGAGCGGGCCAGGATGGCGGCACCCTCCGGGGCGCGCAGCACGGTCTGCAGGTGGGTGGCATGGGCCGGGAAGCGCGCCGGCAGGCCCGCGAACAGCGGGTCGTCCACCGCCGACGGCTCCAGCGCCAGTTCGATGGTGCCCGACTCGCGGCCGGCCGGGTTGTAGGCCACCTCACCGCCCAAGGCATGGGCAAGCAGCTGGTGGCCGTAGCAGATGCCGAACACCGGGCGGCCGTCGTAGGCGGCGTCGCGCAGCCACTGCGCGCTGCGCTCGCTCCAGTCGGCGCGGTCGGTGACGTAAGCGGCCGAGCCGGTGACGATCACCCCAGCGAAGTTGGCCGGGTCGGGCAGCTGCCCGCCATGCTCGACATCCACCACCACGGTTTCGTCGGCTTCCAGCCCGGCTGCGACCCGGATCCAGTGCGGAAAGCGCCCGTACCGGCGCAGCGAGGCGACCGGTTGGCCGGTTTCAAGAATCAGGAAGGGCGCGTGGTTCATCCGGGGGAGGCAGCACAGACAGGACTTCCTCGATTGTAGTCAGCCCTGCCGCCACCTTTTCAAGCCCCGCGCGGCGCAGGGTTCGCACCCCTTCAGCACGCGCCGCACGACTGAAACCGGCCAGATCCATGTCCGCCCGGATCAGCCCGCGCAGCCGCGAACCCAATGGCAGCAACTCATACAGGCCGACCCGCCCCAGGTAACCGGTGCGTCGGCAGTCGATGCAGCCGGCCGGCGCATATGGCGTGGGCGACTCTGGTAATGCTTCATCGGCATCAGCCAGCGCCGCCCATTGCACCGCCGTCAGCGGCTTGGGCACCTTGCAGTGCGGGCACAGCGTGCGGACCAGGCGCTGGGCGAGGATGCCGTTCACGGTCGAGGCGATCAGGTAATGCGGCACGCCCAGGTCGAGCAGGCGGGTGATCGCCGAGGGGGCGTCGTTGGTGTGCAGGGTGGACAGCACCAGATGGCCGGTCAGCGAGGCCTGCACCGCCATCTGCGCGGTTTCCAGGTCGCGGATTTCGCCGATCATGATGATGTCCGGGTCCTGCCGCAGCAGGGTACGCACGCCGGCCGCGAAGTCCAGGTCGATGTTGGTCTGCACCTGCATCTGGTTGAATTCCGGCGCGATCATTTCGATCGGGTCTTCCACCGTGCACACGTTCACGTCCGGGGTGGCCAGCCGCTTCAGGGTGGAATACAGGGTGGTGGTCTTGCCCGAGCCGGTCGGGCCGGTGACCAGCACGATGCCGTGCGGGCGTTCCACCAGCGCCGTCCAGCCGGCCGCCTCTTCCGGGCTGAAGCCGAGCTGGTCGATGCTCTTGAACGCCGCATCCGGGTCGAAGATGCGCATCACGCACTTCTCGCCGAAGGCGGTGGGCATGGTCGACAGGCGCATTTCCACTTCGCGCCCACCCGGCGAGCGGGTCTTGATGCGCCCGTCCTGCGGACGGCGGCGCTCGGCCAGGTCCATGCGGCCCAGCACCTTGATCCGGCTGACCACGGCGGTCATGACCGCTGGCGGGACCTCGAACACCTTGTGCAGCACGCCGTCGATGCGGAAACGCATGCGCCCCATGTCGCGGCGCGGCTCCAGGTGGATGTCCGAGGCGCGCTGCTCGTAGGCGTACTGCAGCAGCCAGTCGACAATGTGCACGATGTGGTGGTCGTCGGCGTTGACGTCGCCGGCCCGGCCCAGTTCCACCAGCTGTTCGAAGCTGGGCAGGGTGCCATTGGTGTCGGCGCGGGCGTCGCCGCGTGCACCGCGCACCGATCGGGTGACCCCGAAGAACTCCATGGTGTAGCGGTGCAGGTCCAGCGGATTGACCGTGGCCAGTTCGATCTGGCGGCGGGTCAGGTGCTGCAGGTCGCGCAGCCAGTCATGCGCCAGCGGCTCGCTGGTGGCCACCAGCAGCCGCTCGCTGTTCACTGCCAGCGGCAGGAAGCGGTGCCGGCGCGCATAGGCGTGGGAGACCAGCGCGGTCACCGCCGGCACGTCCACCCGGGTCGGGTCGATGCGCAGGTAGCGCGTCCCGGTGCGTTCGGCCAGCCATTCGGTCAGCCGTTCCAGGCCCAGCTCGCCACCGCCGGCGGCTGCCAGCTTGAGATTGGCCAGCAGCACCAGCGGATGGACCTCGCTGGCATTGCGCGCGCCGTGGGCGGAAAAGCGGATCCGCTCCTGATCGTGCTCGGCGACCAGGCCGTCGGCCACCAGCGCGGCGGCCACCTGGTCAAAGCCCAGCCGGCCCGGCGGCAATGGCACCCGTTCCGAAGCGGGAGCGGACCCGGCCATGCCGGCGGGAAGGGGCGGTACCGATGGGCGATGATCCATGATCGCTATACTAGCGCACCCCCTTTGCAGGCAAGAATCCGCCGCATGTCCGCCACGAAGACCGTTCCGATCACGTTCCAGGGCCTCATCCAGACCCTCAACCAGTACTGGGCGCAGCAGGGCTGCGTGCTGATCCAGCCGCTGGACCTGGAGGTCGGGGCCGGCACCTTCCACCCGGCCACCTTCCTGCGCTCGATCGGTCCGGAAAGCTGGAATGCCGCCTATGTGCAGCCTTCGCGCCGCCCCACCGACGGCCGCTACGGCGAAAACCCCAACCGCCTGCAGCGCTACTACCAGTACCAGGTGGCGATGAAGCCGAGCCCGGACAACATCCAGCAGCTGTACCTGGATTCGCTCAAGGCGCTGGGCATCGACCCGCTGGTGCATGACCTGCGCTTCGTCGAGGACAACTGGGAATCGCCGACCCTGGGCGCGTGGGGCCTGGGCTGGGAAGTCTGGCTCAACGGCATGGAAGTGACCCAGTTCACTTACTTCCAGCAGGCCGGTGGGCTGGAGTGCAAGCCGGTGCTGGGCGAGATCACCTACGGTCTGGAACGCCTGTGCATGTACCTGCAGAACTGCGACAACGTGTATGACCTGGTCTGGACCTACGGTCCGGATGGCACGCCCGTCACTTACGGCGACGTCTACCACCAGAACGAAGTCGAGCAGAGCACCTACAACTTCGAATACGCCAACGTGGAAGAGCTGTTCCACCGTTTCGACGCCTGCGAGAAGGAAGCGCAGATGCTGGTCGAGGCCGGCCTGCCGCTGCCCGCCTATGAGCAGGTGTGCAAGGCCAGCCATTCGTTCAACCTGCTGGACGCGCGCCGCGCGATCAGCGTCACCGAGCGTCAGCGTTACATCCTGCGCGTGCGCGCGCTGGCCCAGGCGGTGGCGAAACTGTATGAAGCCAAGCGCCTCGAAGCCGTGGCGGCCAAGGAGGTGCAGGCATGAGCACGATGCAGCCGCTGCTGATTGAACTGGGTACCGAAGAACTGCCGGTGAAGGCACTGCCGGGCCTGGCCCAGGCCTTCTTCGATGGCGTGGTGGACGGCCTGACCCGGCGCGGCGTGGCGGTGGAGCGCGGTGACGCCAAGCCGCTGTCGACCCCGCGCCGTCTGGCCGTGCTGCTGCCGGGCGTGGCCGTGGAGCAGCCGGAACAGCACGGTGAAGTGCTGGGGCCGTACCTGAACATCGCGCTGGACGCCGAAGGCCAGCCGACCAAGGCCCTGCAGGGCTTCGCCGCCAAGGCCGGGATCGAGTGGACCGCACTGGAGCGCACCAGCGACGCCAAGGGCGAGCGCTTCGTGCACCGTTCGGTGACGCCGGGCGCGCGCACCGCCGCGCTGCTGCCGGAGATCCTGGCCGAGACGATTGCGGCCATGCCGATTCCCAAGCCGATGCGCTGGGGCAGCCATGCCTATGGTTTCGCGCGTCCGGTGCACTGGCTGGTGCTGCTGCACGGCAAGGACATCGTCGACGCCGAGCTGCTGGGCCTGAAGGCCGACCGCATGAGCCGCGGCCATCGCTTCATGCACGACAAGACCGTGTGGCTGAGCACCCCGGAAGACTACGTGAGCTCGCTGGAAGCGGCCTTCGTGCTGGTGGATGCCGACGTGCGCCGCGAGCGCATCGTCGCCAGCGCCCACGCTGAAGCGGCCAAGGCCGGCGGCCAGGCGCGGATCACCGACGACAACCTGGAGCAGGTGGTCAATCTGGTCGAGTGGCCGGCCCCGGTGCTGTGCAGCTTCGAACGCGAATTCCTGGCGGTGCCGCAGGAAGCGCTGATCGAAACCATGGAGATCAACCAGAAGTTCTTCCCGGTGCTGGACGCCAGCGGCAAGCTCACCGAGAAGTTCATCGGCATCGCCAACATCGAGTCCAAGGACGTCGCCGAAGTGGCCAAGGGCTACGAGCGCGTGATCCGCCCGCGCTTCGCCGACGCCAAGTTCTTCTTCGACGAAGACCTGAAGCAGGGCCTGGAAAGCATGGGCGACGGCCTGAAGACCGTGACCTACCAGGCCAAGCTGGGTTCGGTGGCCGACAAGGTGCAGCGCGTGGTGGCACTGGCCGAGCTGATCGCCCCGCAGGTGGGGGCCGATGCGGTGCTTGCCAAGCGTGCCGCGCTGCTGGCCAAGAACGACCTGCAGTCGCGCATGGTCAACGAGTTCCCGGAACTGCAGGGCATCGCCGGCCGCCACTACGCGGTGACCGGCGGCGAATCGCCGGAAGTGGCGCTGGCCATCGACGAGGCCTACCAGCCGCGCTTCGGCGGCGACGACATCGCGCTCTCGCTGCTGGGCAAGGTGCTGGCGATCGCCGAACGCCTGGACACGCTGGCGGGCGGCTTTGCCGCCGGCCTGAAGCCGACTGGCAACAAGGACCCGTTCGCGCTGCGCCGCAACGCGCTGGGTCTGGCCCGCACGATCATCGAGTCCGGCTTCGACCTGGACCTCCGCGCGCTGCTGACGGCTGCCTTCAATGGCCTGCCCGCCGCCGTGCAGCCCAGTGTCGAACGCAAGACCGACACCCTGCCGCAGGACGTGTACGACTTCATCCTCGACCGCCTGCGCGGTTACTACGCCGACAAGGGCGTACCGGCCACGCACTTCAACGCGGTGGCCGAACTGAAACCGGCGTCGCTGTATGACTTCGACCGCCGCATTGACGCCATCGGCACGTTTGCGGCGCTGCCGGAAGCCGAAGCGCTGGCGGCGGCGAACAAGCGTATCCGCAACATCCTGCGCAAGGCCGAAGGCGACATCCCGGGCATGGTCGATCCGGCGCTGCTGGCCGAGCCGGCGGAGAGCGAACTGGCCGAAGCGGTGGAAGCCGCCATCGACGACAGCAATGCCAGCCTGCACCACAAGGACTACGTCAGCGTGCTGGCGCGCCTGGCCCGTCTGCGCCCGCAGGTGGATGCGTTCTTCGATGGCGTGATGGTCAATGCGGAAGATCCGGCGTTGCGCGGCAATCGCCTGGCGCTGTTGAAGCGCCTGGGTGACCGCCTCGGCAGCGTGGCCGCGATCGAGCACCTGTCGAGCTGATTGCCCGCAAATCGCAGGTGGAACACCCGAAATGCCCGGCGAAAGCCGGGCATTTCGTTTTTCCGGTAGCGCCGGCCGTTGGCCGGCCCACACAATCCAAACATTCCTAAATATCGATAAGAAGTTGTATTCGAAAAGCGTAACGAGTTTCGCAGTATCGGCTGGTGCTGCCGAACGCAATGCAAGTGTTCTGAAGGCGGTGCATCTCCCACAACTCCGCGAATCACTCCTCCATGCAGAACGCTGTCGTTGTCTCCCCCTCTTCACCCCCGCCCGCCCCGGTCGCGCGGCTGTCTCCGCCAACCGACAACGACGCCTTAGTCCCCGGCGCGCCGGTCGAAATCCGAAACGGCGCTTCCGTGTCACCTGCGACACGTACTCCGTCGCGCCGTGAACTAACTGCACGCAAACTCCTGATCCTTGCTGAGTTGCGTGACAGCACCGATCCGACCGCCCCGCAGCTGGCCGCGATGTTGAAGGAGAAGCTGCGGAATGCGCCCGATGCCGCCACCCGCGAAGCCATCATTGCGCGCTTCGAGCATGAACTGTCCAAGCCAGAGCAGCTGTTGCCGGCCCTGAAGAACCTGTGCTGCAACATCCTCAATGCCACGACCCAGCAATACATGTGGCGTTTGTCCTCGCAGGCGCTACCGGGCATCACCGGCGTGGCCAGTGCGGCACAGGTGGCGCGCGCGCTGTATGACGGCGACTGGCGGGCGATCAGCGCCGCCCTGCCAAGCCTGCTGCCCTACCTGCCTGCGCTGCGCAGCGTCGACAGCATTGAAGCGCTCATCCGAAGCCTGCCGACCAGCGTGGTGGAGGCCCTGCAGTCGATGCATGACTGGGTGAAAAGCGCAGATGACGCCACCACGCTGGAACTGGGCATCGAAGAGGCCGGTGGGGCACTCGCGGCTGCGGTGCTGTTGTGGCAGTTGCACAGCCGGCTGCCGCAGGCATCCGGGCAGCGGACGGGGGATACCCAGTTCATCGCCAACCTGCCCCATCACTGGCGGAAGCTGGTCAGCCTGAATGGACTGGGTGGGCAGCTGTTCGCGCCGGCACAGGAAGGCCCGGGCATGCTGCGCCGCCTCGACCGCAAGGAGATGGCGGCGTTCAAGCGCGCCGAGGACCTCAAGCACCTGCCGGGCTTCAACGAAACCATACCGCTGCCCTATCGTCTGGCCCCGGCACGTTCTTCCGCTCTCCTGCCCACCACATTGGACCTGCAGAAGGCGGCTGCGCCCCACCCTGTAGCCACGCCGGGTCCCATCGCCGACTCGCCTCTGGATGAGCTTTACGCAGCCAACTCGCCGGCCTCCCGCGCAGGAACAGGGTGGCTGGACTGGCTGGGCACCGCACTCGCATGCTGGGGGGGCCGCGCTGGCTTCAACCAGCTCGCGCAGAGCGAGGGGATGCAGGAGATGGTCCCGATGGAGCGCAGCAATCTCGCCCAGCCGCTGAACCGCGTCACCGTTGAAACGCCATTGATGGGCGATGCCGCGCCCGTCGCCACCGGTGCCACCGGCGGCCTGGTCAGCAAGGGAACCGGCTTCATCAAGCGCAATCCACTTGCCGCTGCCACCACTGCGTTGTTCGCCGCTGCCGGTGCAGCGGCCACCGCCGCCTACCGGTTCTGGCCGTCGGCTCCGGAATCGCTCTCCACCACCGAGCTCGCCGATCGCCTGATGGGCGACATCGTCGCGCTGGGCGACGACTGGGGCACCGGGGTGGACCTGCTGCTGGGCACCCCCGACCTGCCGGGCGGGCGTGAACGCCGTGATGTCTCGGATAACCGCTCGGACAAGGTCACCGACGCCCCGCCGATCGATGACACCGTACAGCTGGGCATCACCGTGCAGCAGCGGGATGCGCTGCTGGGCGACAACGACCTGCGCCAGCACCTGAGCGACCTGCAGATGTGGTCGCTGGCCGTGGCGCAGGACCTCGGCTCCCAGGCGGGCTGGCAGTGGATCACCGCGCTGCCCGCGTCCGAGCAGGAGCTGGTGGTGAACCAGCTGCACACGCTGCGCAAGCTGTTGCCGGCACTGGCCGCGCTGCAGGCCCAGCCGCAGGCGCTGCTGGACAAGGCACTGGACAGCGCCGGCTGGAAGGGCGGCAGCACCGGCCTCAGCGTGGACCTGGGGGCCGTCAAGGTGGCCGGCGTGACCGTGCAGCAGCAAATGCCCCTGCTCGAGTACTGCCTGCTGCGTGCCGACCACACGCCCTCGAAGGCGACCTTCCTGCGCGACGGCACGCCGCTGACACAGCAGGAGCAGGACATCCTGCGCCGCTTTGCCGGTGGCACGGTCTGCGCGCAGCTGGGCGAAGCGGTCAACACGCACGGTGAATCGCTGCGCCCGGCGATGCTGGCCGCGATCAAGGCCCGGCTGGTGATCGATGCGGTCAAGGCCAAGTCGCAGGACGACCTGGGGGGCAGCGACGCCTACGTGCGTGGCGCGGACATCGTGCTCGGCTATCTGAACGGCCACGCGGACGTGGAAAGCTCGGCACTCACCTACACCGACGTTCTGAAGGATGGCACGCGCGTCTCCTTCCAGGTGCCCAACTACCTGGTGTTGCGCAGCGCCAGCAACGACCCGGACCTGCGCGGCCAGGTGGTGCTGTACCGCGCCGACGTGGCCAGCTTCCGGGCCTTCAGCGACGAAAACGCCTTCCGCCAGTTCCTGGACGACCAGCGCGCCCGCGCCGGCCTGCCCGTGGTGGACGGGGGCATCGATCACACCCTGGCCCGGGACATCGTGGCGGCCGCACCGTCGGCGTACCGGACCCAGGTGGACGAGCGCGTGGCAAGCTGGGAACAGCGGTATGTGCTCTTCCAGACCGGCAAGGGCGGCAACCAGGCCTGGAACCCCGGTGACAGCTTCGTGCTGGACTTCAAGCCCTGCACCACCGCGCAGCACACCCTGCAGGACTGGGCGGGTGCGCTGGTCCGCTTCGGGCAGACGCAGCAGGAACACCAGCTGGCGTTCAACCGCCTGCGCTGGTCGTCGCTGGGCATGGCGCACGTGGACATCGACAACGAAGTCGAGCAGGCCCTGAAGAAGGACCTGCAGAGCCTGCAGACGCACGCGCATGACGCCGTGGAGAGCGAACTGAAAGCCACCCTGCAGCGGACCGGGCTTGGCGATGTCTTCCCTGACCTCAATCCGGACCAGGTCTCACTGCGCATCGGCGGGCACGTGATGAGCCTGACCGAATGGGCGACCAGCGGCTGGCAGCAGCACGGCCTGCCGCGCCCGGTGCTGCCGCTGAACATCGGCGACATTCCGGGTGAGGGCATCGCGGTGCCCGTGGACCCCCAGCCGCTGCAACCCTGGCCGAGCAACGCCCAACTGTTCGACATGGATGTCACCGTGTACCGCGTCGATGACGCAGGGACGCGTACGCGCGACGACGCGCGAACCGACGTGCTGCTGGAGGCGGACGCGCGCCGGGCGCTCTGCGGCATGCTGGCCGACTTCGCCGAGAGCAACGCGTTGGCGGACGCCTACACCGACTACCTCAAGGTGTTGGCTAACACCCCGAAGAGCGCCTTCCATTCCGCACTCGCCAACCAGGTGCGCGTGCACACCGCGTGGATGATCGAGCTGGCGTACCAGAACGGCGAACTGGACAAGGCCACCTACACCGCTCTGATGGCGGAGCACGCACTGCTGGAACCGGCCAAGGGCCGTCGCTCGGCGTTGAAGGGGGTGACGCTCAACGGCCATGGGGTCAACGGCATCTGGGCACTGAAGGCCAAGGGCATGCACTACGTGTTCCTGCCGGGAACCGTATTCGGCGACCAGTTGCTGGACGAAAAGGCGTTCGCGCGCTGGCTGAAAGAGCCGGAGTCGGAAACCTACATCCTCGCGCATACCGCGATGCGGTATCGCGTTGACCTGGAGAAAATGTTCCGGAAGAAGGAAGCCGCCAAAGGCATCGTGTTTGGTTTCGAAACCACGCGCGGACCGAAGCACGTGGCCGGCAAGCACATCGACGCGCGCATCGCCGATGTGGACGAAATGACGGTAAGCCAACTGGAGCGCTTCAACGACGCCATGGTCATGGTCGGCTCGGTGGTCGCCGCGTTGAGCTGCACACTCGCAACAGCGGGCGCGGCGGCCGCCGTCTGCGCCAGCAGCACGCTGGCACTGGTGGGGGACGCCATCGCCAGCGGTGCCGACTTCCTGGAACGCGGCGACATCGACGGTGCCATCGGGCAGATCGGCGGCGGCGTGGTCGACGCCGTGGATGTCATGAACCTGGCGAACATTCCCATGCTGCTGTTCCAGCTGGGCCGGCGCGGCCTCTCCACCGTCTCCGACGCCACCCAGGCCCTGCACCAGTGGCAGCGCCAGGCCCGCGGCTTCGCGCCGGACGGTCGGGTGAATGCCGGTTTCGCCACGTCGCGGCAGCAGCTCAGCGACACCGGCCTGCCGATGCTGGAGCAGCCGCTGAGCGACGGCGGCACGCTTTATCACCAGGGCGGACGCGACTACATCCAGCAGGACGGGCAGTTCGTGGAGTCGTATGTGGCCGACGGTGAAAACGGCCGCCGCCTGCGTATGCCGGATGAGCCGGATGCCGTCGGCCCGCCGGTGGAATACACCGACGGCCAGTGGCAGCGACCGAAGCAGAGCCGGGACGGCAAGGACATCACCACGCCGCGCACCGTCGGCGGGCATGGCACCACGCCGCTGCCGCCGAAGCAGGCGCATCCGTGGATCGAGAAGGTGCCGGACGCCGAGCTGCTGCCGCCCGAGAAGCTGGACGAAATTGAAGCGGTGTTCGGCATCCGCCGACCGGGTATCACGCCGAGCCCGGACCTGCGCCAGAAGGTGCAGGAACTGGCCATGGAAAGCCGCATCCAACAGATCATCCTCAACCCCGACGCGCTGGGCAATCCGGGCGATGAAGCGATCATCATGCGGGCCTGGGCCGACAGCCCGGTGCTGGGCAATGGCAGGAGCGTGGAAACCTACACCCAGGACCTGGGCGAATGGACGCGCGGTGCCCGCTTCGGCAAGGGTCCGGTGGGCATGATGGTGGAAGTCACCGAGCCGAAGCAGCTGCCCACGTTGCAGCAGCTGATCGATGCCTCGGACATCGACGCCCTGCTGCAGCGTCTGGGTCTGCCGCAGGACACCAGCAACGAGAAGTTGTTCGCCACGGTGAAGGCCGAGCTGGTTGCGATCATCGGCAAGGACCCCGCGCAAAGCCTGCTGTCCTGGAGTCGCTGGGTGAACGCGCAGCACCGTCTGCCGACGGCGGCGGACAACCTGATCAAGCACTTCCCCATGCTGACGAAGAAGGAGGCTGAGGCACTGGTGGCTTCGAACCCGGTGCTGGCGCACAAGGCGCTGTCGTGGGTGTTCCCGGACAGCACCAGCAAAGAGGTCGCCAACATTCTTGCGCAGCGAGGTCAGCGCGAGACACGTGAGCATGTCCTCAATGGGCAGTTCAACTCGCCTTCCAAGGTCCAGGAGCTGAGTAGTCACCTGCAGAAGGTGCTTCCCGGCCGCTCCTGGCGGGTGACATCGGATCCGACCGGGCAGGGCAATGTGTTGAGCTTCACGCGACCGGATGAGAAGGAGAACGTTGTACGCAAGCTGACGTTCTCCAACAACGGTCAGGTCAGTCGTCCGACCACCCTGGGCGGGTCGGAGCCGGTCAGCACCTGGCAGCAGGGCATCTACGACCAGCTGTCGCCGACCGGCCAGCAGGATCTGCCCGGTTCTTACGCGCTTCGCGACCGGGTGGTCGAGAACATGAAGGACACCCCGCTGGCCCAGAGCTGCGCGGTGCCAGCCAAGGTCGGCAAAGGAAAGCAGATAGTCAAGCGGAGTCTCGATTGCGATCCGCCACCGGCCATTTCGCTGTCGGAGCATGACGTCGAGCAGCGGGACGCACTGGGCCAGGTCATGCAGCAGGTGAGGGAGAGCATGGCTGCAAAACACGCCATATTCTCTGCCGAGGAAGTTGAACTCAAGCAGCTTCAGATCAAGAAGGCACAGCTGGCCAAGAAGAAGGAGACGTTGAGCCCGGATGACCTGAAGCGATTGGACGAACTGGAACAGAAGCCCTTCGGAAGCCTGAAGAGTTTCGACATCATGAATTTTGCCTCCTACAAGTTTGAGGACCTGAGTTACCAAGGTGTCCCGATCGTATTTTCCGAGAACTTCCCAGTGCAGGGAACGGCGGGAAGCGGCAATCCGCGGCCTCTGCTCGCAACCGAGGGATTGGTCGAAGGCGTCCCGGTACGACGCGTTCTCGTTCCGGAAGAAGAGGCATTGGACAGTCCGACTCTTTCTGGCTGGTATCAGGAAGACTACGCCATGGGGGCTGATCTGCTTCCCGTGCTCGCTGGCCGCAATGCAGAGAAAAATCAGGCATCGCAGAAGATCGTGCTGACCGAGGAAGACCTTCGCGTGACGCGGCCGGGGACGAGTGAGGTGGTTGCACTGTCTGAGCTCACGGATGATGAGATCGTTCTTCTCGATATGTCGCACTACTCGCCTGTGTTGCAGCAGCATATTGGCCACGCCAGCCTGCTTCCCGGCAACGCACGTTACCTTAAACCCGGGACGTACCGCGTCTATCAGATCCGGTCATGCAGCGAGGGGAAGATTCTCGACAACTGGTTCAAGGCACTTTCCTCCGCGCTTCCCGAGCTGTCTCCGAAGCTGTGGGGGAGCGATCCGGCGGCGATCACATCCCTGACGGGGACGCTCTATATGATCACCGAGATGAATCCCTGCGAAGTGAGTTGTGACGGTCGGCTGAGAAAGCTCATGGCGAAGATGCCGGGCCTGGATCTGAAGGTCCTGTACCGCTACGAGAACAATGGACAGCGGAAGCAGTGGGTCATGGATCAGAAACTGAATCGCGTCATCGAGAAGAATCGGGATCGATGGGAACTGGAGGGCGTTCCGGAAGGCGAAATGCGGGCTCGGGCCCGCACTGAAATGAACACGCCTGAGACGCGCCAGTGGTTGGAGGAAGATTTCAAGCGACGCCCGATGGAAGAGCCGGTACCGCGCTTGTGGGTGCCCACCGAAACCAACGAATTCTGAGGTCGGTATGAACATTGAAGGCAAGCCTGGCCCAGGTCCCGCTCGCGTTGGTTACCTAGGTCCCGAGTCGAACAAACTAAAAGAGATCCAGCTTCCAGAACGGGAACTTCAAGGGTTGCAGAGTGCGGATGTGTACTTCGGTGGACCTGATCCAGATGCGCGTGGCGGGTATCGGGACGAGCTGCTGCTCAAGCTTGAACCCTACCTGGCATTTGGCTTCCTCGGGAAGGATTCGGACATTGTGACCAGAAAAGTGGAATCAGCACGGCATGCTGCCGGTGTTGTGCCTGGAAAGACCAATCTAGCTTTGAAGAAGGAAGCCCTTGTGTTCGGGATGTTGGATTGCCAGGACGTCGGCGATACCTACTACGTCTGCCGCCAGGGGGCGAAGGACCTGGAGTACTACGCCATCACCATCGAGTCGGGAACCGTCACCGGCGGCCCCTATGACATCTACGTGACCGATGCGATGGACTGGATAGCCTTCAAGGACCAGTTGCCCGCAATGTGAACATGGCGTGATGCCAGCGCAGCACCGGAGATGACAAAGAACGGGAACGGGCTTGGCTTCAAGCCCGTTCCCGCTATCCTGTCCCCATGCAGCCAACGAAATACGCCCTCCCCCTGATGGTGCTGGCCCTTCTCGCCACTTCGGCGGCGCACGCGCGCGGCACCATCGAGAAGGTGGACATCAAGGGATTGGACAAGGGCGACGACGCCGAGATGATCGAGAACATCGAGGTCTCGCTGTCGCTGTACGACACCATCGGCCAGGTGCAGGGCGAGTCGCGCCTGGAGTACCTGCTCTCGCAGGCCGAGCGCCAGACCCGGCAGGCGCTGGAGCCGTTCGGGTTCTACAACCCGAAGATCACCGTGGAAAGCCCACGCGAGGGCGACACCCTGCGCGTGGTCATCCATGTCGAGAAGGGCCCGCCCACCCTGGTGCGCCGCGAGCACATCGACATCACCGGCCCGGCCCAGCTGGACCAGTACCTGCAGGATGATCTGGAGAATTTCCGCCCGCGCAAGGGCCAGCGCTTCGAGCACACCACCTACGAAGCCAGCAAGATCGTCATCACCCGCCGCCTGGCCGAGCGCGGTTACTTCGACGCCGACTACACCGAGCGCCGGGTGGAAATCACCCGTGCCGAGAACGCCGCCGACATCGACCTCACCTGGGACAGCGGACGCCGCTACAACATGGGCGAGATCCGCTTCAACCAGGACTACTTCGTCGACAAGCTGTTCGACCCGCTGGTGTACTGGGACACCGGCAGCTACTACCACGAAGGCAAGCTGGACCGCCTGCGCGAGTCGCTGACCAAGCTGGACTACTTCAGCACCATCGACATCCAGCCGCGCCCGGACCAGGCCGATGACAACGGCAATGTGCCGGTGGACGTGAACCTCACCCGCGCCAAGCGCACCATCTACACCGCCGGTGTCAGCTACGGCAGCGAGAGCGGGGCGGGTGTGCGCGGCGGCATCGAGCGCCGCTTCCTGAACAACCGCGGCCACAAGATGAACACCCAGCTGGACTATGCGCAGAAGCGCAAGAGTCTGGTGGTCAGCTACCGGGTGCCGGCGTTCCGCTGGCTGGACGGCTGGTACGGGCTCACCGCCAGCGCGTACGACGAGCAGACCGACTACATCGACCTGCGCAACTTCAAGCTGATCGGCAGCCGCAGCGGCCAGCTCAACGAGAACTGGACCCTGATCGCCTCGGTCAACGCGCTGCGCGAGCGCTGGCGCTATGCCTCGGGCACCGAGTTCACCAACGCGATCTACAACACGTCCACCCTGGTGTACCCGCAGCTGGTGGCCGACTATGTCAACGTCGACGACAACCTGTTCCCGCGCAAAGGCCTGAGCGGCAGCGCCACGGTGCGCGGCGGTGTGGAAGGGGCCGGTTCGGACACCAGTTTCGTGCAGGCCAACGTACTGCTGCGCTGGTACATCCCGATCGGCGACAGCAACCGGCTGATCCTGCGCGGCGAAGGCGGCACCACCTGGACCAGCGACCTGGTCGCGATGCCCCCCAGCCTGCGCTTCTTCGCCGGTGGCGACCGCAGCATCCGCGGCTACGCCTTCCGCGAAGTGGGTCCGCGTACCCCCGAGCCCGACAAGTACGCGCTGGGCGCGAAGAACCTGGTGGTCGGTTCGGCCGAGTACGAGCACTACTTCAACGGCGGCCCATGGGGCGCAGCGGTATTCGTGGACACCGGTAGTGCCTTCGACAACACCATCGACCTGCACACCGGCGTGGGCTTCGGCGTGCGCTGGAAGTCGCCGGTGGGCCCGGTGCGGGTGGATATCGCCCACGGCCTGAACAACCCGGATTCGCAGTTCCAGCTGTACCTGAACATCGGAGCGGACCTGTGAGCACGCCCACGCCCACCCCGCAGAACAAGATCGCCCCACCGCGCGTGCGCTTCTACCGCAAGCGCCGCTTCTGGGCGTGGTCGGGCTTCACCGCGCTGGGCCTGGGCCTGCTGTTCCTGCTGCTGCTGTACTGGCTGCTGCAGACCGTGGCCGGTCGCGACGTGCTGCTTGCCCAGGTGATGGCACGCCTGCCGGTCGGGGCCACGCTGCAGTGGAGCAAGGTTGACGGTCCGCTGGCCGGGCCGCTGGTGCTGCACGACCTGGACTTCCGTTACGACGACATCCATTTCACCGCCAAGCGCGCCTACCTCGACCCCGACCTGCGCCCGCTGCTGGGCCGCAAGCTGCAGCTGGACGCGCTGCAGCTGACCGATGCCAGCTTGAATCTGGCCAAGAGTGACGAGCCATTCGAGATGCCGTCGTGGCCGGAGTCGCTGCCGCAGATCGAAATGCCGCTGGCGATCCAGGTCGACACCATCACCATCGACGGTTTCCGCATCACCCAGGCCGGCGAGCCGTTGATCAACATCGACAAGGTGCGCGGCGGGCTGGAAATGGCCAATGGCGAGTTCCGCGCCAAGCAGCTGGTGGTGGACAGCGACATGGGCGACTTCCGTGTCGATGGCCGCTACGTGCCGCGCAACGACTACTCCACCGATATCACCGTCAGCGCGCTGATGCCCGCGCCGCGCGGCCGTACGCCGGCCCGGCTGGGGCTGGTGGCGCGCGGCAACCTGGGGCGGATGGAAGTGGCGCTGGCCGGCCATGCGCCGGAGCCGCTGCAGGCCAGCCTGATCTTCGAGGGCCGCACCGACCCCGTGTGGAAGGCCAGTGCGCGCAGCAAGGCGCTTGACCTGGCGCTGCTGGTACCGGGCATGGATGCCAGCACCAGCACCCCGCTGTCGCTGGATTTCCAGGCCAGCGGCAAGGGCGGGCAGGCGCACCTGCAGGGCCGGGTGCAGCAGGGCGATCTGGTCGTTGAGCTCGCGCCGTCCAACGTCGGCCTGGCCGACCAGGTGCTGACCGTGTCGCCGCTGGTGATCAAGGGCTTCGGTGGGCAGGCCCGGTTGCAGGGCAAGGCCGACTTCAGCGACCGCGAAAACGCCAGCCTGCGCTTCTCCATCGTCGCCAACGATCTCACCTATGTGCCTGCAGCCGATCCGACCACCCCGGGCGCGGCCGCGCCGGTGCCGGTGACCCTGAAGGAAGCCCGGATGGGCCTGGCCGGCACCTTGAAGCAATGGGCGGCGGTGGGCGAGGCCTCGGTCGAGCGTGAACAGCAGAGCGCCGACCTGCAGTTCGACATCCGCGGCAGCGACCAGGCCGCGCAGATCAAGCAGCTGCAGGCCAAGACCCCGGGCGGAACGCTGGACGCCACCGGCCAGGTGGCCTGGGCTCCGCAGCTGGACTGGGACGTGGCGGCGAAGCTGGCCGGGTTCGACCCGGGTTACTTCGTGCCGGGCTGGGACGGGCGTCTGTCCGGTTCGCTGGCGTCCAAGGGCCGACAGCTGCCGCCGCCTGCAGGCAGCGCCCCCGGCACCGCGCCATCCTATGAAGCCACCGTGGACGTGCCGGGAATCAAGGGCACGCTGCGCAGCCGCTCGGTCGATGCGCAGGGCCGCTTCGCCCTTCGCGGCACCCAGGGCGAGGGCGACGTGCGGCTGGCGGTGGGCAACAGCCGCCTGACCGCCAAGGGCAGCGTGGGCGACCGCCTGGACGTGCAGGCGCAGCTGGACCCGGTGCAACTGGATGACCTGCTGCCCGGCAACAGCGGCACGCTGCGCGGTTCGGTGCAGGTACGCGGGCCGCGTACGGCACCGGACATCACCGCCGACCTGGTCGGCAATGGCCTGCGTTACGGCGACTACAGCGCGGAGTCGGTCAGCCTCAAGGGCCGCCTGCCGTGGCAGGGGGACAACGGTACGCTGGCGCTGCAAGGCACGGCGGTGCAGGTGGGCATGCTGCTGGACACGCTGAGCGTCAACGCGCGTGGCAGTGTGTCCAACCTGCGACTGGATGCGCAGGCGCGCAACGAACTGGGCGCGGTGGCGTTGCAGGGCGGGGTGCGCCAGCAGGGCAACGCGTGGCGCGGCGATCTTTCGCAGTTGAACATCGCGCCGGTCAAGGGCGATGCCTGGGACCTGCGCGGCCCGGCAACGTTCGCCGTGCAGGGCAGCAACTTCACGCTCAGTGACACCTGCCTGGGCGCGGCCACCGGTGGCGCGCTGTGCGCCAGCGCCAACTGGCCGCGCGATGGGCTGGTGGTGCGCGGTGACGCGCTGCCGCTGGCGCTGGTGCAGCCGTGGTTGCCGCCGCAGTCGGGTCGACGCATCTACCTGCGCGGCGAGTTGACCCTGGACGGTCGCATCCGCCCGCGTGGCAACGCGTGGGAAGGCAGCGTGCGGATCGCGTCGATGGAAGGCGGCATCCGCCTGGGCGACAACGCGCGTGGCGAGCTGGTGCGCTATGACCAGTTCTCGGCCAGCGTCGACATGAGCCCGGCGCAGATCGTGGGCAAGCTGGGCGTGGGCTTCCAGGGCAACGGCTTCGTTGATGCGAAGTTCCAGACCGGGTGGGAGGCCAGCGCGCCGCTCAACGGTGAGCTATACCTCAACATGTCGCGGCTGTACTGGCTGGAGCTGTTCTCGCCGGACATCGTGCGACCGACCGGCTTGATTGAAGGTCACGTCAGTCTGCGCGGCACGCGCGGCCAACCGTCGCTGGGCGGCGAGGCCAAGCTGAGCAACTTCAAGGGCGAATTCCCGGCGCTGGGGCTGAGCTTCGACCAGGGCTCGGGCAGCTTCACCGCGCAGCCGGACGGATCGGCGAAGATCCAGGCGCAGGCGAACTCGGGCAAGGGCACCTTGTTCGTGGACGGCGGGTTGTCGTGGTTCGGCGACGCGCAGCCGCTGCAGCTGCACATCCACGGCGAAAACGTGCTGCTGTCGAACACGCCGGAACTGCGCATCGTGGCCAACCCGGATCTGAACTTCACGCTGGCCAAGACGGCGATGGAGCTGCGTGGCCAGGTGCATGTGCCGGAGGCGGACATCGACCTGGAGCGGCTGGATCGCGGCACCTCCGTGTCCGAAGACGTGGTCATCCTGGACCCGGCGGACCCCGAGGAAACGCCGACCTCGCCGCTGGACATGGACCTGACCGTGAGCCTGGGCGACAAGGTCAACATGGCCGGCTTCGGCCTGAAGGGCGGACTGGGCGGCAAGATGCAGGTGTGGGCGCGCCCGGGACGGGAGATGACGGCCAACGGTGCGCTGGAAGTGCGCGGACGCTACAAGGCGTACGGGCAGGACCTGACCATCACCCGTGGCAACCTCAACTGGAACTACAACGCGGTGAGCGACCCGCGCATCAACATTCGTGCGGAACGGCGGATCGGCGATGTGACGGCGGGCATCGATGTGACCGGACGTGCGCAATCGCCGCGCGTGGATGTGTGGTCGGAACCGGCGATGTCGCAGTCCGAAGCGCTGGCCTACCTGGTGCTGGGCCGCAGCCTGACCAATGCGAGCAGCGACCAGACCCAGCAGGTGACGGCGGCCTCGGCGGCGTTGTCGGCGGGCAGCGGCCTGCTGGCCTCGCAGCTGGGCGCGAAGCTGGGCCTGGACGACGCGGGCGTAAGCCAGTCGCGCGCGCTGGGCGGTTCGGTGATCGGCTTCGGCAAGTACATCTCGCCCAAGCTGTACATCGGCTACGGCGTCTCGATGGTCGGCAGCGGCTCGGTGCTCACGCTAAAGTACCTGCTGCGCCGCGGCTTCGACCTCGAACTGGAATCGAGCACGGTGGAAAACCGAGGCTCGCTGAACTGGCGGCGCGAGAAATAACCTCGCGCCGATTGCAACCATCCGTGGAGCCGGGCTTGCCCGGCTGCTGCTGGATTCGGGCGAACAACCTTCCGCTCCCGGCACCTCTGGCCTGGCGGCTCGGGATGGGCGTTCCGGGGGACGCCGCAAGTACGTCCCTGTAGGCTCGGTCGCGGCATCCATGCCGCTCACGCCCCCTCCAACCCATCCCGACCCGCCGCGACAAATGGTCGGTGGCCAACGGAATTCAAAACCGAACCGCGACACGCGCGCTGACCTTGGCGCTGCTTACGGACATGGTTCCGGCTTGGTAGCGTCGGTCGACAGACGACGGCCCTGAAACACCCCACATCCGGTAACGCATGACCCCGGATCGAAACGCGCTTCCCACGCGGAAACAATGCCATTCGCGCCACTGCGGAAATGCAAAAACCCGAACGCCGCCATCCAACGATTTCCGCTTGCGACACTCATCAAAAACCCGCATAGCCCCACGCGCCAACGCACGAACGTATCGCGTGAACCAATCACGTCACGCCGCCAAACACCACCGCGCGCGCCACCAACATCACGCAAAGATTCCTACATCCGCTATCGTTGCGTCTGTTGCATGGTTGGCCCAAGAGTCTGAAAGCTCCTTTTTGCACATGTAAGAAAGACCCTGCCGGGAGGGTGGCGCAATACAACACCCTCGCGGAAATACGTCACGCCGTGCGTGTGCAAACGGCTTTCAGCCTCCCGGCTTCCCCGCCACCCCGGCGGGGAAGAGTCTCTACGTGAGGTCAATCATGCAAAAGAAAGAAAAACCCCGCATCACCTACCACTGGCACACCCCACGCAGCATCCAGGTCCACACGCTGCATCAAGAGGGCATCGAACGCCAGCCCGGCGACCCGCTGATTCCCTGCATCAAGCTGCGTGGCATGTGGATGGCACGCGCGGGGATTGAGCCGGGCACCCGTGTCAAAGTGGAAGCCGGCCCCGGCTACATCCTGCTTTCAACACGCGAGCCTACCGTGGTGGTGACCTATGTGCGCGACCGGCAGGGCCCGGCGGGCAGTACTGCGATGGTCCGGCGATGAACTTACGTCAGTGAATCCCTGCGTGGAAGCAGGGATTCACATTGAAAGCCGTGATCGGGTGACGGAGGCTGGGTCGATGACACGCATGGCGTGTCACTACCGCATGATCGGGATGGCGGGGCAACGGACGTACTGGCACCGCGATGATTACGCTGCGGGCATCAACGAGATGATGGGTTCGTCCGAAATGGTGAGCTAGGTAGCGTCGGTCGACAGACGACGGCCCTCAAACACCCCACATCCGGTAACGCATGACCACGGATCGAAGCGCGCGGTCTGTCAGGTGTCCTGCGAACGGATGCCGCCAGAACGATGACGCACAGCCGGGCAGAGCCCGGCTCTACGCGCGGTCGTCGCGCAGATCCATCCACCAGCACAGCAACGCAGCGCCCCAGGCGGGCACGAGCAGCGCGGTGGCACCGAGCAGACTCAGCGCATCACCGAGGTTATCTTGCGACGGGGTGTCCTGCCGCTGCATCCGCCGCGCCCACGCGAGGTGCAGGGTGAGGGCGCTGATCAGCCAGGTAACACTGAGCGCGCCCCACGGCATGCCATCGGTCCAGTGCAGGCCCAGCCACAACACCGCGATGCTGATCAGCACCAGCAGCGGCACCACCAGTCTCCATAGCAGCCTTGGCATTGGAGCGCTGGGCTGCCAAGCCGACTGCCAGCGCACCAGTGTCCGCCACGCCACGCCGGCGGCCCAAAGCAACGGCCCGGAGAGCGTTGCAACCAGAATGATCAGCGCCGCCTTCTGTGCGCCGCTGAACAAACCTCCTCCGGAGGGCGGAAGCGGCCAGCTGCTCGCTACGCCCCAACTACAGATGAGTCCCAGCACAAGACCTGCCAGACAGACGCGCGCACCGCCGTACAGGGTGTTCAGCCGGGGCTGGGTACCAAATCGCGCCCAGAACGTGACCTGGTCCCGGTCCAGCCCGGGCGGGGTTTGTCGCGTGTACCAGTATTCCAGGGCGCTCAACAGGCCCACGGCCTCGGCGGCACGCCCGGGAATCAAGGCGGTCAGCCGATTTCGCCACCGTGGCCGCGGCTGGCGCATCGACCGCAGCACGCTGCCCTCCGGCATCAGCATGCCGTCGGTTTGGGCAATGTAGCGGCGGGCCAACGCCATCTCGCCGTCTGCAGACAGCAGCCAAGCCTGCTCACAGCGCCGCCGCACCCGCTCTACATCCTCCTGCCACAGCGGACTGTTGTGGTCGTCCCAGCCAAAGCACAGGCTCAGGCAGTCGAACACGGCTGGCGACAGCTGCAACTCGCGCATCTCAATGGTCGAAAACACCGCAATGCCGATGCGGGGCTTGTCGTCCAGTGGCCACAGCTCGGGCTGTGCCTGCAGCCATGCATCCAGCTGGCGGGCATCCAGCGCAGCCGCCTGCCCAGCAATGCGCTGGGCCACTGCCGCGACATCCATCGGTTCGATGGCGCTCCCATGCTGCCGCGTCGCTGTGGACCGGGTCTGCGTGCTGTGTGCGATGTCGTGCGCAACGGCATCCAGCGCATCCTTGTACGCTTCGTGCAGCTGCTGGAAGCCCTCCGGGTCCTCATCCGGGCGGGTGTTGCGCAGCTGCTTCGCATAGGCACGCTTGACCGCGCGCTCATCGGCACCTGCGTCCAGCCCCAGCCACTCCAGCCCCCAGCTCATGCCGTCACTGCCTTGCCACCTGGGTCACCGCATCCACGGTCCAGGCCAGCAGCGCAATGCCCAGCGCGACCTCGCCGAACATCAATGCCAGCCCGCCCAGCTTCAGGAACGGCCACAGTGCCAGCAGCAGCCAGCCGTTGAACTGGAACTGGTAGCCGGCGCGTCGCCACCAGCGCACCAGCGCCAGTGCCATCGTCGCCCACGCGAGAATGCTGCCGGCCAGCCGCGCTTCGGCGGCGTGGATCAGCACAAACGCGGTGATCACCAGTAGTGGAATCAGCAGCAGGCGTGCCACCTGCCAACGCTGCTTCGGGCGCTCGTCGGAAATCTGCCAGCGCACCAGCGCCACCATCGGCAGCAGCAGTGCACCGCCGGTCAGCAGCGCCAGCGCGCCCCAGAAGCCGCCGACGATAAACGCACTGCCACCGGTGCCTTTGCTGCTGGTGATCACCCCGAGCAACAGCATGAACACCATCAGCGCGCTGGCGGCGCAGGCGCTGCGCAGCAGTGCCAGCTGCATGCGCGGGGTGTTGACCTGACCGCGCTGTGCCAGTGCCAGCCAGAACGCCACCTGCTGCGGACGCAGCGGCGGCAACGCTTGGTCGGGGCTGTCCACGCCCAGCTTGGCCAGCGTGTCACGCATGGCGTCCACCCGGCGCGGCAGCCAGGCCTCCCACAAGGCCTGCATGCGGTGCCAGGGCCGGGTGAGGCGCTGCATGCGCTCGCGTGCTTCTGCCTCGGTGACAGGCGTGTCGCTGCTGTGCAGGAATCCAGCCAGATCCACACGGTTGCGCGGCTGCAACAGCCAATGGCGATGCAGTCGCGCGCGGCAGTCGTTGGCGTCGTACGGGTCCAGTCCGCTGCCGACTTCGTTCCAGCGGAAGCACTCGGACAACAGGTCGAAATTGGCTGCCTGGAGGGGCAGGTCTTCGTTCAGCACGCGCTGCAGCACGGCGTGGCCGATGCGTGGCTTGTCACCCAGCGACCACAGCTCCGGGCGGAGTTCCAGCCAGCGCTCAAACGCGGTGGGCTCTGATTCGGCAGCAGCGGTGAGCACACGCTGAGCAAAAGCGTTCACGTCCAACGGTGCAGGCACCGGTTCGGACACGCGCATCGCCGGGCGCGCTGGTGCAGCCTCAGTGGGCACAGGGTCAGTACCGACCGGCAGCACCGGGTCGTGCTGCCTCAGCTCGTCGGACCCGGGTTCGAGCGAACGCAGCCCGGCGACGAACGGGACAGAAGCAACGCGTTCTGCTGCCGGTGCGGGCGGCTCAGGCGATTCAACCGAGACCAGCTCCGTGGCGGGCAAGGCAGACGAGGCGTCAACTCCGTACTCGCCGTCGTCCTGCTCTTCCTCGTTCTCGTCCTCGTCCCACTGCGCCCGGTACTTCGCGTAAGCCAGCGCCGCCTGATACGCCTCATGCAGCTGCTGGAACCCGGCCGGATCCTCATCCGGCCGCGTTGTGCGCAGTCGCTTGGAGTACGCACGCTTCACCGCGCGCTCGTCGGCATCCTCGTCCAGCTCCAGTTCGGCGTGGCCCCAGCTCACGCGTCGCGTTCCAGCGCGTCCATCGCCTCCAGCAGCTCGCCGCGGTGTTTCTCGATACGCGCCAGGTCCTGGCTGTCCAGTACATGGCGGAACTGCTGCAGCCAGTGCTGGACCAGTTCGCGCTGATCGATGAACTCTTCATACAGGCGCTCGGCGCGGGCCAGCACCGCCACGTTCTGCTGCACGTCGCGAGGGTGGATCTTCAGCCCCTGCAGCGCCTGCAGACGCGATTGGATTTCCTCCGGCGAGAGCAGCCCCGGGTTTTGTTCCAGCACCAGTTCGTAGCGCTTGCCGCTGGCGTCTTCGGTGACTTCCACCTGCAGCAATCCGTTCACGTCGTAGGTGAAGCGCGTGGTCAGGCCCTTCTCGGAGGCCTTGCCACGCCCCAGCGGAATGCGCAGTTCGCCCAGCTTGATGTTCTTGTCGACGGTCGGGCTTTCGCCCTGGTAGACGTCAATCACCACCGCCTGCTGGTCGTCACGCATCGGAAAGAACTGATCCTCGCGGCTCACCGGCACCACGCTGTTGCGCTGGATGATCGGGTGGAAGTAGCCGGCTCGTTCGCTGCCGTCGGGGCCGCGACGCGAGACCTGGGTGCCCAGCGTGTAAGGACACACGTCGGTCAGTACGATCTCTTCCAGGGTCTGGTCGCGGCTTTTCAGGCCGGCGGCCACGGTGGCACCCAGCGCGATGGCCTGGTCGGGGTGGATGTGGCGTAGGGGCAGGCGGCCGAACATGCGCGTGACCAGGCGGCTGATCATCGGCATGCGTACCGCGCCACCGACCAGCACGATGTCGTCCAGTGCTTCAGGCTTGATCCGTGCGTCGCGGATGGCACGCTCGATCGGGCCACGCATGCGCTGCAGCAATGGCTCGCACAGCTGCGCATAGCGCGCCTCGTCCAGCGTCCAGTTGAACTCGCGGTTGGCCAGGGTCATCTGCAGCGTGCAGTCGCCCTGTGCGCTCAGCTCGCGCTTGAACTGCTCCAGGCGGCGCAGCAGCTGGGCCTGTTCGGCAGCTGCCAATGCCTTGCTGTCCAGGCCCTGATCGGCGTGGAAGGCATCCACCAGCACCTGCAGGAAGTCCTCGCCGCCGAGGAAGTTGTCGCCGGCACTGGCGTGCACTTCGATCACGCCTTCGAACAGCTCCAGGATCGAGACGTCGAAGGTACCGCCACCCAGGTCCAGCACCAGCACCCGGCCTTCCTCGTCACGCTGCTGCAGCCCATAGGCGAGCGCCGCAGCGGTGGGTTCGTTGATCAGGCGCTCGACGCGGATGCCGGCCAGCTCGCCAGCGGCACGGGTGGCCTTGCGCTGCGCGTCGGAGAAGTAAGCCGGCACACTGATCACCGCCTCCTCGACTTTCTGGCCCAGCGCCGCTTCGGCATCGGCCAGCAGCGAGCGCAGCACCAGCGCGGACAGCTCTTCGGCGCGGAAGGCGCGGCCGCCCAGGCGGACCTCGCGGTCGCTGCCCATCCAGCGCTTGAAATGCGCCACGGTCTGCTGGGGGTGGCTGACCAGCCGTTCCTGCGCGGCCTTGCCGACCAGCACGGTATCGCCATCCAGGCTGACCACCGAGGGGGTCAGCAGGTCGCCATGTGCATTGGGGAACAGCTCCCCTCCCTGGGCCCGGTGTACGCCGATCAACGAATGCGTCGTCCCGAGATCTATCCCTACGATCATCTGCAATCCCCCTTGCTCGAGGGGTGATTCTAGCCAGCCGCTGACGCCCCTGACCATTGGCCGTTGCCCCCACACCCCCCAGCGGCTATGGTCCCGGGCTGTTTCGTACTGCCGGAAATGCCGATGTCCGCACGCACTGCCCTCTCCACCGCCCTGGCCCTGGGCCTGACCCTGGCCGCCAGCGCCCACGCTGACGAAGGCATGTGGATGCCGACCCAGCTGCCCGAGCTGGCCAAGCCGCTGAAGGCGGCGGGCTTCAAGGGCAACCCGGCCGACCTGGCCAACGTGACCGCGCCGCCGCTGAGCGCGGTGGTCCGCGCAGGCGGTGGCACCGGCTCGTTCGTCTCGGCCGACGGTCTGCTGCTGACCAACCATCACGTGGCGATGGGGGTGATCCAGTACAACAGCTCGCCCGAGCACAACCTGATCGACAACGGCTTCATCGCCAGTGGCCGCAGCGACGAGCGTCCGGCCAATCCGGATTTCCGCGTGCTGGTCACCACCGGTTTCGACAAGGTCACCGACGACGTGCTGCGCGACGCGCGCGGCAAGACCGGTCGTGCCTATTTCGACGCGGTGGACAAGGCCAGCAAGCGTCTGGTGGCCGAGTGTGAAAGCGCCGGCAACGTGCGCTGCAGCATCGCCGACATGTACTACGGCACGGATTTCTACCGCATCCGCCAGCTGGAACTGAGCGACGTGCGACTGGTGTACGCACCGCCGCGCGCGATCGGCAACTACGGCGATGAGATCGACAACTTCATGTGGCCGCGCCACACCGGTGATTTCACCCTGCTGCGCGCCTACGTGGGCAAGGACGGCAAGCCCGCCGCCTACAGCCCCGATAACGTGCCGTACCAGCCGCCGGCGCACCTGAAGATGGCGCTGGATGGGCCGAAGACCGGCGATTACGCCATGCTGGCCGGCTACCCGGGCATCACCTACCGGCACCGCACCGCGGCGGAGTTCGCCGGCCAGATCGACGCGGTGCTGCCGCGCCGCGTTGATGTGTTCCAGCAGATGATCGACACCATCGAGGCCGCTACCGCCAAGGACGTGCAGGCACGCACCCGCTATGCCTCGCAGCTGCAGTCGCTGAAGAACAACCGCAAGCGTGCCGCCGGCGAGCTGGAAGGCCTGCTGCGCAGTGAGGCCAAGGCCCAGCGCGCCAGCGATGAAGCGGCCATGCTGCAGGCCACCGATGCGCAGTACCAGGGTGACATCCAGGCATTGTTCGCGTCGCTGTCGCAGGGCGCGTCGGTGGGTGAGCGCGACCTGCTGCTGGACCTGGCCGCCAGCCAGAGCCAGCTGCTGCGCTCGGCACTGATGCTCGAACGCCTGCGCATCGAGTCGGCCAAGCCCGATGCCGATCGCGAAAGCGGCTACCAGCAGCGCGACCAGGCGCTGATTGAAGGCACCTTGAAGCAGGTCCAGCGCCGCTACGCGCCGGCGGTGGAAAAGGCGCTGCTGACCAACCTGCTGACCCGCTACCAGCAGCTGCCGGATGCGCAGCGCGTGCCCGAGTTCGACGCCGCCTTCGGCCGGACCCCGGCGGCCTTGGCCAAGGCGCTGGACACGCTGTACGCGGGCACCGCGCTGGGCGATGAAGCACAGCGCCTGAGCCGCTTCGCTGCCGCAAAGGACGGCAAGGCGCTGGCCGCCGACCCGCTGATCGACCTGGCCGGCCCACTGGTGGCCGCGCAGCTGCGCCTGGAAGACCAGCGCAAGCAGCGCGAGGGCGAGCAGCTGCGCCTGCGCCCGGCCTACATGCAGGCGCTGTTCGCCTGGCGTGCCAAGCAGGGGCGTGCGGTGTATCCGGATGCGAACCGTACCCTGCGCATCAGCTACGGCAAGGTGGAAGCCCTGTCGCCGCGCGATGCGGTGCATTTCGACCCGGTGACCACCGTGGCCGGCATTGTCGAAAAGAACACCAACGCCTACCCGTTCGATGCGCCCAAGCCGCTGCTGGCGGCGATTGCCAAAGGTGACTTCGGCAGCACCGCCGACCCGGTGCTGAAAACCCAGACGGTCAACTTCCTGACCAACCTGGACACCACCGGCGGCAATTCCGGTTCGCCGGTGCTGAATGCGCGGGGCGAGCTGATCGGGCTGAACTTCGACAGCAACTGGGAATCGGTCAGTGCCAGCTGGTGGTTCGACCCGCGCTTCAAGCGTGCCGTGCATGTGGACATGCGCTACCTGCGCTGGCTGCTGGCCAAGGTGTACCCGGCTCCCGAGCTGCTGAAGGAAATGGGCGTGCCGGCCGAGTAACTGGGTCCCGAAGGAGCCGGCCAACGGCCGGCGCTACCGGGAAGGTGGCCACCCCGACCAAGGTCGCAGACCCCCCGGTTCGCAATTGCGGCCAATCCGGGGCAGACTGGCCCCGGAATCAAGAAGATGTGACGGGTACCGGGTGGCAGTGAAGGAAGACGGTCGCGGCGATCCCGCGGCCCCGCAGACGACATTGGAGGGCCTGCACGTCTGGGTGGTCGAGGACGACCCGGAACTGCTGGCATTGAGCGTGGACGAGCTGCGCTGGCGCGGCGCGCAGGTGCGCGGACTGGACAGCGCCGAGGCCTTGTACCGGCATCTGGCGGTGGAGCGCTGCGACATCGTGGTGCTCGACATCGGCCTGCCGGGCGAGGACGGTTATGCGGTGGCGCGGCATCTGCGCAGCATGGCCGAGATCGGCATCGTCATGCTGACCGGGCGCGGCAGTACCCACGACATGACCCACGGGCTGGCCCAGGGGGCGGACGTGTACCTGGTGAAACCGGTGGCCGGCGATCTGCTTGCCGCCGCGTTGGTCAGCCTGCGCCGCCGCCTGCATCGGGGCGTACCTTCGGCCACCGGCGGCACTGCGTCGTCCGTGCCCAGCTGGCAGCTGCAGAGCGACGGTTGGAGCCTGCAGGCTCCCAACGGCAAGGCACTGGCCCTGACCGGGGCCGAGCGTGGCTTCCTGCGCGCGCTGATGGTGACCTCCAGTGCGCCGGTCGAGCGCGAGACGTTGATTGCGGCCATCACCGATACCCCCTGGGACTTCGATCCGCACCGCCTGGACGTGCTGGTGCACCGCCTGCGCGCCCGCGTGCAGACCGCCACCGGCCTGGTCCTGCCGGTGCGCGCGCTGCGCGGTGCCGGCTATTTGTGGACGGACGGCGCGGCCTGATTGCCGCCAAAGGCAGCCGGGCAAGCCCGGCTCTACGGCCTGGGTCTGGAGGAGTAGAGCCGGGCTTGCCCGGCTGCCCTCCGCGGTGAGCCAGCGTGAGCCAGCGTGAGCCGCTGGCAGTGCGTTTTCACGAAACCCTAACCAAAATCCCCGCCGCCTGCGACCGTCCGGTCGCGGCCGCGTGGCCGTCGCCGACGACCACGCCTGACGCCACGCACCGCCCGCCGGCTTCCCGCCCGTGCGGTGCAGCGGCCTTGTCGCAACAGGGGAAAACGCGTGGTCAAGCAGCAGGATCGGGTCGATGCCGTGGCCGGCATCGCATCGTCATGGACGTCGTGGCCGGGTGCTGCGCGCAGGCAGGCAAAAGCGCTGTTGCTGTTGGTGTGCGCGGGGCTGGCCCCGGGTGCGCTGGCTGCCAATCTGAGTGTCAGCCAGCTCTCCGACTCCACCAGCGGCTGGCTGCGCAGTGACGGCACCGCCTCGGGCACCACCAGCAGCGACCCGGCTCCGGTCGGCGCGATCGTGGTCTACGACGTCACCCTGTCCAACAGCGACACCGTGGCCGCCAGCAACGTGGCCGCGATCTTCGACCTGCCCACCGGCACCCGCAGCACCCAGCTGCCGGCCGAGTGCACCGCCGAAACCACCACCCGCATCGTCTGCCGCTTCGCCACCTTCCCGGCCAACGGCGCACGCAGCTTCCAGCTCAAGGTCGACACCCAGGGCGTGAACCCCGGCACGGTGGAAACGCGTGCCGCCGTGGGCACCCAGTCCGGCCTGCCGGCGTCGTCGACGCCGGTGGCCAGCCTCACCGACGCTGATCCGTTCTTCGCCGGTGACAGCAACCCCAGCAACAACCGGCTGGAACAGCGCACCACGCTGACCGCCGCCGCCGACCTGCAGATCAGCATGACCGGCAGCCCCGGCACCGTGATCGGCGGTGGCGCGGTCACCTACACCGTGGTGGTGCGCAACCTCGGCCCCAGCACCTCGACCAACTTCCGGGTGATCGACACCCTGCCGAACGGATTCAGCGCGATCGCCGGCAGCTTCAGCGGTGCCGGCTGGACCTTCAACTACACCACCGCGACGGCCACCTACGCCGGTTCGGTGGCCAACAACGGCACCACCACCTTCCGCTTCAACGCCAAGGCCAATGTCGCCAGCGGCGCGGTCACCAATTCCGCCCGCGTCGCCGCCACCGGCACCCCCGACCCGCGTCCGGACAATGACACCGCCACCGTCGACACCCTGGTCACCACGGGTGCCGACCTGACCCTGGCGATGACCGCATCGCCTGCGCCGGCTCCGACCGATGGCGTGGTCACCTTCACCCTGACCGCCAACAACCTGGGTCCGGAACCGTCGACCGGCGTGAGCCTGACCGGCGTGCTGCCCAGCGGCTTCACCTGGCTGGGCACGCAGTCGCTGGCGGCGGGCTGGAGCTGCACCAGCAGCACCGCCACCACCTACAGCTGCACCCGCACCGGCACGATGAACAGTGGTGCCTCCGAGGTTCTGCAGATCCGCGCCACCGCGGCATCCAACCCGGGCACGGCCACCGCCACGGCGAGCATCGCCTCGCTGCAGACGCCGGACCCGAACGACGCCAGCAACGGCACCAACAACAACACTGCCAGCACCACCTTGAGCGTGCTCGCCGACGGCGCGGACCTGCGCCTGAGCAAGAGCAAGATCGGCAGCAACGAAAACAGCGAAGTGGTGACCATCGGCACCACCGCCGCCAGCAACATGACCTCCACGATGCGGCTGTGGAACAACGGCCCGGCGCGCATCACCGGCAACGTGCAGATCGTGGACGTGCTGGCCGACGGCGAGGAGTACATCGGCCGGGTCAGCGGTGCGTTCACCTGTGCGGCCGTGCCTGCGGCCTATACCCCCGGCACGCGGCAGGTGGTGACCTGCAACTACAACGGCACCTATCCGGTGGCGGTGGCGACCGGTACCGGCAATGGCAATGCATTCGCCACCCTGGTGCTGACCACCCGCGCCCGTGCCCAGGGGATGCTGACCAACAACGCCTGCACCGGTGGCTCGACCCCGGCCGGTGGCCCGGCGTCGCTGGAACCGGAGACCGAAGGCGGCATCAACCAGGACAAGATCACCAGCAACGACTGCGTGGGCACCGGCCTGCGCGCCACCACCGAAGCCGCGAACCTGTCGGTGACCAAGGTTGCCAGCACCCAGAGCGGCGCGGACAAGATGGTCGGCGTGGCCGAAACCTGGGCCGAATACCTGATCACGGTCAGCAACGCGGGTGCCGACACCACCGGCATGGTGGTCAATGATCCGATTCCCGGCTTCGCCACCGGCATCACCCAGGTCGACATCACCCCGCCCGCCGGCTGGGCGGCCAACAGCTGTCGTCTGGCCACCGCCACGGTGATCTGCGAATCCGGAACTGCCGTACTGGCCCGCAACGGCACCGCACAGATCCGCGTGCGCCTGCACAACAGCACCAACACGCCCGGCTTCCTCACCGACAGTGCCGGCAAAACCGCCAGCACCGGGGCCAACAGCGCGTGTGTGACCAACAACACCGTGCCCGGCAGCGGCCACTTCCACTGCAACCGCGTGGGCGTGGGCATCAACGGGGCCATTGCCGGTTCGGTCGGCGAAGTCGACTGGAACGACAACTCGGCGACGGACTGGCTCAGCGTGGAACGCGTGGGCAACGTGCAGACGGTCGAAAAGGTGATCACCACCGGTGCCAGCGATGGCCGCGCCGGTGTCGTCTCCGAGTACCGCATCCAGTACCGCAACCAGGGCCCGTCGCAGGTGCCGCAGGTGGTGTTCACCGACACCTTCACCCTGCCGGCCGGCGACAGCGGCTTCGTGCTGGTCAGCGCACGCCTGGCCTCCAACAACCAGGCCTGCAGCTTCACCGAACTGGAGACGGGTATTGCCTCGGTCGGCACCGCGGGCGGCACCTCGTTCCGCAACTCCGACACCGGTGCGGCGCGCACCCTGACCCTGACCTGCCCGGCGGTCCCGCTGGCCGCCAATGGCGGTGTGGATACCGTCAACCTGAGCATCCGCCCCAACGTCAACGCGACCAACACCGGGCGCGTGTTCGAGAACGTGGCCGGTTTCCGCTTCCCGAACGGGGCCACCGGCACCGACGCCAACGGCGGCTGGAACTACAACCAGATCGCCACCACGGCCGACGACACCAAGAGCGCCACGCTGACCTTCAGCGAAGGACGTGTCGACCTGCTGGTGCAGAAGAACGACCAGGGCTTCACCGGTGGCATCGACCCGCTGGGTTACGACCCGAACGTTCCGGCCAACAACCACATCACCTACAAGGTGAGCGTCACCAACCAGGGCCCGTCGCTGTCCAGCGACACCCGCATCCGCGACAGCTTCGTGGTGCCGGCCGGGCGCACGGTCAGCTTCCTCGGCGCATCGCCGACCGCGACCGGCAGCTTCAGCGCGGCCACCTGTACGGTGGTCAGCGGCGGCAACCCGATCACCGGCGATGGCAGCACCGCGCTGGTGCTGGATTGCCCGATGCCGGGTACCGGCTTCAGTGGCACCGACGAAAGCGGCACGGTCGCCGCCGGGGCCACCAGTGAGCTGTTCCTGCGCTACCGCTACGACAGCGCGCCCGGCGGCGGTGGTGACACCGTGCGCAACACCGCGCTGGCGCACTCGGCGGAAACCCGCGTGGGCGCGGACCTGATCGCCGCTGACGGCAACCAGGCCGACAACAGCACGGTGGAAACCACCAGTATTTTCATGCGCTCGGACATGGGCGTGGCCAAGACCATGGTCACCCAGCTGCCGGTCGCTGATCCGACCACCGCGCTGCCGGCCAGCGTGGAGGCGGTCAGCGTGCGCCAGCCGTTCTGGTACGTGCTCACCGGCACCAACAACGGTCCGGGCCAGAGCCTGTCGCGTGACCGCAGCGCCACCGCGCAGCTGCGCGGCACCGGTACGGTGCTGACCGACACGCTGCCTGCCGGCGTGCAGGTCACCGGTACGGTGACCTGGCAGAAAGCCGGTCCGGCCTACGCCGGAGCTACCCCGGACGGCACCGGCACCTGTGCGGTGAACGACCGCACCATCACCTGCGAAGTGGGTGACGTCACTCATGCCACCGGCAACCCGGGCCAGGTGCGCATCCTGGTGCCGGCGCAATGGCCGCAGCTGCCCGCTGGCAGCACCGCACCGCGTGGCACCTCCAACAACCAGGTCCGCATCGTCACCGAACAGGTCGACGAAAACCCCGCCAATGACAGCGTGACCGTGCCGCTGGCGGTGACCAACCTGTCGCTGGGCGGCAAGGTGTTCGTTGATTCGGACCAGAGCGGCAGCAACGGTGGCGTCCCGCAGCCCGGCGAAGCCGGCATTGCCGGGGTCACGGTCCAGCTCAGCGGTACCGACGCCTACGGCCAGGCGGTCAACCTGACCACCACCACCGCGGCAGACGGCGGCTATCGCTTCAGCAACCTGGCCCCGTCCGATGCGGCCGGCTACACCGTGCTGGAAATCCAGCCGGCCGGTTATGCCAATGGCCTGATCGCACCGCCGACCAGCGGTGCCGATGCGGCCAGCTTCGACCCGGCCAGCTACGAGGCCGGTACCCCCAACAGCCGCTATGTGGCGCTGCTGACGCCGGATCGTGCGGTGCCCGGTGGCACGCTGGGCAACCAGGGGGCCATCGCCAACAACTACAACTTCCCGGAAGTCCGCCGCCCCAACCTGAGCGGCTACGTCTATCTGGACCTGGACTTCAACAACGCACGCACGCCCGGCACCGACAGCGCCATTGTGTCGGCCACGGTGGAACTGCTGGATGCCACCAGCGGCGCGCTGCTGGCCACCACCCAGACCGACAGCAACGGCCAGTACCAGTTCACCAACCTCGACCCGCACGTGGTGTACACGCTGCGCCAGCCGTTGCCCAGCGGTGCCTATACCAACCGCCCGACCGCGGTGAACCCGGGCACGATCGGTGGCAGCGCCTGTGCAACCGGCCAGTGCGTGGCCGGCACCGCCGTGGCCGCGCCCGGCGGCCCGGATGCCGAGACCACCGACCGCATCACGCATATCGACCTCGGTGCCGGCGTGGATGGCGTGGCCTTCAACTTCGGTGAAAACCCCAACGGCAGCTCGCTGGCCGGGCGGGTCTGGCTGGACCTGGACAACGACGGCGTCATCGACCCGAGCGAAACCGGATTGGCCGCCGTGGAGCTCGTGCTGAGCGGCACCGACCGCAACGGCGTGCCGGTCAACCGCACCACCACCACCGACGCCGACGGCAGCTATGCGTTCACCGGCCTGCTGCCCGGTACCTATGTGGTGACCGAACCGACCCAGCCGACCGACACCCTCAACGGCCAGACCGTGGCCGGCAACCGCGGCGGCACCGCTACCGGTGCCGTGACCACGCCGTCGGCGATCAGCGCCATTGCACTGGCCGCCAACGAAGCGGCGACCGGCTACAACTTCGGTGAACTGCCGATCGCGCTGATCAGTGGCCGCGTGTACTACGACAACAACGAAAACGGCCTGGTCGACAGCGACGAGACCGGCATCGCCGATGTCGTCGTGGTCCTGACCGGCACCGACGACGCCGGTACGCCGGTGTCGCTGAGCGTGCGCACCGATGCGCAGGGCGAATACCGCTTCGCGGACCTGCGCCCGGGCACCTACGTGCTGACCGAACCGGACCAGCCGGCCTACACCACCAACGGCGTTACCACCGCCGGCAGCGTGCAGGGCACGCCGCTGGGCGTGGCCAGCGACCGCGCCACCGTGCCCTCCACGATCAGCCAGATCGTGCTCGGCGCAGGCATGCAGTCGCTGCACAACAACTTCGGCGAAGTGGCCGATACCCCGGACCTGGTGGTCAGCAAGCGCGCCACCGGCACGCTGTTCACCGTCAACCACCCGGCCACGTATGTGATCCAGGTGCGCAACATCGGCCCGCGCGAAACCCTGGCGGCGTATGACGTGCACGACCGCCTGCCGGCCGGCCTGACCCTGCTGGAGACCCCGGCCGGCAATGGCTGGCAGTGCCAGGGCGCTGTCGGCGCGACCCGCTTCAGCTGCCGCAGCAGCCGTGTGATTGGTGCCAACAGCACCTCCAGCGACGAGCTCAGCGTGCGCGTGATGGTCGGTGCCGAGGCCGCCAATGCCGGTACCGTCAACAACGCGGTGCTGGTTGAAGGCGGTGGCGAAGATGGCCCGCACAGCCCGAGCAGCACCGAGCGGGGTGCGTTCGAAGGCGACGTCAGCCAGCTGCCGGCGTGCGACCCGGCGATCACCCAGAACGCCTGCCGTGTGCCCAACCAGGTACAGCTGAGCGCCTCGGTGGGTGGCACCGTGTGGTACGACGTCGGCAACGATGACCAGCTGCTCGACGGTGCCGACCAGCGCCTGTCGTCGTGGATCGTCGAACTGGTCGATGCCGCCAGCGGCGAGATCGTGGCCAGCACCGTCACCGCCGCCGACGGCAGCTATCGTTTCGGCGACGTGCTGCCGGGCACGAAGTGGAACATCCGCTTCCGCGACCCGCGTTCGAACGTGCTGTGGCCGTTCCCGGTCACCCGCGAAACCGCCAACGGCGTGCAGACCGCCTGTGATGCCGACGGCGCGATCGCGCGCGGCGGCACCAGTGCCTGCCGCACCAGCGACAACGGTGTGAGCCAGCTGGAAGTGGTGCTGGCTGCCGGCCAGCATCTGGCCCAGCAGAGCCTGCCGGTGGACCCGTCGGGTGTGGTGTACGACGCCACCACCCGTGACGTGGTGCCGGGCGCGGTGGTGACGCTGAGCCCGGTGGGCATGTGCAGTGGGTTCGACCCGGGCACCAGCATCCTCAACGGCAGTGGCGGTGGTTATCGCATTGAAGGCAGCAGCATCGCCATGACCGTGGGCAACGAAGGCTTCTATCAGTTCGCCTTCGGCCCGGCGGCGCCCGCGCGCTGCGAGTTCCAGCTGTCGGTCACCCCGCCGGGCGGTTACCAGTTCGTGTCGGCGCTGATTCCGCCGCAGGGTGGCACGCTGTCGCCGGCCGGCCCGGCCGGTGCCAACCATGTGGTGCAGCCCAACAGCGAAGCGCCGACCGGTGCGGTCGGCACGGCCACGCAGTACTACCTGACCCTGTTCGCTGGCTCGGCCACGGCGTCGGTGGTGCACAACCACCTGCCGCTGGACACAGCCGTGGCGACCGGGCTGGTGATCAGCAAGAACGGCGACCGCCAGACCGCGGAAATCGGTGACACCGTGCAGTACACCATCACCATCCGCCAGACCGCCGGCAGCGCGCTGCAGTCGGTGAATGTGATCGACCGCCTGCCGCGCGGCTTCACCTACATCGATGGCACCGCGCGTGCCGATGGTCGTGCGCTGGCTGACCCGGCCGGCAAGCCGGGCCCACTGCTCGGCTTCGGCGTGGGCCCGATCAGCGTCGGCGGGCAGATCGTGCTGACCTACCGTGTGCGCGTGGGCGTTGGTGCGCAGCAGGGCGACGGCGTCAACCGCGCGCAGGCCCACGGCTGTTCCATCGCAGGTGGCTGCATCGACCCGGTCGGCATCACCCCGCTGCCCGGCGCGCTGGCCTCCAACCGCGCCGAGTACCGCGTGCGTGTCACCGGCGGTGTGTTCACCGACCAGGCCTGCGTGCTCGGCAAGGTGTTCGTGGACTGCAACAACAACCACGTGCAGGACCGCGAAGAGCTGGGCATTCCGGGCGTGCGCATGTACTTCTCCGATGGCACCTGGATGATCAGTGACTCGGAAGGCAAGTACAGCTATTGCGGCCTGCCGGCGCAGAGCCACACCCTGAAGGTCGACGCCAGCACGCTGCCGCGTGGTGCGCGCCTGACCACCAGCAGCAACCGCAATCTCGGCGATGCAGACAGCCTGTTCCTCGACCTGAAGAACGGTGAGCTGCATCGTGCCGACTTCATCGAAGGCAGCTGTGCCAACCCGGTGCTGGAGCAGGTCAAGGCCCGCCGTACCCAGGGTGAAGTCAGCGCGCCGGAAACCGAACCGGGCCAGGGTGCACTGCGCTTTGAAAGCAAGCCGGCGCGTGCACCGCAGCAGGCCACCGACACGGCCAACCAGAGACCGATCGTGCAACCACGAGAACTTCCGCCTGCCCAGGATGCGGCGACGGAGGGCCAGCCATGAACCGTGCTGCCCTGATGCGCGGCCTGCCGCGCCTGAGCCTGCTTGCCTGCGCACTGGCTGCGGTACCCGCGCTCGCCCAGAGCACCGGCAACCCCGGCCGCTTCACCCCTGTGCTGGGCGATGCCAGCGCGTTGTACCCGCGCAGCCCGGCCAGCGTGGACGCTGCGCCGCGCGCGCTGGCCGCGCGCAGCGACGTGCTTGACCGCATCGTGGTCGAACTGGACCGCGACGGCGTGCCCGCAGACGGCCAGAGCGCCGTGCACGTGCGCGTGCAGCTGCTGGATGGCAACGCGCGTCCGCTGACCGGCACCACCTACATCACCATCGAAAACAGCGGCGGACGCATCCGCCTGCCGGGTTCGCGCACCGACGAGTTCGGCCCCGGTGCACTGGATGCCGACAAGGTCACCCCGGGCGTGCAGCTGCAGGTGGTCGACGGCAGTGCCGAGTTCGAGCTGATTGCCCCGCATGATCCGCAGGATGTGCTGCTGCGGGTGACCGCCGGCGACCAGACCGCGCAGGGCAGCATCGGCTTCCTGCCGGAAATGCGTGAACTGCTGGCGACCGGCCTGGTCGAGGGCATCATCAACTTCCGTCGCCGTGGCAACGCCAGCGCGATCGCGCCGGTGGAGAACCACGACGCGTTCGACCGTGACATCCGTCGCTGGGAACGCCAGTTCAACAATGGCAAGGCGAATGCGGCGGCGCGTACCGCGTTCTTCGTCAAGGGCCGGATCAAGGGCGAATACCTGCTCACCGCCGCCTACGATTCGGACAAGGACACCCGCGGCCGCCTGCTGCGTGACATCCAGCCCGAGGAGTTCTATCCGGTCTACGGTGACAGCTCGCTGCGCGGCTTCGACGCGCGCTCGGCCGAGCGCCTGTACGTGCGCATCGACAACAAGCGCAGCTACCTGCTGTACGGCGATTTCCAGACCGGCGACACGCTTGCTACGGCCAGCGGCATCGGCGGCAGTGGCCCGATCCCGCAGCGCAGCCTGGGCACCTACAACCGCACCGCCACCGGGCTGGGCTGGCACTTCGAAAGCGAGCGCGTGCGCAGCAATGTGTTCGCCATGCAGGACTCGCTGCGCCAGGTGATCGAGGAGTTCCGCAGCCAGGGCAGCGGCCCGTACGCGCTGCGCAACAATGCGGTGCTGGAAGGCAGCGAACGCGTGGAAGTGATCACCCGCGACCGCAACCAGCCCACCCGCATCGTCTCGGTGCGTGCACTGGCACGCCTGGTGGACTACAGCTTCGAGCCGTTCTCCGGCCGCATCCTGCTCAACCAGTTCCTGCCGGCGTTTGACAGCGACCTCAACCCGGTGTCGCTGCGCATCACCTATGAGCTGGACCAGGACACCGAGAAGTTCTGGGTCGGTGGGGCGGATGCGCAGGTCAAGCTGACGCCGCGGATGGAAGTCGGTGCGGCAGCCGTCGAAGACCGCAACCCGTATGCCGCCTTCCGCATGGGCAGCGCCAATGCCAGCTACCGTTTCGGGGACAACACCCTGCTGGTGGCCGAGTTCGCGCGTACACGCAGCGAGGTCAATACCAACACCATCAACCAGGTCACCTCGCAGGGCTTGAAGGACGTGACCGGCGAAGTGGAAGGCGACGCCTGGCGGGTCGAGTTCGCGCATGACAGCGAGCGCTTCGACGCACGCCTGTTCGCGGCGCGCACCGACCCGGCCTTCAACAACCCGGCCGCACCGCTGTACGGTGGCCGTGGCGAGTACAACGCCCAGCTGAGCTACCGGGTCGGACCGCGCCTGGAGCTGTACCTGGAAGGACTGCGCAGCGAAGACCGCAACCCGGACGGCGGCGAGCGCGATGCGGGCGGTGCCGGTGTGCGCGTGGCCGCGACCGAGCGCCTGACCGTCGACCTGGGCGTGCGCAGCATCCGCGAAACCATCGGCATCACCTCGCCGTGGTCGTCGGGCGTACCGTTCGGCAATGCCGGGGGGCTGACCGGGGGCTTTGCCACCGGTTCCGGCGGTGGAGCACTCGGCTACGGCCAGCAGGCGCTGGACCCGGCCACCGGGCTGATGGTGATCAACGGCAGCAGCAGTGGCAGCCCGATCACCAGCGACCTGCCGGTAGGCACCGAGCTGGAATCGGACAGCGCCCGCATCGGCCTGGGCTATCGCCTCAACGATCGCCTCAGTGCGGGTGCCGAGGCCGAGAACAGTGTCAGTGGCGAGGACCGTCGCCGCCTGGCCGCCGGGCTGGACTACCAGGTCTTCGAACGCAGCCGCGTTTACGGCCGCTACGAGAAGCAGACCGGCCTGACCAGCGCCTACGGCATCACCACCACCGACCGCGAGGCCGACGCGCTGGTGTTCGGCATCGACAGCAGCTACCTGCGCGATACCCAGACCTTCAGTGAGTACCGCCTGCGCGATGCGATCGGTGGCCGCGACGTGCAGACGGCGTCGGGCATCCGCAACACCTGGGACATCGCCCAGGGCCTGCGCCTGAGCAGCTCGGCCGAGCACGTCAAGGTGATCGACGGCACCACCGGCGACAGCACCGGGCTGGCGCTGGGCCTGGACTACAGCGCCAATCCGATGTGGCGTGGGGCATTCCGGGTTGAGCACCGCATCTCCGATGACGTGCCGGAAACGGAGACCAACGAGGCGTTCGACACCACCCTGGTGCAGTTCATGCTGGCGCGCAAGCTCAGCCGCGACTGGACCCTGCTGGCCCGCAACTACCTGTTGAGCACGCGCTATGACGCACGTGGCGATGTGCTGCAGGACCGCTTCCAGCTGGGCGTGGCCTACCGTGATACCGACCGCAACCGCATCAACGCGCTGGCCCGCTACGAGTACAAGCTCGAACGCGACGAGAGCGGCCTGACCCTGGTGGACGGTGGCATTGTCGATGGCAGCAGCCAGGACGTGCGCACGCGTGCGCACATCGTCTCCACCCACGCCGACTGGCATCCCTCGCGGGCGTGGTGGCTGACCGGGCGCGTGGCGGGCAAATGGCAGCAGGACCAGTTCGCCTACAGCGACGGCGCGCGCGTCAACAGCCGCTTCCGCGCCATGCTGTTCTCGGCGCGCGTGGTCTATGACATCACCGAGAACTGGGACATCGGCGTGCTGGGTTCCAGCTTCCGTGGGCAGTCGGGTGCCAACCAGTACGCCTATGGGCTGGAAGTGGGCCGCCTGCTGCGCCAGAACCTGTGGTTGTCGGCGGGCTACAACTGGACCGGCTTTGCCGGCGATCGTGACCTGAACGGTTACGAATACACGCAGCAGGGCGTGTTCCTGCGCCTGCGCTTCAAGTTCGACGAAGACCTGTTCCGACCGGACCCCGTCCGCTATCGCGATCCGGCCCGCTGAGGATGCCCTGATGAATGACTTCACCCGCATGACCCGTTGTGCCCGCACCACCTTGAGCGTGGCCCTGCTTGCCGGCCTGGCCGCGACGGCCTCCGCGCAGCAGACCCAGCTGGCTCCGCAGCAGCAGCGCATCAGCGACCAGGCGATCCATGCCGATCACAGCGCGTATGAGGCGACCCAGGGCCGCATCCAGGCACTGAACGATGGCGGTCGCCCGATCCGCGATTACCACTTGTCCAAGGCCCAGTGCTGGCTGGATGTGTCGTTCCACGAGTACAGCCGCAACGACCGCAGCGATTTTCCGCAGCAGGCGCTGACCGAGTCGGAAAAGCTGATCAACGGCATGGAGCAGGGCGTGCAGCCGATGCCCACCGACACCCCGCTGGTCAACAATGCCAAGTACCTGCGTGACGACCTGTGGCAGCGCCTGCGCGTGGTCCACGGCAGCCCGGGATTCGTCTGCGCCGCGCAGCAGGTCGCCTGCGGTGAAGTCGAACTGGTGCATGCCGGCAACGAGTTCAACCAGCAGCAATGGCGGCACTCCAAGCCGTACATCCAGATCGCCGAAGAGCTGGTCAACGACGCGGAGGCGGCGGCCCGCCAGTGCCCGGCTGCGCCAGCAGGCATCGCGGCCGCACCGGGCCCGCTGGTGGCCAATGTGCTGTTCGAATTCGACCGTGATGGCTACCGCGACATCCGCACCTACTCGCTGGAAAGCATCGATCGCGCACTGGCCAGCATCGCCAGCGAGAAGCTGCAGCTGCAGGCGGTGGCACTGGTGGGTCACGCCGACCGCATGCAGGGCCGGGGCTTCGACGCCAACCAGGCGCTGTCCGAGCGACGCGCCAGAACCGTGCGTGAGCTGCTGATCGGCCGCGGCATCGACCCGGCCAAGGTCCGTTACGAGTACCGCGGCGACACCCAGCAGGTGCAGCAATGTGCAGGCGTCACCCCGCGTGCGGCGCTGCTGGAATGCCTGCTGCCCAACCGTCGCGTGGAAGTCCGCTTCGAGGTGGCCCGCTAGTAGCGGGCCGGCGTCCACGGCATCGGCCGGCTGCCGGACAACGACAGCCAGCCGCGTGCCATGGCATCGGCCGGGTCGTGCAGCAGGGCATACAGGTCCACCGCCTGCCCGGCGCGTTCGCCCCACAGGCTGGCCCAGGCATTCTGGCCACTGCGGCGCGCGCTCTGCAGTGCGCGATCGGCCGCGCGCAGGCTGTCGTCCAGCACCGCGGGTGCATCGGCGAACAGCGGCAGCGGAGCCAGCCCCACGCTGGCACTGAGGGTCAGGTGCTGGCCAGGCCCAAGCTCGACCACCAGCCGCTCGATCTGCAGGCACAGGTGGCTGGCCAGTGCCTGCGCGGCCTGCGCGTTGGTGTCGTGGCGGGCCACCAGGAAACCCGCGCCGCCCCAACGTGCGACCACATCGTGGCGGTCACACGCCGCGCGCAGGCAGCTCGCCGCCGCGCGCAGAATCGCGTCGCCGGCGGCTTGGCCGTGCTGGTCATTGAGCGTCTTGAAGTCGTCCAGCTCCACCAGCAGCAGGGCCGTGCGCCGCGCGCTGGCGAAGGTCGGCATTTCGCTTTCCAGTGCGCGTTCGGCCTCGCGCCGGTTGGGCAGGCCGGTCAGGGCATCCGTGCTGATCAGCGTGGTCAGTTGCTGCCGCTGGCGACGCAGTCGCGCCACCATCACCAGCGCCACCGCCGCTACCAGGACCAGGGCGACCACCGCGCTGTTGCGGATGACCCGCACCCGCTCCAGGTCCTGCACCGCGTTCACCTGGGTGGGGTCGATGTTGCGTTCGGCGGTGGCCTGCAGCTGCGCCAGCTGGGCCAGTGCCTTGTCCTGGGCCCGGCGCTGGTCCAGCTGACGTGCTTCACGCGACAGCGCCACGGCCTGGTCGCGCTCGCCCAGCAGCAGGTGGATGTCACCGAGCAGATCCAGCCCCTGGCGCACCTCTTCATCGAAGTGCCCGCGTTTTGCCAGCGCCAGGGCCTGCGTGGCCAACGGCAGCGCGTCACGCGCATCATCCCGGTCCAGCTTCACCAGGGCCAGCCGCTGCAGGGTGACCACCTGACCCTGCGGATCCTGCGCGGCCTGCCAGGCCAGTGCACCGCGCAGACCGGCTTCGGCCGCATCGAGCTCACCGCGCACCCGCGCGATCTCGGCGCGGTGGCTGGCCATGCGCTGCATCATCAGGTCCTGTCCGCTCAACCGCACCCCGACCGCTTCGGCGCGCTTGAAGGCGACCGCCGCTTCGTCATAACGCTGCAGCAGCAGCAGGGCGTAGCCGTAGTTGTAGTAGACCACCAGGTCGCCCGGTGTGGGGGGGCGGCGCAGATGGTCGGTCAGCTCGGTGGCCTTGCGCAGGTAGGTCAGTGCGCCGGCGGCATCGCCCATGGCCTCACCGCGGATCATCGAGATCATCATCAGCGCCGCGATCTGACCCTGCACGTCGCGCTGCTTCACCGCCTCGTCCAGGAACGCGCTGACCAGGGTGAGCGCCTGCCCCTGCTGGCCCTGCCACAACAGCAGGTGGGCGGCCAGCGACTGCGCGCGCATGCGGTCATCGGTGCTGGCGTCGGCGCGTTGTGCCGCCGCCAGCAGGCGTGCGGGCAGGTCGGTGGTCTGGTCCAGCTGGCCCTGCTGGCGCAGCGCGAAGCCCAGGCAACCCACCGCGCTGATCTCGACGGAGGTGGGCAGGTTGGGCTGGGCCAGCAACGCCTGCGCCAGCTGCAGCGAGGTTTGCGGCGCGCTGCTGAGCGTGGACTGGCACTGCTCCACCTGCGCCGCCAGCGGGCCACCGTCGCCCGGGCGCTGCGCTTGGGCGGGAACGGCGCTGAGCGCCAACAGACAGGCCAGCGCGGGCAGTACGCGCCGGATGAACGGCTTGATGAGCATGAAAACAGCGACTTCCCCGGGTCGATGGCTACTATACCTGCGTTACCGTAAGCCGCCGGCCCTTCCGGTGGGGACTTCCTGAACCGCATGCCTGTTCCGCCGCACCACGATCCTGCTGCGTCCGCCCCGACCGGGCTGGGCCGCCGCACCGACGCCATGCTGCGCGGCCTGTTGCTGCTGGTGGCGCTGTACCACGTGATATTTGCCAGCTGGCTGGCCGTGCGCAGCGGCCCTGGCCTGGACCGCATGGTTCCGGCCATGGCGATCCTGCACGCGCTGATCTGCCTGCTCTGCCTGGTGGAGCACCTGGCAGGACGCAGCGTACGCGCGGCCAGCACCTTCGTACTGGCCCAGTTGCCGCTGCTGCTGCTGGCGTACGGCTACTGGGGCCTGGCGGCGCAGCTGCGCCTGCAGCTGGTGCAGATGGTGCCGCTGCTGCTGGTGGCCGCCGTGCTCGGGCACCGCACCCTGAGCTGGGTCACGGCCGCGCTGTGCGGCCTGCTGGCGCTGGGGGCCTGGGTGGATGCATCCGGGGCCATGTTCCGCGGTGACCGCCTGATGCTGGTGGGCACCGACCTGGGCATCGGCCTGTTCGGTGTGCTGCTCACCGCGTGGCTGCTGCATCACAGCGTGACCGGCCTGCGTGAAAGTCTGCAGATGGCGCAGCAGCGCAGCCAGGAGCTGGCACGCAAACGCGACGAACTTCAGCTGGAGATCCAGGAGCGCGAACGTGCCCGCGACCAGCTGGTGCACGCGATGAAGATGGAGAACGTGGGCCGCCTGGCCAGCGGCATCGCGCATGATTTCAACCATCTGCTCGGGCTGATCCAGATGTACGTGGCCAAGGCCGGGCGCAGCCAGGGTGAACCGCAGCAGGTTGCCTTGAATGGCGCTGATGCAGCGGTGCGCCGGGCCAGCGCGGTCAGCCGCCGGCTGATGGACTTCAGTCGCCTGGAAGCCGCGCGGCCGCAGCTGCTGGACGCGGCCGCCACCGTGAATGCACTGACCCCGCTGCTGGAGCAGATGTTCGACCGCAAGGTCGACGTGCAGGTGGAAACCGGCGGGGTGCAGCGGCTGATCCACTTCGACCCCGCCCAGCTCGAATCGATTCTGCTCAGCCTGGCGGTGAACGCCCAGCAGGCCATGCCCGAGGGAGGCCGCTTCACCCTGGCCCTGCAGCCGGCGGAAGGTGACCAGTTGCTGGTGCGGGTGGAGGACACCGGCCAGGGCATGAGCGAAGAGGTGCGCGCGCGCTGCCTGGAGCCGTTCTTCACCACCAAGCCGGTCGGGCAGGGCACCGGCCTGGGGCTGGCGGTGACCGTGCGTCTGATCAGCGCGGCCGGCGGCTCGGTGCAGGTGCACAGCCGGGCCGGGCAGGGCACCCAGGTGCACCTGCGGCTGCCGTCGCGGGTGATCGGGCCGGCAGCCGCGTGATGCTGCGCCCACGCAGGTCGTCGAGCAGCCGCCTGCCACTGACCTGGTAAGGCGCGCGGTCCAGATCCAGTTCCGGCGCTGTGTCTCCCAGCGGATTGTGCGGGTACCACCCTGGACCGGGTTCCGGTGTGACCGGACGCAGGGGCGGCGGCGCGTCCGGTCCCCAGGCGGCGACCTTGAAGGCGACCCCATCCACCAGGCGGCCGGACAGCGTGCCGATGGTGGGCTCGAGGTATATCAGCCGCAGTTCCAGTGGCGCGCGCGTTCCCAGCGGCACCTGCTGCATGACCCGATCGGCGATGACGGTCGCCAGGCGCTCGCGCTCCGGGCGTGGGTAGGTTCCGGACGGCGACAACAGGCCCAGCTCGCGCAGCGCTTCACCGCGAAGGTGCGCGTGCTCCTCCAGCCGTTCCTCCCGCTGCCGGGACACCCGCGTGCGGGTGAGGGTGACGTTGCCGCCCACATACAAGGTCGCGTTCTCCATCGTGTTGAGCTGACGTGCGGCCAGCCGCAGGCTGGGAGCCGGCGCGGGGTTGCCCTGCGGCACGGTGAGCGGAATCCACGTGGAAGGGTCTGTGGCGGTGGCGGGATCCATGGCGTACGTCCTTCAGCGAGCGGGCCCCACACGCTCGGCGAAGCGTGGAATCGCCACAAGAGCCAGTTGCGACATAACCCACTACACTGGGGCCACGTCTGCCCCGGGAACACGGCCCTTGGTCTCAAGCTGGATTCTGCTGCTGGTCTCGGTGGCCTACGCCGCGCTGCTGTTCGGCGTGGCCTGGTGGGGCGACCGGCGGCCGATGTATCCCGACCGCCCGTGGCTGCGGCCGGTGGTGTACAGCCTGGCATTGGCGGTGTACTGCTCGTCGTGGACCTTCTACGGCGCGGTCGGCACCGCGGTGCGCAACGGCATCGGCTACCTGCCGATCTATCTCGGCCCGCTGCTGATGCTGCTGTTCGGCTGGCGCATCATCGAGCGTCTGGCGTTGATCGCACGCAGCCAGAACGTGGTCTCCATTGCCGACTTCATCTCCTCGCGCTTCGGCCGCTCGCGGCGGTTGGCCGCGTTGGTCGCCGGCATCGCGCTGATCGGCATCGTGCCGTACCTGGCACTGCAGTACAAAGCCGTGGCGATGAGCCTGGAAGTGCTGACCGGGCACCACGGTCCCACCGGCTACTTCGAAGATCCGGCGCTGTACGTGGCGTTGCTGATGGCGTTGTTCGCCACCCTGTTCGGCACCCGCCAGATCGATGCCACCGAACACCACCACGGCATGATGCTGGCCATCGCCTTCGAGTCGATGGTCAAGCTGATCGCGATGGTTGCGGTGGGCCTGTTCGCGTACCTGTGGCTCAACGACCGCGGCGAAGCGGTGGTGCGTGGCGCGCATACGCTGTTCACCGGCTTGCCGCCGGTGGGCTTCATCTCACAGACCCTGCTCGGTTTTCTGGCCATCATCTGCCTGCCGCGCCAGTTCCACGTGGCGGTGGTGGAGTGCGCCGACGTGGGCGATGTGCGGCGCGCGCGCTGGATGTTCGGCGGCTACCTGATCGTCATTTCGGCGATGGTGATTCCCATCGCCACCGCCGGCGTCTCGCTGTTTGGCAGTGGCGGTACTGTTGCCGATGACAGCATGGTGCTGGCCCTGCCGCTGGCCGAAGGCCGCCGTCTGCTGGCGCTGGTGGCCTACGTGGGCGGCTTCTCGGCGGCGACCGGCATGGTCATCGTCACCTCGATCGCACTGGCCACCATGGTCAGCAACGACCTGGTGATGCCGGTGCTGCTGCGCCGCAGTGGCGACCACCGCGAAGCGGCCGAGGTCGCCTCGCGCGTTTTGTGGATCCGCCGCCTGGCGATCCTGATGCTGGCCTTCGCCGCCTACAGCTACTACCGTGGCAGCAGCAACGACAGCACCCTGGCCTCGTACGGGCTGATGGCCTTCGCCGCGGTGGCGCAGTTCGCGCCCGGCCTGATCGGCGGCCTGTACTGGCGCGGTGCCAGCCGTCGCGGCGTGGAAGCCGGCATCGTGCTGGGCTTCGGTACCTGGATCTACACCCTGTTGCTGCCGGCACTGACCCATGCCGGCTGGATGGATCCGGCCTGGCTTACCGCCGGGCCGCTGGGCCTGGAGTGGCTGCAGCCGCAGCGCCTGTTCGGCATGAGCGGGTGGGACCCGCTCACCCACGGCACGTTCTGGTCGTTGCTGATCAACGTCGCGGCGATGGTGCTGGGTTCGGTGCGCTGGCGGCCTGGCGTCGACGAGCGCCTTCGCGCCGCGCCCTTCCTTGACCCGTACGCCGAGCGGCCGTCCGTGGCCGGTGCCTGGCCGGGCCATGTGCACGTGGGCGATCTGCTGGCGCTGGCCTCGCGGGTGGTGGGCGAACGCCACGCCCGGCGTGCCTTCTTCGAACAGGCGCAGTCGATGGAGCGCGACCTGCAGGCCTCCGCGCCGGCCGACCGCGCCTGGGTGCAGTTCACCGAACGTCTTCTGGCGGCCTCGATTGGCGCAGCCTCCGCGCGCCTGCTCCTGACCAGCCTGCTGCGCGGCTCGGGCATGGACCTGGGCGAAGTGGTGGCGGTGCTGGACGAAGCGGGCCAGGAGCTGCGCTTCAATCGCGAGATCCTCTCCACCACGCTGGAGAACATCAGCGCCGGGGTCAGCGTGGTGGATCCCGAGATGCGGCTCACGGCCTGGAACCGGCGCTACCAGCAGATGTTCGGCTACCCCGACGGCATGTTGTACGTGGGCCGTCCGGTGGCCGACCTGATCCGCTACAACGCCGAGCGTGGCGAGCTCGGCGAGGGCGACATCGAATTGCAGATCAACCGCCGCATCGGCTACATGCGCGCGGGTTCTCCGCACATCTTCGAGCGCACCCGCAGTGACGGTAAGGTCATTGAAATGCGCGGACAGGCCTTGCCCGGCGGCGGCTACGTCACCAGCTACAACGACATCACCGATTACAAGCACGCCGAAAAGGCGCTGCTGGAAGCCAATGAAACGCTGGAACAGCGAGTCGCCGAACGCTCGCATGAAGCCGAAGTGGCGCAGCAGTCCAAGACCCGGTTCCTGGCGGCGATCAGCCATGACGTGCTGCAGCCCCTGAACGCCGCGCGGCTGTTCGCCTCGGCACTGCGCGACAGCCACCACAACAATGACGAGCAGCGCCATCTGGCCGAACGCGTGGATGCCTCGCTGCGCGCGGCCGAGGAACTGCTGGATGGCCTGCTGGACGTATCGCGGCTGGAGGCCGGTGGCCTGCACCCGGTGGTGGGTGAGTTCGATGTCAGCCTGCTGATGCGCGAACTGGCGGCGCAGTACTCGCCCGTCGCCGCCGGGCGTGGCCTGCGCCTGGACCTGTTCGCGCGACCGGCGTGGGTACGCAGCGACCGCCGGCTGCTGCGCCGCGTGCTGCAGAATTTCCTCGCCAATGCGCTGCGCTACACCCGCCAGGGCCGCATCGTGATGGCGGTGCGACACCGCGGCCAGAACATCGAACTGCAGGTCTGGGACACCGGTCCGGGCATTCCCGAGCACCACATGCAGCAGATATTCGACGAGTTCCACCGTTACCAGCAGCCCTTCGACTGGGGCGAGCAGGGGCTGGGGCTGGGGCTGTCGATCTGCCAGCGCATCTCGCGCCTGCTTGACCACCAGCTCAACGCCCGCAGCCGGGTCGGCAGCGGCAGCATGTTCTCGATCCTGCTGCCACGTGCACCCACGCCGCAGTTGCCGGCTCCTGCGCCAGCCGCCGCCGAGCGCCCGCAGCGCGCCGATTCGCTGGCCGGCATGCGCGTGCTGTGCGTCGACAACGACCAGGAAATTCTCGACGGCATGCGCGCGCTGCTGGGGCGCTGGCAGGTTGACGTGATTACCGCCAGCACCGTTGACCAGGCCCTCGACCAGGTACAGGAAGCGCCGGACGTCATGCTGGTGGACTACCACCTGCATGATCGTCTGGATGGCCTGGATGCGCTGGTGGCCCTGCGTGAGAAGGCGGGGCGCGAGATTCCCGGCGCGCTGCTGACGGCCGACGGTCGCGACGAGCTCAAGCGCATGGCCCGCGAGCGCGGCTACCGGTTGTTGACCAAGCCGATCAAGCCGGCCTCCCTGCGCGCGTTCCTCACCGCGCACTCGCGATTGGCAGGCTGATTCGGAGTCGTCCCAGTTCAATCGGCCGGCACCCTGCCTATGCTCCGCGACCAGACCACGTCGCCCTGGAGCCCACGTGCTTTCCATTCCGTACCGCGCCGTCCTCAACATGCCGCTGCAGTCAGACTGGGCGCTGCCCACCGCCGCCGCGCTGGGCGCGGCGGTCGGAGGCGGCATGGCAGCGGCGCTGCAAGGGGTGTCCAACATGCTGCCGGGCGTCACCTTCGGCAGCATGCTTGGTGTGGGTTGGGCCAGCGTGCTGCAGGGCATGGACGAACGACAGGCACGTGTCCGGGCGCACCACGCACACGTTCGCGCGTTTGCCGACTACCCGGCCGTACAGGCGCTGTTGCGCAGGGCCGGGACGAGTAGTGACGACGAGGTGGCACTGCAACGGCTGTCCAACAAGCTGGAGGCCGACTTCGTGCGGATGACCGAGCGTTTCAACGACTACTGCGTGCCACGCGATCTGACCCCCAGTCGGCTGATCGGCGAGGTCATCCGTCACTTCTACCTGACCCACTGCGCCAACCGTGGCATCGTGCTGCTCAGCAAGCGCAGTGCGAACGCGTGCTATCTGGTCGCCGTACACGCACGCCATGAGGGCGGCATCGCCGAGGCCATGAACCAGCAGGGGGTGGGTGCCGGGACGGTGTTGCGACAGATGCGTTGCCCTTACCTGCGCGTGGACCTGGCCAATGAGCGGCTGGCCAGCGCACGCGCCTTCACCACGCAGGTGCACGACGGCGAATGGCAGGTGTCACCGGCGGAGCTGCCTCCTGGCAGCACCACCGAAACGCTTGCGCCGGGCCCGCTGCTGGAGGTGATCCGGCGCCGCTGTCCGCGGACGCATGGCCCACGCGAACCGCAGCCCGTGCCGTTGCCGGACCCGGGTAGCGCACTGTCGGGCGATCCGCCTGTAGTACGGCGAGGTCCGCTGCTGCGTGCCAAGCTGGCCCGGCTGCCGCCCAGCTGCCGCACCTGGCGGGAACTGGAGCGGCTTGAACAGGACCTGGCGGCCAACCGGCCCTGCGGTCACCTGATCACCTACCAGGGCGAGGAATACCTGGCCAGCGACCTCCACATGAGCGGGCGTCGCTGCCCGGGGCGCAATGCCTGGCGGCTGCTGCACCGACGCATCCCCGGCGGGCACGAGCTGGTTGATATCGTCGACCCGCACGCGCCGCGACGGTGACATCGCCCTCGCATCAGCCGACGGCGCCGCTCAGGTGTTCATACAGGATCGTCGCGCCGACGATGATCAGGATCACGCCACCCACGATCTCGGCGCGTTTGCCCACCAGGTTGCCCAGCACGCGGCCCAGCATGATGCCGGTGGTGACCATCAGCAGCGTGCACAGGCCGATTACCGCGGCCATCACACCAATGTGCACGTCCAGGAAGGCCAGGCCCACGCCTACCGCCATCGCGTCGATGCTGGTGGCAAAGCCGGTCACCGCCAGGTGCCAGAAACCGTGGTGCTTGTCGGGGTCTTCGTCGGCGTCGTCGCCATCGGGTTTCACCCCGTTGATGATCATGTGCACGCCCAGCGCACCCAGCAGCACGAAGGCGATCCAGTGGTCGAACGCCTGCACATGCGACGAGGCGGCACGGCCCAGCAACCAGCCGATCACCGGGGTGACCGCCTCGATCACACCAAAGATCAGGCCGGCGCGCAGGGCATCGATGAAACGCGGCCTGCGCATCGCCGCACCTTTGCCGATCGCCGCAGCGAAGGCATCGGTGGACATGGCAAAGCCGATCAACAGGATCGAAACGGGAGACATGGCGTCACACAAACAGGCTGGGCAACAGCGGACAACGATCCACGTTCGCGCCCAACCTGACGTTGCGCACGCGGACCGCTGGTCTCGCCAACCATCACAGGCTGCCCGCACCACGGCGCACTGGCCGAGTATGTTGATACGGGCGTTTCCATTGCAGGAAACAGGCTACTCCCCAAGGGGACGCGAAGCTTAGCACCGGGAACGGCGCTTACGGCCGTAACGGGTGAATTGCGCAGGGCATGCTGGAATACATAGCCGCGGCTATATCGGTACGCATCATCGTTCGACGTAGTGCCGGGTCTTGCCCGGCAACAAAGCAGCGGGGCAAGCCCCGCTCTACGTCAGTCTTCTTCCGGCGGCAGCACCAGCGGCTCGTCATCGAGCGTCAGCTTGCCTGCCATCAGCACCGCCTGGGTGCGGTTGGTCACGCCCAGCTTGCGCAGAATCGCAGTGACGTGTGCCTTGATCGTGGCCTCGGAGACATTCAGATCGTACGCAATCTGCTTGTTCAAGCGCCCGGCCCCGAGCATCTGCAACACCCGGAACTGCTGCGGGGTGAGCTCGCGCAGGCGCTGCCCGACCAGGCGTTCTTCATGCTCTGTCTCCGGCACGCTGTGCGCTTCGGGGGGAGCCCAGGTCTCGCCATCCAGGATGGTGCCCAGCGCGTGACCGATCGTGTCCGAATCGGCCGACTTCGGAATGAATCCGAACGCGCCGTGGTCCAGCGCTCGCCGCATCACGGTGGGCTCCTCGCGCGCGGACACCACCACCACCGGCAGGTGCGGATGCAGGGCGCGCATGTGCACCAGCGCGTTGAAGCCCTGCGCGCCGGGCATGTTCAGATCCATCAGGACCAGGTCGGCGTCGTTGTGTTCGTCGGCCAGGTGGTACAGCGCTTCCACGCTGTCGGCCTCGTACAGCTCAACGCCGGGAATCACCCGCTGCACCGCGCCGCGCAGGGCTTCGCGGAACAGCGGGTGGTCATCGGCAATCAACAAGGTAGGCATGTGGGGGAGCCTGTCTCACTTGACCTTGCGTTCTTCCACCAGCGACGCCACCACCGACGGATCGGCCAGGGTCGAGGTGTCGCCGAGCTGGTCCGGCGCGTTCTCGGCGATCTTGCGCAGGATCCGGCGCATGATCTTGCCCGAGCGCGTCTTCGGCAGGCCGGGAGCCCACTGCAGGTGATCCGGCGCGGCAATCGGCCCGATCTCCTTGCGCACCCATGCCACCAGTTCCTTGTGCAGTTCGTCGCTGGGGGCTTCGTCGGCGACCAGGGTCACATAGGCATAGATGCCCTGGCCCTTGATGTCATGCGGGAAGCCAACCACCGCCGCTTCGGCGACCTTCGGGTGCGAGACCAGCGCGCTTTCCACTTCAGCGGTGCCGATGCGGTGCCCGGAGACGTTGATCACATCGTCGACGCGGCCGGTGATCCAGTAGTAGCCGTCCTCGTCGCGACGGCAGCCGTCACCGGTGAAGTAGCTGCCCGGGTAGGTGCGGAAATAGGTGTCGATGAAACGCTGGTGGTCACCGTAGACACTGCGCATCTGGCCCGGCCAGGAGTCGCGGATGATCAGGTTGCCTTCGGTGGCCCCTTCCTGGATCTCGCCCTCGGCATTCACCAGCGCCGGTTGCACGCCGAAGAACGGCAGCGTGGCCGAACCCGGCTTGAGGTCGATCGCGCCGGGCAATGGCGAAATCAGGATGCCGCCGGTCTCGGTCTGCCACCAGGTGTCCACGATCGGGCAACGGCTGTCGCCGACCACCTCGTAGTACCAGCGCCAGGCTTCCGGATTGATCGGCTCGCCGACGCTGCCGAGCAGGCGCAGCGAGCTGCGCGAGGTGCGCTTCACCGGGGCTTCGCCCTCGCGCATCAACGCGCGGATCGCGGTCGGGGCGGTGTAGAAGATGGTCACCTGGTGCTTGTCGATCACCTGCCAGAAGCGCGACGTGTCCGGGTAGTTCGGCACGCCTTCGAACATCAGCGACGTTGCACCGTTGGCAAGCGGCCCGTACACGATGTAGCTGTGGCCGGTGACCCAACCCACGTCGGCGGTGCACCAGTAGATGTCGTCCTCGCGCAGGTCGAACACCGACTCGTGCGTGTAGGCCGCATACAGCAGGTAGCCGCCAGTGGTGTGCAGCACGCCCTTCGGCTTGCCGGTGGAACCGGAGGTGTACAGGATGAACAGCGGATCTTCCGCGTTCATGCGTTCCGGCTCGCACTGCGCCGGCTGCGGATCCACCACGTCGTGGAACCAGCGGTCGCGCGGAGCCTGCATGTCCACCGCGCCGCCGGTATGACGGACCACCAGCACGGTTTCCACGGTGGTGGTGCCCGGAATCTTCAGCGCCGCATCGACGTTGGCCTTCAGCGGAATCTTGCGACCGCCGCGCAGGCCTTCGTCGGCGGTGATGATCAGCTTGCTGCCGCAGTCGATCACGCGGTCGGCGATCGAATTGGGCGCAAAGCCGCCGAACACCACCGAGTGGATTGCGCCGATGCGTGCACAGGCCAGCATCGCCACCGCCGCGTCAACGATCATCGGCAGGTAGATGGTGACCCGGTCGCCCTTCTTGACGCCCAGGCTGCGCAGCGCATTGGCGAGGCGGCAGGTGCGCTCATACAGTTCGCGGTAGGTCACGCCCTTGGCCGGCGCGTCCGGGCTGTCCGGTTCGAACAGCAGGGCGATCTTGTCGCCGCGCGCGTCCAGATGCCGGTCCAGGCAGTTCACGCTGGCGTTGAGCTCGCCATCTTCGAACCACTTGATGCGGAAATCGTCCAGCTGGTAGCTGACGTTCTTGATCGTCTTGGGCGCGGTGTACCAGTCCAGCCGCTGCGCGGCCTTGCCCCAGAACGCGTCCGGGTTCTCCACCGACTCTTTGTAGAGCTGCTGGTAGGTGTTCTTGTCAATGCGCGCCTTGGCGGCAACGTCCGCCTTGACGGGGTAAAGATCAGCCATGGCACCCTCACTTGCACGTGGACTTGGGTTGTGCGTTTGCAGCATAACCCGCGAATGTTCCCCCTCAGTTTGCCGCATCCACCGCACCCCGCGTTACCCCGGCGCTTAGACCTTGGTCGTAAAACACCGCATGCCAGGCAGGACAAGGCTCCTGGCGAGCTGCTGCCTTCGACCAATGGCCAATAGCCAGGGTGCGTCAGCCGGCCGCACGCTCGGCTCGACCGTGACCCCACACGCGGCGATCACTTTGCCACCCGGGAGAGAGGGCAACATGAGTACCCGTATGTTGAAAACCGTGCGCAAACCCCTGGCGACCTGCTTGCTGGTCGCCCTGGTTGCGCCCGGCATGGCGTTCGCACAGACCGCCAAAGAGCAGGCCCTGGAGGCACGCGTTGCCGAACTGGAACGTCAGGTTCAGGCACTGCTGTCGTCGCAGCAGCAACAGCAGACCCAGATCACCCAGACCCAGCAGGACGTCACCGCCGTGCGTACGGTGCAGGCCGAGCAGAAGCCGGCAGTACCGGCCGGAAAGCAGCCGATCCAGGTCACCACGATCACGCCGGGCGCAGCGCCGGGCACCACGGTCAAGATCGGCGGCTTCATCAAGGCCGACTTCCTCGCCACCCAGACCGGCGACGGCCAGCTGGCCGACGACGCCACCGGCCGCGCGCTGTACCTGCCCGGCCAGACCCCGGTTGCCGGTGCCGGTGGCAGCGGTGAGAAGTCTGACGTGGACTTCAATGCCCACGCCAAGTTCTCGCGCTTCAACCTGGGCATCGACAACGTGAGCGAATCGGGCAACAAGGCCGGTGCGTTCTTCGAGATGGATTTCTTCGGCAACTCGCTGGGCAACCAGACCGCCACCAATACCTACGGTGTGACCCTGCGCCACGCCTACATGTACTGGAACAAGTGGCTGGCCGGCCAGACCTGGTCGAACTTCATGGATGCCGCCTCGCTGCCGGAAGCGGCCGACTTCGTCGGTCCCACCGACGGCGTGCTGTTCGTGCGCCAGACCCAGATCCGCTACACCAACGGCGGCTTCAGCATCGCGCTGGAAAACCCGGAAACCACGGTGCTTACCGGCACGCGTAATCCGGTCACCGGGGCGTGGACCAATGCGGCCAGCAATTCCGATCGCGGCAGCCTGCCGGACCTGACCGCGCGCTACGGCTGGAAGGGTGACTGGGGCACCTTCGGTGTCGGTGCCATCGTGCGCCAGCTCAAGGTCGACAACCAGGCGACGGGTGCGGACGCCGACAAGATCGGCGGCGGCCTGACCCTGGGCGGCAAGTGGGTGATGGCCGACAGCGACACGCTGCATTACCAGATCAGCGGCGGTGAGGGCATTGCCCGCTATGTCGGCCTGGGTGTCACTGCAGATACCGCCTACGACGTCGCCCGCGACGAACTCAACCCCACGGGCGTGCTGGCCGGTTATGTCGGTTGGCGGCATGCCTTCACCCCGAAGCTGCGCACCAACCTGATCTACGCCCGCAGCGATTACGACAACGATGGCAGCCTCGGCCCGCTGGTCACCAAGAGCGTGCAGAGCATCCGCGGCAACATCTTCTACACGCCGATGCCCAAGGTCGATATCGGTGCGGAGTACATGTACGGCGTGCGTGAGATTGAAGACGGCCGCAAGGGCGACATCAACCGCGTGCAGTTCACCACGAAATACAGTTTTTAAAAAACACGTGCCGGCGTAACGCCGGCACACCACCATGCTTCGGAGGGGAAGCGTCTCATGTCCAGCACACCTACAACCGCGCACGATCCGGCGGGGACCCTGACCAAGGGCCACAAGAAAGTCATTTTTGCATCGAGCCTCGGCACGGTGTTCGAGTGGTATGACTTCTTCCTTTACGGGTCGCTTGCCGCGATCATCGCCAAGCAGTTCTTCAGCGGCGTCAACGAAACCACGGGCATGATCTTCGCCCTGCTGGCCTTCGCCGCCGGCTTCTTCGTGCGCCCGTTCGGCGCGGCCTTCTTCGGCAGCCTCGGCGACCGCATCGGCCGCAAATACACCTTCCTGGTCACCATTCTGATCATGGGCATCTCGACCTTCCTGGTCGGTGTGCTGCCCAACTACGCCTCGATCGGTTTCGCCGCACCGGTGATCCTGATCATCCTGCGCCTGGCCCAGGGCCTGGCCATGGGCGGCGAATACGGCGGCGCGGCCACCTACGTGGCCGAGCATGCACCGGACGACAAGCGCGGCCTGTACACCAGCTTCATCCAGTGCACCGCCACGCTCGGCCTGTTCATGTCGCTGCTGATCATCCTGGCCTGCCGCTACTTCCTGGGCAACGAAGCCTTTGAAGCCTGGGGCTGGCGTATTCCGTTCCTGGTCTCGATCGTGCTGCTGGGTATTTCGGTGTGGATCCGCCTGCAGCTGAGCGAATCGCCGCTGTTCCAGCAGATGAAGGCCGAAGGCAAGGGCTCCAAGACCCCGTTCCGTGACAGCCTCAAGGGCGGCAACCTGAAGCTGATGCTGCTGGTGCTGCTGGGTGCGGCCGCCGGTCAGGCGGTGGTGTGGTACGGCGGTCAGTTCTATGCGCTGTTCTTCCTGAGCAGCATGCTGAAGGTGGAGGCCACCACGTCCTACCTGCTGATTGCCGCCGCACTGGCGCTGGGCGTGCCGTTCTTCATCTTCTTCGGCTGGCTGTCCGACCGTATCGGTCGCAAGAAGATCATCCTGGCCGGCTGTCTGCTGGCGGCCGTCACCTACATCCCGATCTTCAAGGGCCTGACCCACTTCGCCAACCCGGCCATCGAAGAAGCCCGTGCATCGTCGCCGGCCCTGGTGGTTGCCGATCCGTCCACCTGTTCGTTCCAGTTCGATCCGGTTGGCCTGCGCAAGTTCACCAGCTCCTGCGACGTGGCCACCGCCGCGCTGACCAAGGCCGGTGTGCCGTATGACGTGCAGCCTGCCGCCGCCGGTTCGCTGGCGATGGTGAATGTGGGCAGTGCCAGCGTCACCTCCTACGAGGCCGCCGGCCTGACCAAGGAAGAGGGCAAGGCCAAGGCTGACGCCTTCGGTGCCGAGCTGAAGACCGCGTTGACCACGGCGGGCTACCCGGCCAAGGCCGACGGTTCGCGCATCAACATCCCCGGCACCATCTTCATGCTGTGGATTCTGGTGCTGTACGTGACCATGGTGTACGGCCCGATTGCCGCCTACCTGGTCGAACTGTTCCCGACCCGCATCCGCTACACCTCGATGTCGCTGCCGTACCACATCGGTAACGGCTGGTTCGGTGGCTTCCTGCCGGCGATTTCGTTCGCGCTGGTGGCCGGTACCGGCAACCTGTACTACGGCTTGTGGTACCCGATCATCATCGCGTTGATGACGGTGGTGGTGGGTGGTCTGTTCCTGAAGGAAACCAAGGACGTGGACATCACCAAATAAGCACGTTGGATGATGGATGTCGGAAGGGCCGTGGCGGTTGCCACGGCCCTTCTTCGTTGCGGAACATCACCGCGCGATTGCTATATTCGCGGCATGACCATCACCTTCACCGATCCGTCCGCGCTGCCGGGCCTGCTGAACACCCTGCGCCAGGCCTGGCAGGCTAACCGCCCGTCCGTCGACCAGCGTCGCGATGACCTCCAGCGCCTTCGCATCGCGCTGAAGGCACGGTTGCCGGAAATGGCGCACGCCATCGCCGCCGATTTCGGCCACCGTTCCACGCACGAATCGTTGATCGCCGACGGCATGACCGTGCTCGGCGAGATCGACCACCTGCTCAAGCACCTGCGCAGCTACGCAAAGCCGCGCCGGGTCGGGGTCGGCTGGCGCTTCTGGCCGGCCCGCGCCCAGTTGCGCCCGGTGCCCCTCGGCGTGGTCGGTGTCATCTCACCCTGGAACTACCCGGTCAACCTCGCCCTGATTCCGCTGGCCACCGCCATCGCCGCCGGTAACCACGTCATCCTGAAGCCGTCCGAACATACCCCGCGCACCAGCGCCTTCCTGCACGACCTGCTGGCCTCGGTGTTCCCGCCGGAGCGGGTGGCGGTGGTGCAGGGCGAGGCGGCACTGGCCGGCGCGCTGGCCGGCGCAGCGCTGGACCATCTGGTGTTCACCGGCTCCACGGCGGTGGGCCGCAAGGTGATGGCGGCGGCCGCACCGAACCTCACCCCGCTGACCCTGGAACTGGGCGGCAAGTCGCCGGCCATCGTCTGCAGCGACTACCCGCTGGACAAGGCCGCGGCGCGGCTGGCCACCGGCAAGTGGTTCAACGCCGGCCAGACCTGCATCGCCCCGGATTATGTGCTGGTCGACAGCCGCCGCCAGCGCGAACTGGTGCAGCAGCTGCAGACCCAGGTGCAGGCGCGCTATGGCGACTTCCGTGATCCGTCTGACTACACCCGCATCATCAATGACGGCCAGTACCAGCGCCTGCAGGGCTACCTGGCCCAGGCGCGCGAACGCGGCGTGCCAGTGCTGGAACTGGCCCACATCGACCGTGATCGCGCGGACCGCGAACGCCTGATCGCCCCGACCGTGGTGCTGGATCCGCCCGCCGACCTGGACCTGATGCGCGAGGAAATCTTCGGCCCGATCCTGCCGGTCAGCGCCTACCCGGACCTCGATGCGGCCATTGCCGACATCCAGACCCGTGATCGCCCGCTGGCCTTGTATGTGTTCAGCGACCGCCGCGAACCGGTCGAGCACGTGCTGGGCCAGGTGGTGGCCGGTGGCGTCACCGTCAATGACACCCTGCTGCACTTCGCCATCAACGGCCTGCCGTTCGGCGGGGTAGGGCCCAGCGGCATGGGGGCCTACCACGGCCAGGCGGGCTTCGATGCCATGAGTAAGCGGCTGCCGATCCTGTACCAGTCGCGCTGGGCGGCCAGCGACCGGCTCAAGCCGCCGTACTCAAAGATCGCGGGGCTGCTGAAGCTGCTGGTCCGATAAGTCCCACATCCGACCTGCGGATACTTGACTGTATCTCAATTGAGATACAGTCTGTACGCCTATTTCCACCACGGAACCGACGATGGCTGCCCAGACCTCCATGCTGCATATCCGAGTGGACGAGAAGCTGAAGGCTGATGCGACCGAGATGCTGGCCAATGTCGGCCTGACCGTCTCGGACGCTGTGCGGATTTTACTGACCCGCGTCATCAAGGAAGGTGGACTGCCTGCCGGACTCACTGCGGATCCCGAAGCTCATGACAAATGGTTCCGCGCCAAAGTCCAGGAAGCCTTGGCCGATTCCCGGCCGGCGTCGCCGCACCAGCAGGTCATGGACGAAGCGCAGGCACTGATCAATAGGAAGCGAAGTGCCTGAACTTGAGTGGTTGCAGGCTGCGCGCGAGGATTTGTTGTCGATTGTCGGTTACATCGCCGAGGATAATCCTGACGCGGCGCAGTGGCTGATGAATGACATAAATGCCAGCACCGCACGACTGCTGGAGTTCCCGAAAATTCACCGCGCAGGCCGGGTTGAGGGGACGCGGGAGATGGTGGTCCGCTCAAACTACATGGTCGTGTACACCGAAGATGCCGCGAGCGTACGCATTCTCCGGGTGCTTCACTCAGCCAGGCAGTGGCCGCCAGACCGGTAGCGCCGGATGGCACCCATGGGCCGGCCAACGGCCGGCGCCACCAGAATCGCTCCAACGGGCTCGACCGGGACCGCTACAATGCCCGCATGAAAATCGCCTCCTGGAACGTCAATTCGCTCAACGTGCGCCTGCCGCACCTGGAACAGTGGCTCACCGCCTTCGCCCCGGATGTCGTCGGCATCCAGGAAACCAAGATGGAAGACCACAAGTTCCCCGACGCCGTGCTGGCCGGGCTGGGCTACCGCAGCGTGTTTGCCGGGCAGAAGACCTACAACGGCGTGGCGCTGCTTTCGCGCGAGCCGGCGCAGGATGTGCAGATCGGCATTCCCGGCTTCGAGGACGAACAGAAGCGCGCCATCGCCGGCACCGTCAACGGCGTGCGCATCATCAACCTGTACGTGGTCAATGGCCAGGACATCGGCACCGACAAATACGAGTACAAGCTGCGCTGGCTCGATGCCGTGCATGCCTGGGTCGCTGACGAACTGAAGAAATACCCGGAGCTGGTCGTGATGGGCGACTTCAACATCGCCCCGGAAGGTCGCGACACCCACGACCCGCTGGTGTGGAACGAGAACCACATTCTCACCTCCACCGCCGAGCGCGGCGCGTTGCACAAGCTGCAGCAGCTGGGCCTGCACGATGGCTTCCGCCTGCATAATGACGAGGACGGGGTGTTCAGCTGGTGGGATTACCGTGCTGCGGGCTTCCGCCGCAATCTGGGTCTGCGCATTGATCTGACCCTGGTGTCCGACGCGCTCAAGGCGCGCGCAGTCGCGGCTGGCATTGATCGCGAACCGCGTACCTGGGACCGGCCGAGCGACCACGCGCCGGCGTGGGTGCAGCTGGGTTGAAATGAAAAGACCCGGCGCTGAGCCGGGTCCAGGTGGCGCGTGATCTGCCCTGCAGGGTTATCGAATGCTCTTTCGGGTAAAGAGGTTCACTATCGCCAGCAGGATCACCGCGCCGATCAGCGAGAACAGGAACGTACGGATCGTGATGGCTTCGTTGATGCCACCGCCGAACAGCCAGCCAGCGATCAACGCGCCGACAATGCCGACGACGATGTTGAGGATGATGCCCTGCTGTGCATCGCGGCGCATGATGATGCTGGCCAGCCAGCCCACCACGCCACCCACGATCAGCCAGATGATGATGCCCATGAGCTTGACTCCCGGTTTGTCGGTGCGACGGCGCAAGTTGACGGCAGATGCCGTGAAGTTGCCGTGCAATCGCGCCCACGGGGTGTTCGCATGAGCCTGCCGGCCACCTTGGACGGCTCCTGGCGGTTCGGCCCGGTCACGGTCTGGCGCCTGCCGCATGCCCCGGGCCCCCGCGGCGAGCCGCAGGCGCGGGCGCTGCTGGCCGAACAGCTGGGCGGACAGGCGGAGGAACTGCCGCTGCTCCGCGACGAACGCGGCCGGCCAGAGCTGGACGGCCACCTGGCCCACCTCGGGACCGGCTGGAGCCACAGCCACGGCCTGCTGCTGGTGGCGCTGGGTGAAGGGGTCCGGCTGGGCGTCGACCTGGAACCGCTGCGACCCCGGCCGCGCATGCGTGAAATCACCGAACGCTTCTTCCACCCGGCCGAGGTCGAATGGCTGCTCAATCTGGACGAGCCCGGGCTGAACCATTGGTTCTTCCGGGTCTGGTGCGCCAAGGAAGCGCTGCTCAAGGCACAGGGGCAGGGCATCTCGTTCGGCCTGCACCGTCTGCAGCTGGCCCCGGGGGCCGACGGAGCCCTGCACCTGGCCTGGTGCGACCCGGAACTGGGCCCGGCCAGTCGCTGGCACCTGCACGAGTGGCAGGCGGCCCCGGACTTCCGCGCCGCGCTGGCCTGGTACGTGCGCTGAGCGCAGCCGGCACTCCGGCAATCCCTGCGATAATGCCGGCATGACCGCACACACTCTTCCCCCCGGTGTGGCCGACGCGCTTGCGCGTGGCCTGGCCGCGATGCAGCTTGACGCCGCCCTGGCCGCGCCGCTGCTGCAGTACCTGACCCTGCTTGACCGCTGGAACAAGACCTACAACCTGACCGCCATCCGCGACCCACTGGAGATGGTCACCCGCCACCTGCTGGACTCGCTGGCCATGCAGCCGCACCTGGAGCACGGCACCCTGGCCGACCTTGGCACGGGTCCCGGGCTGCCCGGCATTCCGTTGGCCATCGCCCGCCCGCAGCTGCAGGTGACCCTGGTGGAAAGCAACGGCAAGAAGGCCCGCTTCATGCGCGAAGCCGTGCGCCAGCTGGGCCTGGGCAACGCCCGGGTGGCCGAATCGCGTGCCGAGGCGCTGGACGAACCCGGTGCCTATGACAACCTGACCGCGCGCGCCATGGACACGCTGGCCGGGATCATCGACGTCGGTGGGCACCTGCTGCGCCCGGGTGGCCGCCTGCTGGCCATGAAAGGCGTTTACCCCCACGACGAGATCGCCCAGCTGCCGGCCGGCTGGACCGTGGAAACCGTGCTGCCACTGCATGTTCCGGGCCTGACCGGCGAGCGTCACCTGGTCGTGGTGGCCGGTCCGTGAGCCGCCGCCGGGCGGGTCGCAAGGCCCTTCCGGCGCATCTCACAGTGCATGACACGCCCCTTATACGCATAATGACCAGTCCCACTCCCTGCCGATGAGGCTCACCCGCATGGCCCGCATCATCGCCATCGCCAACCAGAAAGGTGGCGTCGGCAAGACCACGACCGCCGTCAATCTGGCCGCTGCCCTGGCTGCTGCGCCCAAGCGCGTGCTGCTGGTCGACCTCGATTCGCAGGGCAACGCAACCATGGGCAGTGGCGTGGACAAGCGCGAAGTGGTCGCGTCCACCTGCGACCTGCTGCTGGGTGAAGTCACCGCCGAGCAGGTACGGGTCACCGCGCCGGAAGGCTATGACCTGCTGCCGGGCAACATCGACCTGACCGCCGCCGAGATCCAGCTGATGGACCAGGGCGAGCGCGAGCAGCGCCTCAAGCGCGCTTTGGCTCCGATCCGCGACCAGTACGACTTCATCCTGATCGATTGCCCGCCGGCGCTGTCGCTGCTGACCCTGAATGCCTTGGCCGCTGCCGATTCGGTGATCGTGCCGATGCAGTGCGAGTACTACGCACTGGAAGGTCTGAGCGCGCTGGTGGAAACCATCGAAGCGCTGCGCGCCAGCCTCAATCCCACGCTGGAAATCGAAGGCGTGCTGCGCACCATGTTCGATGTGCGCAACAACCTGGCCAACGCGGTCTCGGCCGAACTCACCGAGCATTTCGGTGATCGCGTGTTCCGCACCATCGTGCCGCGCAACGTGCGCCTGGCCGAAGCGCCCAGCCATGGGCAGAGCATCGTTGGCTACGACCGCGCCTCGCGCGGCGGCGTGGCCTACCTCGGGTTGGCCGGCGAGATCATCCGCCGCAACCACCAACGCAACACGGCCGGTACGGCCATGGAGACCGCCTGATGACCAGCAAGCCCGCCCTCGGCAAGAAACGCGGCCTCGGCCGTGGCCTCGACGCCCTGCTCGGGCCCAAGGGCGCGGTGACCCAGGTGCAGCAGGCCACGGCCGTGGTCGAACCGCTGCCGGGTGAGGTGCTGCGCAAGCTGCCGGTGAAGCAGCTGCAGCCGGGCAAGTACCAGCCGCGCCGCGAGATGGACCCGGCCAAGCTCGACGAGCTGGCCGAGTCGATCAAGGCACAGGGCGTGATCCAGCCGATCCTGGTGCGCCAGCTGGCCACCGACAGCTATGAGATCGTCGCCGGCGAACGCCGCTGGCGCGCCTCGCAGCTGGCCGGGCTGGACGAAGTGCCGGTGGTGGTGCGCGAGCTGGAAGATCGCACCGTCATCGCGATGGCGCTGATCGAGAACATCCAGCGCGAAGACCTCAACCCCCTGGAAGAAGCCGAAGCGCTGCAGCGGCTGATCTCCGAATTCACCCTGACCCATGCCGAAGCTGCACAGGCCGTCGGCCGTTCGCGCGCGGCGGTGTCCAACCTGCTGCGCCTGCTGGAACTGCCGGTCGCCATCCGCGTGCTGCTGGAAAGCCGCCGCCTGGAAATGGGTCATGCCCGCGCCTTGCTGACCCTGGCTCCGGAACTGGCCAGCAAGCTGGCCCAGGAAGCGGCCGACCAGGGCTGGTCGGTGCGTGAAGTGGAACACCGTGCCCAGCAGTTCGCCGCCGGCAAGGTGCCTGGCGCGCTGCGCAAGAAGCCCAGCGCCAGTGCGCCGCAGGCCGACATCGCCTCGCTGGAAACCGAACTGTCCGAATCGCTGGGTGCCCGCGTGGCGATCAACCACGGCCGTGGCGGCAAGGGCAAGCTGATCATCCACTACACCGACCTGGATACGCTGGACGGCGTGCTGGAAAAGCTGCGCACCCGCAAGAGCTGATCGCGCATGACCGTCCTCGTTACCGGTGCAGCCGGCTTCATTGGGGCCTACACCTGCCGCGCCTTGGTCGAAGGTGGCCACGCCGTGGTCGGGCTGGACAACTACAACGACTACTACGACCCGCAGATCAAGCGCGACCGTGTGGCCGCGCTGTGCCCGGGCGTGGATATCCGCGCGCTGGACCTGACCGACCGTGAGGGGCTGGCCGCGCTGTTCGACGAAGTGCAGCCCACCGCCGTGATCCACCTGGCCGCCCAGGCCGGCGTGCGCTACTCGCTGCAGAACCCGCACGCTTACGTGGACAGCAACCTGGCCGGCTTCGTCAACATGCTGGAGCTGTGCCGCCATCGTGGCGTGCAGCACCTGGTGTATGCCTCCAGCAGCTCGGTGTATGGCGACTCGGCCACCCCGCCGTTCTCCGAAGACCAGCGCATCGACCGCCCGCGCTCGCTGTATGCCGCCACCAAGGCCGCCAACGAGCTGATGGCCTACACCTATGCCCAGCTGTATGGCCTGCGTGCCACGGGCCTGCGCTTCTTCACCGTGTATGGCCCCTGGGGTCGCCCGGACATGGCTCCGCTGCTGTTTTCGCGCGCGGTGCTGGCCGGACGCCCCATCGAGGTGTTCAACGAAGGCAGGATGCAGCGCGATTTCACACACGTTTCCGACATCGTGAGCGGTATCCTCGGCGCGCTGGCGCATCCGTCCAGCGAGGACGTCCCGCACCGTGTCTTCAACCTCGGCAACCACACTCCGATCGAGCTGGAGCAGTTCATCGGCATCATCGAGGCCGCCGCCGGACGCCCGGCGCACAAGGTCTACAAGCCGATGCAGCCCGGCGACATGGTCCGCACCATGGCCGACACGCGTCGTGCCCATGACGCGTTTGGCTATGAACCGGCCACGCCGATCACGCGCGGATTGCCGCCCGTGGTTGACTGGTGCCGCGATTATTTCGGCGACCGCGCCTGATTCCCACCCGGGTATTCATCTTCGGATAACCTCGGCTGCGGAGAATGCGCGGACTTTCAATGTCCTGCCCAGCCGCAGAGCCCGATCATGAGCGAACCCCAGCTGTCGATCGTCGTCCCGGTCTTCAACGAACGCGACAACGTCACGCCCCTGATCGACGAGATCACCGCCGCCCTGCGTGGCCGGGTGGCCTTCGAAATCGTCTATGTGGACGACCACTCCCGCGATGACACCCTGGCCGTGCTCACCGCACTCAAGGCGACCACGCCTGAACTGCGGGTCCTGCACCATGTCACCCAGAGCGGGCAGAGCACCGCGGTGCGCACCGGGGTCAAGGCCGCACGTGCGGCGTGGATTGCCACCCTCGACGGCGACGGCCAGAACGACCCGGCCGACATTCCACGCCTGCTGGTCGCGCGCGATGCCGCGCAGCCGACGGTCAAGCTGTTCGCCGGCTGGCGGGTCAACCGCCAGGACAGCGGCAGCAAGCGCTGGGCCAGCAAGTGGGCCAATGCGATCCGCGCCCGCATGCTGCGCGACGACACCCCCGACACCGGCTGCGGCATCAAGCTGTTCGAGCGCGCCGCCTTCCTCGACCTGCCGTACTTCGACCACATGCACCGCTACCTGCCGGCGCTGATGCAGCGGGCCGGCTGGCAGACCGTGAGCGTGCCGGTCAACCACCGTCATCGCACCGCCGGTGTCTCCAAGTACAACAACCTGGGCCGCGCCCTGGTCGGCATCCGCGACCTGCGCGGGGTGGCCTGGCTGATCACCCGCAGCCGGCGCACTGCCGTGGAAGAGCGCTGATGGAACTGCACTGGCTGGACCAACCCATCACCTGGCTGTTCTGGACCGGCCTGCATGTCACCGGCTGGAAAGTGATCGGCTACACCGGCGCGTTGATGTTCGGCGGGCGCTGGCTGGTGCAGTTCATCGCCTCGCGCCGGGCCGGCAAGCCGGTCATCCCGCGGCTGTTCTGGTACATGAGCGTGGTCGGCAGCCTGATGACCCTGAGCTACTTCCTGTTCTCGGCCAAGCAGGACTCGGTGGGCGTGCTGCAGAACCTGTTCCCGGCCTTCACCGCCCTGTACAGCCTGCACCTGGACATCAAGCATCGCGGCTGGAAGCGCGACCGCGCCGCGCATTGACCCCCAACGTTCGATACATGCCGGACTGAACCCGGGGTGCCATGATCGGGGTTCGCCTTCCCCGGGAACCCGTCTGCGTGAATACCCGTCTGTCTGTTGCCCTGCTGCTTGCCTTGTCCCTGCCGGCCGCTGCCTACGCCGCACCGCCCACCGCCACTGCCGCTCCGGCCAGCGTGGCCGCCGAATCACCGGCCGATGCCGCGTTCCGTGCCATCTACGAGAAGGAATGGGCCTGGCGCCAGGCCGGTGGCGGCGAAGCCAGTGAAGACGGTGACGGCCCGGCCAACGCCACCCGCATGCCTGATGTCGGGGCCGCCGCCCAGCAGGCGCGGCTGAAGGTCTGGGACGACGTGCTGGCCCAGCTGGACAAGGTCGACGTCAAGGCGCTTTCGCCCGCCAACCAGGTCAACTACGCGATCTACCGCGACCAGGTCTTCAATCTGGCTGCCGAAGTGCGCCTGCGTGGCTACGAGATGCCGTTCAATTCGGACTCGTCGTTCTGGTCCAACCTGTCGTTCATGGCGCGCCGCGAAATGAAGACCGCCAAGGACTACCAGAACTACATCGCGCGCCTGAATGATGTGCCGCGCTACTTCGGCCAGCAGACCGACAACATGCGCGCCGGCCTGAAGCGTGGCTTCAGCGTTCCGCGTGCGGTGCTGGATGGCCGCGAAGTGGCGATCAGCATGGTGGCGGATCTGAAGGACCCGACCGAATCGCCGTTGTACGCACCTTTCAAGAAGCTGCCCGCCAGCATTCCGGCCGCCGAACAGGCGCAGCTGCAGCAGCAGGCACGCCAGGCCATCAGCAACAGCGTGGTGCCTGCATTCGGCGAGCTGCGCACCTTTTTCCTCAACGAATACGTGCCGCAGGCGCGCACCACCCTGGCCGCCGAGGCGCTGCCGGATGGCAAGGCCTACTACCAGCAGCAGATCCACGAATACACCACGCTCGACCTTACCCCGCAGCAGATCCACGAGATCGGCTTGAAGGAAGTGGCGCGCATCCAGGCCGAGATGAACACCATCATCAAGCAGGTGGGCTTCAAAGGCAGCTTTGCCGAGTTCCTCACCTTCCTGCGCACCGACCCGCAGTTCTACGCCAAGACCCCGGACGAGCTGCTGCACCGTGCTGCCTGGATCTCCAAGCGCGTCGATGGCGTGATCGGCAAGTACATGACCCTGCCGCGCGCACGTTTCACCATCGTGCCCGTGCCGCCGGACATCGCCCCGTTCTGGACCGCCGGTCGCGGTGGCATGGGCACCTATTGGGTGAACACCTACAACCTGCCGGCACGTCCGCTGTACAACCTGCCCGCGCTGACCCTGCACGAATCCGACCCCGGCCATGCGCTGCAGGGCGCGCTGGCCGCCGAACAGGGTGAGCAGCCCGAGTTCCGCCGCACTGCCTACATCTCCGCCTATGGCGAAGGCTGGGGCCTGTACAGCGAGAAGCTTGGCGTGGAAATGGGCATCTATGAAACGCCGTACGAAGATTTCGGCCGGCTCACCTACGAGATGTGGCGTGCCGCGCGCCTGGTGATCGACACCGGCGTGCATCACAAGGGCTGGACCCGCGAACAGGCCCTTGCCTACCTGCGCGACCACACCGCGTTGAGCGAACACGAAGTCACCACCGAAGTGGACCGCTACATTTCGTGGCCGGGCCAGGCGCTGAGCTACAAGCTCGGTGAGATCGCCATCGTCCGCTTGCGCGCGCAGGCCGAGAAGGAGCTGGGCGACCGCTTCGACGTCAAGGCCTTCCACGACGCCGTGCTCAAGCAGGGCTCGGTGCCACTGCCGGTGCTGGAGCAGCAGATCCAAGGCTTCATCGCCGAGCGTCGCGCACCGTGATGTCGGCATTGGCCTCAGAATCGATTGATTCCATCGATACTGGAAGGCCCGTCGCAGTCTTATCCCGGTGGATCACTATCGTTGGGGCGCGCGTCACTGTCGGCGCGCGCCATCGACGGGAGTGTGAACATGCTGGATGCACTGAGTGCGCTGCGACAACGTCTGCGGCCTGCCGTTGCACGCGACGTCCTGCCTGAACTGCCGCGGCCGGAAGGCCAGCCGCAGCTGCAGCAGCTGCGCAATGGTCTCATGCCCACCGCCATGGGTTCGGCCGCGCCGCCGCCTGACCCATTGGCTCCGTTTCTGATTCCCTCCAGAGAAGCGCGCACCCTGCAGGGTCTGCTGCGCGACTCGCGGCGCGCGCTCGATCCGGATTACCAGCTACGGCCCGGCTCGCCGGAACAGGGTGCCCAGCTGATGTTCTACCGCACCCGCACCGCACTGCTGGCCGAGGTGCGTGCCCGGCCCGTGGCGGCACCGTCGCAGGGCATCACCAGCCCCACGCTGGACGCATGCGAGGATCAGGCCGCCATCCTGCGCTGCCTGCTGGGGTCCCGCCCCGGGCTGATCGTGGCTGAGGCCAACGCCTGCCGTGCCAGCAAGCAGCTGCTGATCCAGAACATGGCGCTGCTGCGTGGCGTGGGCGTGGATACCCTGTACCTGGACCAGCTGCAGTACGACCTGCATCAGACCTACCTGAACACCCTGCATCGCACCGGAGGACAGCCGGAACCGCTGCAGCATTTCGTGCGGCAGATCGATGCCGGGCATATGACCGACGTGCAGGGCGGCACCACGTATGCGGCCGTGCTGGATGCGGCCAGCCGCGCCGGGTTGCGCGTGGTGGCGCTTGACCAGATGACCAGCTATCACCTGAAGGGGGCTGCCGACGAACGGGACAATCCGCATGAATCGGCCGTCGACCTGCGCGCACGGGTGTTCAGTCACGTTGCCACCCAGCGCATCCGCCATGACCAGAACCTGCGCGCGCATCTGCCCGGGGTGCGCCGCTGGGTCGCGCTGCTCGGCAATGGCTACGCCGGCAGCCTCAACGGCATCGCCGGCGTGGGGCCACGCCTGGGAATACCCACGCTGCGCGTGGAAGATGCCGACGCCGGGCAGAACAACCGGCTGCGGGCCGGTTTCGATCCGGGTCGCACGATTCCGCCCGGTCCGCTGAACCACAGTGGCCAGATCCAGTGCGACTACCTGCTCAAGCTACCGATGCAGGGAAGCGGAGGCCTGCACAGCACGCCTGAGCCGTGCAGCGCCGAACAGGCGCAGTCGGCACGCCGGTTGCGTCCGGTATGAACCAACGCCGGCGCTGCGATTGTGTAACGGCAGCGCCGGCCGCTACCCTGCCGGCCATGCTGTCCCGCCTGCGCCACCGTTGCCCGTTGCTGCTCCGCCTGCTTCTGCTGGTGGTGATGCTGCTCGGCACGGCCGGGGGCGCATTGGCGTCGGCGTTGGGGGACCTGCACGCGCTGTCGCATGCGGATCACCCTGCGGTATCGCATGCCGCATCCGCCCCCGACCACGACGACGGGCATGACGACGACGATGCCGGCACCCGCCTGCTGCATGTGCTGGTGCACTGCGGACACTGCCATGGCCAGGGCGGCATGCTGGCCTTCGCCGCCCCCAGCTGGCAGCTGCCGCTGGCACCGGCCCACGGTATTCCGTCCGGGCTGGGCCATGCGCTGCGCACGCAGCCGCCGGAAAATCTGCTGCGCCCCCCGATAGCCGGTTGATTCCACGCGGCCGTGTGCCGCGTTCGCTCAACCTCACTGCTATCTGGAGATTCCCATGTGGACGCACATGGCCGCTTTGGCGGTCTTGGCGTTCGTGCCCTGTGCGTATGCGCAGAGCACGATGCCGGTTACCCCTTTTGAACGTACTGCCCAACGCAGCGCCGAACGCCCGGTTCCCGGTGCGTCGGCACCCGCGCTGAGCCTCGACGAGGCCATCGCCCGCGTCGCCCGCCAACACCCGGACCTGCGTCTGGTCGACGCCCAACGCCCGATACTGGAGGCGCGACGTGACGCCGCCACGCTGCGCCCGCCGCTCACGCTTGGCGTGGATCTGGAAAACGCGTTGGGGTCGGGAGCCGCACGCGGTTTCGACGCTGCCGAGCTCACCGTCAGTCTCGGCGGCGTGCTGGAGCGCGGCGGCAAGCTGGATGCCCGCCGCACCCTGGCCCAGGCCAACCTGGATGCACTGGCCCCGCAGCGCGAGATCGCGCGACTGGACCTGATGGCCGAGGTCGCCCGCCGCTATCTGGCGGTGACCCAGGCCGGGCAGCAGTTGGAGATCGCCCGTACCGACATCGAGCAGCGCCGCCGCGCAGTGGCCGCCGCTCGCCTGCGCCTGCAGGCGGGCGCTTCGCCGGAGTCGGTGCTGCTGACCGCACAGGCCCAGCTGGCCCAGGCGGAGCTGGACCGTGACCGCGCGCTGCAGATGGCGCAGTCGGCCAGGATTGCGCTGGCCGCGCTGTGGCAGCAGCGCCGCCCGGATTTCGACAGCGTCAGCGGCAACCCGCTGCAGCTGCCCGCACTGCAGGACCTCAATGTGTTGGCTGACCTGCTGCAGCAGACGCCGGAACTGGCGGTACTGGCCGGCGAAGGGCGCATCCGGGATGCGCAGCTGCAGCTGGCCCGCACCCAGGCCACGCCGGATTTCAACTGGCAGGTGGGTGTGCGCAACAGCCGCGACAGCCGCGACACCGCGCTGGTGGCCGGCTTCAGCCTGCCGTTGGGCAGTGTGCGCCGCGCCGAACCGGACATCCGCGCGGCCGAAGCCGAACGCGCGCTCACCGGCATTGAGCGCCAGGCACGCGAACTGCAGTTGTACGCCACCCTGGCCGACGCTCATGGGCGCTACCAGAGCGCACGGTTGGAGGTCACGCGGTTGTCGCGCGATGTGCTGCCGCAGCTGCAACGCGCCGAGAAGGCTGCCGAAACCGCGTGGCGGGCCGGCGCGATCAGCTACATGGAATGGGCCCAGCTGCAGGCGCTGCGCATTGAAGCGCGGCAACGCCAGCTGGATGCCGCCATTGCCGCACAGACCGGCCTGATCGAGATCCAGCGCCTGACCGGGCAGAGCCTGCTCGACAGCGACGCCACCCCCACGTCCATTGCAGTGTCCACGGAGGACCGCCCATGACTGCTTTCACCTCCCGCACCGTTCTGGCGGCTGCCGTGCTGCTGGCCGTGTTCGCGCTCAGCGGATGCGGCAGCGACGCACCGTCTGCCGCCGTGACCGAGACCGAAGCCGATCATGACCATGGTGCCGGCGAAGCGGCTGCGTCTGACGAACATGGCGACAACCACGACGATGAAGGGCCGCAGAGCACCACCATTCCTGCGGCCATGGCCGAAAAGGCCGGCATCCGGGTTGCCCCGGTGGCGGCCGGCACCATCGCCGACGAACACGACGTGCAGGGCCTGCTGACCCCGGTGGACGGCCGCGTCGCCCAGGTCATGGCGCGTTTCCCGGGTCCGATTCGCACCCTGCGCGCCAACGTCGGCGACAGCGTCAAGGCCGGGCAGGTGCTGGCCAGCATCGACAGCAACCTCAGCCTGTCCACTTACACGGTCAGCGCGCCGATCAGCGGCGTCGTGCTGGCGCGGCAGGCGCAGGTGGGGGGCGTGGCAGGGGAGGGCACGCCGTTGTTCGAGATCGGCGACCTGTCCACGCTATGGGTTGATCTGCATATCTTCGGCAACGATACCCAGCACATCACCGCCGGCGTGCCGGTCACCGTGTCGCGCATGACCGATGGCGTCCGCCAGACCACCACGCTGGAACGCGTGCTGCCCGGTACCGCGACCGCCAGCCAGAGCACCGTCGCCCGCGCCACGCTGCGCAACGACGATGGCCTGTGGCGGCCCGGTGCGGCGGTGAAGGCGCGCATCGTCGTGGCCACCACCGCCGCCGCCCAAGTGGTGCCGCTCACCGCCGTGCAGACCCTGGACGGCAAGGACGTGGTGTTCGTGCGCAGCGGCGACACCTACACCGCACGCCCCGTCAGGCTCGGCGCGCGCGACGCGCAGAAGGCCGAAGTGCTCGAGGGACTGGGCGTTGGCGAAGACGTGGTGGTCGAGCAGAGCTACGTGATCAAGGCCGACATCGGCAAGGCGGGGGCCGCGCATGAGCACTGAGCGCCTGCCGTTGCTGGAGCGCATCATTGGCGCGTCCATCGCGCACCGCTGGTTGATGATGACGCTCACCCTGGCGTTGATCGCCGTGGGTATCTGGAGTTTCACCCGGTTGCCCATCGACGCCACCCCCGACATCACCAACGTGCAGGTGCAGATCAACACCGCCGCACCGGGTTACTCGCCGCTGGAAGCGGAACAGCGCATCACCTATGCGGTGGAGACGGTGATGGCCGGCCTGCCCCGCATGGCCCAGGTGCGCTCATTGTCGCGCTATGGCCTGTCGCAGGTGACCGTGGTGTTCGAGGACGGCACGGACATCTACTTTGCCCGGCAGCAGGTGGCCGAGCGCCTGCAGCAGGTCAAATCGCAGATTCCGGTCGGCCTGGATCCGCAGCTGGGGCCGATTGCCACCGGTCTCGGCGAAATCTTCATGTACACCATCGACGCCGATCCCAACGCGCGCAAACCCGATGGAAGTGCATACACCGCCACTGACCTGCGCACCCTGCAGGACTGGGTGATCCGGCCGCAGCTGCGCAATGTGCCCGGGGTAACCGAGGTCAATACCATCGGCGGCTTCCAGCGTCAGGTGCACATCACGCCGGACCCGGCCCGCCTGCGCGCGCTGGGCTTCACCCTCGAAGATGTCGCCCAGGCAGTGGAAACCAACAACCAGAATGTCGGTGCCGGTTACATCGAGCGCAACGGCCAGCAGTTCCTGGTCCGCATTCCCGGCCAGGTCGCCAACCTGGAGGAGATCGGCAACATCGTGCTGGCTCGCCGCGAAGGCGTGCCCATCCACGTGCACGACGTGGCCGAGGTCAGGGACGGTCCCGAACTGCGTAGCGGTGCGGCCACCCAGAACGGACATGAAGTGGTGATGGGCACCGTGGTCATGCTGATCGGGGCCAACAGCCGCGACGTCGCCCAGGCGGCCGCCGCGCGGCTGGAACAGGCGCAGCGCAGCCTGCCCGAGGGGGTTACCGTCACCGCCAGCTACGACCGCACCGCACTGGTCGACCGTACCATCCAGACCGTGGCCAAGAACCTGGTGGAAGGTGCGCTGCTGGTGATCGTGGTGCTGTTCGCACTGCTCGGCAACTTCCGCGCCGCGCTGATCACCGCTGCGGTCATTCCGCTGGCCATGCTGTTCACGCTCACCGGCATGGCGCGGGGCGGGGTATCGGCCAACCTGATGAGCCTGGGGGCGCTGGACTTCGGCCTGATCGTTGACGGCGCGGTGATCATCATCGAGAACTGCCTGCGCCGCTTCGGTGAACGCCAGCACGCCCTGGGCCGCGACATGACCCTGGCCGAACGCTTCGCCGAAACCGCCAGTGCCACCGCCGAGGTGATCCGTCCCAGCCTGTTCGGGCTCGGCATCATCACCGCCGTATACCTGCCGATCTTCGCGCTCAGCGGCGTGGAAGGAAAAATGTTCCACCCCATGGCGATCACCGTGGTGCTGGCACTCACCGGTGCGATGGTGCTGGCGCTGACCTTCGTGCCGGCCGCGATCGCGCTGTTCCTCGGCGGCCGCGTGCAGGAGAAGGAAAACCGGCTGATGGCCTGGGTGCGGACCCGCTATGCGCCCGCGCTGGACTTCTCGCTGCGCCGCGGGCGCTGGATGGTCGGTGGCGCGCTGGTGCTGGTGGCAGGCTGCGGTCTGCTCGCCACCCGCCTGGGCAGCGAGTTCGTGCCGAATCTGGACGAAGGCGATGTCGCCATGCATGCCATGCGCATTCCCGGAACCAGTCTCACCCAGTCGGTGGAGATGCAGAAGCTGATCGAGAACCGTCTTGTGCAGTTCCCGGAAGTGAGCAAGGTGTTCTCCAAGATCGGCACGCCGGAGGTCGCCTCCGATCCAATGCCGCCCTCGGTCGCTGACACCTTCATCATGATGAAGCCGCGCAAGGACTGGCCGGATCCGCGCAGGACGCGTGCGGACCTGCTGGCCGAACTTGAGCAGGCGGTGGAACAGCTGCCCGGCAACAACTATGAGTTCACCCAGCCGATCCAGATGCGCACCAACGAGCTGATCTCCGGTGTACGTGCGGATGTGGCGGTGATGGTGTTCGGGGACGACCTCGATACGCTGTTGTCAGTGGGTAAGCGTATCGCCAGCGTGGCCCGCCAGGTGCCGGGTGCTGCCGACGTCCGCGTGGAGGAGACCAGTGGCCTGCCGCTGCTCACGGTCACCCCCGACCGCGCCGCGCTGGCCGGTTACGGGTTGAACCCCGGCCAAGTCCAGTCCACCGTCGCCACCGCCGTGGGCGGGCAGGTGGCCGGGCAGCTGTTCGAGGGCGACCGCCGCTTCGACATCGTCGTGCGCCTGCCCGAAGCCCTGCGCCAGGACCCGGCCGCGCTCGCCGATCTGCCGGTATCGCTGGAGCCGGCGCTGGCCGGTGGCGATGCCGACGAATCCAGTCGCCCCGGCAGCTGGACCAGCGGCAGCGCCCGCACGGTGCCGCTGCGCGAGCTGGCCAGCCTGGCCAACAGCGAAGGTCCAAACCAGATCAACCGCGAGAACGGCAAGCGCCGCATCGTGGTTACCGCCAACGTGCGTGACCGGGACCTGGGCAGTTTCGTCGGCGAACTGCAGCAGGCCATCAACCAGAACGTGCAGGTACCCAACGGGTACTGGGTGGACTACGGCGGCAGCTTCGAACAGCTGATCTCCGCCAGCCAGCGCCTGGCCATCGTGGTGCAGGTGACGTTGCTGTTGATCTTCGCGCTGCTGTTCTGGGCCTTCGGCTCGGTCAAGGACGCGGCCATCGTGTTCAGCGGCGTGCCGCTGGCGCTCACCGGCGGCGTGCTCGCGTTGGCGGCGCGCGGCATTCCGCTGTCGATCTCGGCCGGCGTGGGTTTCATCGCGCTCTCCGGCGTGGCCGTGCTCAACGGACTGGTGATGATCAGCTTCGTACGCAGCCTGCGCGACAACGGGCTTGGCTTGAACGACGCCGTGCGCGAAGGCGCACTCGGCCGCCTGCGCCCGGTGCTGATGACCGCGCTGGTCGCCTCACTCGGCTTCGTGCCGATGGCCTTCAACGTCGGTGCCGGTTCCGAGGTGCAGCGCCCGTTGGCGACCGTGGTCATCGGCGGCATCGTCTCTTCCACGCTGCTTACCCTGCTGGTGCTGCCGGTCCTTTACCGCTGGCTGCACCGCCGGGAGCGGTAAGCATCCGCTCGACGTACTGCGTCGCAACGGCCACCCCATCCTCCGCCGCCATCGCCTGCCCCAACATCGCCGCCCGCTCCCGCGCGGGCGGCGATTCGGCAAATCTGATCGCCCGGGCAAGCGAAACCGCATCCAATCGCGCCACCGACAGTGCTTCCGGTGCCACCCCCAGATCCCGCAACCGCCGCGCCCAGAAAAACTGATCCGCCGCAAACGGCATCACCAGCGAGGGAACGCCGGCGCGACACGCAGAATGGGTCGTCCCACTGCCCCCGTGATGGATGACAAACCCACAACGCGGAAACAGTGCCTCATGTGGCACCGACCCCACCACGAACACAGCGGGCGGCAATGCGATCTCCGGCAGCCCCGCCCATCCCGGCGACAACAGCACCCGGCGTGGTGCCAATGCCTGCAACAGTGCAGCCAGCACCTGCTCTCGATCAAACCCGGTCATGCTGCCAAAGCCCAGATAGACCGGGGCAGGACCCGCGTCGAGAAACGCCTTCAGCGCTGCATCTGGCTGCCACCCCAGATCGGGCGCGCGCCACTGCCCACACACAGCGTGGTTCGCAGGCCAGTCCGTCGGTTGCGGCAACAGGCTGGGCGAGATGCCGTAAAGCATCGGCACATCGCGCCACAGCGACCGCCGCGCCGGCATGCCGATTGACTGGCGCGCTTCGTTGATCGGCCGTTTGAAGGTTCGCCACACCGCATGGTTCACCGCGCTGTAGCTCCACCGGTTCAACACGCCTGGCAACCGCAGGCGCGGCAGAAACGGTGTAGGAAACAGGCGGGTAGGGGTCAGCGGAATCATCCCCAGTCCGATCACCGGAATGCCATGCCGCTCCGCCACGCTCATGCCCACGAAGGCGGCCAGCCCGCCGGTCAGTACCGCATCGCAGCCCACCGCCGCCGCATCCGCCTGCCGCATCCACGCCGGCACATGGCGCGCCGCCATCCGCGCCAACCCGCGTGCCGCCGCGCCCAGATCGTTCCCACCCGACACCAGCGCCACCACCTCGTCATGGATGTCGCCCTCCAACGCCGCATGCGGCACCCCCAGCATCCTCGCCGATTCCAGCGTACCGCCCTCGGCCAGCAGCATCACCTCATGCCCCGCCTGCCTCAGCCCATGGCACAGCATCACCAGCGGCCGGGTGTCGCCTTCGGTCCCATAGGTAATGACCAGCAAGCGCATTGGCGGCTCCGTTGTGGGGAGGTTCGAGTATCCAACGATCTCCGAACATGAAAAAACCGGTTCGCGGCGGCTTTTTCATCCCGAGCCGTTCAGCCCACAGCCTTCCCTGTGGATAACCCCTTGCGCTGGCTCGCGTTGCCGTGCATAATGCGCGGCTCGCTGTGCCCGGTTTCGACCTGGCTGGTGGCCGGGAACACGTCCTCCGGCCTGCCTTCGACAGCGTAACCCTTTGATTCTCTTGACGTGTGGCGGGTCACCGCCGAGGCCGCCGTCGCCCGGGCTATGGGCTGACAATGACTACTATCGAGGTGCGCAATGTCCCGTAAATGCCAGGTGTCCGGCAAGGGAGTGCAGACGGGTAACAACGTCTCGCACGCCAACAACAAGACCCGTCGTCGTTTCCTGCCGAACCTGCACGAGCGTCGCTTCTGGGTTGCCAGCGAAAACCGCTGGGTGAAGCTTCGTGTTTCCGCGCATGCACTGCGCACCATCGACAAGAACGGCATTGATTCCGTTCTGGCTGAGCTGCGTTCGCGCGGCGAAAAGGTCTGAGGAGTAAACGATCATGGCAGGCAAGCGCGATAAGGTCCGTATGATTTCGACCGCCGGTACCGGTCACTTCTACACCACCGACAAGAACAAGAAGAACACCCCGGGGAAGATGGAATTCTCCAAGTACGATCCGGTCGTGCGTAAGCACGTCCCGTACAAGGAAGGCAAGATCAAGTAATCCACACGGATTGCTCGATTGCCTCACGAAGAACCCGCCGCAAGGCGGGTTTTTTGTTGTCCGGCGTCCTCACGGTCCCCATGGCACACTGGCCCCCACCTCGATCCGGGCGACACGATGCTGTTCGAATGGGTGCTGGGCTCATGGTTGCTGCTGCTGGATTGGCTGATCCGGCTGGCCGCGCTGTTCTGGATTCCTACCCGAACCACGCCCGGGGCGGCCCGCAGCTGGCTGTTGCTGGTCGGCTTCGTCCCGCTGCTCGGTCTGCCCGCCTACCTGCTGTTCGGCCATCCCTGGCTGTCGCGCCAGCGCGTGCAGCGCCAGGCCGAGGCGTCCCAGGTCATCCGCGAGGAGCAGGGGCTGCAGCGCCTGCTGCGCTGGAGTCCGCCCAAAGACACCGCCATTGCCGAAGTCGTCCCGCTGGTCGAGCGCCAGGGCGACTTCATGCCTGTGCACGGCAACGCCGTTGAACTGCACACCGATTACGACCATTCCCTGCAGGCGTTGCTGGCCGATATCGATCAGGCCCGCGAACGCGTGCACCTGCTGTATTACCTGATGTTCGATGACGCCGTCGGCGAAGCCGTCGCCGAGGCCTTGCAGCGCGCCGCCGCGCGCGGCGTGCATTGCCGCCTGCTGCTGGACGCGGTCGGGGCCAAGCGTGGCCTGCGCCGCTATCGCCACCGCCTGCAGGCCGTCGGCGTCGACGTGCGCGCCATGCTGCCCGGTGGCCTGCGCTGGCGGCGCAGTGGCCGCATGGACCTGCGCAACCACCGCAAGATTGCTGTCATCGACAACAAGGTGGCCTACGTCGGCTCGCAGAACCTGGCCCAGGCCGGCTTCGTGCCCGGCTTCTCCAATCGCGAACTGGTCGCGCGCGTGCGGGGCCCCGCCGTTGCCCACCTCGAAGCCGTGTTCGCCAGCGACTGGTACATCGAAACCGGGCAGCGCCTCGACGTGATGGCCAGCGTCCCCGTGTGCGCCGCCGACATGCCCACCCAGCTGCTGCCCAGTGGCCCGGCGTACCCCTACAGCAACGCGCGCGACGCGGTGAACGCACTCATTCACCTGGCCCGCCGCCGCATCGTGCTGGTCACCCCGTACTTCGTGCCCGACGAAGCCACCCTCAGTGCCCTGCGCATTGCCGCGCTGTCCGGCGTCAACGTGCAGCTCATTCTGTCCGCCAGCAACAACCAGCGCCTCACCGCCTGGGCCCAGGAGGCGTACTACGACGAACTGTTGCGCTGTGGCGTGCGTATTGCCCTGTACAAGCCGCATTTCCTGCACGCCAAGCACCTCACCGTCGACGACGACATCGCCTTGCTTGGCTCGATAAACCTCGACATCCGTTCGTTCGCGCTGAACGCCGAAATCGGTCTGCTCTGTTATGACGCACGGATGGTGCGCCAGCTCGTGCATATCGAAGACGACTACCTCAAGCACGCCACCCAGCTGGACCTGCGCACATGGCGTGAGCGTCCCGCATGGAAGCGCTCGCGCGAAGGCATTGCACGCCTCGCCGATGCGCTGATGTAGCACAGGCGGCGCTCAGGGTTTGCTGCCACGCATGGCCTACAATGCCGGCATGACGGAAATCCAGCCTTCCTGCCAGGTGGACCTGGCCATCATCGGCGGCGGTGCGGCCGGCGTGCTCACCGCAATCAATGCGCTGCGCGCAGCAGCAGCGGGCCAGCGCATCGCCTTGTTCGAGCCGGCGTCTGCCGTGGCCCAGGGCATTGCATATGCCACCCCGTGGCCCGAGCATCTGCTCAACGTGCCCGCCGGCAAGATGAGCGGGTTTCCCGAGCAGCCCACGGACTTCCTCGATCATCTCCTCGCGCGTCGTGATGCGACCGATGCCGCACTGGCCGAGCAGTACCTGCCACGCCTGGATTACGCCGACTATCTGCAGCAGCGCCTGACCGAAGCGGAAGCCGCCAGCGCCGGCACCCTGCAGGTCGTCCACGATGCCGTCATTGCCCTGCAGCCGCAGTCCAGCGGACACCGGCTGCAGCAGGCTGAAGGCGAGGGCTGGCAGGCCGCACAGGTCGTGCTGGCCTGCGGCAACAGCATGCGCCCGCTGCCACTGCCCGCCGGCAACGCCTTGCCGCCGGGCAAGGTGGTGGACGCCTGGGATTACGACGGCGTGCGCATGCTCGCTGGCGACCAGGACCTCGCCATCATCGGCACCGGCCTGAGCATGGCCGACTGCGTGGTGTCACTGCTCGCCGCCGGGCACCGCGGTCGCATTCATGTGCTGTCACGTCACGCCCTGCTGCCGCTGCCACACGCGCACGGCGGCAGCGCCGACTTCGATCCGCAGCCACTGCTGCGGCTGCCCCTGCGGGCGCGCATGCGCCAGCTGCGTGAACACGTGCGTGCCGCGCAGGCGCAGGGCCTGCCGTGGCAAGCGGTGATGGACCGCATCCGTCCGCTGGGGCAGGCGTTGTGGCGCAGCCTGGGTGAGGCCGACCAGCGCCGCTTCCTGCGCCATGTGGTGCGTTACTGGGACGTGCACCGCCATCGCATCGCCGAATCCGTGCACGATGAACTGATGGCGGCCGAGCAGAGCGGCCAGTTGCAGCGCCATCGCGCACGGCTGGATGCCGTGCTGGTACAGGACGCCAACCTGCAGGTGCACGGGCGCGGCACGCCGCCGTTCAACGTCGGCGCGCTGATCAACGCCACCGGCGTGGAAACCCGTGCGCTGGGCCTGCGCAACCCGCTGCTGCAGCAGTTGCTGGCCGAAGGTCATGCGCGCCCAGGCCCGCATGGGCTGGGGCTGGATGCCGATCCGGACACCGGCCAGCTGCATGATGCCCACGGCACGCCACAACCCGGCCTGTGGCTGGTCGGCAGCCTGCGCATCGGCACCCTCTGGGAAAGCCTGGCCATTCCGGAACTGCGGGTGCAGGCGCAACAGGCCGCGCGCGCCGCGATTGCCTGAACCCGTTGCATGCGCTGCCCCGGTGCGCCACCGGCCGGGGTAAAATGGCCGCATGGATGTCTCCCACCTGCTCGACGGGCTCAACCCCGCCCAGCGCGAGGCCGTGTCCGCCCCGCCCGGCCACCATCTGGTGTTGGCCGGTGCCGGTTCCGGCAAGACCCGCGTACTGACCCACCGCATCGCCTGGCTGCATGAAGTCTTCGGCGTGCCCACCCATGGCATTTTCGCGGTCACCTTCACCAACAAGGCGGCGGGCGAAATGCGCCACCGCATCGACGCGCAGCTGCCACACGGCAGCCGCGGCATGTGGATCGGCACCTTCCACGGGCTGGCCCACCGCCTGCTGCGCCTGCATTTCGCCGAAGCCAAGCTGCCCGACAGCTTCCAGGTGCTGGATTCGGATGACCAGCTGCGCCTGGTCAAGCGCGTCGTGCAGCAGCTGGAGATCGACGACGGCAAGTACCCGCCCAAGCAGATAGCCTGGTGGATCAACGAGCAGAAGGATGAAGGCCGGCGCCCGCAGCACATCCAGCCCGAGCCCAGCGACCACTGGCTGGAGACCATGCGCCAGGCCTATGCGGCCTACCAGGAGCGCTGCGACCGCGCGGGGCTGGTCGACTTTGCCGAGCTGCTGCTGCGCGCGCACGAGCTGCTGCGCGACAACCCGGCATTGCTCGCGCACTACCGCTCGCGTTTCCGCGAGATCCTGGTCGACGAATTCCAGGACACCAACGCCATCCAGTACGCCTTCGTGCGCGTGCTGGCCGGCGACAGCGGCCACGTGTTCGTGGTGGGCGACGACGACCAGGCCATCTACGGCTGGCGCGGTGCCAAGGTCGAGAACGTCCAGCGCTTCCTGAAGGACTTCCCCGGCGCACAGACCGTGCGGCTGGAGCAGAACTACCGCTCCAGCGCCAACATCCTCGGCGCGGCCAATGCGGTGATCGCGCACAACCCCGACCGCATCGGCAAGGAACTGTGGACCGACAGCGGCGACGGCGAGCCGATCGACCTGTATGCGGCGTACAACGAGATGGACGAAGCGCGCTACGTGGTCGAGCGCGCGCGCCAATGGGTACGCGACGGCGGCAGCTATGCCGACGCCGCCGTGCTCTACCGCAGCAATGCGCAGTCGCGCGCGTTTGAAGAAGCGCTGATTTCCGAACAGGTGCCGTACCGCGTGTACGGCGGCATGCGCTTCTTCGAGCGCGCTGAAATCAAGGACGCCTTGGCCTACCTGCGGTTGATGACCAACCGCGACGATGACGCCGCCTTCGAGCGCGCGGTGAACACGCCGACGCGCGGCATTGGCGACCGCACCCTGGACGAAGTGCGGCGCCTGGCGCGCAGCCAGGCCATCTCGCTGTGGGAAGCCACCATGCTTACCGCGCAGGGCAACGAACTGGCCGCCCGCGCGCGCAACGCATTGGCGGGCTTCCTCACCCTGGTCAACCAGCTGCAGCACGAAGCCGGTGAGATGACCTTGGCCGAGCGCATCGACCACGTGCTGCTGCGTTCGGGCCTGCGCGATCACTGGGCCAAGGAAAGCCGCAACACGCTCGACTCCGAATCACGCTCGGACAACCTCGACGAACTGATCTCGGTCGCGTCGCGCTTCACCCGCCGCGAAGACGACATCGAAGAAATCGGCGAGACCATGAGCGAGCTGGTCGCCTTCCTGTCCTACGCGTCGCTGGAGGCGGGCGAAGGCCAGGCCCAGGCGGGCGAGGAGGGCGTGCAGCTCATGACCCTGCACTCGGCCAAGGGCCTGGAGTTCCCGCTGGTGTTCCTGGCCGGCATGGAAGACGGCCTGTTCCCCAGCGCCCGTTCGCTGGAGGAAAGCGGTCGGCTGGAAGAGGAGCGCCGCCTGGCCTATGTGGGCATCACCCGCGCGCGGCAGAAGCTGGTGCTCAGCTACGCCGAGTCGCGCCGCATCCACGGCCAGGACAACTACAACGTACCCTCGCGCTTCCTGCGCGAGATCCCGCGCGAACTGCTCAATGAGGTGCGGCCGAAGGTGCAGGTCGCCCGCCCGGCCTCGCTGGGGGCCAACCGGGTCATGGGCCATGCCGCCATCGAGGCACCGCCGCTCAAGCTTGGGGCCATGGTCACCCACGCCCGTTTTGGCGAGGGCATGGTCACCGACTACGAGGGCAGCGGTGCGCACGCGCGCGTGCAGGTGGAGTTCGCTGAAGCCGGCAGCAAGTGGCTGGTGATGGCCTACGCCAACTTGACGGTGCTGTGACCCGCAACGTGCTCTTCCTCTGCAGCCAGAACCGCCTGCGTAGCCCGACGGCTGAGCAGGTGTTCGCCAACTGGCCGGGCATTGAAACCGCCTCGGCCGGCTTGCTGGCCGACGCCGATGTCCCGGTCAGCCCGGAGTTGCTGCAATGGGCGGACCTGGTCTTCGTGATGGAGCGCGCCCACCGTACGCGCCTGTCCAGCCGTTATCGACAGTGGTTGAACGGTAAGCGCGTCATCTGCCTGGACATCCCGGATGACTACGACTTCATGGACCCGGTGCTGGTGGAGCTGTTGAAGCGCAAGGTGACGCCCTACCTGCGCTGACCCGCCCGACGCAGAAATCCGGCATACCGCGACGGGCAACCGGAATGTTGCTGTTGGTATATGGAATGCCGCGAGGGGCAACCAGGATGCTGCTGCTGGCACATGGGATACCGCGAGAGGCACTCGGTGCTGCTGTTGGTACATGGGATGCCGCGAGGGGCACTCGGTGCTGCTGTTGGTAGCGTCGGTCGCAAGACGACTGCCGATGACGGTGATCGGCACGGTAACGCATGACCCAGAAGCGCAGAAGCGCACTCGCGTTCAAAGGTCATGCCTTCCAGCAATCATCCTTGCCATCGGCGGTCGACTATCGTGCGACCCTACCGTACCCCCGGAGCGCCCCGGAGCGCCCCGGAGCGCCCCGAAGCGCCCCCGAAGCGCCCCCGAAGCGCCCCCGAAGCGCCCCCGAAGCGCCCCCAAAGCGCCCCCGAAGTGCCCCCGAAGTGCCCCCGAAGCGCCCCCGAAGCGCCCGAAGCCTCCACGCCCCCACGCCCGCGAGGCCGCGCGATCCCCCAACGCCACCCACGTACAATGACCGCCGACACCCACCGGACCCCCCCCGTGACCGACAGCCCGCTCATCATTACCCTCAAGCTCAACGCCCGTCTGCAGCCCGAACACCGTCACGTGCTGTTCGAGGACCCGCTTGAGGGCCTGCTGGAAGGCGCTTCACTGGGTGAGATCAGCGGCGGCGGCACCGCACTCACCGACGATGGCGAAGTGGAATACGGCGATATCGAAGTCGCACTGAACAGCCCGGATGACCTGCCCAAGATCGTCGCGCTGATGGAGCAGCTGGGCGCACCGAAGGGCTCCGTGATCCAGCGCGCCGGCGCAGCCGACGAAGCCTTCGGCGTGACCGAAGGGCTGGGCCTGTATCTCAACGGCACCGACCTGCCGGACGAGGTCTACGAACAGTACGATTCCAACGAACTCTTCGAGAAGCTCGTGGCCAGCATCGAAGGCGCGGGCGAAGTGTGCAGCTGGTGGCAGGGCCCGACCGAAACCGCGCTGTACCTGTATGGCAGCAGTTTCGACGTATTGAACGAACGCATCGCCGAACTGGTCGCGACCTATCCGCTGTGCCAGGGGGCACGCGTGGTGCGTATCGCCTGAGCTGTTGCGGGCGGCCGTCGTAGAGCCGGGCTCTGCCCGGCTGCTGTTGGGGCCTGCCTGCGGTGGGTATCGCGTTGACACGCATGGCGTGTCACCCTCAAGCGCGCACGCCCCGCACCTGCTCCCAATCCAACCCGAACCGCGCCAGATACTTCCGCAACCGGTCCGCATCGTTGGTGCTGGCCCGCTGGGTCCGCGATATCGCAAACAATTCGCGCCCGGCCGCCGACAACGACTTCGCCTGCGCGCACACCCGCACCACTTCCTCCAGCTGCACCCGGTCAAACCGATCCAGCGCCTGCACGGCGTCGCCCAGCAGCGCATCCAGCGGCGACGGTGCCATCCCGCCCGACCACTGCTGTCGCAGCCGCCCGATCTCTTCCTCCACACCCTCGGTCTGGATACGCCCCGCGTTGGCCAGCGTCGCCAGCCGCATCACCGAGGCTCCCAGGTCCCGGAAATTCCCGGCCCAGGCCGCATCCGCGCCAGTGGCAAACGAGAGATAGCGCGCGCGTGCCTCCGCATTGAACCGCACCTGCTGGTGCTGCTCGCGCGAGAAGCGCTCCAGCTCGAACGCCAGGTTCGGCTCGATGTCCTCGCGTCGCTGCGCCAGCCCCGGCAGCTGGTAGGTCCACAGGTTCAATCGCGCCAGCAGGTCCTCACGGAACCGCCCGGCACGCACGGCCTCCTGCAGGTCGCGGTTGGTGCCGGCAATCAGCTGGAAGTCGCTTTCCACCTCGCGGTCGCTGCCGACCGGCAGGAAGCGCTTGTCCTCCAGCGCCCGCAGCAGCATTGCTTGTTCGTCCAGCCCCAGCTCGCCAATCTCGTCCAGGAACAGTAATCCCTGGTGCGCCGACCGCAGCAGGCCCGCACGGTCACTGGCGGCCCCGGTATACGCTCCCTTGGTGTGCCCGAACAGCGTGCTCATCGCACCGTCGCCGCGCAGCGTGGCGCAGTTCACTTCCACGAAGCGACCCGGCAGCTGGTGCTTGAGCTTCTTCAGATCGAACACGCGCCGGGCCAGATGACTCTTGCCGGCACCGGTGGGGCCGGTCAGCAGCATCGGTGCGCGCGAGCGCGTGGCCACGATCTCGATCTGCTCGATCATGCGGTTGAAGGCCGCGTTGCGGGTGGCAATGCCGCTCTTGAGGAGGTCGCGGTCCTGCAGCTGCTGCTGCGCGAAACGCTGCGCGATGCGGTCATAGCGCGAAAGATCCAGGTCAATCAGCGCATAGGTGCCGGCTTGATCGCCGTCCTGCTTCCGCGGTGGCGAGGTCTGCAGCAGGCGGCCGGGGAAATGCCGGCTTTCAGTGAGCAGGAACCAGCAGATCTGGCTCACGTGCGTGCCGGTGGTGATGTGGAGGTAGTAGTCCTCCTCGTCCGGCGCGAACGGATAGGCGGCCAGGAAGTCATGCAGGCAGGCATAGACGCCTTCGAACTCCCACGGATCGGCCATGTACACGTCGTGCCGGTGCACCTCGAGGTCCGGGGCCATCTGCACCAGGTCCTCGCAGACCTGCGTGGCCAGCTTGCCGAAGCGACGCTCGTCCAGCAGCAGCTCCACCCGATCGGGAACGAAGTCCTCATGCATGCCCAGTGCCACGGTCGGTCGCCATCTTTCCCAGCGCTTGGGCCCTGAGCCGGTATCGAGCTGGGTCCCGAGCATGCCGAACACGACTTGTCGCTTGTCCATGTATACGTCCTTATAAAACAGGCGCAGGAACTATATACAAAATCGCATGGACGATGCGCGTTTCCGTCCTGGCAAACTCAATAAAGCCATTTAAATCAATGCCCTAAGGCGTGCGGCCAAAAGTTGGCACGGCCATTGCTCTATATCCAGCAAGACACGACGCGGGCTGTTCCCGCCAAGGACGAAGCACATGGCCAACCTCTCCCTCTTCTCACGGATGCGCAGCGCGGTGCTGCCGCCGGCGACCACCGTCAATGAAGCCGGCGGGCTGGCCTATCGCCGCGACCCGCGTGCGGCACTGGCGCTGTTTGCCGGTACCGGCTGCCTCAACAGCACGTTCTACAGCGACGCCGATGCGCAGCTGCAGCAGGTGCTGGCGCTGAGCGAGCAGGTCGAGCCGGGCTTCGTGGCGCGCACCGCGGTGTACGCACGCCAGAAAGCGCACATGAAGGACATGCCGGTGCTGCTGCTGGCACTGCTCAGCCTGCGTGATCCGGAGTCGTTCGCCCGGGCCTTCCCGAAGGTGATCGACAACGGTCGGCAGCTGCGCACCTTCGTGCAGATCATGCGCAGCGGCCAGGTCGGCCGGCGCTCGCTGGGCTCGCTGCCCAAGCGGCTGGTGCGGCAGTGGGTGCAGCAGGCCTCGGCGGAAACGCTGGTGCGTGCGGCCATCGGCCAGCAGCCGTCGCTGGCGGACGTGATCCGCATGGTGCACCCCAAGCCGGCCGACGCCGGGCGTGAGGCGCTGTATGCGTGGATCGTCGGTCGTCCGTATGCAGCCGACAAGCTGCCGGCGCTGCTGCAGGCGTATGAAGCCTTCAAGCAGGCCCCGGTGGGCACGCCGCCGGACCTGCCGTTCCAGTACTTCAGCACGCTGTCGCTGGACGTGGCGCAGTGGTCGGCGCTGGCCCGCAACGCGTCCTGGCAGCAGCTGCGCATGAACCTCAACACCTTCGCACGCCATGGCGTGTTCGGTGACGAGGCGATGGTGCAGGCGGTCGCCGCCACGCTGCGGGATCCGGCGCAGATCCGTCGGGCGCGGGTGCTGCCGTACCAGCTGATGATGGCGTACCACGCCGCCAGCGATCTGCCGCTGCCGATTCTGGAGGCGTTGCAGGACGCCATGGAAGTGGCCACCGCGTCGGTACCGGTGCTACAGGGCCGGGTGGTGGTGGCGGTGGACGTATCGGGTTCGATGCAGTCGCCGGTCACCGGCTACCGCAAGGGCGCGACCACTGCAGCACGCTGCGTGGACGTGGCGGCGCTGATCGCGGCGTGTGTGCTGCGCGGGCAGCCGCAAGCCCAGGTGTTGCCGTTCGACACCGAGGTCCGGCACATCCGGGTCAACCCACGCGACAGCGTGATGACCCTGGCGCGCCAGCTGGCGATCAATGGGGGAGGCACCGCTGTCAGTGCACCGCTGAAGTACCTCAACGCCAAGCGGGCGCAGGTGGACCTGCTGGTGCTGGTGTCGGACAACGAAAGCTGGCGCGACACCCGCGGTGGCGGTGGCACCGCCACGATGCGCGAGTGGGAAACGCTGAAGCAGCGTTGCCCGCAGGCACGGCTGGTGTGCATCGACCTGCAGCCGTACACCAGCAGCCAGACCGTGCAGCGCCAGGACGTGCTGCACATCGGCGGCTTCAGCGATGCGGTGTTCGACCTGCTCGGGCAGGTGGCCAGCGCATCCGATGACGGGGCGGGCTGGGTGCAGCGCATCCAGGACCTGGCTTTGTAAGGCGACAGGACGTCGCCGCGGGACCGCCCGGCTGGCAATGGGGCCAGCCGGGCACGGCCCAGGAATTCACGTTTCAATGTTGGCCCGGCGAATGCCGGGGGAACTACAGCCTATGACGCTCCGTGTCGCGGGTTCGACTCCCGCTCGTCGTGGCAACACGACGGTAGCTCAGTGGTAGAGCAGGAATGTTCCCTCACTCTTGTCGCCTGGCCGGCACCTTTTTTGTTTTGCGGCGAATGCCGGTGGAACTACATCTTTCGTAGAGCCCTTCGGGGTCGGGTTCAAATCCCGGTTGTCTGCGTCGGTTTGAGCAGACGTACGTTTCACCTCCCTTGTCACCGCACCTTTATTCTCGATTTCTGGCAGAAGGAAACACGCCATGTGCAACACCCATACCGACAACTACGACGTCATCCAGCAGCCGGGTGCCGCGCCGATCAAGCTCTGGACCCGCGGCGTACCGCTGGAAGACGCTGCGCGCGAACAGCTGCAGAACATTGCCAAGCTGCCGTTCATCCACCGCTGGATCGCGGTGATGCCCGACGTGCACCTGGGCAAGGGGGCCACGGTGGGCTCGGTGGTGCCGACCATCGGCGCGATCGTGCCGGCGGCCGTGGGCGTGGACATCGGCTGCGGCATGATTGCCGCGCGCACCACCCTGGTCGCCAACGACCTGCCGGACAACCTGGCCGGGCTGCGCAGCGCGATCGAGCGCGCGGTACCGCACGGCCGTACCGTCGGGCCGCGTGACAAGGGTGCGTGGAACGCCCCGCCGGAGCTGGCGATTGAAGGCTGGTCGCAGCTGGTGGCTGATTTCGAGTTGATCTGCCAGCGTCACCCGCGCCTGAAGAACACCAACAACCTCAAGCACCTCGGCACCCTGGGTACCGGCAACCACTTCGTCGAAGTGTGCCTGGACCAGGAAGACCGTGTGTGGTTCATGCTGCACTCCGGCTCGCGCGGGGTGGGTAACGCCATCGGCAACCACTTCATCGAGCTGGCCAAGCAGGACATGCGTCGCTGGATGATCAACCTGCCCGACCAGGATCTGGCGTACCTGCCGGAAGGCAGCGAGCACTATGGCGACTACGTGTTCGCGGTGGACTGGGCGCAGCGTTATGCCCGCCTCAACCGCGAGATCATGATGCGCCATGTGGTCGAGGCGGCACGCAAGGTGATCAGCAAGCCGTTCGAGGCCTCGGCCGAGGCGGTGAACTGCCACCACAACTACGTCAGCCGCGAGCACCACTTCGGCAAGGACGTGTTCGTGACCCGAAAGGGCGCGGTGAGCGCACGCAAGGGCGAGCTCGGCATCATTCCGGGCAGCATGGGGGCCAAGAGCTTCATCGTGCGTGGCCTGGGCAATGCCGACAGCTTCAACAGCTGCAGCCACGGGGCAGGGCGTGTGATGAGCCGTACCCAGGCGCGCAAGCTGATCACCGTGGACGAGCACGCCAAGGCGACCGCGCACGTGGAATGCCGCAAGGACGCGGACGTGGTGGACGAGTCGCCGGCGGCCTACAAGCCGATTGAAGCGGTGATGGAGGCCCAGCGTGACCTGGTGGAGATCGTGCACACGCTGCGTCAGGTGGTGTGTGTGAAGGGATGACGCAACACGTGCGCGGCGTACACTGCGCCGCGCACGGCAACATGCAGGAGGAGCATCGACATGGAGATGATTGAACTGGACGGCACCGAGGGCGGCGGCCAGCTGCTGCGCTCGGCACTGACCTTGAGCCTGTGCACCGGCATTGGCTTCAGCATGAGCAACATCCGCGGCCGTCGCCGTCGCCCGGGCCTGATGCGCCAGCATCTGACGGCGGTGAACGCGGCGGCCAGCGTGGGCCAGGCGGCGGTACACGGTGCAGTGCTGGGCGCGACCGGGCTGCGCTTCGAACCGGGCGTGGTGCGGGGTGGCGACTACCACTTCGCCACCGGCAGTGCCGGCTCGGCCACACTGGTGCTGCAGACCGTGTTGCCGGCGCTGTGGCAGGCACCGGTGTCGTCCACCCTGCGGCTGGAGGGCGGCACCCATAACCCGATGGCCCCGACCGCGGACTTCATTGCCGAGAGCTATCTGCCGGCTCTGGCGCAGATGGGCGTGCAGGCGACGTTCGCGCTGCAGCAGCACGGGTTCTACCCGGCCGGCGGTGGCCGCTTCGAGGTGCAGGTGGATCCCTGCGGCGCGCTGCAGCCGTGCGCGTTCGAGACGCGCGGCGCGCCGCTGACGGTGGAGGCCGGGGTGCTGATGTCCGGCCTGTCCGGCAGCATTGGTCAGCGTGAGCTGCAGGTGTTGGCCGACCGACTGGGCGTGGACGCACATCCGCGCCATGTGCAGTCGCTGCGCCCGGCATTGGGTCCCGGCAACGTGGCGCAGGTGCGCGTGCGTCATGGTGCGCAGGTGGAGGTGTTCACCGGCCACGGCGAGCGCGGCATCAGTGCCGAGCAGGTGGGTGTACGTCTGGCTGATGAGGTGCAGCAGTACCTGGACGGTGGGGCCTGCGTCGGCGAGCACCTGAGTGACCAGCTGTTGCTGCCGATGGCGCTGGCAGGGGGTGGCGCGTTCACCACCCATGTGTTGAGCGAACACCTGGTATCCAATGCCCGCCTCATCGAGAAGTTCCTGCCGGTGGAATTCGAGTGGGAACAGCGCCAGGCAGGCTGGCGGGTCTGGGTGCAGTAACCGCGAAGCAGACGGCCCACCCGGCGGGGGGCCCATCCCCCCATAGCCGCCCCCATCCCCCAAAACCCCTGCTTCGTCGCAACCCGCTTGAACGTCCCTGGCCGCACGCCCAGAGTCGGACGCTGTCCGCTGGGAGCGTGCATATGAACAAGGGAATTCCGTATCTGCTGGCTGTGCTGGTCGCGCTGACGCTGTCGGCCGGCTGGGCAGCACCGGTACTGGCCCTGTTCGAGCACGCCGCCGGTTGCCTGGGCAGTGGCGGCAGCCTGGACCTGGTACGGCTGCGCTGTGTGCCCGGCACCCCGGTGGCGCTGGGCTGGTCGTTCTGGGCCACGCTGGCCGCCACCAGCCTGGTTGTGATGGCGGTCACGAACCGGCGCGGACTGCATCGGCGCTGAGGGCGCGGGCCGGCCAATTGATCCGGCTCAAGGCGGTCCGTGCACGCCGGGTGTGCAATGGTAGTCCCCACACCATTGCACGGAGCCCGCCATGTACAAGCGCATTCTTATTGCCACCGACGGTTCGGAACTGGCGGCCAAGGGCCTGGACAAGGGCCTGGAGCTGGCCAAGGACCTGGGCGCGGAAGTGGACATCGTGACCGTGTCCGAGCCGTGGGCGGTGGGCATGTACGACGCCATGGGCTGGAGCGTGGGCTACATGAACAGCCCGGAGTACAAGGCCGACCGCGAGACCAGCGCGCAGGAAATCCTGACCCCGGCCAAGGCGACCGCAGATGCCCAGGGCATTACCGCCAACACGGTGCACGTGCTGGACCGCTATGCCGCCGACGGCATCATCGACACCGCCACCGAGCGCCACAGCGATCTCATCGTGATGACCTCGCACGGCCGCCGTGGGGTGACCCGGGTACTGCTGGGCAGCCAGACCGCCGAGGTGCTGGCACGCAGCGCCATTCCGGTGCTGGTCATCCGCTGAATCGGGACGTCCCGATTCGGTAGCGCCGG
>DGLB01000072.1:158-30063 GCA_002387845.1 Stenotrophomonas maltophilia | reverse complement strand
GCCGGATCTTCAACGTCTGCGACTCGTCCAGGGTGCCGTCCGCGTTCAACACCACGTACTTGCTGCCGGTGCTGTCATACAGCACCGGAATCGGGTCGCGGAACAGCGGACGGCGCACGAAGCGCAGCGACCAGCCGAAATGCTCCAGCGTTTCCACCGACTTCGACTGTTCCGGGGTAAGCCCTTCGCGCAGAAGGGCCGGGTCAAGCGACTTGCGTCGTTCAGGGGTATTCATTACGAACTGCGGGCCGTCCTTACCAGCTGTAAAGCTTCCAGTAGACCGGCGAGACCCCGTCGCGGTTGCTGTCCAGCTTGCCGTCGCCGTTGCCGTCGTACATGTAATACGGTGCGCCGCGCGCCGGGGTGACCTTCACCATGCGCAGCTGGCCGCTGACCCGGTACTCCTCAATGGTGTCGCCATTGTCCAGGCTGCGCTTGGAGACGTCCGCGCCACTGACATCCACCGGGGGCAACCCGGCACCACCGGTCGAGGCACATCCAGCCAGCGCAAGCACGACGGCCAGCAGCAGGATCTTCATGGGCACGGGCTCCAGAGGCGGGGAACCTTGATTATGCCCCATGCCTTGTGACGCCGGTGCCGCGAATGTACATGGCCGGGTGCGTAGAATCGTCGCATGAGCAGATTAGTCCTGATTGACGGGTCCAGTTACCTGTATCGCGCGTTCCATGCGCTTCCGCCGCTGTCCAACGCCGCCGGGGAACCGACCGGCGCGCTGTTCGGCGTGGTCAACATGCTGCGCGCGACCTTGAAGGAACGCCCTGAATACGTGGCGTTCGTGGTCGATGCGCCCGGCAAGACCTTCCGCGACGACCTGTACGCCGACTACAAGGCCAACCGCCCGCCCATGCCCGACGACCTGCGCCCGCAGGTCGAGCCGATGTGCCGCATCGTCGAGGCGCTGGGCCTGACCATCCTGCGCGTGCCCGGGGTGGAAGCCGACGATGTGATCGGCACCCTGGCGCTGCAGGGCCAGCAGCAGGGCCTGCAGGTCACCATCTCGACCGGCGACAAGGATTTTGCCCAGCTGGTCCGTCCCGGCATCGAGCTGGTCAACACCATGACCGGCAGCCGCATGGACTCGGACGCGGCGGTGATGGACAAGTTCGGCGTGCGCGCCGACCAGATCATCGACCTGCTGGCGCTGATGGGCGACACCGTGGACAACGTCCCCGGGGTGGAGAAGTGCGGGCCCAAGACCGCCGCCAAGTGGCTGGCCGAGTACCAGACCCTGGATGGGGTGATGGCCGCCGCGCCCACCATGAAGGGCAAGATCGGCGAGAACCTGCGCGCCGCGCTGGAGCGCCTGCCGCTCAACCGTGACCTGGTCACCATCCGCACCGACGTGGCGCTGGAGGCCGGCCCGCTGCAGCTGGGTCTGCGTGAGCCGGACGTGCCGGTACTGAGTGAGCTGTACCTGCGCTACGGCTTCACCCAGGCGCTGAAGGAGCTGGGCGGCACCGCGCCGGCTCCGGCCGCTGCCAGTGACGCGCCGGTCAGCCTGCGCGGCACCGCCGCCGGCTATGCCCGCGGCAGTGACGACAGCACGCCGGCCGCGCTGGATCCGTCATTGGCAGTGCCCGGCGAGTACGAGACCGTACTGACCGCCGAGCAGCTGCTGGCCTGGGTGGCCCGGCTGGACGCCGCCGAGCTGATCGCCTTCGACACCGAAACCGATGCGCTCGACGCGATGCAGGCCAACCTGGTCGGCATCAGCGTGGCGGTGGAGCCGGGCAGGGCCGCCTACATTCCGGTTGGCCACAATTACCCCGGCGCGCCGGCCCAGCTGCCCATGCAGCAGGTGCTGGACGCGCTGCGCCCGGTGCTGGAGAACCCGGCGAAGAAGAAGCTGGGCCAGCACGGCAAGTACGACCTGCATGTGCTGCGCCGGCACGGCGTGAACGTGCAGGGGTACCACGACGACACCATGCTTGAGAGCTTCGTGCTCAACTCCACTGCCACCCGCCACGACATGGACTCGCTGGCGATGCGTTACCTGGGCTACAACACGATCAAGTTCGAGGACGTGGCCGGCAAGGGAGCCAAGCAGATTCCGTTCTCGCAGGTGGGGCTGGACGAAGCGGCCCGCTACGCCGCCGAAGATGCCGACATCACCCTGCGTCTGCACCGCGTGCTGGGCCCGCAGCTGCTGGCGGTACCGGCGCTGGACAACGTCTACCGGCACATCGAGATGCCGCTGGTGCCGGTGCTGGCCCGGATCGAGGCCAACGGCGTGTACATCGACGCGGCCGAGCTGCGCCGGCAGAGCCAGGACCTGGGCGCGCGCATGCTGGCGGCCCAGCAGAAGGCCACCGAGCTGGCCGGGCGCACCTTCAGCCTGGACTCGCCCAAGCAGCTGCAGGCGGTGCTGTTCGACGAGCTGAAGCTGCCGGCACTGGTGAAGACCCCCAAGGGCCAGCCCAGTACCAATGAAGAGGCGCTGGAGGCCATTGCCGACCAGCATGAGCTGCCGCGGGTGATCCTGGAGTACCGCGGCCTGGCCAAGCTGCGCAGCACCTACACCGACAAGCTGCCGGAAATGGTCAACCCCGACACCGGCCGGGTGCATACCAGCTACCACCAGGCCGGTGCCGCGACCGGTCGGCTGTCCTCGTCCGACCCGAACCTGCAGAACATTCCGATCCGCACCGACGACGGCCGCCGCATCCGCCGCGCCTTCGTCGCCCCGCCGGGGCACAAGCTGCTGGCCTGCGACTATTCGCAGATCGAGCTGCGGATCATGGCCCACCTGTCCGAAGACCCCGGCCTGGTGCGCGCGTTCGAGCAGGGCGTGGACGTGCACCGGGCCACCGCCGCCGAGGTGTTCAGCCGCGCGCTGGACGAGGTGACGCCGAACGAGCGCCGTGCCGCCAAGGCGATCAACTTCGGCCTCATGTACGGCATGAGCGCGTTCGGCCTGGCCAAAAACCTGGGCATCGACCGCGGCCAGGCCCAGGATTATGTGGCGCTGTACTTCAGCCGCTATCCGGGCGTGCGCGACTTCATGGAACGCATGCGCCAGCAGGCGCGCGACCAGGGCTATGTAGAAACTCTGGAAGGCCGCCGTCTGTATCTGAACGACATTCACGCCCGCAACCAGGGGCTGCGGGCAGGAGCCGAGCGCGCGGCCATCAACGCCCCCATGCAGGGCACCGCGGCCGACATCATCAAGCGCGCGATGGTGAAGGTGGACGACTGGCTGGCCGGGCAGGGCGGGCGTGCCCGGATGATCCTGCAGGTACACGACGAACTGGTCTTTGAAACCGAAAGCGAGTTTCTGGAAACCTTGCGGTCACAGGTGGTGGAACTGATGTCGTCTGCGGCCGAACTGCGGGTGCCGCTGGTGGTGGATGCCGGCGTCGGCGACAACTGGGATGAGGCGCATTGAGACGCATTTGACGTGAAAATGGCTGAATTGGTTCATGCCGGGGCCAAAATCTGACTCGACGATGAATCTTTCTGTATTTTCCCAAGAATTAATGGGCCTCCTTCACGAACTATCAATGTTCGAGGTGCTTTTATAGACCTCGACAGGCGCAACGCCTGTTGTGGATCTCTCCCATCCCCTGGAGCAGATCTCGGAACGGGGGCTCCTCCCCAAGCGCCCGTTCCCCGGCCCCGCTGACCTCCCCCTGGTCGGCGGGGCTTTTTATTTTGGGCCTCCGGTATGCCCAATTGCCGATATGCTTCGGCCCATGACCGATCTCTTCAACCTGGCCATGCCGTGGTGGGAATTCGTCCTTCGCGCGGTGGTGGTGTACACCGTGGTGCTGGGCATGGTGCGCCTGTCCGGCAAGCGCGCGCTGGGCCAGATCACCCCCTTCGACGTGCTGCTGATCGTGCTGCTCGGCAACGCGGTGCAGAACGCCCTGCTCGGCCAGGACACCTCGCTGGGCGGCGGCCTGCTGCTGGCGGCCACGCTGATCCTGATCAACTACGCGGTGGGCTGGCTGACCACGCGCAGCACGCGCATCGAGAAGCTGGTCGAAGGCGAACCGGTCCTGATTGCCCGCGACGGCCAGCTGCTGCCTTCCGTGCTCAAACGCGAACTGGTCACCCAGGCGGACCTGGAAGCCGCAATGCGCCAACAGGGCTGCTTGCGAATCGAGGATGTCGCGTTGGCCCTGCTGGAGATCAACGGGCACATCACCATCGTGCCGAAGTTTGCGGGTGATGGCGCAAAGGCATGAGCGGAATCTGAAAGCGGCCCCGTCGGGCGCTGTCTGCAATGGGGCATTGGCGGGTGCCCGTTGGGGGTGCCGCATGGATCGGATGTTCCGCATGTATCGAATCGAATGCCGTCAGCCCAACCCGGCCGCGCTGGCCGCCACATTGGGTGTCTCCGCACGCACCATTGCCGGCCCGCCGCCTGCCTACGAGGAGGTTGTGGGAGCTTCGACACGCGCCCCCTTGGGGATCGTCCAGGTCGACAACCGTTCCCGGCCGACCGCAGTGATGCCCGCCTGCAGGAAGCTTGCGGCGATCCGGGACCAGCAGAACAGAAACGACATCAATCTATGGGCCGCGCGACGCTTGATGGAGACGCTGCAGCGGCAGCTGGCCGACGAGTCTGCCTTGCGATCCACCCGGCACATCCTGCTGGTCGGGGGCGGCCTGTTCGAGAGCGATACCTCGGATGAAGCCGGAACGTTGAGCGTCCGCGTGGACAAGGCGCGCAAGGAGGTGGTGCGCCTGGAGCGGGAAAAAACCGCGCTTGGCAACGCGTATCAGGCGAGGGAGAACCGACTGGAGGACAAGCGGCGCAAGTTGGAAACCAAACTGCTCAAGATCGAAGCCCGGCTGCGCCCTCTGCCGCCTGCCCGCCGCTGAGCGGCGGCAGCCGAAGCCGTGCCCGCTATCGAGCCGTCACCCACTCCCGCGGCACCAGATAGTCCGCCAGCGCCGCCTCGGCGCTGCCGGCTTCCGGCGTGAACCCGTACTCCCAGCGCACGCGCGGGGGCAGGCTCATCAGGATGCTCTCGCTGCGGCCGCCGCTCTGCAGGCCGAACAGGGTGCCGCGGTCGTAGACCAGGTTGAATTCCACGTAGCGACCCCGGCGGTACAGCTGGAACTCGCGTTCGCGCTCGCCGAAGGGGCTGTTCTTTCGGCGTTCCACCAGGGGCAGGTACGCGTCCAGGAAGCCGTCGCCGACCGCCCGCAGGTAGGCGAAGTCGCGTTCGAAGTCGCCGTGCAGGTCGTCGAAGAACAGCCCGCCCACGCCGCGGGTTTCATTGCGGTGGCGCAGGAAGAAGTACTCGTCGCACCAGCGCTTGTGCGCCGGGTAGCGCTCCTCACCGAACGGCGCGCACAGGTTGAAGGCGGTCTGGTGCCAGTGCTGCACGTCTTCGTCGAAGGGGTAGAACGGGGTCAGGTCGAAGCCGCCGCCAAACCATGAGGCCACTTCCACGCCATCGCGCTCGGCGCGGAAATAGCGCACGTTGGCATGGGTGGTGGGCAGGTACGGGTTGCGCGGGTGGAACACCAGCGACACCCCGGTGGCGCGCCAGGAAGCGCCGGCCAGTTCCGGCCGGTTGGCCGAGGCCGACGGTGGCAGGCGGGTGCCGCAGACGTCGGAGAAGCCAATTCCGGCCTGTTCGAACACCGCGCCGTCGCGCAGGATCCGGGTCCGGCCACCGCCGCCCTCGGCACGCTGCCACAGGTCTTCGGCGAACGTTGCCTGGCCGTCGGCGGCCTCGATGGCCGCGCAGATGCGGTCCTGCAGGTCGGTGAGGTACTGACGGACGCGCTCGAATTCGTTCATGACCGCAGTTTAACGCGCGCTGCCCGCCGAAGCCGACGTCAACGGGCGAACCACCTCTTCACATCCGGCCGGCCCAGCCGCACCAGCAACCAGCCGTGCAGCACCGCGAACGCCAGCGCCGTGGCCAGCGCCATACCGGTGTACAGGAAACGCTGCACCTGCAGTTCACGACGCAGCTCGCCCTGGTCCATGTCGTCCACCGCGGCCGGCAGGTGCAGCACCAGCTGGCGGAAGATGTCGTCCACCACCCACGCGCCATAGAAGTTCAGCAGTGCGGTCAGCACCAGCAGCACGATGAACAGCTGCAGCGCCCAGTTCAACCGGCGCAGCATGCCCCAGCACGCGACCGCGCCGGCCACGCAGACCGCCAGCATGGCCAGGTTGATCGCCACCGCGTGCCGGCCGAACCAGCGCAACGACGGCGGCATCCAGGACAGGTCGGTGCCGGCGATGAATGCCTGCAGGTCCTCCCACTGGTGCAGGAACACCGCCACAAGCGCACCGCCGGCCCAGCAGACGGCCGAGACGATGCATACCACCAGGATCGACTTGGCCAGCGGTGAAAGGAACTTGGGAGCCCCATCGGGCGTGTGCGTGGCGCGCGGGGCGGCCTGGGGCAGCAGCGGGGGCGGAACAGTCGACATCCGGTGTCCTGGGGTGAGCGGTGGGGGCGGCCCAAAAGCCTGCGGCCGCACAAGGCGGCCGCAGACAGGATAGGGCCAATCGACCAAGGATCGTAGTGACACGCCATGCGTGTCACCGCGATGACCCTGCGCCCGTGCTTATTTCAGCGTGGTCTCGAACAGCTTCAGGATGCGCTTGTACTGGTCCAGCCAGGAATCGGCACGCACGTAGCCGTGGCGCTCCAGCGGGTAGGGCGCAATGCTCCAGTTGTCCTTGTGCAGCTCGATCAGCTTCTGGGTCAGGTTGACCGAGTCCTGGAAGAACACGTTGTCGTCCATCATCCCGTGGGCGATCAGCAGGTTGTCCTGCAGGCCCTCGGCGTATTCGATCGGCGACGACTTGCGGTACGCCTCCGGGTCGATGTCCGGGGTGTTGAGGATGTTGGACGTGTAGCCGTGGTTGTACTGGTGCCAGTCGACCACCGGGCGCAGCGCGGCACCGGCCTTGAACGTGCCCGGGGCGCGGAACAGCGCCATGAAGGTCATGAAGCCGCCGTACGAGCCGCCGTAGATGCCGGCGTGGTCACGGTCACCCTGCTGGTTGGCCACCAGCCATTCCAGGCCGTCCTGGTAATCCTCCAGCTCCGGATGTCCCATGTTGCGGTAGATGGCGGTGCGCCAGTCGCGGCCGTAGCCCTCGCTGCCGCGGTAGTCCATGTCCAGCACCACGTAGCCCTTCTGCACCAGCAGGTTGTGGAACATCTGCTCGCGGAAGTAGGCCGGGTAACGCTGGTGCACGTTCTGCAGGTAGCCGGCACCGTGCACGAACATGGCGATCGGGTACTTCCTGCCCGGCTCCAGCTTCTCCGGACCGTAGTACTTGGCCCAGACCACGCCCGCACCGTGCCTGGACGGCACCTGCACCAGCTTGGGCTGGATCCACTCACGCGCCTTGAACTCGGCGCTGCGGGTGTCGGTCAGCACCTTGGCCTGGCCACCGGCGGTGGGCACCACCGCCAGCTGCGCCGGCAGGTAGGCACCGGAGTAACGCACCAGCAGCTGGCTGCCGTCCGGCGACAGCGAGAAATCCTCCACGCCGTTGAGCTGGGTCAACTCACGCACCTGGCGGCTGGCGGTGTCCACCGCGCAGACTTCGTAGTCCCCCGGGCTCTGCTGGTTGCACAGGACGTAGAAGCCACGGCCGTCGGCGCTGGGCACCGGCATCGAGGTCTCCCACTTGCCGCTGGTCAGCGCCTGCGGCTTGGCCGTGCCCTGCTGGGTGTACAGGTGAGAATAGCCGGACTCTTCCGACAGCAGCCACAGCGTCTTGTTGTCGCTGGACCAGCCGAAGTCGTTGAAGCCCCAGTTGATCCAGGCCGCGTCGGTCAGGCGGTGGCGGTTCTCCAGCTTGCCGCTGGCCGGGTTCAGGCTGGCGATCCAGCGGTCCTTGTTGTCATTGGCGCGCAGCATGATCGCGGCCTGCTGGCCGTCGGCACTCCAGCGCACGCCCGGCGCGCCGGGGCCACCGAGCACCTGCAGCGAGCGGTTGCCCTTCAAGGCGTCCTTGCCGGCGGCCTTGCGCAGCGCGGCCAGCGGGTCGGTGCCGATGCCCGGCAGGCCGTCCAGCGACAGCGGCTTGACCGTGCCGGCCACCGTGTCGACCAGCCACAGGCTGTTCGGCTCCGGGTCGTTGCGACCGACACGCGTGCGGGTGTCCTCGAACTCCTCGTAGCCCGATTCGGTCACGTACTTGGGCATCTTGCCGCCGCGGCCTTCGTCGAAGCTCTTCGGCTTGGTCACCACCACCAGGCTGCGCAGGTCCGGCGACAGCGCGCTGTCGACGATCTCCACGTCCGCGCCCAGGTACACCGGGCCCGGCGCGCGGGTGCTGTCGGCCTTGCGCCAGCTGGCTTCCTGGGCCTTCAGCGCGTCGCGCTGGGCGCGGTCATTGCGCAGCGTGGCCAGGGTGCGCAGCTGCTGCTCGCGCAGCACGTCGGCCTTGGGGGCGTCGTCGGGGTTCTTGTCGGCCTTCAGGCTCGCCACCTGCTGCACGCCGGCAGCGGCGGTCCAGTGGAACCAGTTCTGGCCGGTGCGCCAGATCACCCCGCCGTCGCGGGCAAAGCCCACGTTGCTGGACTTCTCGGTGCTGCGGGTGAGCTGGGTCAGCGCACCGCTGCGCAGGTCGCGCAGGAACACGTCGCCGTTGCGCACGAAGGCGCTGCGCTGGCGGCTGCTGTCATAGACCGGGGCGTCCACGTCCAACGTGCCGCGCTGGTCGTCGGCCACCTGCACCGCCGCGCCGCCGGCCACCGGCTGGCGGAAGGTGTCGCGCACCGGGCTGCCATTGCGCTTCAGGGTGTACTCCACCTGCTGGCTGTTCCACGACCACCAGGCGCTGTCCACCGGCGGCCCGATCCAGTCCGGGTCGGCCATGGCCTGTTCAATGGTGATCGGCGTCGGTGCCGCGTGGGCCGTACCGCCAAGGGCGGCGAGCAGCAGCAGGGACAAGGGCAGCGTTCTGGGCATTGCGGGCAGCACCGTGAAGGAAAAACCCGGCAAGGGTAGCAGCCGCAAGGGTTGGGGCAGGCGGGCCAGAGGTCATGGGCAACGCCTCTCCCTGCGACAGAGTGAAGCAGCGCGTCACCAGGTCGCATGTCCTGTTAACGCAATTCCACCCAAACTGGTGCGGTTTCCAGCCCCCGCCAGGAGCCGTCCCGTGGACGCGTTGTTGTTGTCCCGGATCCAGTTCGGATTCGTCATCAGTTTCCATGTGCTGTTCCCCGCCTTCACCATCGGTACCGCCAGCTGGCTGGCCTTCGTCGAAGGCCAATGGCTGCGCACCGGCAAGCCGGTCTGGCGCGAGCTGTACTTCTTCTGGCAGAAGATCTTCGCGGTGTCGTTCGGCATGGGCGTGGTCAGCGGCATCGTCATGGCCTTCCAGTTCGGCACCAACTGGCCGCGGCTGAGCGAAGTGGCCGGCAGCGTGATCGGCCCGCTGCTCACCTATGAAGTGCTGACCGCGTTCTTCCTGGAAGCCAGCTTCCTCGGCGTGATGATGTTCGGCTGGGGCAAGGTCTCGCCGCGCCTGCATTTCTTCTCCACCTGCATGGTGGCGCTGGGTACCCTGTTCTCCACCTTCTGGATCCTGTCCTCCAACAGCTGGCTGCAGACGCCCTCCGGCTATGAGCTCATCGACGGCATCGTGCACCCGCTCAACTGGTGGCAGGTGGTGTTCAACCCGTCCTTCCCGTACCGCCTGGCGCACATGGCGCTGGGTTCGTTCATCACCACCTGTTTCGTGATCGGCGGCATCGGGGCCTGGTACCTGCGCCGTGGCACCCATGTCGAGGCCGGGCGCACCATGCTGCTGGCGGCGGTGGCGTTCGCCGCGCTGACCGTGCCGGTGCAGATCTTCGTCGGCGACATGCATGGCCTGAACACGCTCAAGCACCAGCCGATGAAGATCGCGGCGGTGGAGGCGCACTGGCATGCCGAAGGGGAGGGCGAAGGCGTACCACTGGTGGTGTTCGCGGTGCCCAACCAGAAGGAAGAGCGCAACGACTTCGAGATCGCCATTCCGCGCCTGGGCAGCCTGATCCTGACCCACTCGCTGGACGGCACGTTTGATCCGCTGACCTCGGTTCCGGCCAGCGAGCGGCCGCCGGTGCTGCCGGTGTTCTTCGCCTTCCGCATCATGGTCGGGCTGGGCACGCTGATGCTGCTGCTGGCCTGGGTGTCGGCGTTCCAGTGGTGGCGCGGCAAGCTGCTGACCTCACCGTGGCTGCTGCGTGGCTGGAACTGGATGCTGCCCAGTGGGTTCATCGCGCTGGTCTCGGGCTGGTTCGTCACCGAGATGGGCCGCCAGCCGTGGGTGGTGTACGGGGTGCTGCGCACCGCCGACGCGGTCGGGCCGCAGAGCGCGTGGATGACCGCGCTGTCGCTGGGCATCTACATCGTCGGCTACGCCTTCGTGTTCGGCTGGGGCATCTGGTACCTGGTCAAGATCCTCCGCACCGGGCCGAAGCCGCACGACCATCAGCCGCCCATCGAGGACGGCAGCCATACCCCGGCGCGCCCGCTGTCCGGGGCCGATGAACCGCTGGAGGGCCGCTGAGATGGAGATGACAACCTGGCTGCCGGTGGCGTGGTTCGCGGTGATCTGCTTTGGTGTCCTGATGTACGTGGTGCTGGACGGCTTCGTGCTCGGCATCGGCATCCTTGCGCCGATGGCCGAAAGCGAGGAACAGCTGGATGTGATGATGAACACCGCCGCGCCGATCTGGGACGGCAATGAAACCTGGCTGGTGCTGGGCGGGGCCGGGCTGATGGCGGCGTTCCCGAAGGCCTATGCGGCGCTGCTGTCGGCGTTGTACCTGCCGGTGCTGCTGCTGGTGGTGGCACTGGTGTTCCGCGGTGTGGCCTTCGAGTTCCGCTTCAAGGCACACCGTTCGCGGCGGCTGTGGAGCGTGGCGTTCGGGCTGGGCTCGCTGCTGGCCGCGTTCGCCCAGGGGGTGATCCTGGGCGCACTCGTGCAGGGCCTGGATCTGGTCGACGGTCGTTATGTGGATGGGGCCTTCGGCTGGTTCAGCCCGTTCTCGATGCTGACCGGGGTGGCGGTGGTGTTCGGGTATGCCCTGCTGGGCAGCACCTGGCTGATTCTGAAGACCGAAGGTCGCGAGCAGGCGGTGGCGCGCACGCTCACCCGGCCGCTGGTGGTGGCGGTGGTCGTGTTCATGGGGCTGGTCAGCACCTGGCTGCCGTTCCTGCGGTCGCGGGTGATGGAGCGCTGGTTTGCCGACGGCAACTTCTGGTGGCTGTCGCCGGTGCCGCTGCTGACCCTGGCGGTGGCGGTGGCGCTGTGGCGCAGTGCGGTCCATCCGCGACGTGACCTGCCGCCGTTCCTGCTGACCCTGGCGCTGTTCGTGCTGGGCTTCATCGGCCTGGTGCTGGGCATGTGGCCCTACCTGCTGCCGCCCAGCCTGACCCTGTGGCAGGCCGCCGCGCCGGCCTCGTCGATGGGTTTCAGCCTGGTCGGGCTGGTGGTGCTGCTGCCGGTGATCCTGGGGTATACGGCGTGGTCGTACCGGGTATTCAGAGGAAAGGTGACTGCGGGTACCGGCTATCACTGATGCGGCTGTCGCCGCATCAGTGATCCACGCATTCCACCTTAACCCCGCGCCGTTGGCGCGCCCCCTTTAACAAAAAGGGGGCTCCTCCCCAGGTATATCCCGGTAGCGCCGGCCGTTGGCCGGCCCCCGCGGTGCATGAGGCCACGGATGCCCTCAGCCGTGCATGCCCTCGATCTCGACCAGCAGCTCGGCGCGGCAGACCTCGGCGTGCAGCACCACATGGGCCGGTGACCCCGGCAGCTGCGCCATCCGCGCGGCCACCGCCGCCAGGTTGGCCGCGTCGCGCACATAGACCTTGAGCACGGAATCCGCACCCAGCTGCGCCGGCAGATCCGGCCGCAGCTGCCGCGCGGCATCCACCAGGCTCTGCAGGTTGGTCAGCGTCTCTTCGAGCTGTTCCTGCCAGGACCCGGTGTGCTGCGAGACATGCCCCACAATCGCGGCGGTGCCCGACTGCAGCAGCGGCAGGCCGGTCGCCGCCGGCGGCAGCAGTGCCCGCGAGAAGCTCGGTGACTGCGGGCCGTACTGGCGCGGGTAGCGGAACGCGCTGACCTGGCGCGGGTTCTCCAGCGGGGTTCCGGCCTCGCGCGCGCTCAGCCAGTAAACCTGCAGGCGACGCACGCCATCGAAACGGCCAATGCAGGTCGCCGCCGGCAGCGCGGCCTCGTCCAGCGAGCGCAGCCCGCGTACCCGGCCCACGCAGAAGCGCCGGTAGCGCTCGTCGTCGCCCTCGCCCTCGGTCACCGCATCGAGGTAATTCCACATCCGCAGCAGGTGCGGGAAGCCGCAGTTTGTAAGGAATGTACTCAACATGGCGTAGGCATCTGCCGCGGCCGCTTCGATATCCGAATCCAGTTCCGGAATTTCGATCGCGCCAAACAGCACACTGCCGTCATGCGACCACCGCACCCTGCCCTCCACCCCGGTCTGCACCGGGGCCGCGCCCTGCCAGATCTCGATCTGCGCGGGGCCGTGCTCGTCCAGCGGCACCTGCAGCCAGCGGGGGTCGTCACACGGCGCGGGGGTCTGTCCGAAACCGAACACCGCCAGGGTGTGCGGGTCGGCCAAGGCCGCGCTGCGGGCTGTGGCCGGTGCGTAGCGGGCCTGGAACAGCGCCGGGCCGGACGAGGGGATCAAGACCGGTGTGGCCGCTGCGCTGGTGATCGTGTTGCTCATTTCAGATTGTGAAAGCTGCCCGTGCTGAGAGTGTCATGATAGCGTGCGCTCCTTTGGCGGCGTGCGCTGCACGCCGGACGATGTCGGATGACAGGTACGGATCGGCTGGAATGGGGGAGCCGACCCGCATCGCCTTCGTGGCTCGTGCTTCCAGGTGCCCATCACGAGTGTTGCTGTGAATGATTGAGTTTTCTGTTGTGGATTGGTCAGCCTGGGCACCGGGCCTGACCACGAAATCGGACTGGCAGCAGTGGGCCACCGCGCCGCACCTGCCGGCCGGTGACGACACCCCGGCGCTGCCGGAAGTGCCGCCCATGCAGCGCCGCCGTATTGAACGGCTGGGGCGCATGGCGATCCAGGCCGCCTGCTGGTGCGAGCAGCCCGACGACGGCGGCCAGGTGCCGCTGGTGTTCGCCTCGCGCCACGGTGATGTCGCCCGCTCGATGGAACTGCTGGATACGCTGCGCCAGGATGCGGCGATGTCGCCCACTGCTTTCGGCCTGTCCGTGCACAACGCGGTGGCGGCCCTGTACTCCATCGCCCGGGGCCAACGCGGCAACTACCTGGCCCTGGCCGGCGGCCGCGCCACGGTCGAGGCCGCTTGCATGGAGGCCTTCGGCCTGCTTGCCGACGGGGCCGAGGAAGTGCGCGTGGTGGCGTATGAGTCACCGCTGCCGCCGGTGTATGCCGGCTTCGCCGACGAGCCCGACCCTTACTTCGCCTGGTGCTGGCGGCTGGCCCGCGCCGACCGTCCGGGCACCCGCTTGTCGCTGGGCTGGAGCGGAACCGGCGCGGCTCCCGACTCCCCGGCCGGCCCGCTGCCGCACAGCCTGGCGCTGATGCGCTTCCTGCTGGCCGGCGACCCGGCACTGGTGTTCCAGGCCGACGACCAGCAATGGATCTGGCAGCGCCATGGCTGAGCCGTTGGCCGCCCGCCTCAACCACGCCTGGCGCGTGGTCGGTACCGGAATCAGTTTTGCCGCCTTCGGGATTGGCGGGCTGCTGCTGGGCGGCCTGCTGTTCCCGTTGCTGTTCCTGATCCGCCGCCACCAGCGCCGGCGCGCGCTGGCCCGGCGGCTGGTGCAGTTCAGCTTTGCCAGCCACGTCAATCTGATGCGCTGGCTGGGCGTGATGACCTACGAGATTCACGGAGGTGAACGGCTTCAGCGTGACGGCCTGCTGATTCTCGCCAATCACCCCACCCTGATCGACGTGGTGCTGCTCATCTCGCAGCTGCCCAACGCCGACTGCGTGGTCAAACACGCCGTCGCCTGCAACCCGTTCATGCGCGGCCCGGTCCGCGCCGCCGGCTATGTGGCCAACAGCGACGGGGCGGGGCTGGTCGATGACTGCATCGCCGCGGTGCGCCGCGGTGGCAACCTGGTGATCTTCCCGGAAGGCACCCGGACCGTGCCGGGGCAGGCGCTCAAGCTGCAGAGGGGGGCGGCCAACATCGCGGTCCGGGGCCGGCTGGATATCACCCCGGTCCGCATCACCTGCACCCCGCCTACCCTGACCAAGGGCCAGAAATGGTATCGTGTGCCATCACGGCGTTTTCACGTTCAGCTGGAAGTTGGGGAAGATATTCCGATCGCTCCCTTCCTGTCCGAGGCCGGCGATTCGCCCAGGGGGGATGCCTTGGCGGCCCGGCGCGTGACCGATCACCTTGCCCATTACTTTGACTTCGCTGGAGAACCAAGCCGTGCAGGCACTTGAGCACGAGATCAAGGAATTGATCATTTCATCGCTTTCATTGGAAGACATCGCTCCGGAAGACATCGATTCCCAGGCCCCGCTGTTCGTGGAAGGGCTGGGGCTGGACTCCATCGATGCGCTTGAACTGGGTCTTGCCCTGCAGAAGAAGTATGGCGTCAGCCTGTCTGCGGATTCGGAAGAAACCCGTCGTCATTTTTCCAGCGTGCGCGCGTTGAGCGAGTTTGTCGCCGCACGCCAGCCGTCGTAATGGTGCGTCAGGATTTGTCATGACCAAGAACGAACTTTTCGACCGTATCGTCAAGATCCTCAAGGACAGCTTTGAGATCGAACCGGTGCGCATCACGCCCGAAGCCCGCCTGTACGACGACCTCGACATCGACAGCATCGATGCCGTGGACCTGATCGTGCAGCTCAAGCCGCTGCTCGGCCGCAACCTGCAGCCGGAAGCGTTCAAGTCGGTGCGCACGGTGCAGGACATCGTCGATGTGGTGCACGGGCTGATGCCCGGACAAGCGGCCGCCTGACGGCCGTCGCTGAGGTCCGGCCATGGTTCGGCTGCGTGTTGCAGCGTTTGCAGTGCTGTCGCTGGCGTACCCGCTGGTGGTGTACTTCGCGCTGGGCCGCTTCGAGCCACGCTGGATGGCGTTACTGCTGTTCGCACTGGCCGCGCTGCGCGCGCTGACCACCCGCCAGGCGGTGTGGTGGGTGGCTGCTGCCGGCGCGGGGCTGCTGGCCTTGCTGGCCACCGCCCTCAACCAGGCCTTGCCACTGAAGCTGTACCCGGCGCTGGTGAATGCGGTGATGCTGGTGATCTTCGCCACCAGCCTGCGCTTCCCGCCCACCGCCGTGGAACGCCTCGCCCGGCTCACCGAGCCGGAACTGCCGCCGTTCGCCGTGGTCTATACCCGTCGCGTCACCCAGGTGTGGTGCGGCTTTTTTGTCTTGAACGGGGCGCTGGCCCTGATGACTGCGTTCTGGGCCTCCAACCAGGTCTGGGCGCTCTACAACGGATTGTTGGCGTACGTGATGATGGGCGTTCTGTTTGGCGGTGAGTGGCTGGTGCGGCGGCGGGTGAAGGCGGCGCACGCGCATGGCTGAGTGGATTGCCCTGTCGCAGTTGGCGCTGCAGCCGCTGCCTGATCGCGTGGTCGGTATTGCCGCAGATGGCGCGCCGGTCACCCACCCGCAGTTCCGCCAGCAGGTGCTGCGCTGGCAGCAGGCGTTCGCCCGCGCCCCGGGCAACGACTGGGCGTTGTACTTTGATGACACCCTGACCTTCGCCGCCGCGCTGCTGGGTGCCTGGCACGCCGGCAAGCGCGTGTTCCTGGGCGGTGACAACCTGCCGGCCACGCTGGACGCGCTGCGCCCACAGGTGCAGGGCTTCGCCGGCGACCTGCCGGCCAGTGAAGCCCCGTTGCAGGCCGACGCCGCGACCGTAGCCGACGTCGCCCTGCAACCGCTGGATGTTGCCGGGCTGGAACTGGTGGTGTTCACCTCCGGCAGCACCGGTGCGCCGACCGCCATCTACAAGCGCCTGCGCCAGCTCACCGCCGAGGTCGACGCCCTGCAGGCCGCCTTCGGTGAACAGCTGGAAGGTGCGCAGGTGCATGGCACGGTCTCGCACCAGCACATCTATGGGCTGCTGTTCCGTGTGCTGTGGCCGCTGGCCGCCGGCCGCGTGATCCAGCCGCGCCGCTTCTTCCACGAGGACCTGGTCACCGCGCTGGCGCAACACGATGCGTTGCTGGTGGCCACCCCGGCCCACCTCAAGCGTTTGCCGGAACAGCTGGACTGGCCCTCGCTCGGCGGCCGTCTGCGCGCGGTGTTCTCCTCGGGCGGCCCGCTGCCCGCCGACGCTGCCCTGCAGGCGCGCGCGCTGCTCGGCGTCGCCCCCACCGAAGTGTTCGGCAGCAGCGAAACCGGTGGCATTGCCTGGCGTCAGTGGAGTGCCGAACAGCCGCAGTGGCATCCCCTGCCGGGCGTCGAATGGACGATCCAGGACGGCGCGTTGGCGGTGCGTTCGGCGCACCTGGCCGACGCCGACTGGTGGCAGACCCAGGACCGGGTGCAGGCCGACACCGGCAACAGCTTCCGCCTGCTCGGTCGCGCCGACCGCATCGTCAAGATCGAGGAACGCCGGGTGTCGCTGGACGCACTGGAACAGCAGCTGCGGGCCCATGCCGAGGTGCAGGACGTGCGCGTGCTGGTGCTGCCCGGTGCACGCGAGCAGCTGGCCGCGGTCGTGGTGCCGGCACCGGCGGGTGCCGCGCACTGGACCGATCTGCAGCGCCGCCAGCAGGCGCAGCGGCTTAGCGCGCACCTGGCCCGCAGCCATGACGCCGTGACCCGCCCGCGGCGCTGGCGCTTTGTCGACGAACTGCCGTTCAACGCGCAGGGCAAGACCACCGCCGCCGCCCTGGCGGCCTTGTTCCGCCCGCTGATGCCGGTGGCGCAATGGCTGCAGCGTGACGAACAGGCCGCGACCCTGCACCTGCCGCTGGAGGCCGACCTGATCGCCTTCGACGGGCATTTCCCACAGGCGAAAATCCTGCCCGGGGTGGTCCAGCTGGACTGGGCCATCCATTACGGCCGCGAAGTGTTCGCCATGCCGCCGCGCTTTGCGCGCATGGACGCGCTGAAATTCCAGCATGTGGCCCGCCCGGGCGATGTGCTGCAGCTCACCCTGGGCTGGGACGCCGAGAAGTCGGTGATGAGCTTCCGTTATGTGTCCGACCATGGCGTGCATGCCAGCGGCCGGGTGGTGTTCGCGGATGCGTGAGGCCGCGTTCTCGCCGGTGGTGGTGATTCCCGTGTACGACCACGAGCACGCCATTGGTGCGGTCGTGCAGGGCGTGCTGGCCAGCGGCCTGCCGTGCCTGCTGGTGGATGACGGTTCGCACGACGGCTGCGCGCAGACCCTGCGCGCGCTGGCCGCACAGCACCCGGGCCAGGTCGAGCTGCACCGACTGGAGGTGAACCAGGGCAAAGGCGGGGCGATGCTGGCCGGGTTTGCCCAGGCCACCCAGCGCGGCTACACGCATGTGCTGCAGATCGATGCCGACGGCCAGCACACCACGGACGACATTCCGGTCTTCGCCGCGCTGGCCCGGGCGCAGCCAGACGCGGTCATCTGCGGCATTCCGGCCTATGACGCCAGCGTGCCCAAGGCGCGCCTGTATGGTCGTTATGCCACCCACATCTGGGTCTGGATCAACACGCTGTCGCTGCAGATCCGCGACTCCATGTGCGGTTTCCGGGTCTACCCGCTGGCACCGGTGAACCGGCTGGCAGGCGAGGAAACCATCGGCCGGCGCATGGACTTCGACACCGAGATCCTGGTGCGGTTGTTCTGGCGTGGGGTGCAGGTGATCAGCCAGCCAACCCGCGTCACCTATCCCAGCGACGGTGTGTCCCACTTCGATGTGTGGCGCGACAACGTACGTATCAGCTGCATGCATACCCGCCTGTTCTTCGGCATGCTGCCGCGCGCACCGCGCCTGCTGTGGCGGCGGCTGGCCGGACGCCCGGCATGAACGCACCCGCCGACCGCGCTGCGCCGCACTGGGCCGAGCTGGGCGAAACCACCTCGGCCGCCGGCGTGCTGTTCCTGTGCGGCGTGCACCGCTGGTTCGGGCGCTGGCCGTTCCGGCTGTGCGTGTATCCGGTGGTGCTGTGTCACTGGTTGTCCAATGCGGTGGCGCGACGTTCCTCGCTGCAGTACCTGCAGCGCCTGCAGGCGCACGCCGGCGTGTTGGGCCGCACACCCGGCCGCTGGCACAGCCTGAAGCACTTCGCCACCTTCGCAGACACCCTGCTGGACAAGCTGCTTGGCCTCGGCGGCCGCTACCCGCCCGAGCGTATCCACCTGCAACGCGATCTGATGCTGGAGAAGATCGCGCGCCGCGAAGGTGGGCTGATTCTCACCGCGCACATCGGCTGCCTCGAACTGTGCCAGGTGCTGGCTGAGCAGGTGCCCGGCTTCCACATCACCGTGCTGGTGCATACCGCGCACGCGCAGCGTTTCAACCGCCTGATGCAGCGGCTGGACCCGCTGGCCCAGGTGGAGCTGATGCAGGTCACCGACATGGGGCCGGCCACCGCGGTGGAGCTGCAGCGCCGCGTGGATGCCGGCGGTTTTGTCGCCATCGTCGGCGACCGCGTCCCGCTGCGCGGTGGTCGCACCGTGCCCGCCTCGTTCCTGGGCCACACCGCGCAGTTCCCGATCGGAGCGTATGTGCTGGCCGCTGCGCTGGGCTGCCCGGTGTACACCATGGCCTGCCTGCACGAAGGCGAGGGCTACCGGGTGCGCTTCGAGCATTTCAGCGACCGCATCGTACTGCCGCGCGGTTCGCGCGACGCCGCGCTGACCGCGCAGGCCGAACAGTTCGCCGCATGGCTGGAAACCCAGGTCATCCAGGCCCCCTTTGATTGGTTCAACTTCTTCCCCTTCTGGGATCAGGCATCGCATGGAAAGTAACGCCCAACTCGACCATTCCCGCCGCAACGCGGCCCGCCCGACCCTGCGCTTCGGCGATGCGCCGCTGTGCATTGAAGACGTGGTGGCGTTGTCGCGCCGCCAGGCCGATGCGATGGTCAGCGACAGTCCCGAATTCGTGGATCGCATCCAGCGCGGCGCGGATTTCCTGGATCGCCTGCTGCGCGAAGATGGCGTCATCTACGGCGTCACCACCGGCTACGGCGACTCGTGCACGGTGAACATTCCGCCGGCGCTGGTCGCCGAACTGCCGCATCACCTGTTCACCTACCATGGTTGTGGCCTGGGCCGGTACCTGGATGAAACCGAAACCCGTGCGGTGGTCGCCGCCCGTCTTGCGTCGCTGGTGCGCGGCATGTCCGGGGTCAGCCATCCGCTGCTGCAGGGCCTGGCCACGCTGCTGCGCCACGACGTACTGCCGCTGATTCCGGCGGAAGGCTCGGTGGGGGCCAGCGGCGACCTCACGCCGCTGTCCTACGTGGCTGCGGTGCTGTGCGGCGAACGCGAAGTGATGTACCAGGGCGCACGCCGCCCGGCCGCCGAGGTGCTGGCCGAGATCGGAATGACCCCGCTGCGTCTGCGTCCCAAGGAAGGCCTGGCGATCATGAACGGCACTGCGGTGATGACCGCGCTGGCCTGCCTGGCCTACGACCGTGCCGACTACCTGACCAGGCTGGCCACCCGCCTGACCGCGTTCAACGTGCTGGCCAGCGACGGCAACGCACACCATTTCGATGAAATGCTGTTCGCGGCCAAGCCGCACCCGGGCCAGATGCAGATCGCCGCGCGCCTGCGTCAGGACCTGCACAGCGACCGGCCGCCGCGCAATGAGCAGCGCCTGCAGGACCGTTACTCGCTGCGCTGCGCACCGCACGTCATTGGCGTGGTCCAGGATGCACTGCCGTTCCTGCGCCAGCTGATTGAAACCGAACTCAACAGCGCCAACGACAACCCGCTGATCGACGCCGACGGCGAGCGCATCCTGCACGGCGGCCACTTCTACGGTGGCCATATCGCCTTTGCGATGGACGCGCTGAAGAACACCATCGCCAACCTGGCCGACCTGCTCGACCGCCAGCTGGCGCTGGTGGTGGACGCCCGTTACAACCACGGCCTGCCGGCCAACCTGTCCGGCAGCACCGGTGAGCGCGCGCCGATCAACCATGGCCTCAAGGCCCTGCAGATCAGCGTCTCGGCGTGGACCGCCGAAGCGCTCAAGCAGACCATGCCGGCCTCGGTGTTCTCGCGTTCCACCGAATGCCACAACCAGGACAAGGTCAGCATGGGCACCATCGCCGCGCGCGACTGCCTGCGCGTGATCGAACTGACCGAACAGGTCGTCGCCGGCATGCTGATCGCCGCGCGCCAGGGCATTGCCCTGCGCCAGCGCGTGGGCATGAACGCCACCCTGCATGGCGAGCTGGAAGTGATGTACCAGGATCTTGCTGCACGTATCGCACTGGTCGAGGAAGACCGTGCGCTGGATGGAGAACTGCGTAGCCTGCTGGAGGACATCCGCGGCCAACGCTGGAGCCTGTATGACCCTGCCTGAGCTGAGCTTTGAAGTGGCGCTGTCGCCCACCTTCCACGACTGCGATCCCATGCACGTGGTGTGGCACGGCAACTACTTCAAATACTTCGAAGTCGCGCGCTGCGCCCTGCTGCAGCGCTACGACTACGACTACCCGCAGATGCGCGAATCCGGCTACCTGTGGCCGGTCGTGGACGCGCGGGTGAAGTACATCCGGCCGCTGCTGTACGGCCAGCAGCTGGTCGTGCGCGCGACCATCACCGAGTGGGAAAACCGGCTGAAGATCGTCTACGAAATCCGCGACGCCGGCACTGGTCAGGTGCTCACCCGGGCCCACACCCTCCAGGTCGCGGTCGACGCCGCCACCAACGAAATGCTGTACCTGTGCCCGTCCGTGCTGTGGGACCGTCTGGGAGTGGAAGTGCAATGAACCGTCTGTGGCGCACGCTGGGCGTGCTGATGCTGCTGTCCCTGATGGCCCCGGCCGCATGGGCGGCCGATGTCGATCTGGTCAAGCAACGCGTCGCCAAGGTCGGCGTGCTGCGCGGTGACTTCACCCAGGAAAAGCAGGTCACCGGCTTCAAGAATCCGCTGCGTTCGCAGGGGCGCTTCGTGCTGGCCCAGGATCATGGCGTGATCTGGACCACGCTCAAGCCGTTCCCGTCGGAAGTGGTGGTCACCCGCGACCGCATCCTCAGCCGCCAGAGCGACGGCAGTACCCGTGTCGAGCTCGACGCCAAACAGCAGCCGGCCATGCGCTCGGTCAACGCGATCATGTTCGCGCTGATGAGCGGCGACGCCCAGGCGCTGTCGGCGCAGTTCACCGTCAAGGTGGACGCACTGCCCAACAACGGCTGGAAGATGCAGCTCAGCCCACGCTCGGCGATGCTGGGCAAGGTTTTCACCGGTTTGAAGCTCAGTGGCGACCGTTACGTGCGCGAGGTGGAGATCACCGAAGCCAACCAGGACGTCACCCGCATCCATTTCGCCGGCATGAGCGAAACCCCGGCGGCGTTGAATGCGGAAGAGGGCGGCAAGTTTGAATGAGTCGTTGAAGGACGCGTTCCACGCCGGTGGCCGCCTGCAGCGCCTGTGGCGCTGGCTGGCCATTGCCTGGCTGCTGGTGCTGGTCGGGCTGGGCGTGCAGCAGTGGCAGCTGTGGAAGAGTAAATCGCGAATCGACACCGACATCCTTGCGCTGCTGCCGCAGGATGCGCACGACCGCCTGTTGTCTGATGTCACCCGCCGCATCGCCGACGTCAACGCGCGCCAGATCGTGGTGCTGCTGGGCAGTGCGGATGCCACCCAGACGAAGGCTGCGGAAGCCGCCTTCCGCGGCGCGATCAACGTAGAGCGGGGCTCTGCCCCGCTGAACGCGAACGCGCCATCCGCAGCCGGGCAGAGCCCCGCGCTACGGGAAGCCGGCACCATCGAAGGCTGGTTCGATCAGGCCCGCGCCTTCTACGCGCCGTACCGCGACCGTCTGCTCACCGACGAACAGCGCCAGCGCCTGCAGTCCGAACCCGCCGACACCCTGGCGCAGAGTGCGCTGGCCGCGCTGTACGGCCCGATGGGCGCGCCGCGCCTGACCGACTGGGGGCAGGATCCGCTGTCGCTGTGGCCGCAGTGGTGGCAGGAGCGTGCCCAAGGTGCCGGCCTGCAGATGGGTGAGGACGGCCTGCTCGAAGCCGACGGCAAGCACTGGGCCATCCTGCAGTATGAAACCACCGGCTCGGCCTTCCAGCTCGATGGCGAACGCCATATCGACCTGCTGCTGGACCAGGCCGCCGCCGCGGCGAGCCAGAAGGCCCCCGGCCTGGAAGTCCTGCGCGCCGGCGTGCCGCTGCACGCCGAAGCCGCCGCGGTGCAGGCCAACTGGGAAATCAACACCATCGGCTGGGGCTCGCTGGCTGCGGTGCTGCTGCTGGTGTGGCTGGCGTTCCGCTCGCTGCGCCCGATCCTGCTGGTCGGCGCATCGCTGCTGATCGGCTGCGGCGTGGCGCTGGCGGTCACCGTGCTGGTGTTCGGCAAGGTGCACGTGCTTACCCTGGTGTTCGGCGCGTCGCTGGTTGGCGTGGCCGAGGACTACGGCATTCACTGGTTCGCGTCGCGCCAGGCCGAGCCGGCTGACCGCCGCTGGAAACTGCTGCGGCACCTGCTGCCGGGCCTGTGGCTGGCGCTGCTGACCAGCGCGCTGGCCTACCTTGCATTGGGCCTGGCTCCGTTCCCCGGGCTGCGCCAGATGGCGCTCTTCTCGGTGGTCGGTCTGGCCGCAGCGTTCCTGACCGTGATCTTCTGGTTCCCGTGGCTGGATGGCGGCGAGATCCGCACCACCCGCTTCGCGGTCTGGCTGGGGGCCACGCTGGAGCGCTGGCCGCGCCTGCAGGGCCGCCGCCCGGTGGGTCTGTTCCTGGGCGCAGTGGCGATCATCGCCGCGCTCGGCATGCTGCGTCTGCAGCCCAACGACGACCTGCGCAGCCTGCAGTCCTCGCCGATGGACCTGATCACCCAGCAGATCCGCATCAGCCAGATGCTTGGCCTGCCCAGCCCGGCGCAGTTCTACCTGGTGCAGGGCGACAGCGCCGAACAGGTGCTGCAACGCGAAGAAGCCCTGGTGGATCGCCTGCGCGTGCTGGCCGCCGACAAACAGATCGGTGGCTATCGTGCGATCAGCGAATGGCTGCCCTCGGTGCAGCGCCAGCACGCCGATGCCGCGCTGACCGGGGCCGTTGAACCCAAGGTGCTGACCCAGGTCGGCGAAGCGGTGGGCGAAACCCTGCCGCGTCCGGACTACGCCGCGCAGGACCTGCAGGCGCAGGCCTTCCTCGACTCGCCGGCGGCGATGCCGTTCCGCCACCTGTGGCTGGGCACGGTCGGGCAGGGCATGGCCTCGGTGGTGATGGTGGATGACCTGTCGCGTGCCGATGCACTGACCCTGCTGGAAGCGCAGACCAAGGGCATCGACGGCGTGCGCTGGGTCGACCGCACCGCCGATTTCTCCAAGCTGCTCAAGCACTACCGCAAGCTGATGAGCGCGCTGCTGCTGGTCGGCATCGTGCTGGTGTTCGCGGTGCTGTACTGGCGCTACCGCGCCCAGGCCTGGCGGGTGTTCGCGCCGACCCTGGTGGCGGGTGCGCTGACCCTGGGCCTGCTCGGCCTGTTCGGCCAGCCGCTGCAGCTGTTCAACGTGCTGGCCTTGATGCTGCTGCTCGGCATGGGCATCGACTACGGCATCTTCCTGATCGAACACCGCGGCGATGCCAGTGCCTGGCTGGCGGTATGCGTGGGCGCGGCCAGCACCTGGTTGTCGTTCGGCCTGCTGGGCCTGTCGGCGACGCCGGCGCTGCGCGCGTTCGGGCTCACCCTGCTGTTCGGCATCGGCCTGGTCTGGCTGATCTCGCCGCTGTTCCGCCCGCCACCGCACGACGCTCCACACTAAGCACACACCCTTTCCTCCACGCTGCTGATCCAAGGATGTATCGATGAACGCTGCTGTGAATGACGCACCTGTTGAGTCCACCGATACGGTGGAACGTACTGAAATCCTGATCATCGGGGCCGGTCCGGCCGGTTCGGTCGCCGCCGCGATGCTGCGCAAGCAGGGCCGCCAGGTGCTGATGCTCGAGCGCCAGCAGTTCCCGCGCTTCTCCATCGGCGAAAGCCTGCTGCCGCAGAGCATGGAATACATCGAAGCGGCGGGCCTGCTGCAGGACGTGGTCCAGGCCGGCTTCCAGTACAAGAACGGCGCGGCGTTCGTACGCGGCGAGCGCGACCACCGAGTTCGATTTCCGCGAGAAGTTCTCGCCCGGCTGGGGCACCACCTACCAGGTGCAGCGCGCTGACTTCGACAACGTGCTGGCACGGGGTGCCGAGCGCATGGGAACCACCCTGCGCTTTGGCGATGAGGTGCTGTCGGTGCAGCCCGGCCGCCCGGCCCGTGTGCAGGTGCGTCGCCCGGATGGCAGCGAATACACCATCGAAGCCGGTTTCATCCTCGATGCCAGTGGCTTCGCCCGCCTGCTGCCGCGCCTGCTGCAGCTGGAATCGCCGTCGAACTTCCCGGTGCGCGGGGCGATCTTCTGCCACGTGCGCGACCACATTCCGGCCGACGCCGGCTTTGACCGCAACAAGATCCTGATCACCACCCATCCCGAACACGTGGACGTGTGGTACTGGACCATTCCCGTTCTCCAACGGCTGCTGCTCGCTGGGCGTGGTCGCCGAACCGAGCTTCTTCGAGAAGTATTCCGGCACCGACCTGGAAAAGCTGCAGCGCCATCGTCGGCGAGGACCCCAACCTGACCCGGCTGCTCGAAGAACGCCGAATGGGCGGTGCTGCCGGTGCGCACCATCACCGGCTATTCGGCCAACGTCAGCTCGCTGTGGGGCGAGGGTTACGCGCTGCTGGGCAATGCCGGCGAATTCCTCGACCCCGTGTTCTCTTCCGGCGTCACCATCGCCTTCAAGTCCGCGCAGCTGGCCAGCGACGTGCCTGGCACGCGAACACGCCGGTGAAACCGTCGACTGGGAGAAGCCGAATTCGCGCGTGCCGCTGCGCGCCGGGGTGAAGACCTTCCGCCGCTTCGTTGAAGCCTGGTATGCCGGTGGCTTCCAGAAGATCATCTACCACCCCGAACAGCAGCCCGACGTCCGCCGCATGATCTCCTCGATCCTGGCGGGTTACGCGTGGGATACGAAGAACCCGTATGTGGCCGACGACAGCGGCCGACGCCTGAAGGTGCTGGAGGAACTGTGCACCGGCTGATCCTGGCCCTGTTGCTGTGCGTGCGGGCTGGCCGCCTGTGCCAGCACCCGCATGCCCGCGCCGAAGGTGCAGCTGCCCACGTTGCAGTTGGCACCTTCCGCGCTGCCCGCACCGCTGCAGCTGCAGCAGCGGCTGCAGTTCCGCTTCGGCAGCCATGAGCGCACGCTGGATGCGCTGCTGGAGGCGGATCACGATGAAGTGCGGCTGGCCGTGCAGGCCATGGGCCAGACCGGCGTGCGCATGGTCTGGGACGGCAGGCAGCTGCAGCAGACCCGTGCGCCGTGGCTGCCGCCGCAGGTGCGTGGCGAGCGCGTGCTGGATGACCTTCAGTTTGCACTGTGGCCGGCCGATGCCATCCGGGCGGTGTTGCCGGCCGGATGGACGCTGGATGACGCGGGCGGTATCCGCCGGCTGCAGCAGAACGGCCAGACCTGGCTGGAACGTGACACCCTGCCGGACGGTCGGGTGCGCCTGCGCAACCTGGCCGAAGGCTATGAACTGGTGATCGAATCGTTGGACATGGGACAGGCAGCATTGTGAGCAGCGCGGTATTCCTGAATGAACTCGGCGTGGTCAGCGCGCTCGGCTCCGGCCATGCACAGACCCGCGCCGGGCTGTTCGCCGAGCAGCCCGGCGGCCTGCACGACAACGACACCCTGATCGCCGGGCGCACCCTGGCGCTGGGCGAAGTACACACCCCGCTGCCCGACCTGTCGGCATTGCCGGTGGAACTGCGCGGGCGTAACAACGCACTGCTTGCCGCCGCGCTGGAGCAGATCCGTCCGGCCGTTGATGCGGCCGTGGCCCGTCATGGTGCCGAGCGCGTGGCGGTGATCGTGGGCACCAGCACCTCGGGCATCGGTGAGTCGGAGAACGCGCTGCGCATGCAGGCCGACGAAGGCCGCTGGCCCGACGGATTCCATTACGCCCAGCAGGAAATGGGTACCAGCGCCCGCTTCGTGCGCGCGCAGATCGGCAGCACCGGCCCGGCCTGGACCATCTCCACTGCCTGTTCCTCCAGCGCCAAGGCGCTGATGTCGGCGGCGCGCCTGCTGCGCGCCGGCGTGGTCGATGCAGTGGTGGCCGGTGGGGCCGATTCGCTGTGCCGCTTCACCGTCGCCGGCTTCAGTGCACTGGAGTCGGTCTCGGCGGCGCGCTGCAATCCGTTCTCGCGCCATCGCAATGGCATCAACATCGGCGAAGGCGCGGCGCTGTTCCTGATGACCCGCGAGCCCGGCCCGGTGCGCCTGTCCGGCTGGGGCGAGTCCTCGGATGCACACCACATGTCCGCCCCCGACCCGCAGGCCAAGGGCGCGATCGACGCCATGCAGCAGGCCCTGCAGCGCGCCGGGCTGGCCCCGGACCAGATCGACTACGTGAACCTGCACGGCACCGCCACCGGCCACAACGACGCCATGGAAAGCCTGGCCGTGGCCACGGTGCTGGGCGGGCAGGTGCCGGCCAGTTCGACCAAGCCGCTGACCGGCCACACCCTGGGCGCGTCAGGCGCGATTGAAGCCGCGTTGTGCTGGCTGACCCTGGCCGACAACCCCGAGCAGCGCCTGCCGGCGCATTTCTGGGACGGGCAGGTGGATGAGGCATTGCCGCCGCTGGCCCTGGTCAGCCCCGGTGCCCGTGCGCAGCGCCCGCTGCGGCACGTGCTCAGCCATTCGTTCGCCTTCGGCGGCAGCAATGCCGTGCTGGCCCTGGCGCGGAGCTGAGCATGTGGCTGCCTGACAACATCGACAGCGTGCTGCCGCACAAGGACAGCATGCGCCTGATCGACCGGGTGGTCGCCTGGGGCCCGGAATCCATCGTGGTCGAAGTGGATGTGCCCGCCAGCGGGCTGTTGACCACCGCGGACGGCGTGCCGGCCTGGGTGGGCGTGGAATACATGGCCCAGGCCATTGCCGCCTGGGCCGGATGCCGGGCGCGACAGGAAGGGCGTGAGCCGTCCATCGGTTTTCTGCTGGGCACCCGCCGCTATACCGCCCATCGGCCGGCCTTTGCCGCGGGCAGTTGCCTGCGGGTGGAGGCAAATTGCGAGCTGATGGGCGAAAATGGACTCGGAATGTTCGCCTGCCGGATTCTGGCCGGCGATGAAGAATTGGCCGTTGCCAACGTATCGGTGTACGAACCCCTCGATGCGATGGCCTATCTGGAGAGTGGAGAGGTATGACAGGGAATTTGACCGTGCTGGTCACCGGTGCCAGCCGGGGGATTGGCCGTGCCGTGGCGCTGCGCATCGCGCGCGACGGCTTCGACGTGGTGGTGCATTGCCGCAGCCGCATTGAAGAGGCGCAGGCGGTGGCCGCTGACATCCAGGCGCTGGGCCGGCAGGCCCGCGTGCTGGCCTTCGACGTGGCCGACCGTGACGCCGCGCGCGCCGCGCTGGAAGCCGACATCGAAGCGCATGGCGCCTACTACGGGGTGGTCTGCAATGCCGGCATCGCCCGTGACGGCGCGTTCCCGGCCATGACCGCCGAGGACTGGGACGCGGTCGTGCACACCAACCTGGACAGCTTCTACAACGTGCTGCACCCGGTGGTGATGCCGATGGTGCGCCGGCGCAAGCCCGGCCGCATCGTCACCCTGTCGTCGGTGTCGGGGCTGGTCGGCAACCGCGGCCAGACCAACTACAGCGCCGCCAAGGCCGGCATCATCGGGGCCACCAAGGCGCTGGCGCTGGAACTGGCCAGCCGTGCCATCACCGTGAACTGCGTGGCCCCCGGCCTGATCGAGACCGACATGATCAACGAGGAAATCGTCGACCACGCGCTGAAGCTGATTCCCGCCGGCCGCCTCGGCCAGCCCGAGGAAGTGGCGGCCACCGTGGCCTTCCTGCTCTCCGAACCGGCCGGCTACATCACCCGCCAGGTCATTTCGGTCAACGGAGGCATGGTCTGATGAACCGGACTGAACGACGCGTGGTGGTGACCGGTGCCGCCGCCATCAGCCCGCTGGGGCATGACTGGCCCAGCATCCGTGCGCGCCTGCACGCCCGCGAAAACGCGGTGCAGTACATCCCCGGCTGGGAGGTCTACGACGGCCTGAATACCCGCCTGGCCGCGCCGGCCGAAGATTACGACCTGCCGCCGCACTACAACCGCAAAACCACCCGCAGCATGGGCAAGGTCGCGGTGATGTCGGTGCGTGCCACCGAGCTGGCGCTGGAAGCGGCTGGCCTGCTGGGCCATCCGATCCTGCGCAGCGGGCGCACCGGCGTGGCCTACGGCTCGTCCTCGGGCAGCCACGAGGCCACCGCCGAGTTCGGCCGCATGCTCAACGAGAACACCACCGAAGGCATCAGCGCCACCACTTACCTGAAGATGATGAGCCACACCTCGCCGGTGAACATCGGCGTGTTCTTCGGGCTCACCGGGCGGGTGTACACCACTTCCAGCGCATGCACGTCGGGCAGCCAGGGCGTCGGTGCCGGCTATGAAGCGATCCGCAGCGGCAAGCAGACCGTGATGGTCAGCGGCGGTGCCGAACAGCTCGACGCCACCGCGGCCGCGGTGTTCGACACCCTGTTCGCCACCAGCGTGAAAAACGACGCGCCCAAGACCGCCCCCAGCCCGTTCGCCGCCGACCGCGACGGCCTGGTGCTGGGCGAGGGTGCCGGCACGCTGATCCTGGAAGACCTGGAGCACGCGCTGGAGCGCGGTGCCCCGATCCTGGCCGAACTGGTCGGCTACGGCACCAACAGCGACGGCCAGCACGTCACCCAGCCGACCAGCGAGACCATGGCCCAGGCCATGCGCCTGGCGCTGGAAGATGCCGGCCTGGAGCCGTCGCAGATCGGCTACGTGAATGCCCACGGCACCGCCACCGACCACGGCGACATTGCCGAAACCCAGGCCACCGCGCAGGTGTTCGGCCCGAACATGCCGATCAGCTCGCTGAAGAGCTATGTCGGCCACATGCTCGGTGCCTGCGGTGCGTTTGAAGCCTGGGTGACCATCGAAATGATGCGCGAAGGCTGGTTTGCCCCCACCCTCAATCTGGACCAGGTCGATCCGCGCTGCGGCGAGCTCGACTACATTCGCGGCGAAGGGCGCGTGCTGCACCCCGAGTACGTGATGAGCAACAACTTCGCCTTCGGCGGCATCAACACCTCGTTGATTTTCCGCCGCTGGCCGAATTGAAGCAGTACCCCCAACAACAAGGAGAAAGTTGTATGCGTCGTTTTGCTTTGATGGCCGGTGTGGCCCTGTTCGCCCTTGCCAGCACCGCCCAGGCCCGTGATACCCCGGTGCACCAGTCGCTGCAGGAACTGGTGGATTCCCAGACCGCCCGCGACGCCGGCATCGACGGCAGCGTGAAGTTCTACCTCGCCGGCCAGCCGGTCAACGTCCTGCAGCGCCTGGGCGAAGATGTCACCAACAAGAAGACCAACGCCGCCAACAAGAGCGACGAAGAAGCCTGCCGCTGGGTCGCCCTGTCGGCACTGAAGGCCCTGCAGGACGGTGCCAAGTCGCGCGGTGCGAACGCCGTGGTCGACATCGTCAGCTACTACAAGAAGAACGAATTCAAGAGCACCACCGATTACGAATGCTACGCCGGTGCCATCCTGGCCGGTGTTGCCCTGAAGGGCACCTACGCCAAGGTGGGCGCTGCCGCCAAGCCGGCCGCCGAACCCAAGCGCCGCGGCCGTTGATGTAGAGCCGGGCTTGCCCGGCTGCTTTAC
>DGLB01000072.1:0-125 GCA_002387845.1 Stenotrophomonas maltophilia | reverse complement strand
GACATTGATGAACCTGAATCTGACGCAGGGCGAAATTCCGGCACGCAATACCAGCGGCCGGCTTTCGCCCTTGCGTGCTTTCCGACACAATCATCACAACACTTCCCAGGGCCACGCCCCGCGGG
>DGLB01000029.1 GCA_002387845.1 Stenotrophomonas maltophilia | reverse complement strand
CCTGGCCACCGGCCGTCTGTCTGGGGCGTGTCGGGGTGGGTTTGCGGGACCGTAGAAAACATGGATGTTTTCTACGAGCCCCCAAGGGTGAAGGCGCACTGCTTGCGAGGCACTGCCTCGCGTGCGACTGAACGCACAACCGCTGGCGGTTGGGCCGGGGCCCGGAGGGCGGTTCACGGCGTGTCCCGCAAACCCACCCCGGCGCGCCCAAGCACGGAAGCCAACGACCGAGGGCTGTTCGCACGAATCCAACAGCAACCGGGCGAGCCCCGCGATACGGAGATGGTGAGGTCAGGCCAGCAGGCGCTCGATCAGGCGCTGGTAGAGGGCTGGCAGGGCTTCCAGGTCGGCGATGGAGACGTTCTCGTTCACCTGGTGGATGGAGGCGTTGACCGGGCCGACTTCGATGCACTGCGCGCCCAGCGGGGCGATGAAGCGGGCGTCGGAGGTGCCGCCGCCGGTGCTTTCTTCCGGGGCCGCGCCGGCGAATTCACCCAGCACCTGCCGGGCCACGCTGCGCAGCGTGCCTTCCGGGGTGTAGAACGGCTCGCCGCTGCGGTGCCACTTCAGCGTGTAGTCCAGCGCATGCGCGTCCAGCATCGCGGTAATGGCTGCTTCCAGTTTCGGGGCGTTCCAGTGCGGGTTGTAGCGAAGGTTGAACAGCACCTGCAGCTCGCCCGGTATGACGTTGTTCGCACCCGTGCCGGCGTGGATGTTGGACACCTGCAGGCTGGTGGGCGGGAAGCTTTCAAAACCGTCGTCCCAGTGACGCGCGGTCAGCGCTGCCAGTGCCGGTGCAGCCAGATGGATCGGATTGCGCGCCTTGTGTGGGTACGCCACGTGGCCCTGCACGCCTTTGACCGTCAATGTCCCCGACAGGCTGCCGCGGCGGCCCACCCGCAGCAGGTCGCCCAGCACCGCCGTCGACGACGGCTCACCGGTGATGCACCAGTCGATGCCCTGCCCGCGTTCGCGGAACAGATCCGCCACCCGGCGTACACCGTCGATCGCATCGCCTTCCTCGTCGCTGGTCAGCAGTACCGCCAGCGTGCCCGGATGGTCCGGATGGGCTGCAACGAACTGCTCGGCCGCCACCACGAATGCCGCCACGCTGCCCTTCATGTCCGCTGCACCGCGGCCGTACAGCACCCCGTCGCGCACTTCCGGCGCAAACGGGTCGCTGGACCAGGCCTCGCGCGGGCCCGGCGGCACCACGTCGGTGTGGCCCAGCAGCACCAGCACCGGTGCACCGGTGCCGTGGGTCGCCCACAGGTTGTCGACTTCGCCCAGGCGCAGGTGTTCGCAGTGGAAACCCACGGCCTGCAGGCGCTCGGCCAGCAGCGCCTGGCAGCCGGCATCGTCCGGGGTCACCGACGGGCGGGCGATCAGTTCGCAGGTCAGCGCGACGACATCGTTCATGCCCCCACCCCGAACCGCTGCTTGAAACCGTTGTCGCTGAAGCCCTGGCTGACCTTGCCATCGGCCGTGACCACCACCGGCCGCTTGATCAGCTGCGGATGTTCGCGCAGCAGCAGCTTCCACTCCGCGTCGGATGCGGCCGCCTTGCGGTTGTCCGGCAACTGCCGCCAGGTGGTGGACGACTTGTTGACCATCGCGCCCAGCCCACCCAGCTGCGCCGCCCATTCCAGCAGCGTCTCCGGAGACGGCTTGTTGTCGCGGTAATCGACGAAGGTGTACGCCACACCGAAGCGGTCCAGCCACTTGGTGGCCTTCTTGCAGGTGTCGCAGTTCTTCAGCCCGTAAATGATGGTTTCGCTCATGCGTCGCTCAGTCGGCCAGACCGCGCAGCAGGTCGTTCACGCTGGTCTTGCTGCGGGTTTTGGCGTCGACCTGCTTGACGATCACCGCGCAGTACAGCGAATGCGTACCGTCCTTGCTCGGCAGCGAACCGGACACCACCACGCTGTACGGCGGAATGTAGCCGTAGCTGATTTCACCGGTGGCACGGTTGTAGATACGGGTGCTCTGGCTCAGGAACACGCCCATGCCGATCACGCTGTGATGACCAACCACGACGCCTTCAACCACTTCCGAACGCGCACCGATGAAGCAGTGGTCTTCGATGATGGTCGGGCTGGCCTGCAACGGCTCCAGCACGCCGCCGATGCCGGCACCGCCGGACAGGTGGCAGTGCTTGCCGATCTGCGCGCACGAGCCCACCGTGGCCCAGGTGTCGACCATGGTGCCCTCGCCCACATAGGCACCGATGTTGGTGAAGCTCGGCATCAGCACCACGTCCTTGCCGAAATAGCTGCCGCGGCGGGCAATCGCACCCGGCACCACGCGCACCCCGGCGCGGCGGAACTTCGCTTCGTCGAAGCCGGCAAAGCGCGACTCCACCTTGTCCCAGAACGGGGCCGGACGTGCATCCACCACGCCCATGTCGTTGACGCGGAAGTACAGCAGCACGGCCTTCTTCAGCCATTCGTTGACCTTCCAGCCACCGTGACCGTCCGGCTCGGCGACGCGGAACTCACCGGTTTCCAGCCCGTCGATGACGCGGTTGACCAGCGGCTTGGTCGATCCTTCAATCTCATGCAGGGTCAGCATCGCGCGGCGCTCGAAGGCACTTTCAATGCCGAACCTGAGTTCTTCCACGCCCGGGGTGGCGGGCTTGCGCAGCGACTTGCGGGCAATGGTCTCGGCGCGCTTGGCGGCGGTTTCAGCCGCACTGGCGGCCGCCTTCTTCACCGGCGCTTTTTTTGCGGCGGCCACAGCCTTCTTCGCTGCGGGCTTTTTCACAGCCGGGGCAACGGCAGCAGTCTTCTTGGCCGCTGCGGTCTTCGCGGCGGTCTTCTTGGCGGGCTTGGTGGCCATCAGGGGGTATCTCCGGCTTTTCGATCAGGATCCAGGCAGGTCAGCATCGCGTCATGCAGCTGCTGCCGGGCAGTTTCGGTCAAGGGTTGGTCGTGCTCGTCACTGATCACGAACATGTCTTCGGCGCGTTCGCCGAAGGTGGCAATACGTGCATCGTGCACACGCAGGCCCTGGTTGCGCAGCACGAACGCCACGTCGGCCAGCAGCCCGGGACGGTCCGGGGCAACCAGGCTGAAGCGGGTGCTGCCGGCTTCGTTGTCGCTGGCATCGCGGAACTCGATGCGCGGCGCAAAGCGGAAGTGCCGCAACTGGCGCGGAATCACCCGTCGTGACGGGCGCAGCCGGGTCAGGTCGCCGGACAGTGCTTCACGCAGCGCCGCTTCCAGGCGCGGCGCGTCGCCGTCGGCGAAGCTGTCAGCGGGCGTCACTTCAAAGGTATCGAAAATGGTGTCGACCGGGCCGTCCAGCACGCGTGCGCGATGGATGCCATAGCCCTTGCGGTCCAGGGTCATCACGATCGCGGCGAACAGACCGTCGCGGTCGGGCGAGTGCACGAACACTTCCAGCGCGTGATCGTCGGGGGTGATGCGGCGCACCTTCACCAGGGTCTGGCCCTGCTTCACCGGCACCAGCGCGGCGGCCTGCCAGGCCAGCTGCTCGGGGCGCAGGCGGATGAAGCTTTCATCCGGCATCACCGCGAACTGGCGGTCAATGGTGGCGTCGTCATAGCCACGCTCGCGCACCAGCGCGCGCACCGAATCGCGGGCCTCCTGCACGCGCTCGGCGGCAGGCATCTGGTTCTCGAGGCCGTCGCGCAGCGCGCGACGCGCGGCGAAATACAGGTCGGCCAGCAGGCGGTCCTTCCACGCGTTCCACAGTTTGGGGCTGGTACCGGCGATGTCGGCGCAGGTCAGCAGGTACAGATAGTCCAGGCGGTCGCGGCTGGCCACCAGCGACGCGAAGCGATGGATCACGTCCGGGTCGGAGATGTCCTGCTTCTGCGCGGTCACCGACATGCGCAGGTGCTGCTCCACCAGCCAGGCCACCAGTTCAGTGTCCGACGTGCTCAGCGCGTGGGCCTGGCAGAATTCGCGTGCATCCACCGCGCCCAGTTCGGAATGGTCGCCACCGCGGCCCTTGGCGATGTCGTGGAACAGACCGGCCAGCAGCAACAGTTCCGGCTTGCGCAGGCGTGGCCAGACCTCGTGCGCGATCGAGAAACGCTCGTCGGCACGGCTGCTGGCGAACAACCCGATGTTGCGCAGGACCATCAACGTGTGCTGATCGACGGTGTACACATGGAACAGGTCGAACTGCATGCGCCCGGACACCTGCGCGAAGGCCGGTATCCACTGGCCCAGCACGCCCAGCCTTGCCATCCGCGCGAGCGTGTCGACCGCGCGTGGGCTGCGCATCAGCGCCATGAACTGCTCGCGCGCCTGCGCGCTGGCCTGCGGGTAGGCCGGCAGTTCAGCCAGCGATTCGGCCAGCGCGCGCGCGGTCAGCGAATGCAGGCCGCGCACTTCGGGGTTGTAGGCCCAGCTGGCAAACAGCGCGAACACCTGCTGGATGTCGCCCTGCGGCCACTGCGGGTCGTTGGCCGCCAGGTAGCCGCGGCGCAGCGAGAAACCCACGCTGACCGGCTCGGGTACCGCTTCGCCGTCGAACTGTTCCTCGAAGCGCTGCAGCAGCCGGTCGCTGATCCGCCGCACCACCGTAGCGCTGCGGTAGAACCCCTGCATCATCTTCTCCACCGCCAGGCTTTCCACGTCGTCGTGGAAGCCCAGGCGCGCGGCCAGGGTTTTCTGGTAGTCAAAGCGCAGGCGTTCTTCCGGCCGGTTGGCCACCAGGTGCAGGCCAAAACGCAGCTGCGCCAGGGCACAGCGCTCGCGTCGCAACGCAGCGGCTTCGTCCAGCCCCAGATGGCCCAGCCCGACCAGGGCCTCCAGCTCGCGCACGCCAAACGCGCGCAGCGCCATCCAGCCCAGGGTGTTGAGATCGCGCAGCCCACCCGGGCCGTCCTTGATGTCCGGCTCCAGGTTGTCGGCGGTGTCGCCGAAACGCTGATGCCGGGCCAGCAGTTCGTCGCGCTTGGCAACGAAGAATGCCCGCGGCGGCCACAGCGCGTCGTCGTTGATGGCACGTTTGAGAGCGTGCCGCGCCGCCTCGTCGGCGACCAACGGGCGCGATTCCAGCAGCGCGGTGAACACGGTCTGGTCGGCGCTGGCGGCCACGCAGTCCTGCGCCGAGCGCACCGCATGGCTGACCGGCAGACCACAGTCCCAGAGCAACGCGAACAGGCGCGCCAGTCCCGCCTCATGCGCGTGCTGCGCGCCGGGTTCGCCGAGCACCAGTACATCGATATCCGAACGCGGGAACAGCTCGCCACGCCCGTAACCGCCGACCGCGAACAGCGCCAGGCCGGCATCGGCCGGCAGGCAGCGCTGCCAGGCCAGACGGATCAGGTGGTCGGCTGCGCGCGCGCGCAGCGCCAGCAGGCGCTCGATGTTGTCGCCCTGGTCAAAGCGGCGGTATAGCCGGGCATCGGCCTGCTGCAGACTCTGCCGGGCCAGCGCCGCCCACTCGGGGTCGGCAACGGCATCGGCCGGCGCGTCCAGTTCAGGGCTCGCCGGCAACATGCTCAGACCTGCGATTCGCCGGGTGCGAGGGTCAGCACATCAACGCCGGTCTCGGTGACCGCGATCATGTGCTCCCACTGCGCTGACAGCTTGCGGTCCTTGGTGACCACCGTCCAGCCATCCGGCAGCACTTTGTTGTAGCGGGTACCTTCGTTGATCATCGGTTCGATGGTGAAGGTCATGCCCGGCTGCAGCACCAGCCCCTGCCCCGGGCGGCCGTAATGCACCACCTGCGGTTCGTCGTGGTAGACCTTGCCGATGCCGTGGCCACAGTACTCGCGCACGACGCTGAAACGCTCGCCTTCGGCCAGGCTCTGGATGGCATGGCCGATGTCGCCCAGGGTCGCCCCCGGCTTGACCGCGCGGATGCCGGCCCACATGGCCTGATAGGTCACGTCAACCAGACGCCGGGCCATCACCGACGGGGTGCCGACGAAGTACATGCGGCTGGTGTCGCCGTGCCAGCCATCCTTGATGACGGTCACGTCGATGTTGACGATGTCGCCGTCCTTGAGCACCTTGCCTTCGCTGGGGATGCCGTGACAGATGACGTTGTTGACCGACGTGCACACCGTCTTGGGGAAGCCGCGATAGCCGACATTGGCCGGAATGGCCTTCTGCACGTTGATGATGTGGTCGTGGCAGATGCGGTCGAGCTCTTCAGTGGTCACGCCCGGCTTCACATGCGGGGCGACGATGTCGAGCACCTCGCTGGCCAGGCGGCCGGCGATGCGCATCTGTTCGATTTCCTGGGGGGTTTTCAGATTCACGCTCATGTCGCCCATTATCGCCGATCCTGAGCCAGTCTGAACGGGCCAGGGCCAATCGGTGGACCCCGCCCGGACGTGGGGTCCGGGCACGCGTGCCGGGGCGGAACGTGGAAAAGTGTGAAAACCGGCCATTTTTCCTCACGTTCCCCCCACGACCGCGCATTTATAAGGAAGCCAGCGCTGTTGCAGCGCGCCTCCCCCGGCCCCACGGCGGTATCGACTCGTTCATCCAGGACCCCTGTCCAAGGAGAAGACACATGCGATTCCTTCGACCTGTGCTGTTCAGCTTCACCCTGCTGTCCCTGGCTTCCCCGGCCCTGGCGGCTGACACGACCACCTTCAACGTCCGCATCATCATCACCAAGGCGTGCACGATCACCGCGGCGGCGGCCACCGATGTCGACTTCGGCTCGGCGCTGTCCACCGCGACCACGCCGTCCAACGCACAGGGTTCGGTCACCGCCCAGTGTTCGGCATTGACCCCCTACACGATCGCGTTGAATGCCGGTGCCAACGCCGGCACGGCCAATGATGTCACCACCCGGCGCATGATCAACACCGACGCCGCGGTGACCACCAACAATTACGTCGGCTACCAGCTGTACTCCAATGCCACCCGCACCACCGTATGGGGCGCGACCGCCGGCACCAACACGGTGGCCGGCACCGGCAACGGCGCGGCCCAGGCGTACCCGATCTACGGCCAGGTGGCCAATCCCAGTGTGAACAACGCCGCGACCGGTAACTACCAGGACACCGTCACCGCCACCATCACCTACTGAGGGTGCCATGTCGGATCTCAAACGGAGCCGTACGCGGCCTTCCGGGGTGCTGCGCTACGCCTGCACATTGCTGATGGCGGCGGTTGCCAGCAGCAGCCAGGCCGCCAGCCTGCAGGTCGCCCCGACCTCGCTGCAGCTGACCGCCCGCCAGAACGCCGAGGCGCTGTGGATCAGCAACAGCGGTACGGCCCCGGTCGACGTACAGGCCCGCGTGTTCCGCTGGACCCAGCGTGACGGCCGCGACGAACTGGAACCCACCACCGATCTGGTGATCAGTCCGCCGATGCAGGCGCTGGCCGCCGGCCAGCAGCAGCTGATCCGCGTTGTCCGCGCCCATCCGCAGCCGCCCACCGCTCAACAGGCCTACCGGGTCATCGTTGACGAGGTGCCCCCGCTCGACCCGAAGCGCGAGGGCATGCAGTTCGTGCTGCGCTACTCGCTGCCGGTGTTCGTGCAGCCGGACGGCGGTGCCCCCGGCACGCCTGATCTGCAGGCGTCGCTGCTGGCCCAGCCGGACGGCACCCTGGCGCTGGAAGTACGCAACCTCGGTGCGACCTACGCGCAGCTGGCCGACCTGGGCATGGGCTCACCCGAGCGCCCACAGGTCTTCAAGCCCGGCCTGGTCGGCTATGTACTCAGCGGCCAGACCATGCGCTGGCCACTGGAGATCACCGCGGCGCGCCTTGGCACCGCGACCCTTTCGGCAAAGATCAATGGCGCTTCGCAAGCCACGCCACTGCCTGCGTCGCCACCGGCTCGCTGAGGCCTGCGTGCGTGTCGCCCTGGCTGCTGCGATCTCGCCGGGCGTGCTGGCTGTCCCCGCCGCGGCAGCGCCCGCAGCGGCCGACAGCGGCGTCGACATCGGGGCCATCGGGGCCGCCGACGACGTGATGCTGCCGCCGCCCACCCCGTTGACCGCGCCGCAGACGCTGTACCTGGATGTCATCCTCAACGGGACCCCGCGCGGCCTGCTGCCGTTCACCGAATCGGCCGGCCAGCTGCGCGCCGATCCCGCCGTGCTGCGCCAGCTTGGATTCGGCGCGCGTGGCGACGCGCCGGTGCCGTTGGAGCAGATCAGCGGCGTGGTGGTGCGCTATGACGCCGCCATGCAGACGCTCGCGCTGGAGGTGCCGCTGGAGCAGCTGGACCTGCCCACCACCGAGCTGGGCCAAGCGCGTGAGACCACGCCGGTGGCCAGTGCTTCACCCGGGGCGCTGCTCAACTACGACATCTACGCCAGCCAGAACGAAGATGCCGGCAACCTGGCCCTGACCGCGGAGGCGCGGGTGTTCGGCATCGGCCGCGGCGTGCTGCGCAGCAGCCAGTTGCTGCGCACCTTCCAGGACGGCAACGGGAATGGCTGGCGCGGCGAGAGCGTGCGCCTGGACAGCCGCTGGGAACTGGATTTTCCCGATCATGCCCTGACCCTCACCGTGGGCGATTTCTTCAGCGGCTTCGTCGACTGGAGCCGACCGGTACGCATGGGTGGCATCCAGATCGGTCGTAATTACGGCCTGCAACCCTACCGGGTGTTGACCCCAACCCCCAGCTTCCTGGGCGAGGCGGTGGTGCCCTCGACGGTGGAGCTGTACGTGGACGGGCTGCGCCAGTACAACGGCGAGGTGCCGGTGGGACCGTTCCAACTGGGCGCGCAACCCGGCATCAGCGGCACCGGCAACGCGCAGGTGGTGATCACCGATGCGTATGGCCGCATGCAGACCCTGGACTTTTCCTTCTATGGCACCCAGCAACTACTTGCCGAAGGCCTGTCGGACTGGTCGGCCGGCATCGGCCGGATGCGCCGCGATTACGGCATCCGTTCGTTCTCGTATGACGACGCCACCGTCGGCAGCGCCACCTGGCGACGCGGGGTAAGCAACCGCTTCACCGCCGAGCTGCATGCGGAAGGCGGCGGCGGCGTGGCCAGCGCCGGAGCCGGCGGCTGGTGGCAGCTGGGTCTGGCCGGCGTTCTCAACGCCTCTTATGCGCGCAGCCGCGGGGACGGCCGCGACGGGGGCCAGTGGTCGCTGGGCTACAGCTGGAACAACCGCGTGTTCAACCTCAACGCGTCCACCCTGCGTACCCACGGTGACTTCCAGGACCTGGGCAGCCTGCAGGGCGCGCGCCCGCCGGATGTGACCGACCAGCTCACCGCCGGGGCCAGCCTGGGCCGGCTCGGTTCGCTCAGTGCCAGCTACCTGCGCCTGTCCTACCCGGATGGCGACGACCGCCGCTATGCCAGCGTGTTCTGGAACCGCACCTTCTCCGAACGCTGGTCGGCCTATGCCTCGTTCAACCAGAACCTGGACGAAAGCGCCGACCGCAGCATCTACCTGTCGGTCTCGGCCAGCCTGGGCCGCAACCGTCAGAGCAACCTGGCCCTGCAGCGCAACGGAGATCGCAACCTGTACACGGTGGATGTCTCGCAACCGGTCCCCGGCGACGGCAGCCAGGGCGGTTACGGCTGGCGGGTACAGGCGCGGCACGGTGACGACGGCACGGGCGGATTGGCCGAAGTGGGCTGGTTGAACCGGGTGGGGCGCTACTCGGCCGGGGCCGCGCGCCAGGGCGACAGCACGTTTGCCTATGCCAATGCCAGCGGCAGCGTGGTGTGGATGGGCGGCCATGTGTTCGCCGCACGCGAGGTGCCGGACGCGTTCGCCGTCGTGTCCACTGACGGGGTCGCGGGCGTTCCGGTCCGGCTGGAGAACCGGCCGATCGGGGTGACCGACCGCAATGGCCTGCTGCTGGTCACGCCGCTGCTGTCGTGGCAGCGCAACCGCCTTTCCATCGACACCCTGGACCTGCCCGCCGACATGCGCGCCGAGCGCGTGGACACGCAGGTCACGCCCCGACAGAGTGCCGGCCTGGGCGTGAGTTTCGGGCTGCGCCGCACCCGGGCCATCACCCTGGTGCTGCACGACATGCAGGACCAGCCGCTGCCCGCCGGCAGCCAGGTGCGCCTGCCCGATCAGCGCAGCGCCACCGTGGGTTATGACGGCGAGGTGTACCTGGAAGACCTGCCCACGCGTTCACGGCTGGAAGTGGAGACCGCCGAGGGTCGCTGCAGCGTGGTGGTGCCGCTGGCCGATGCTGCTGGCAGTGCGCCGCTGCGACTGGGCCCCCTGCGCTGTCAGCCCGGTGCCGCACCATGAACCTGAAAGCGCTGCTGGGACTGCTGCTGATGCTGGCCGGCGGACTGCTGGCCGGCACTGCGCGCGCCGACACCACCTGCACGACCACCACCCCGGTGACGGCAGCCTTTGGCAACGTCGCCAATGCCGCGGGCAGCCCCACCGTGACCTCCACCAGCTTCACCATCACCTGCAACACCGCCGCGCTCAGCCTGCTGGCCACCGCGTCGGTGCGGGCCTGCATCGGCATCGGGGTGGGTACGACCGGCGTCGCCATCTCGCCCCTGCGACGCATGACCAACGCCAATGGTGACCCGATGTCGTTCCAGCTGTTCACCAGCACCGCCTACAGCACGATCTGGGGGCTGACCCCGGGCACCACCCCCGGCCCGCTGGTGGTGGACCTGAACTACTCGGTGCCGCTGCTCACCGGCGGCAGCGGCGCGGTGACGGTCACCATTTACGGCCGCATTCCCGCCAGCCAGACCCTTGCCGCCGGCAGTTACACCACCAGTTTCAGCGGCGCTGACGTGCGCCTGCAGTACGCGTTCAATGAAGTACTGCTGGGCACCGCCCCCGCACCGGCGGCCTGCACCACCACGGCCGGCGTGGCCGGCAACAAGACCGCCACCGGCGGCTTCCCGTTCACCGTCACCGCTACGGTGCTGCCCCAGTGCAGCGCCTATGTGACCACCGACATGGACTTCGGCAGCAACGCCGGAGCCATCACCAGCAACATCGACCGCACCTCCACCATCGGCCTGACCTGCCTCAACCGCACCGCCTACACCATCGCGCTGGACAACGGCCTGTATGCCAATGGCACGGTCAGGCGGATGCGCCACACCACCAACAGCGCCTGGTTCATCCCCTATGAGCTGTACCGGGAAAGCACCCGCAGCCAGCGTTGGGGCAGCACGCCCAACGTCGACCTGGTCAGCGGCACCGGCACCGGCAGCGCGCAGGTGCTCACCGTGTACGGCCGCGCGCCGCCCACCAGCGGGGCGGTGGCGGCAGGCAGTTACAGCGACCAGATCAAGGTCACCATCACCTACTGAGCACTCAAGCGGGCCGGGGGCGGGCCGATACCGATGGCGAGCCTTCGACCGCAGTCGTCCATGCCCCGTCCCCTCATCGTGCTCCATGCAGCCCTGCTGGCTGCCGCCCTGCCCCCGCTTGCTGCCGCGCGGTCAGCCGAGCCTGCACCGGCTCCGGTGCCGCTGCGCATCCAGTTGAAAGTCGTGGATGCCTGCCGGCTGGAACCCGGCTCCCGACCCACCGCCTGCGCCACCGCGCATCGCCGCAGCGACACCGAAACCCCGGCTCCGCCCCAGGTGCAGGCGTTGACGCCGCCGGTGGATGCGGGCCCTGACGCACAGCGCGCATGGCACACCCTGACCTTCTGAAAGGGCTGGCCGCCTGGGTGATGCTTGCCGCAGGCAGCGCCGCGCAGGCGCTGGAGGTGTCGCCGTTGTCGGTCACCCTGGCCCCGGGCCAGCGCGACGACAGCGTGTGGCTGTACAACGACAGCGACCAGCCGTGGCACGGCCAGGCCCGCCTGTATCACTGGGCACAGAGCGCCGAGCGTGAGCGGCTGGAACCGGCCGTGGTGCTGGCAGTCAGCCCTGCGGAACTGCGGCTGCCGGCACGTGGCCGGCAGCGCGTGCGGCTGGTCTGGTCCGCTGCCAGCCCCACCACCGAGCAGAGCTACCGGTTGGTGCTGCGCGCCGGACAGGACAGCCCTGCGCTGCAGATCTCGCTGCCGGTGTTCATTGCCGGTGCCGATCACGGTGCCGGCCCGGCGCTGGCCGTGAGGGTCCTCGCCGGCACCGGCCCGACGGTGCTCGAGCTGTACAATGGCGGCCCTCGCCACGCCCGCCTTTCCGACCTGGCCTTCATTCCTGGCCACGGTGCGCCCCTGCCCCTGCTGCCCGGCCTGGCCGGCTATGTGCTGGCAGGCCAGACCCGGCGCTGGCCGCTGCCCGGCCCCGCCGCGGCCTACGCCGACGGGCGTTTCAGCGCCCGCCTGGGCCAGGACGAACCCGCCCTGCTGGCCCCGCTGGACCCTGCAATTGCACCCAGCGCCAGCAGCGGGCTATAATCGACTGGATTTCCTGCGGCTTCGTGCCCGGAAACCCGCCAACACCGGGCGTCACCGGTGAATACACACCTGTTGCCCCCATTCGTGCCGGGGTGCTCCGCAAGGAGTTCGGTCACGGAAGCAGCAGGGAAGCCCAACCCCGGAACCTCCCGCCTCGCGGCGGACCGCCCATTCCCTTTCCCGTGGCGGCCGGTTCCCTATCAGGAGTTTTGCAATGCCCCAGGTCACCATGCGTCAGATGCTGGAAGCCGGCGTCCACTTCGGCCACCAGACCCGTTACTGGAACCCCAAGATGGGCCAGTACATCTTCGGCGCCCGCGGCAAGATCCACATCATCAACCTGGAAAAGACCGTTCCGCTCTTCAATGACGCGATGAACTTCATTTCCAGCGTTGCCCAGAAGCGCGGCACCATCCTGTTCCTGGGCACCAAGCGCAGCGCCCGCGAATCGATCCGCGAAGAAGCCGAGCGTTGCGGCATGCCGTTCATGAACCAGCGTTGGCTGGGCGGCACCCTGACCAACTTCCGTACCGTCAAGCAGTCGGTTGCCCGCCTGAAGGAACTGGAAGCCGGCGAAACCGACGGCACCTTCGACAAGCTGGTCAAGCACGAAGTGCTGGGCCTGCGTCGCGAGCGTGACAAGCTGGAAGCCTCGCTGGGCGGCATCAAGGACATGAACCGTCTGCCGGACGCCATCTTCGTCATCGACATCGGTCACGAAGACATCGCCATCAAGGAAGCCAAGAAGCTCGGCATCCCGGTGATCGCCGTGGTTGACACCAACTACAACCCGGAACTGGTCGACTACGCGATCCCGGGCAACGACGACGCCATCCGCGCCGTGCAGCTGTACGCCCGTGCCGCTGCTGACGCCGTGCTGGAAGGCAAGGCCGCTGCTCCGCACGCTGCCAGCGTCCGTGAAGAAGAGTTCACCGAAGCCGCTGCTGAAGAAGCCAAGCCGGCCCGTCGCGCTCCGGCCAAGAAGGCCGCTGCCGACAAGGGCACCGAGGCCTGATTCCGGCCTGCGGTGGGTGCACGCACCCACCGCGCCCTGTCTGCTGCCGCAGGCGCGACAGGGTCTTTGTCACACGGGCCGGCCACCATGCCGGCCCAACCCCTTTCTTATGTGAGGAATTCCCGTGGAAATCACTGCTTCCCTGGTCAAGGAACTGCGCGAGCGCACTGGCGCCGGCATGATGGAGTGCAAGAAGGCACTGACTGAAAACGGCGGCGACATCAACGCAGCGGCTGAAGCCCTGCGCAAGTCCGGCGCTGCCAAGGCTGACAAGAAGGCTGACCGCGTGGCCGCCGAAGGCCGCCTGGGCCTGGCCCAGGACGCCGGCAAGGCCGTGCTGGTCGAAGTCAACTCGGAAACCGACTTCGTCGCCAACGACTCCAACTTCAAGTCCTTCGTCGACGCCGTCGCCGCTGCCGCACTGGCTTCGGGCGCTGCCGACGTGGAAGCCCTGAAGACCGCCACCCTGCCTTCGGGCCAGACCGTGGAAGAAGCCCGCGCCACCGCGATCCAGACCCTGGGTGAAAACATCCAGATCCGTCGCCTGGTCAAGGCCGAAACCACCGGCAACATCGGTGCCTACGTGCACACCAACGGCAAGGTCGGCGTGCTGGTCGAACTGATCGGCGGCGACGTCGAACTGGCCCGTGGCCTGGCCATGCACGTGGCAGCCATGAAGCCGCCGCACAACAAGGCGGCCGACGTGCCGGCCGAGTTCGTGGCGAAGGAAAAGGAAATCGAACTGGCCAAGATGTCCGAGAAGGACAAGTCCAAGCCGGCCGAGATCCTGGAAAAGATCATCAGCGGCAAGATCAACAAGATCGTCAACGACGTGACCCTGTACGGCCAGTCGTACGTGCTGGACGGCGACAAGACCGTCGAGCAGGTCGTGGCAGCTGCCAAGGCCGACGTGGCTGGTTTCCAGCTGCTGGTCGTGGGCGAAGGCATCGAGAAGGTGGTGGAAGACTACGCCGCCGAAGTGATGAAGCAGGCCGGTCTGGCCTGATTCTCGCCTTCACGCGATAACGAAAAAACCCGGCTTCGGCCGGGTTTTTTTGTTGATTGCAGACGCTACGTAGAGCCGGGCTTGCCCGGCTGCTGTTGGTTTTTGGCGAACAGCCGGTGGCTCATCGGTTCCCGTGTTTGGTCGCGCCGAGGCGGGTTTGCGGGACACGCCGTAAACCCGTCCATGGGGGCTCGTAGAAAACATCCATGTTTTCTACGGTCCCGCAAACCCACCCCGGCACGCCCCAGACAGTGGGCCGGTGGCCACGGAAGATCAAAAGCCATGCTTGGCTTCGGTGGGATCGGTCGACAGA
>DGLB01000034.1:216433-216935 GCA_002387845.1 Stenotrophomonas maltophilia | reverse complement strand
CGCCGGCGGCGCCGGTCGCGGCCGCCGTGGTCGCCACGCCCGCCGCCTTGAACGTGACCGCGTCACCACTGCCCTCACGCGAGCCGTTCGACGAGGACGACCAGGCGGCCGCGCGCATGGACAACGAGGTGCCGCCGGGCGACGAACTGGAAGGCTTCTTCGCGTTGCCGGGCACCTCCACCTGGGTGCGTCTGAGCGGTTACGCCAAGCTGGATGCGATGTATGACGATGGCGATGCGGGTGACAGCGACATGTTCATCACGTCGGAGATTCCGGTCGACGGCGGGCGCGACAAGGCCCGCTTCAACATGCACGCGCGGCAGACCCGGTTCACCATTGAAGCACGTCGTGACACCGGGGCCGGACCGCTGCGCTTCGTGCTGCAGAACGACTTCTTCGGCTCGGGCGGCAGCTATGGCTATCGCCTTCGCCACGCGTACGGGCAGCTGGGCAACACCTATGCCGGCTTCGGCTGGTCGGCCTTCATGGACCTGGATTCGGG